>JBGTGO010000036.1:0-62396 GCA_041746675.1 Pyrinomonadaceae bacterium | reverse complement strand
GGCGGACAGATTTTCGGTTTTCTCGGCGGCAACGGCGCGGGGAAAACGACGACGATCAAACTTTTGATGGCTTTGATTTTCCCTTCGGAAGGTTCGGCGAAAATTTTAGGCGAAGATATTTCCAGCACGAAAATGCACGCGAAGATCGGTTATTGTCCCGAAAATCCGTATTTTTACGATTATTTGAAAGCACCCGAATTGATGAACTATTTCGGTGAACTTTTCGGATTAGATGAAACACATCGCAAGGCTAAGACTGAGGAATTATTAACAAAAGTCGGTTTGGACGAAAAGGATTGGAACAAACAGTTACGCAAATTTTCCAAGGGAATGCTGCAACGCGTCGGACTGGCACAAAGCTTGATCAATGATCCCGAAATCGTTTTTCTGGATGAACCGATGAGCGGACTCGATCCAATCGGTCGGCGGCAAATCCGCGAACTGATCGCCGAACTTCGTGAAAACGGCACGACCGTTTTTATGTCGTCGCATATTTTATCCGACATCGAAGCCTTATGCGACAATGTCGCAATTTTGCGAAACGGTAAATTGGTGGCGGAAGGCAATCTAAGCGAACTTCTGACGAACAGCGGCGAAGTTCAAACTTTTGAAATAAACGTCAAAGGAGTTACAGCGGAGATTTTGCAATCGAGAATAAAAGACATCGCGGGATTGGAAATTTCCGCTAAACCGAACGGTGCCAATATTTACGTGCCGGATGAAAACGACATCGAAAAAGTTTTGCGTGAACTAAAAAATACGGACGGCAATCTGGTATCCGTTCAACCGACTAAACAATCACTCGAAGAATTATTCGTTGCGGAAACAGTTGAAGGTTGATTCTAAAAAAGACACAAAACGAAACGCCGACGAGTCGCCCGCGTTTCAATGTAGATATTTATAATGTTATGTTTTGTCTCTAAATAACCGCGTGCGGTTCGGCATTTTGTTCAATATACGGTTTTTCCGGACTGATTCTAATGCAGGCGGCAAAATGATTCGGTTTGATCTCAAGTAACTTCGGTTCGATCTTGCTGCAATCGTCAATTTTGTATGGACATCGCGTATGAAAATGACACCCTGACGGCGGATTGATCGGCGACGGAACATCGCCCGTCAAAATTATCCGCTCGCGTTTTGCTTCGACTTCCGGGTCGGGAACGGGAACGGCGGAAATAAGTGCTTTCGAGTATGGATGAAGCGGTTCTTTATACATATCCGCTCCTTCGGCTAATTCGACGATTTCGCCGAGATACATCACCGCAACTCTGTCGGCAACGTGGCGAATTGCCCGCAAATCGTGTGAAATGAACAGATATGTCAAATTTTTCTCTTTTTGCAACTCGTCCATCAAGTTCATAATTTGAGCTTGAATTGAAACATCCAATGCGGAAATCGGTTCGTCCGCCACGATAAAATCGGGGTCAACCGCCAATGCTCTCGCAATTCCGATGCGTTGCCGCTGACCGCCGGAAAATTCGTGCGGATAACGTTTGATAAAACGTCGGCTCAAACCAACCGTTTCCATCAAATCCTTAACGATATTTTCAACCGACTTGCCATCCGCTAAACCGAATGTCCGAATCGGTTCGCCGATAATATTTCCGACCGTCATCCGCGGATTAAGCGAAGCATACGGGTCTTGAAAGATCATTTGCAGATTCTTCCGTTGTTCACGCATTTCCGAATCGCTCATATTGGCGATGTCCTTGCCTTTGTAAAAAGCCTTCCCGCCCGTGATTGGTGTTAGTCTTAACAAAGCTTTTCCGAGCGTAGATTTTCCGCAGCCCGATTCTCCGACAAGCCCTAAAGTTTCGCCTTCTTTGATATCGAATGATACTCCGTCAACCGCTTTCACAACGCGGCGTTCACTGCTTCCACCCGTAATTCGATCCAATAATCCGCCGCCGCCGAGATCAAAATAGACTTTCAAATCTTCCAAAGAAATCAAATTGTTTCCGTTACTTGTCAACATAAATTTTATACTCCAACCCCCATTGATTCAGCGTAAACTTCTTTAGCAAAATGACAAAGTGAATGATGATTTTCGTTGATCTGTACGAACGGTGGAAATTCTCGTTCGCAGATTTCCTGCGTTCTTTCGCATCTCTCGGCGAACGGACAACCCGGCGGTAAATTAGCTACATCCGGCGGCAAACCGGGAATTTGATAAAGGTCTGTTCCGGCTTCGTGTGCCGGATCGGGGACAGATTTTAATAAACCTTTGGTGTATGGATTCGCTGTATGTTTGAATAATTCTCTGGTCGGTGCGGATTCAAAAACTTTGCCCGCATACATCACGATAATTTTGTCCGCCATTCCAGCGACAACTCCTAAATCGTGGGTAATTAAGATCACACTCGTTCCTAAATCCTTGCGTAAATCTTTGATAAGTTCAAGGATTTGAGCTTGAATCGTCACGTCTAAAGCCGTCGTCGGTTCGTCGGCGATCAATAATTCCGGTTCGCAACTAAGTGCCATTGCGATCATCACACGCTGCCGCATTCCGCCGGAAAATTCGTGCGGATAGTTGTCAATCCGCTTTTCCGGTGCGGGAATTCCGACCGTTCGGAGCATCTCAACCGCGTGTTTATATGCTTGTTCTTTATTATGTCCGAGATGAAGTTGCGTTACTTCCATCAACTGCGTCGAAATCTTCAAAAACGGATTGAGCGAAGTCATCGGGTCTTGAAAGATCATTGCCATCCGCTTGCCGCGAATTTTCCGCATTTCTTCAATCGAAAGATTACGGATGTCCTGCCCGTCGA
This sequence comes from Pyrinomonadaceae bacterium, assembly GCA_041746675.1. Lineage (GTDB taxonomy): Bacteria > Acidobacteriota > Blastocatellia > Pyrinomonadales > Pyrinomonadaceae > Aridibacter. Next base: position 59,628 of record JBGTGO010000036.1, on the reverse strand, counting down.
AAATTATATCGCCGTTGACGATTTTCCCCGGCGGTTCGGGAATCAGACGCATCACGGAAAGATTCGTGACCGATTTCCCGCTGCCCGATTCGCCGACGATTCCAAGCGTTTCGCCTTTTTTAAGTTGAAACGTAATTCCGTCCACCGCTTTAACGATGCCGTCTTCCGTCTGGAAATACGTTTTCAGGTCATTGACCGATAAAATTGTTCCGTTAGTTTCGCTCATTTATTTTTTGTTTTTCTGCTCAATTAACCAATTCTGAAAATCCTGCAAAACTTTGAATTGCTCTTCTTTTTGACTGCGGCTTAACAACTCCGTTAAAAACTGCGAAGACAAAACAGGAAACGCCAAACTGTTTTTCGCTTCCAGATATTCGCCCGTTTTGTTAAGCAAAAATATGTGAAGAAATTCTTCGTCATACAACCAGAATTCCTTTATTCCAAACGCCGCATATATTTCAAATTTTTCGTCCGATTTATGACTTTGATCAATTTCGACAACCAAATCGGGCGGAATATCTTTTTCGTCATCAAAAAGTCTATTTCTCAAACCGACAATTTCTGCATTTTCGATGTAATATGATTCATCAGGATCAGAACCCTTGCGAACCCTGTTTGAAACTAAAGACGTAGAACCTGCCGGAATTATGTTTAATTTCAGATGCAAAGCAATTAAGGTAATTATATTGTGCAAAAATCTGGACAAATTCTCGTGTTTTAATCCAATTCCCATATTTATTCTCAAAACACCTCGATTATAAGTAAGTTCCAAGTCGGTTCTATTTAATGTTTCTTTCGTAAATTCGACGTAATCTTCCCACTCTACTCCATAAAAAACTTTTGAAGTTTCAGGCGTAACATCATTTAATAACTCTCGTAATTCGGATGCAGCTAATGTTGTTGACATATTGTTTAATAAATTATTACACACACTAAATATAACTTTGTGAAATACGAAGCAATCGAAAATTGAAAATTGAAAATCGCAAATCGCATTATTCCACGCATTCCCGCATTCCGCTGTTTTCGACAATATCTATTACCGATACGACTTTTTTACCGCGATATGTTTCGTAATAAAACTCAATTCCCTTGAAACGCAGACCTTTTTTCGGCTTACCGTATTTTTTTCGCAGATCACTCACCGGACTTTTGCCCAAAACGATGCCTTTAGCGGTTTTAGCCTTTGCCGGTGAACGCATCTCGATGACGAAGATTTCCTGTTGCTTGTCCTCCTGACAGTAGTAAAAAGACATTCCGTTACGGTAAATCATCTGAACCGAATACTCACCATATTCTTTCGTCGTAAAATTTCTGCCGTATTTTGCGATGACATCGGCACGGGTTGATTTGCCGACTTTCAAACCGTCAACTCCGACACCTGCTTTTGCAACTTTGTAACCTTTTTGTGCCGCTGCGTTTGAAGACAATCCTGCCAGAAGCAAGATTATGAAAATTAAATTTATTCTTTTCATCGTTCTATTTAGTTTTTTCGTCTATTTAGAATTTTCTGGTTTGCGGATCGAGTGCATCACGGATGCCGTCGCCCAAGAAGTTCAATGAAAACAATGTCAACGCCATCGTTACGCCCGGAAAAATAAGCTGCCACGGGAAAATCCCGATATTTTTGATTCCGTCGGCACACAAACTTCCCCACGAAGCATACGGGGCTTGCACGCCGATTCCCAAAAACGACAGAAACGCTTCGGTCAGCATTACGGATGGAATTGTCAGAGTCGCGTAAACAATCACGGGACCGAGTGCGTTCGGCACGAGATGTTTGAAAATGATGCTCGGAGTCGAAACGCCCGTAGCTTTTGCCGCCAGCACGAATTCCTGATTTTTAAGCGACAAAATCTGCCCGCGAACAACGCGAGCCATTGTCAGCCACGAAACTAAACCCAGTGCAAAGAAAAGCAGAAATATCTGATTGAGTCCCGCACCGCCGCCGAATATATTTGATATTGACTCGATCCAACCCGGCGTATTTTCGCCGCCGAATGCCGCCATTAAAACGATGACGATTAAAATATACGGAATCGCATACAGAATATCCACGAAACGCATCATCGCGTTATCGATCTTTCCGCCCATATATCCCGCAACCGCACCGTAGGAAACACCGACGAGCAGCGAAACAATCGTTGAAATTATCCCGACCATCAGTGAAATCCGTCCGCCCTGCAAAACTCTAGCCAGCAGGTCGCGTCCGGCTTCATCAGTTCCCATCGGGTGAAGCATAGATGGCGGAAATGATTTAATTAGGTCAGAATCTCCGGGAATAAAGTCGGGTGTAAATCCGGTCGTGATTCTGATAATCGGCGGTCCAATGATGACCGCAATCGCAATAAATACCATTACGATCAAACCGAACACGGCAAGTTTGTTCTTCAAAAGCCGCTTCCAAGCATCTTTCCAAAGTGATGTTCCTTTGATAACTTCTGTATTTTCAGCCATAATTTCAAATTCTTTCTACTAAATTATTTACTTCGCTTCAGGAATAATGTCGCTGACATTCAATTTCAGTTTTGCAATTTGCGTTGATTGAATTGCATCGCCGCGTTCATATACTTTCATTTCAAAATAGTTGTCGCCCTTCGGTTTTATATAGACTTCAAGCGTGTTTCCTTCCAGATTTACAAGCCAATACTCAGCAATTCCCGCCATCGCATAAATTCGCTTTTTCGTGTTGCGGTCAAATTTAAGCGTTGAATCCGAAACTTCAATTACCAATAAAACATCGGTCGGTTGCGGATGATTTTCAATGTAAAAATCTTCACGCATTTTCATAATCGAAATATCCGGTTCAGGTTCATTCTGTTGACTGATTTTGATCGGGTCTTGAACACCGATAACAAACTTGCCTCCAAGCAACGCAAAAATGGTCGAACTTATTCTCTTTAATACTCCGGCGTGTCTGCTTCCAATTGTCATACGATGAATTATTTCCCCGTTTATCAGTTCCCAGCCGCTTTCTTCGGGCAGAATGCCGATCTCCATCATTTGATGAACTTCATCGGATGTGAAAGTTTTTCGCTCAAGCACGGGCGAGATAATTTCGTTTTTTTCCAGAATTGCCGTCATAATTATTACTCGTAACGAATTCGCGGATCAAGGAAACCGTATGCAATATCAACCAGTAGATTAAAGACCATTACTAAAATTGAAAGAAACGCGACAACGCCCAAAATCAGCGGTTCATCGCGGTTAAAAACGGATTGAATAAAGATATTGCCGAGTCCGGGAATTGCAAAAACTTTCTCGACAACGACCGTTCCGGCAAGTAATCCCGCCAGTGCCGGACCGGTAAATGATACGACCGGAATAATTCCGCCGCGAAGTGCGTGTTTAAGCAAAACGGTCGTTTCGCTCAAACCTTTCGCCCGTGCCGTTCTGATATAATCCGAACGCAAAACTTCAAGCATTCCCGCTCGTGTCAAACGGGCAATATATGCCGCATAAACCGCTGCCAGAGTTATCACAGGCATTATCAAATGTGAAGGTCCGCCCCACCGGGCAGGCGGCAGAATGTATAATCCGAGCGAGAAAAACAGGACAAGTAATGGTCCCAGAACAAAGTTCGGCACGGAAAGTCCGAGCATCGCCAGAGCCATCGAAAAATAATCGAAAAACGAGTTTTGCTTGAGTGCCGCGACAATTCCGGCAGTTAAACCGAGGATCAGAGCGAGAATATACGCAAGAATCCCAATTGTCGCCGAGTACGGAAAATGGCGTTTGATAATTTCATTGACCGATTGCCCCTGATATTTGAGCGAATCGCCGAAATCTAGGCGAATAATGTTATACATCATCTTGCCGTATTGCACATACCACGGTCGGTCGAGTCCATATTTTTTCTCGATATTCGCCTTGATCGCCGCCGGTAGTTCCTTTTCACCCGAATAAAAATTTCCCGGTGCAATCCGAATCAATCCCCACGTTACGGTAACGACCAGCAATGCCATCGGGATTATAATTATCAGTCGTTTTAAGATAAATTTCAGCATTTATTTTATTCTTCTACTTTGTTGGATTCCGTATCTTTATTATTTGTCGGATTTTGCGATTTTTCAAAATCTTTTTGCGACTTCATCAGAGCCTCAAGTTGCCGCTCAACTGCCGGATCGTTTTGCTCCAGGATTTGATCGACATTTTCGTCCCACTTGCTTCTGTCTTTTTCGATATAGATGAATTTCCACGGGTGCATCGTGCCAGGATTCGGATACATTCCTTTGATGTAAGGCTTTTTCATCCAACTCGTTCCGCTCGTCGAAAGCGGCATCACGGGTTGATCTTCAAGCACATAAAATTCGGCTTCCGCCAGCAGTTCAAAACGTTTCGTCGGGTCTTTCGTGTTGTTTGCCTTGTCGAGCAGTTCATCAAATTTCGGATCCCAATATCCGGTTGAACTGTCATTTTTCGGCGAATAAAATTGACTTAAAAATGTATATGGATCCATATAATCGCCAACCCAGCCGGCTCTTGCCATTCCCGTATATTGAATCGCCGAACGATACGGAAGATAGGTTTTGAACTCCATATTTTTAAGCTGTACGGAAATTCCCAAGTTTTGCTTCCATTGTGCCTGCACGAATTCGGCAACCTGTTTATTGCTTTCCGCCGTATTGTAACTGAGTTGAATTTTATCGGCAGGAAAATCTGCAACCTTACATTTTTTGCCGTTCTTTTGGACTTTATAACCTGCCTTCTCCATCAAATCACAAGCCTTTTCGGGATTAAACAGACGCTTTTTCATTTCTTCGGCAGTTACGCCGTGAGATTCATAAACTTTTTTACGGGCTTTTTCATAATCGGGAAAAATGCCGAGCGGAACAAATTCCGCCGATTTCTTGATCGTCTTGCGGTAAACTTCCAGAGCATCGCGGTCAACTGCGAGCGAAAACGCTTTACGAACTTCGACTTTATCAACCGGCGGTTTCTTGACGCTGAAGGTATAATATTCAGTCGCAACTTCCGGGTGAAGCATATATTCGTTCTTGAATTGCTTGATGTAATCGTTCCACGCGGCAGGAACGGTGTGATTGTAAATCGCGTCAATTCTGCCCGATTTATAGATGTTCATCATCGTCGTCTGTTCATCCATCGGATAAAAAACAACTGCGTCTAATTTCACATTTTTCGCGTCCCAATACATCGGGTCTTTGACAATCGTCAGCTCATCGTAAGGTTTCCATTCCTTAACTTTGAACGCTCCGCTGGTGACGATATTTTCAGGCTTGATCCACGCCGTTCCGAATTTCTCGATTGTTTTGCGGTGCAACGCTCCAAAGAATTGGTGCGTTAAAAGTCCGGTAAAATATGGTGCGGGTTGCCGCAGAGTAACTTGCAGAGTGTATTTGTCAACGACTTCAACGCCGATGTCTTCAGCTTTGACGAGAACATATTCAACGCCTTCAAGAGCGGTTTTGAGTTTCGGATTTTCAGCAACTAATGCGTCAAATGCTTTTTGCGATTTCTCATCCGTCGGTTTAACCAATGTCAGGCGTTCGGGCGAGTTAATGAATTGTTGAAACTCGGTTTCGGTCTTCGTCGCGGTAATATCGGGAGTAACTCCGGCTTTGGTAGAGGTTGGATTTTCTGCATCTGCTTCCAATTTAGGAACAGTTACATCTTTATTGTCAGATTCTTCTATTTTTACAGCATCAGGTTTTTTCTCGCCAATCGGATCAATTTTGCCGTCGTTGTCAGAATCTCCGGCTTTTTCCGCAAAATCTTTTGCCAACAGAAATTTGCCGTCCTTCTTTGCAAATGATTTGCCGGAATTATAAGCCTCGCCGTATTTTATATCGTATCCTAAAAAACCGTAACGTGAAGCAAGTTCAGGCGACAAAGCACGTCTGAACGACCATGCGAAATCTTCGGCGGTAATCGGGTCGCCGTTTGAGAATCTGCCTTCTTTGCGTAAGTGAAAAGTATATTCCAGTAAGTTATCGCTCGTTTCCCAATGCGTCGCCATCGAGGGAATCGGCTGCATCGTTTTCGGGTGATATTCCACCAAGCGGTCATACAAACCAATTAGAATGCGTGCTTCCGGCTGTCCGGTAACAAATTGCGGATCGAGCGACTCGGGTTCACTGCCCGTGATATAGTGCATCACATTGTCCTGCGGAACTTCGACTTGCCCCCAGTATTTACTGCTTGCCTGCGTCGCACAACCGGCGAAAAATAAAGACAGCACGACCAAAGCAACTCCCAGAAGGGTTTGACTGTAAAAATTACGCATAACTTAAAATGCTCCTTTCCGCTAATACTGATAAAACTGAAAAATTTGAATCGCCTAATTCAATAGACTTCGGAGAGAGTTGTTGCAAAAAATACTTTTAATAACTTGAGATAAACTTATCACGTCTTCGGGATTTCAATCAAGAAAAACTTTTAACAAAAATTTAATTCCTTTGTAGAAAATTTTATTTCTATGTAGAAAAGCAACGCCGTACGTCCTGCCACCACTCTTTCAGGGTTGAATAATCCATAAATCAAAGAAAGTTTGAAACCGGGATGACTTCCTGACAACCGGCTAAATCGCTTGGCTTTACATTATTTTCAAGATTTACCGCCGTTCTTTTTCGGTTGCCAATTGCTGTCAATATACACGTCTTTTAACAACGGAGCATCCAGAGTATTCATTTCAAACCCTTTAACATAAGGCTTAACCAAAGAATAAGTCATCGGAAAATAAAGCGGTATGGCGGGAACTTCGGTGATCGCTTCGGCTTCCGTCAGGATGATTTTGGAATCATTTCCGGTGTCAATTAAAAGTTCGTTTCCAAACGAAGGATTGGCAGAAGTCGAGTTTGACTCCGTTTCGTTCAGATCAGAATTTTCCGTTGTCTTGATATTGGAATTTTCACCGTTCAGCAGATCACCCAACTCAATCGTGCCGTCCGATTCGAGCATCGCGGGTTTTTTGATTTTTAAAGTTTTGGTCGGAGCGAAAATTGCGAGCATATTCGCGGTTTCATCCGAAGTCGGCAAAACCACGCCGCGTCGTATCAAATCGAATTGACCTTCATTTTTCGATGTTTCCAATTCATCGAACTCTTTGACGATGATTTCCGTTTCGATGTTCAGATTCTGCTTCCACATTTTTGCGACGGATTTTGCGATTCGCTGCTGCACGTTATTTCGATTAACAACCAGTTTAACAACCGGAAACCCGCGTCCGTCGGGAAAACCCGCGGTCGTCATTAAATCCTTACTCTTCGCCGGATTTTCGCTGATTTGCGATTTCGGATTAACTTCGTCGGAGGCTGAAAAACCGTAAGCCGGCTCGGTCGCACCTTCCATTTCGTCCTTCGTCAAACGTTCCCGGTCAATCGCCATCGCCAATGCCTGCCGCACGCGGCGATCATTAAAAGGTTCTTTCTTGCGGTTGAATTCATAGAAATTCAAGGCACTGTGCGGTCGGCGTTTAAAATCTTCAAAGGGAGTTAAAATTTTCATTGCCAGCGGCTCGAATTCGGCATTCGTTACCGCGTCAATTTCGCCTTTTCGATACGCTTCCAAAGCACTGTCTGCATTATCTGTCGGCACGAAACGAACTCTCTGTAATTTGATATTTTCCTTGTTGTAATAGTTCTCGTTTCGTTCCAGCGTTACGCCGTCACTACCGACCGACACGATCCGAAATGCTCCGTTCGTGGTTATGTTCGCATTTAATTGCTTATCGCCGAATTCGTCACCGCTTGCATAAACCGGGCGAAATGCGGGATGAGCGACCAAGTTCGGAAATTCCTTATCCGATTTTATCAACGAAATTTCCAATGTAAATTCATCAATTGCTTTCAGTCCGATTTCAGTTTTTTCGTCCGGTTTTTCGACTTTTTCAGCAGCATTTTTTTTGCTGTCATCCGGTGTTTTAGAATTATCCGCCGATTCGTTGTTTGGCTCGGTCCGGTTTTTGTTCTGAGGCGTGTTGCGGACAATATCACGCTTGATGCTTTCCAGATTCTTCGCCGTTTCCCGCAATGAGAAAATGTCGGTTTTCGGATCTTTCGCCGAATCATTCTTCACGCCCAAACCGACGATATTGTTCAGCAATTCAAAGTGCGGAGCAGTTTCGCCCATTTCCGCCAGACGCTTCCACGAACGCACGAAATCGTCTGCCGTTACGGTTTTTCCGTTCGACCATTTCGCATCCTGCCGCAAATTAAAAGTCCATTTTTTGGAATCATCCGAATTCGTCCATTTATAAGCAATCGAAGGAATCGCCTTCAGAGACTTCGGTTCGGTTTCGGTTAAACCGTCAAAAATCGCCCGCACAATATCGGTTTCCGGCGGTGCGGAAGCGAGTGCCGGATCAAACGATTTCGGCATTTTCCCGTTACTCCAACGAAATTCCTGAATCACCGGCGGAGTCGTCGTTGCATAAAACTCTTCGGTTTTCGGTTGTTCTAATTCCGAACAAGCACTCAGCAGAACGAATAACAGACAGAAACACGAAAACACGAAAAATCTAGCAGCACTAAATTTCTCCGTGAGTTTATAAAATTGCCTAAATTTGTAATTTTTTACAGCAATCATTTTTGTTCCGTGAACACTACTTCTTCGATATAAATTCGCTCAAATCACTAAATACTTGATTGACTCGTTCTCTCGTCGTTTCAAAACCGCCCGTTGTTTCGATTAAAAAATCGGCGTAAGATTTTTTCTCTTCCTGCGGCATCTGCGAATTAATCCGCTTTAACGCTTCGGCTTCGCTCAGATTATTGCGTAACATCAATCTTTGCAATTGTATATCAGAATCACACCAAACAACAACTAATTTTTCAAAGCGTTCAAAACCGCCCGATTCGATCATCAGAGCCGCATCAATTATTGCAATCCCGTTCGGATTTTCCGCCTCAACTTTTTCGAGCCACAAATTCTGATTTTCTATAACTAATGGATGCACGATAGAATTCAAAAGTTGTCGTTTCGCCTCATTATTAAAAACTATTCCGCCCAATTTTATTCGGTCCAACTCACCATTCGGCTGCAAAACGTCTTCACCAAAATTCTCAACAATTAAACTCAAACCTTCAGTTTCCGCCGCCACAACTTCCCTCGCCGTCAAATCCGCATCAAGCACAAAACAACCAAGCTCCGCAAAAACTTCGCAAACAAAACTTTTCCCAACCGCAATCGAACCTGTTAATCCAACTTTGAGCATAATACAATCACTCGTTCATTTCTTTTCTTTTCTAACTTCATTGACGATACTAGCCAAATCTTTTAATGCACCAAAATATTCACCTTTTCGATATTTTGCATAGCCTCTGAATGCTATAGATCCGATTTCATTTTCAAGATTCATTTCAATTGCTTTATCATAATCTTCAATTGCCCGTTCATAATTTTCTTTCCCCGCAAAAGCTCTTCCTCTCTGCACGTAATACATTGGATTTTTATCATCAATTTCAATTGCCTTATTTAAGTATTCAAGAGCAGGATCATATTCCCCTCTGTTTAAATACGATAAACCAAGATAATAGATTCCATTTACATCATTTGGTTGGATTTTGATAAAATGCTTGAAATTCTCAATGGCATTTTTGTATTCGTATAGATTGAAATATGATAAACCGCGATGATAATATTTATCTGCCTTATCGGGATTTAGTTCTATTGACTTATCAAAATCTTTAATAGCTTTTTCAAACTTTTCCAGATTCAAAAAAGCCAAACCTCGACCGTAATAAATTTCAGCATTTGTGGGTTCAGTTTCTAATGCTTTATTGTAATCTTCAAGAGCAAGATCATACTTTTCACCTACAAAATAAGCACTTCCACGATTTGTAAGAGCGACTACCGATTCAGGATCAATTTCCAAAGCTTTATTTAAATAAGTTACTGCTTCTTGATAATCTTTTTTTTCTAGATAAATATGTCCGCACCTAATGTAAGCATCAAGATAATTATCATCAAATTCAATCACCTTTTTGAAATCTGCCAAAGCCGTATCTTTCTCACTCATATAAAAATACGAAAGACCTCGATAGTAAAAACCTTCGACATTTTTTGAAACTATATTGATCGCTTTATCAAAATCACTAATCGCTTCTTTATAATCTTCAATTTGCTGATACGAATATCCTCTTTGAATATATAAATTATTTAAGTCTTCTGTGTTTTCATTTAATTTTATTGCAAAGGTAAAATTCTCGATTGATTTTAAAAAGTTACCTAACTTTAGAAAAGTGTATCCAAGATACTGAAAATAATACGGATCAGTTTGATCAATTTCTATTGTACTTACAAAGTCTTTTACGGCATCTTCAAAATGCTCCAACTCAAAACTTGCCCGACCACGCCAATAAAAATTTTCAGCATTAAACGGATTTATATTTATAGCTTGTGAGTAATGTTCAAATGCTTCTTGATAGAGTTCATTTTCAAAATATACATCGCCAATGGCAATATAAATCGCATCATCATCCGGTTTAATTTCAATTGCTTTTTTATAACTTTCAATTGCTTTCTCAGTATCACCGATTTTTTGATAGATTATTCCACAATTAAAGTATGCACCAAAATAACTTGGATCAATCTTGATAACTTTGGAGTACATCAAAAGTGCCGTTTCATATTTTTCTTCTCCATCAGCAGTAAAAGCTATGTCAAAATAATTGTCAGCAGTTTTGATCGGTGAGTCTTCAGACATATTTATTTTTCTGAAAAACGAAAAATGTAAAATTATGCTTTATGCCGTTTCGCCAATTTGCCAACGTTATATTCGGCGATTTCCTGCAAAGTTAAGTTTAATTCGTCCGCACACGCCGAAATATACCACAGCACATCGCCAAGTTCGTCTTTTAATTTCAGACGAATCTCATCGGTCAATTCGCCGTCAAAATCGCGTTGAATTTTTTTGACAATATTCGCCACTTCGCCCGCTTCGCCCGTTAATCCTAATGTCGGATATTCCAAATTACTAAAACGATTCGGATAAAGTGCCGTCGAGCTTGCTTCTTTCTGATAATCTTCAAATTTCATAATTCTTAAATAATGGATAATGGATAACGGAAAACGGATAATTTTCTGCTAATTATTATCCATTATCCGTTTTCCATTATTCGTTGCTTTGCCGCTTTGACGGTGTTTTTCATCAACATTGCGACAGTCAATAAACCGACTCCGCCGGGAACAGGCGTAAAATATGCGGCTTTTTCCATTGCGGCTTTGGCGTTCACATCGCCGACTAAAGTCGAACCGCGTTTTTCGATGGTTGAAATACGCTGTTCGAGTTCGTCTTCAACGAAAAAATCTTTTGCTTCTTCGACAGATTCGAGCCGATTCATTCCGACATCTACGACGACCGCACCTTCTTTTATATGTTCGGCTTTGATAATTCCGACAACGCCGACCGCCGCGACTAAAATATCAGCTTCCGCACACGCTTTTGCTAAATCTTTGGTGCGAGAATGGCAAATTGTGACGGTTGCATTTTCCTGCAAAAGTAACATCGCCATCGGTTTGCCGACAATATTACTACGCCCGACGACAACCGCATTTTTACCCGAAATTTCGATGTCCGCACGCTTTAACATATCAATAATTCCCGCCGGTGTGCAGGGCGTTAGAGCATCCTGACCTTGCGACAAACGCCCGACGTTGATTGGATGAAAACCGTCAACATCCTTTGCCGGATCAATTTTTTCCAAGACAATTTTTTCATCAATCTGCTTCGGCAAAGGCAATTGCACAAGAATTCCGTGAACATCATCACGGACATTTAATTCGCCGATAATTTTCAGCAATTCATCTTGCGATACATCATCCGCCAGATGCTTATGCTCGGAAATTATTCCAAGTTCTTCAGCAGTTTTTACCTTGCTCTTAACGTAAACTTCCGAAGCCGAATCTGCACCAACCCGCACCACGACCAAACACGGATTGATGCCGTGTTCGTCCTTCAAATTCTCAACTTCCACTGCAACTTCGTCCTTTATTGCTTTCGCATAAACCTTGCCGCTTAAAATTTTCGCACCTTTTTTCATTGTTTTTGCTATCATATTTTGCGTTCTCAAATTTTTCAACTTGATTATAATTCGATTTAGAAATTTTATGCCACTATTAAAGCCATTTATTTGCCTATTAATTTTATCTGTATTCTCAATCTCCGTTTTTTCTCAAAATTACAAAGAGGTAAATTCTAAAATCCAAAGTTTCGTCGAAAAAAAAGATTTTACAAACGCCATCGTTGAACTCAAAAAACTTCAAAAAGATAATTCCAAAATTTTCACCGCTAATAATTACGATTATCTGCTTGCCGGACTCTCCGAAAAACAAGGCGATTTTGGAACGGCGACGGCAAATTATCAAGCAGTTTCGAATCGCAATTCGATCTTAAAGGAATATGCACTCTGGCATCTTTCACAAGTTATGCGGGCGACGGGAAATCTGTTAATGGAAAGACTTTATTTGCAGGAACTTTCGCTTACAGTTGATAAAAGCCTCCTGCAAAATGCTGTAAGCAAACGATTTGCGAGAAGTTATTTTGAAAGCGGCAATTATCCCGAAACAATTCGTTTATTGAGCGGGCAAAATTCTTTGTCAGTAAAAAAAGATGATTCGCAAACGATTGTCGAAACAATCGAGGAACAGATTCCGCTGTTCGACGAAAAAACTCCGCGAGAAGATTTAACTTTGCTTGCCGAAGCATATCTTCTAAACAAACAACCAAATCAAGCAAAGGAAATTTTCAATCAGTTGGTAAATAATTTGCCAAAGAAAAACCAGCCTGACGATTTCGCCCTTGCAGGTGTTAAAGCCTTGGATTTGTTAGAAGTTGGCGAAGACAATTTTGGAAAAGCCGCTCCGAAATTGACATATGAAGAACATTTCAAACGAGCAACGATTTACCAATTCAATCGTAACTTTCCGTTTGCAAGAATTCATTATGAAGCGATTGTTAAAAATCACCCGACAAGTAAAAAAGTTCCCGTTTTGCTTTATGAAATCGGACGCGGATTCGGACAAGAACGTAACTACCAAAAAGTTATCGAATGGTCGGACAAACTGCAGAAAGATTTCCCCGAAGACGATTTAGCAAGTGCGGCTTTATATCAAGCGGCGGGAGCTTTTGCGAATCTCGATAAAACTAATGAAGCAGTTTCGCGTTATATAAAATACATCAACAATAATCCTGACGCGGATAATTTGGAACGTGCGTATTTGAACATAATTGACGCTTACCGGGATGCGAAAAACTACAAAACCGCTTCGCAATGGACGGCGAAAACGCAGGAAAAATTCAAAGGTGAAACAGGCGAATCAGTCGCACTTTTTTCTCAAGCGAAAATCTACATTTCACAGAAAAATTGGCAAAACGCTTTGACTGATTTGAACACTTTGAGCCAAATGAAAAATCTCGGCGGAATCAACATTGCGGGCGGAACAAACAAAGACGAAGTTACATTTTTGCGTGGCTTCGTTTTGGAAAAATTAGGTCGCGTTAATGAAGCATTTGATGTTTATCAATCTTTGGGATATAAATTCAAAAATTATTATTCAATGCGGGCGATAGACCATTCTTTAGAAATTTCAAAAAAAGCTAAATTGGCGGGAAAACCTTTATCTACAAAAATAATTAAGACGATCCCGCAAAATGTTTCTATTCCAAATGGCAGACTTTTAGAGTTTGGGCGAAAAGACATCCGGCAAACTCCGCAGAAAATAAAATCACACAAAACTATTGCCGATGAGCTTCTATTTCTCGGTTTATATGATGAAGCAACGCCCGAATTAGAAACTTTATTGCGTGAAAATTTGGACAAAAACACGGGTTCGCTTTCCGATTTTCCGAGTGATACAGCTTTTACACTCGCGGTCTTTTACAAACGCGGCAATATGGCAAATCGGGCGATTGGTTATGCCGAACCGCTCTGGAAAAAAGTGCCGGACGATTATCCGATTCAAGCAATTCCTCGGGAACATTTAGAGTTGCTTTATCCGAAACCTTATGAGGAATCGCTTGTAAAATATGGTCAGGAAAATAATGTTGATCCGCGGTTTATGCTTTCGATTATGCGGCAGGAATCGCGTTTTCAGGCGGATGTAAAATCCTTTGCGGCGGCGAGAGGTTTGATGCAGTTTATTTCGACGACCGCTAACGAAATGGCTTTGGAAATGAAGATTGAAAATTTTCGGCAGGACGATTTATACAATCCGCCAACAGCAATTCGCTTCGGTTCGCATTATCTCGATAAAATTTTTAAGGATTTCCCGAATCAACCGCCCGCTGTTGCCGCAAGTTACAACGGCGGCGAGGATCGAATGAGGCGTTGGTTCAAACGTGCCAATTCCGACGATCCCGACAGATATGTTCCCGAAATCGTCTTTACGCAAACGAAAGATTATGTTTATAAAGTGATGACAAATTACCGGATTTACAAAATGCTTTATGATGAAAATTTGAAGAACACCAAATACTAAATCGTTTTCGGTTAAAGATTGGTTTGCTTGCTTAAATGAAAAATACTTTTTTATCAAAAGTTTTGATTTGATATTTACAATTGTGCAAAAGAATTTGAAATAAATTAACATAATCCTATGCGTTATTTACTACTGATTTTATTTTCAATTTTACTTTTCACGGCGTGTGAAACTGTTCCGAAACAGGAAGAAAATGCGGCGAATTTGAAGCGTTACGACATCAAGGGAAAAATCCTATCGTTCGACAAAAAAACTAAAATGGCTTCGGTTGAACACGATCCGGTCGAAGGTTTTATGGATGCGATGACAATGGATTTTGAAATCCGCAAACCCGAATGGGCGTGGGACGAAATCACTCCGGGGACGGAAATTACGGGCGAATTGGTCGTTGATAATGTGAACGGTAAAAATTGGCTTGAACTGACCGGAATCGTCGCAGCGGATTCGAGCGGGAAAAATGCTCCGGTTGTTCGTGATGATGTAGCTTCGGTCGGCACGGAAATTCCCGATTTCACGTTGACAAATCAAGACGGCAAAGAGATTTCAGCAAAGGATTTTCGCGGTAAGGCTCTGGCAGTTACTTTTATATATTCAGAATGTCCGTTGCCGGAATACTGCATTTTAATGTCGAAAAACTTCTCCGATCTCGCAAATCAAATTGCGGATGACGACGAATTAAATGACAAAATTCGCTTACTCAGTATTTCCTTTGATCCGAAACGCGACACGCCCGAAAAGCTGAAAACATACGGACTCGGATATTTGGGAAAAGATTCAAAAGCAAAAGACTTCAAAGTCTGGCAACTTGCCCGCGGTGAAGATGCAAAAATCAAAAACATCGCCGATTTTTTTGGACTATTTTACAAAGTTTCCGACGATGACCAAACACAATTCGCTCATTCCCTGCGAACAATCGTAATTTCGCCCCAAGGCAAAGTCGTCAAAGTATATTCCGGCGGTGATTGGAAAACACAGGATTTGCTGGAGAAATTGAAGAAAACTCTAGAGCAAAATTAGTTTGCGGTAAAGTTAAAGTGAATAGTTTATGGTTTGCTGAATATTTCTGAAACCATAAACTATTCGCCGGATAAAGACACTGGTTACTTAACCGCTTCAAGATCTCCGCTGCCTTCGAAGCCATCGCTGACAACATAATCGCGTCTGCCGGAGGTAAATTTCATCGAAAGTTTATCGCCCTCGATTTTTATAAAAACCTTTAACGGCGGATGTGGTCTGTCGAGAAAATCACCTGCTTCGATGCGGTTTATCGTCCCCGTTTCGCTGCTGATTTTTGCCGTTCCCATTTCATTTAACCGGCGACCTTTAGCATCGCCCGTTCCAATCAGATCGAAATTAATCGTAATAAAATCGCCGGATTGCATCATTTGAATATCACCGCCGGCTTGAAAAGTCGTCTGTCTGCCGACAAAACCACCCGAAAACTCGAAGTTTCCCGAAGTTAATTTATAGGTCGTCATCTGTTTTTGAAAATCATCGGAGGCGGCGATTTCGAGTGAATCTTCTTCCTGCACCGGAACAACGACGATTTTATACGGATATGTTATCACTTCGGTAACAAACGCATCCTTCGGCGGACTCTTCGTGATTATATTCGTGCGACCTTGCAAATTATATATGGAAATCGAATGACCACCGGTTTTTTTCATTCCTGAAAACGCCGCAACTACGGCTTGTTTCTTAAAATTTATCGGCTTGTCTGACGAAAATCCCTCGACTAAATCTTCCAGCAATGCGTAATCCGCGGCGGTTCGGGCGATAAATATAAAAGGCTTTTCGATCTTTGAATAAGAACCTTCCGCCAGAATTTCAGATTCATCCGCCTTCACAGACATTCCCGGCGGTTGCGGAATCTTCAAATCAGACGGCTCATTCCGCACTTCCGTTTTTTCGTTTTTCTTATTTTTATTCATTTTTTTTAGTTCATCTAAGGTCATATACTTCTGAGCATAGACGCACGAACCGATCAGAGATATTAGAATTGCCATGATAATTAAATTGTATTTTTTCATATAAACCTCTCTTTCCGCGTCCGACGCGGACTATTTTCAGGAACGAACGAACGGGTGATTTATTGCACTTTAAAGTTTGTTACCGGTTCATTTTTACGGCGATTCGGGTAATCTTATCCTTTATTTCAGCTTCATCAATTTGCGTCATAACATTGTTCCGCAACAGTTCGACACCCGCTGTCATCGTCAAAATCACGCTGTTCGAACTTGTTGCAAAGAGCAGCGTATTATAAACATCGTGAACGGGAATCTGTGCCATTGCCGAAAGTTTGATGACGCATAAATCGGCTTGTTTGCCCGCTTCCAATGTGCCAATCTCGTTTTCCAGTCCGAGAGTTTTCGCTCCGCCGAGAGTTGCCGTTTCGATTATTTCGCGGGCGTGGATAAAACGCTTTTTGTCGTCGCGGGTGCGTGCCGCAAAGGTTGCAAATCTTGCTTCTTCCAACAGATCGCAAGTGTTGTTGCTCGCCATCGAATCGCTTCCGAAGCCGACGCGAATTTCCGCATCAAGAAACTTTTCAAACGGTGCGATGCCGTGTCCGAATTTAGCGTTCGATTTTGGGCAATGGGCAATACTCGTTCCGCTTGCGGCGATGATTTCGATATCTTTTTCCGAAACCTGCACACAGTGTGCAAGCACCGGCTTTATTTTCAAAACGCCGGTATCAGCCAGATATTCAATCGTCGAACATTTCGGCGATACAAAATTAACGTTCTGTTTTTCGTATATTTCCGCGAAGAATCCGACTCCGTTCCGCATCAGAATTTCTTCCGGCGTTGATTCCGAAGCGTGAATTGACAGCTTTATTTTGTTACTTTCGCTGTAATCCGCGATCTGCTCGAACAATCTGCGACTGACAGTATATGGAGCGTGCGGAGAAATTCCGGCTTTGACCAGATTCGTTTCCGCCGTTTGAAGTTCGTGCAATTTTTCCAGCAAAATTGCAAAATCCCGTTCAGCCGTTTCGTTGTCGGGTGAAAATTCCGTTTCCTGAAATAAAATTCCACGCAAACCGCTCTGCTGCATTGCTTTGAAACCGGCTTTGCCGAAACGTCCGATGTCCGCAAAGCAGGTGACACCCGCCCGGATTCCTTCCGAAACTCCGAGCATCGCCGAAAGTTCGATGTCGTCGTCGGTCAAAATTTCGCGTCGGGTTCCGGTTAATTTCAAAAGCCACGCTGAAAAATCGTCGTCGAGAACATCGAGAAATCCACGCATAATCGTCAATTCGAGATGCGAATGACAGTTGACGAATCCGGGCATTATGACGGAGTTGCCGAAATCCTCGACCATCGCTGCGGGAAATCGCTCCGTCATTTTTTGTTTATCACCGACAGCGATTATTTTGTCGTTCTCAATGACGACCGCACCGTTTTTCAAAGGTTCGGCGGAAATCGGCAGAATATATGCGGCGGAAAGAATTTTCATCTAAGTTCGGAGTTTGAATTTTGCCGGTCGTCCTGTTTTTTCTGTTCGGCTTTCGGGTCTATTCTTTCGAGACTGTGTTTATGTTCGGCGAGTCTTTTCAGAATTGATGAAACATAAGATTTTGTGGTTGAAATTCCGATGCTTTCGATAAATTTCTGCTCCGGCAGAGTTTCGGTGTCGGCGTTTTTCGTCCATTCTTAGACGCGGCTCGGTCCGGCGTTATAGGCAGCGAGCATCAATGCTTTTTCAGCCGGAAGACCGCGATAATCGGTTCTGACCTTTTCCAGATACCAACAACCGATCTGAATATTTCTTTCGGGATCACTCAACAATTTTTGAACATTCTGATCGGTCATTTGCTTAAATTCCCGAAGTCCGGTTTCTTTTGACCATTCCTTCGCCACCGTCGGTGTAACCTGCATCAAACCGACTTCGGCGGCATCGCCGACGACCGATGTGCGGAAATACGTTTCTTCATAGATCAAACTCCAGACCAAATTCGGATCGAGATTGTAAACACCCGCTTGCCGAACAATCAACTCATCATAGCGGGTCGTCCAATACTGATTGAAATAAAACCCGCCGACTCCGAGAGCGGCGAGAATTATCCCGATGATTAGAATGGAGAGCAATCCACGACGCATTTTATAAACCTATTGCATTTAACGCTGGAAAAACGATTTTGTTCTATTCTCTTGATTTTTTGATCGGTTGTTCCGATTCTTTCAGATGAAATTTTTTCTGCCGTTCGGAAATTTTGCCGGAACGAACCATTTCGACAAACAAATCCGTATCGAAATCCGCATCACGCGACATTTGTTCACGGATTTCGAGCAGAATTTCTAAAAATTTAGGGCGACGATACATATTTTTATTAAATTATAGACCGTTGAGCGATGCAATAAAAGCTAAAGTGTGTGAACGAGAAACTCGGGTGTAACGATCATCGGCACAAAAAAACCGGCGGCGGTGTTGAACAAACGCACTCTCGATTGTTTGCGGACGTTGGCGATATGACCGAAATTCCACGTTACGAGATAGTCTATTTTATAGAATGAAGCCAATGCGACGTGCATCGCATCGCCCAGAAATTTACGATGAAAAATTCCTCTCGAAACATAACCGTCCGCTAGAATCGCGGCTTCTTCGGGCAGATCCAATTCTTCGATGGGACTGATCAAATTTAAATAACTCTGCCGGTGCGGTTCGGACAGACACTCCAATTCGCGGCGGACGAGAATCGAAGAAAATGGTCGATATTCCGATAATTCGTGTTCCCACCAGCGAATCGTCAGATCACGCCGAAACGGTTCGCCGTTGTCAAGATATGCTCCGATTACGGATGTTTCCAAATATAAACTTTTTTTCATAAAACATAAGGTCTTTCGGATTTTAATCTTTGAAAAATATCAAAAACTGATTGGTGAAGATCGTCCGACATTATATTCAGATTATCTTATTTTTTGGAATTTGGCACAAACGTAACTTTTGATTGAGCGAAATCGAACGTCATTTTATAGTTTTTCAGAAAATTTCCGCCGAGAATCCCGGCTTGCTCAAAACCCGAAGCCTCATTTATCAAATCAAGATCGAGGGCGACCGCTTTCAAGTCGGTTCTTGAAAATTTGCCGAACGTAATACTTGGTAAAAGATATGAAGAAACATTTTCGGTTACTCCGGCGGCACCGATGACTCTGAAGGTTTTCTGCTGCAAATACTCCTGAATCTGTTGTGAGCCCGCTAAATTTTTAGAAATAACGGAAATACTTGCTCCCGTATCGACAATGAAATTCAAAGCTGTTTCAAAACCTTCAATTTTCACCTGTCCGCTAAAAAAACCGCTGGTCGTTAAACGCAGGGGAATTGTGACCGCTTCTCCGTCCGCAATTGGTTCAATTTTCTGTTCGCCCGGTTTTTCCCGTTTTATCAAACTAAATGTTTTGTTGCCGTAATCAATCGTGGTGATATATTTAGAGATAAGCGACAAACCGATGTAACCGTCAATGTCTTCGTTTTTGTTATGAAATTCACGAATATAGATCGGCACATTTTTAATTTTGACATCACCGATATAGACCGAATTCAGGAATCCATAGACAATGTCGAATTTTCCGTCGCCGCCTAAAGCACGGGCGACACCGCCATTTGAAACCACCTTGATATTCAGTCTTTGAGCAGCATTGTCAGAAATAACGGAAACCCCCGAACCCGTATCTAATACGAAGTTAAGCACTTCACCGTTTTTCTCGACCTTTAATTGAATGACAGGACGATCATTGACCAAACGCAGCGGGACAACCGTTTGAGCTTCACCCGCTAGACCGTATATATATTGTTTGTTTCCGAGATAGTTGAGGAATTTTATCAAACCTCTGATTCGGTCAATTCTCTCCTGGTCGTTTTTCGCGGCAACTTTCAGATATTGACCGTAAGCAACGGCGGCTTCTCTGTAAAACTCGGAACGGGCGGAAACCTGAGCCAGTGAAAATATAAAATCCGGTTCCTGATTGTCGAGATATACTGCTGAACGCAGTTTCATAATACTTGCCGAACCTTTGTTTTCGTAAAAATCCAGCATTCCGAGTCCAGCCCAAGCGAGTGCTTCTTTTTTATTGAGAAATAAAGAATTGTTCAAAAAAGTTTTAGCTTCCTCAAAGTTTCCGGCACTCACATCCACCGCTCCAAGGATTGCAAAAGCATACGAATTCTTTTCATCTTGCTCCGCAACTTCGTAAGCGTAATTATATGCTTCGAACAATTGTTTCTGTTTGAATAAAAGATATGCCAGATCAAGTTTTGCCGCGTTATTTTGCGGGAAATTGGCAACTGCCTGACGCAGAACTTTTTCAGCAGCGGCGATTTCACCTTTACGCTGAAGTTTTTTGGCTTGTTTTAAAATCTTCTTGATGTCCTGTGACTCTTTATTCTGAACATCATCCGCTCCAAACATACCAGCTGAAATACTCACGGACAGAAAAATTAAAATCAGAAATGTTTTGAGCGTAGAGGATGACGACGACGCTTGAAACAAACTTCTTGAAAATCGTATATTTTTCATAAAAAGTACTTATCCCGACCTCGATGGAATTTCGGAATGATGTCTATTTCAGAATCTCACCTGTTTTCATAGACCACAGAACTAAATCCAACTCGTCAAAGTCAATTTCCAGCCGGACGGCGAATTTTTTCAGATACTGTTCGTACATTAAATACCGCGAACGCGTGTTCGGCGGCTTCGGATCGTCGATAATTTTCAATTCCGCCATCGAACGCAGAACGTGTTTGTCCAAAATCGCGTAACCTTTCAACCCGATGTTCCGCAGAAAGTGACTCGCTTCTTTATAACCTAAACCTTTTATTCCTTTCTCTTTAACTAACCAATCGCGTCTTTCAAGATCGTCCCCGAAACTTGTCAGCTTTTCCCTCAGACGCATATCACAATGATTCTGTAAAAACTCGCGTGAAGCAACAATATAACCCGAACGGGCGTTTGGATAACGATGTTTTCCGAGCAGAGCCTGCGTCAATTCCTCACGAGTTCCCGTCAGAAGTAGCGGACGCACTGCCGCAATCGAGTTCAAGCCCATTTTCGCCGAACATCCGCCCGTAAAAAAACAAAAAACCATCTCTTCCCACAACTTTAAATCTGTTCCGTCCGCCCAGATTTCTTCAAATTCATCAAGTTTTTGCCTGATTACTTCAACTCTCTCACTATGTGCTTTTTTAATCGCCTTGATCGTTATCGGGTTCGTTTCTTTTTTCACAATAATTTCTCTGTGCTTACAATTCTATGAACGATGGTTATTCGTGTCAATATCTATTTTTTTTTCCTTCCCGTGCTTTTCAGCTTTCAACCTGTCCGAATATCCGAGTTAAACGCACAACAAGCGGTCTGTTTATATATTGATCATCAATATATAAACAGACCGCTTGTTAAACCGAGTTGCTACTGAAATTACGTCCGAAAAGTAAAATACAATTGAGGATCAGGTTACTGAGCTCCTCCGGCTAGTTTACCGATAAGTGTAAACAGTGGCAGATACATCGAGATCACGATTGAACCGATGGTTACGCCTAAGAAAGCGATAAGTGCGGGTTCGATCATTGCGAGGAAATCAGCAATGGCTGAATCAACTTCGTCTTCATAGAAATCGGCGATTTTTCCGAGCATTGCGTCCATCGCTCCGGTTTGTTCACCGACTCCGATCATTTGGCTGACCATTTCCGGGAAAACTTTGGTTTCTTTTAACGGATCAACAAAATTTTCACCGCGTTCGACTCCATCTCTAACTTTCAAAATCGCATTTTGAATAATTATATTTCCGGCGGTTTTGGCGGTAATTTCCAAAGATTGGAGAATCGGTACACCGGAGGAAAGAAGCGTTGAAAGGATTCTGGAGAATCTGGCGACGGCAATTTTGCGGAGAATCGAACCGAAGATCGGAACTCTCAACATCAGAGCGTCGATGTTATGCCGCCCTTTCGGTGTGGCGTAATAAAATTTGGTCGCAACCGCCGATGCGATCAGTGTAATAAGCAATCCCAAACCACCCCAACCAGCGAGAAAACCACTTATTCCCATCACGATTCTGGTCGGAAGCGGTAATGCTTCGCCGGGTCCGAGCAAGCCTAAAAATATCTGCTCGAACTGCGGAATAACGACGACCATAATAATCGCAATCGCACCGATGGCAACCATTATCACGGCGGCAGGATAAATCGAAGCGGAAATAATACTGCGTTTTAATTTAACGACTTTTTCGATCAAGGTCGCCAAACGCTGTAAAATCAGATCAAGGACACCGCCGATCTCGCCGGCTTCGACCATATGTGTATAAAGATTATCGAAAACTTTCGGATGCTTCGTCAAGGCGGAAGCAAGTGTCGAACCTTCTTCAACATCCTGCCGCACCTGATTCAAAGTGTCCTTAAAAAAATCATTCGGCTGCTGCTGTGCCAAAATGTCGATACACTGGACAAGCGGCAGACCGGCATCAATCATCACGGAAAACTGGCGTGTAAAGACGGCTAATTCTTTTGCTTTTACCTTTTTCTTACGTCCGATTTTGGGAATTGCGATACCCTTTCCCTTTTCAGACGATTGCGTCAAAACGACCTGTTCACGCTTTAACAGCGAACGCAATTCATCCTGACTGGCGGCTTCCCGTTCGCCCGAAACTAATTCATTCAAGCGGTTTCTACCTTTATATGTATATGTTGCCATTTCTTTTTATTTGCTCCTCTAAAATGTTTTCAGCTAATCTTACGGACGTTTGCCGATTGGTCTCGATTTCATATATGGACTCGGTGGTGAACCCGGTGGAAGAGGTCTTTTCGTGCCGCCGCCGCCATAAGTTTGGTTGATGCCTGCTCCGCGTTCGATCAGTTCTTTCAGTTCATCGGCATTCGATGTTCGCTGCATCGCCGCATTGATCGTTATTTGTTTCGTCTGATACAAAGTAGCAAGTGCCTGATTAAACGTCTGCATCCCGTATTTATCTTGTCCGGTTTGCATCATCGAGTAAATTTGGTGAATTTTATCTTCACGAATCAGATTGCGGATAGCGGCATTCGGTATCAAAACTTCCATCGCCATTGCCCGCCCGTCGCCCGAAGATTTAGGAAGTAGTGCCTGACATAGAACTCCTTCTAAGACAAGCGAAAGCTGCGTCCGAATTTGTGATTGCTGTCCGGCGGGAAATACGTCGATGATCCGGTTGATGGTTGACGCGGCGGAGTTCGTGTGAAGTGTAGCAAAGGTCAAGTGTCCGGTTTCCGCGATTCGCAGAGCCATCTCGATTGTTTCGAGATCACGCATTTCACCGACAAGTACAACGTCCGGGTCTTGGCGAAGTGCCGTTCGCAGAGCATCGGCAAAGCCGTGTGTATCGGCGTTAACTTCCCTCTGATTGATGACACAATTTTTGTGATTATGCAGAAATTCGATCGGGTCTTCGATAGTTAAAATATGCTCGTGGCGGTCTTCATTTATTTTGTCCACCATCGAAGCAAGCGTCGTCGATTTTCCCGATCCGGTCGGTCCCGTAACCAAAATCAGACCACGCGGTTTGCCGCATAGATCTTTGACGACCGGCGGCAGTCCGAGTTTTTCAAACGATAAAATTTCGTAGGGAATCGCCCGAAAAACTGCTCCGACCGCTCCTTTTTGATTAAATAAATTGGCACGAAACCGTGACATCCCCTTTAAACCGAACGAAAAATCAAGTTCGAGTTGTTCTTCAAAACGGTGTTTTTGAGCGTCGGTCAGAACGGAATAAGCCAAACGCTTAGTTTCTGCCGGAGTGAATTCTGGATAACCTTCGAGCGGTCGCAGATGTCCGTGAACACGGCACTGCGGCGGACTTTTCGTGGTGATGTGCAGATCCGAACCGCCCAGATCTGTCATTTTTTTGAGTAATTCGGGAAGCGTCAGTTGCGTATCGGCATTAATTTGGTCTTGAATGTTCATTTATTTGTTCGAGTTTGTCAGTTATTTATTGTTTGGTATTAGATATATTTATTCGTGCCTGTTGCGGTTTTTCTGAAGGCTGTTCCAAAGTTTCAATTATCCTTTCGGTTTTTTTGACAAGTTGCTCCGAAGATTCATCCGGTGCTTTAGCGGAAACTCTGTAAATTTGTCCGTTCGATTCGGTAAAGTAAAATGTTCTCGATTGAATCCGATTATTCTTGTCTTCGGATTTAGCCACAACGACATATACCTTTTTGCCGCCAATTTCCTTTTGATAATCATTTTCGACCCAACCGTTTTCCTGAATCATCCGGTCGATAATCGTCCGCCGCAGAGTTGTCGTCGAAACTCCGCCGACGGTTTTATTGCGACCTTTGAGCGATGTTTCACCAACCGAATTTCCGACGACATCAAGCGAAACTTCGCCGTTACTGTCAATCGTCTGTAACTGATTCAACTGAATTGGTTCGGTCTGTCTTGCTGAATCGTTTTCTGAAACGAACGACTGAGCCGGATTTTGAAAGATCGTAACCGGGCTTAGATAATTATTTTTCGTACTGATTCGAATTGACTGATTCTGTTTTTCTAAACGAATTCGTTTCAGACGCATATTCCGTTTGCGTTTGACGATTTTTTGCTGACTGCTTTTTACAGCGTTATAAGAACGCATCCATTCTGCCGAATACTTACGGACGCGGCTTTTTTTTCTCGTCTTGCGGTGTGTTGCTTTACGGTATTTTGCTTTGCGGTATTTCGCGTTCGTATATTTTCCCGAACTTCTTGCCCGACGTTTTTTTGTGTATCTCTTGCCGGTCGATGTTTTTCGGACGCGGCTTTTTTTTCCGGCATTATAACGTCTGGATTTGCGGGATTTTGCGAAGCTTTTTCCATCATTTCGGGCAGTCGTTGTGCGGTTCGATTTTCTGAACTTTCTTAATCGTTTTTTACGCTTAATGTAATTGCTTGTAAAATATTTGCGATTTACTTTAGCCCTGTTTTTCTTTTTTGCTTTTCGCAAAAGTTCTTTTTTTGCACCGGCTTCCGCATATTCGGTAGCGATCGGAATAATCGCACTGAAGGCAACGAATAAAACTAATGCTAAAATAATTGCTCGCAACATATTTTCTCCCGTGATTTATAAAACCGTTTCTTTGACAACTTCCTCGATGGTCGTTACACCGTCCCGCAGTTTACAGAGTCCCGACTGTCGCAGCGTCACCATTCCCAATTCAATCGCTTTTTTTCTAATCTCGATTGAACTGGCTCCGATGATTATCAGTTCGCGGAGTTCGTCCGTGACTTCCATTACCTCGAATAGCCCAACTCTGCCCTTGTAACCCGTGCCGTTGCAACGCTGACAACCCTTGCCTTTGAAAATTTGAATGTCGCCGACTTCATCTTCGGAAAACCCCGTTTCGATTAGGGCTTCCTTCGGCACATCCTGTAATTCTTTGCATTCACTGCAAACACGGCGAATGAGTCGCTGAGCCTGAATAATGTTGACACTCGTGGCGACGAGGAACGGTTCAATTCCCATATTGACCATCCGTGAAATCGTCGAAGGAGCATCGTTCGTGTGCAGTGTGGATAAAACCAAATGTCCGGTCAAGGCGGCTTTGATGGCGATTTCCGCCGTTTCAAAATCACGAATCTCACCGACGAGGACGATGTTCGGGTCTTGTCTGAGGAACGAACGCAGGGCAGCGGCAAAGTTCAAGCCGATTTGTTCTTTCATCTGCACCTGATTGATGCCGGCGAGGTTAAATTCCACCGGGTCTTCCGCGGTCATAATGTTGGTGTCAATCGTATTGAGCGATTGCAGGGCGGAATAAAGTGTGTTTGTTTTACCCGAACCCGTCGGACCTGTAACCAAAACCATTCCGTAAGGCTTGGCGATATTACGTTTAAATTTCTCCAGACTTTCCACCTCGAATCCGAGTTTGGTCATATCGAGCATCAACTTTTCTTTATCGAGCAGACGCAACACGACTTTTTCACCGAACAGTGTCGGCAATGTGGAAACCCGAAAATCCAGTTCGCGGGAACGATTATCGATTTTTACCTTGATTTTAATCCGACCATCCTGCGGCAGACGTTTTTCGGAAATGTCGAGTTTCGACATAATCTTCAGACGCGAAATGAGTGCATCACGCATTTTCATCGGCGGGTGCATTACGTCATACAAAAGTCCGTCAATTCTGAATCTGATGCGGAAATCCTTTTCATAAGGTTCAACGTGAATATCGGATGCTCCGCGACGCAAAGAATCAACCAGCAAAACATTGACCAATCTGACAACCGGAGCATCTTCACTCGCTTTTGCCAACTGTGCCAGATCAATTTCGTCGTTATCTTCGACAATTTCTAAATCTTCCGTATCACCTTTTGCAAATTCAAATTTATCGAGTGAAACGGCGAGATCAGAATCATTCAATTTTTGAACTTTGCCGTTATTTCCGTTGCCGTTGCCGGACATTTGTGCACTCATCTTGGCAAAATCATCATCTACCGCAATGCTTGCCAAATCCATCTCTTTTGAAAAACTGTAATATTTGGCGACGGCGATTTGAATTGAGGCTTCCGAAGCAATCACAGGTTCAACGTTCAAGCCGGTCATAAACTTGATGTCGTCCATCGCAAAAACATTGGTCGGGTCTGCCATCGCCATCGTCAGCGTGGAACCGACTTTAGAAATTGGCAAAACCGTATATTTCATCGCGACTTCCTGTGAGATCAATTTAACTGTTTCTTCGTCTATGTGAAAAAGCTCCAAGTTAATTGAAGGAACGCCATACTGACGCGACAAAACGGAAGTTATCACTTCATCCGAAATGATTCCCAGTTTAATTAAATTTGACCCCAAACGTCCGCCGCTGTTTCGCTGATAATCCAACGCTTCACGAAGTTGCTGTGAAGTAATAAGATTCTCACGGACAAGGATTTCACCTAGTTTTGCTGACATTTAATTTTATTTAATCCTTCTTAATGACTGTGTTCGGATGAAGTTTCTGAAGTGTACAAAATTACTGTTTGGGGAGATATTTAACAACAGTAAACGCTGTTAAATATCAATACTAAAGATTTAACCAGTGTGTGTCAAGCAAAATTTAATTTTGTTGGAGTGCAAGAATATTTTGAAGAAAATTTAATGAGAAAGGCGGATTCGAGAATTAACTCAAATCCGCCTTGGCTGAATAATTAACCGATTGGTCAAAATCACAATTTATTTGTCAATCTTTTGTGGTTTCAACTTGTTAACTTTTACTAAAGTGTCAATAATCTCATCAGCGACGGGCTGTTGCGGATGATCTTTCGGAGCGACTTTTTTGTAGAGAGTCATATAGTTCAAGCTCTCTTGTTTCTGCGGATTACTGCCGACAAATTCGCTGGAAATATAAAGCGACAGACCTAAA
This sequence comes from Pyrinomonadaceae bacterium, assembly GCA_041746675.1. Classification (GTDB taxonomy): domain Bacteria; phylum Acidobacteriota; class Blastocatellia; order Pyrinomonadales; family Pyrinomonadaceae; genus Aridibacter. The sequence goes on along the minus strand of JBGTGO010000036.1, from coordinate 31,851 downwards.
CCGGACAGCACATCGGGATCATTCGGCAAAATTTGCAAGGCGTTACGATAAACCGCAATAGCTTGGGCAGCATCTTCTTCACTTCCGATATTTCCCGCTAAATTTACATTGACCTTACCCATAATTTTGAAAACATCTCTAATAATGCTTTCGGATAATTTTAAATCATCTTTTCTGACATCCTTCGGCTCACCGGCGTTTTTTACCATTAAATAAGATTTAGTTGCCAGTTCCAGAGTCTCGCCGAAGTCCTTCGTTAGTTTTGTTTTAGCAGCCGAAATGCTTTTGCTATCGCCGCTTTTAGCTGCTGCGTTATATTCATCCGATACTCTTTGTTTGATTGATTGAGCCTGATTGTTCAGAAACACCGGAGCACTTCCCAGAAAGTCAGGATCTATTTTATAACCGTTTTCAAAATTCACGATTGCCGTATCGTAATCGCCTTTGTTGAACGCCGCATTGCCTTCTTTTATATATTTATCACGGAGGGCATTATTTTGTTTGGTGTTTTCATCTTTCTTCTCTCGTTCAGCAACAACCTTTTCCCTGTCCGCCAATTCTTTCTTTTGTTCAGCGGTTAATTTGCCGTTTTCCTTAGCGTAGGTCAGATAAACTTCACGGACATCTTCTTCGGTCGGCACAAAACTTTGTCCGGCAACCGCTTCGATTGAGTTGGAAGCATCCATTCTGACGTTAACCGTAACTTGCGGAGCAACCGTTGCCGCACTCATTGCCAGAACAACGGTAGATTTTTCGGAAATGTTAGTGAACGAAAACTTACCGGCAGCATCGGTCATCGTCGAACCGCAGCTTTCCTTCACATCAATTCGAAAACATTCGACCTTTGCTCCTTCAAGCGGAGTCTTTTTGTCTTTAGAATCTTTAAGCACAACAGTTCCGCCAACCGTAACCTGAGCGGAAACACCAACTGTTCCGGCAACCGCCAAAAACATAAAAAATAAAAGCATCGAAAAATAATTTTTACGTAACATCAGAATCCTCCAAAAATTGTATATTGAATAATTGTTTCAAAACTTTGTCTAAGATGACGAGTTTTTTAGTTTAGTTGTTAAGATTATCCGATATTATATCATTTTAAATCAAATTCAAATATAGTTTTCACAGCAGCAAAATAAGACTTACGAATTTGGGACGAACAACAGCGTCGGCTGATTTAAATATGCTTAAAACCTATGTTATGCTTGCCTTTAATTTTTTACAAAATAAATTTTTAGCAGAGAGAGGTATTATGACCGAAAGAATATATAATTTTAGTGCGGGACCGGCGACTTTGCCCGTTTCCGTTTTGGAAAAAGCTCAGAGCGAACTACTTTCGCTCAATGGAATCGGGATGTCGGTGATGGAAATCAGCCATCGTTCGAGCCATTTCGACAAAATTATCGAAAGTGCCGAGAACGGACTTCGCAAACATTTAAATATTCCCGATAATTTTCAAGTTCTGTTTTTGCAGGGCGGAGCGAGTTTGCAATTTTCGATGATTCCGCTGAATTTTCTTGGCGAAGACGAAACTGCCGATTATATCGTCACCGGAACGTGGGGGAAAAAAGCAATTAAGGAAGCGAACCGCGAGGGAAACGGAAAAGCGATCTATAATTCCGCCGACACGGGTTTCAAATCCGTTCCATCGGACGATGAACTGACGTTCAGCGAAAACGCCAAATATATTCACTATACTTCCAATGAAACCATCGAGGGCGTTGAATTCAAACGCGATCTGGACGGCGGCGGAATTCCCGTTGTTTGCGATATGTCGTCGAATATTCTTTCAAAACCGCTCGACTTGGAAAAATATGCGTTAATCTATGCCGGTGCTCAAAAAAATATCGGACCGAGCGGCGTGACGCTCGTTATAATCCGCGATGATCTGATCGAAAAGGTTCCTGAAAATCAGCATACATTGCTTGATTATCGTGCCATCGCCGCCAAAGATTCGATGCTCAATACGCCGAACACTTGGGGAATTTACATCATTGATCTCGTCTGCCAGTGGCTTGAAGAACAGGGCGGACTTGCTGCGATGGAACAGAAGAATGAGGAAAAAGCCGGAATTCTTTACGACGCAATTGATTCCAGCGACGGTTTTTACACGGGACACGCCGACAAAAATGCCCGTTCTTTAATGAACGTAACTTTTAATCTACCGAGCGAAGATTTGGAAAAACAGTTTGCCGATGAAGCAACCGCAAAAAGTTTGGATGGTTTGAAAGGACATCGCAGCGTCGGCGGAATTCGTGCTTCGATCTACAATGCTTTTCCGCAAGAAGGTGTTCAAGCCTTAGTTGATTTTATGGAAGATTTTTCGCGGAAGAATGGATAAATACACCTCGGATTTAAGATTTGAGATTCGGTTGTTTGGAAAAATCTCAAATCTTAAATCCCAAAGTCCGTTCAAGGGTAATTTATTTCTTTAATAATGCCCGTTTTAAGTTTGTGCAGATTCGGTTTCGGCAGTGTTTTCAATGTAAATCGGTGATTAAATTTGCCTGACGAACCCGAACGCGGTGCATTTTGCCACTCATATAAAATAACCGCTCCGTCCTCAAACGTATATTCGCGTTTGATCTCCTCGCCTTCGATAAATTTCGTCGTTTGTTCGTTGGTAAAACGGGTTTGAATATCTTCAATAATGCTCGTCACGTAGATGTTCGTATGATTTGTTATTTTACTCATAATAATCCGTTTATGATAAAACTTTTTTAGGAAATTTCCAACACAATTTTGCCAAATGCCTTACTTTCAATAACTTCTATGTGTGCTTGCGGTGCATTTTCAAATGAGAATTTTTTGCCGACAATAGATTTTAAGTAACTTTCGCTCAAGCCTTTATATATTTCCGAATGTATTTCTGCAAATTCATTTTGCGAAGTATTGAACAATGCAACTCCATAAATTGTTGCATCTTTGCCCATTATTAAACGCGGATCAAATTCCAAACTCCCACGATTTCCGATAATCACGATTCGCCCGAATTTTGCTAAAACGTCAAAATCTTTGACTAGATTTTCATTCGCCAACATTTCCAAAATTATATCAACGCCTTTGTTTTCGGTTACTTCATCTATTTCGTTCAGATAATTTTTGCTTGAGTGATCGAACACAAAATCCGCACCTTGTTCTTTTACGAGCCGTTTTCCATCTTCCGAACCCGCCGTTCCGATAATCGTTAATCCTGCATTTTTTGCCCACTGAACTGCCGCAATTCCAACTGCACCGCTTGCTCCGTGGATCAAAACAGTTTCGCCGATCTTCGGTCTTGCTTTCATTATCAACGCCCGATATGCCGTCGCATAAGGCACGAAAACTCCCGCACCTTGTTCAAAACTTGTACTATTCGGCAAACTCCAAACTTGTGATTCTTCGCATAAAGCCGTTTCCGCGTAAGTTCCCGTTATCGAACCTGCCAAATAAACCCGGTCGCCGATTTTAACTTTCATAATGTTTTCGCCAACCGATTCAACAATTCCCGCCGCGTCTTTTCCCGGCGTAAACGGCACAGGCGGTGCTGAAACGTGATTTCCCTGCCGCACATATGTATCGACCGGATTGATTCCCGCCGCTTTTATCCGCACTAAAATCTGATCCGCATCCGGTTCTAAATCGGCAACTTCTTCGAGTTTCATCGCTTCCGGTTCGCCGTATTTTCTGACAACTATTGCTTTCATAATTTTCTGAACACTTTGCCCACTAATCACGCTAATTTTGCTGAAGTTATAATTCTCGTCTTTATTAGCGGTGAGCAGCAGGCAAATTATTTTTGGTCTTTTAAAAATATCAAGCGGTGAGCAGTAAGCAAATACTGCCTACTGCTCACCGCTAATTGTTAATGCCGACTGACTTTACGCAGACGCACTTTCCGCCGAAGTATATTTATCGAGTGCCTGAGCAATCGCTTCCTTTGAAACCGCTCCGACGATACGTTCTTTTTCTTCGCCGCCTTGAAAAACGATCAGTGTCGGAATTCCGCGAACGCCATATCTTTGCGGCACGTTCATATTTTCGTCAACGTTCATTTTGTAAACGCCCGCCGTGTCTTTATATTCTTCGGCAACCGCTTCAACCGTCGGTGCGATCATCCGACAAGGTCCGCACCATTCCGCCCAAAAATCAACCAGTACCGGCTTATCCGATCCTAATATATCACTTTCAAAATTCGCGTCTGTTGCTGTTTTTGCAAAATCTCCCATCTTTTTATATCTCCCTAATAAATATTATTACTAAAAATACCGTTTCATTAATTCTACTCAATATCCGAAAACAAATCAATTGTAACAAACAAAGTTACAAACGGCAAGTTGATTTTCTTTGGCACAATAAGTGCAATGTATCATAATATGTTTTATTTATGAAACATATCAATACAAACTTAGGAGTATAATGAAATGATAGACAAAAACGAATTAAGCGAAAAAGAAAACACCAACGCAGTTAAAGACCCGGATAACTGGACAACCGGAGATGAGGCGATGACCGGAGCTCAAGCGTCTTATTTACAGACACTTTCGGAGCAGGCAAATGTTGATTTTGACGAAAATTTGACCAAAGCCGAAGCCTCGAAACGCATTGATGAACTACAACAAAAAACCGGACGCGGAACTGACGATGATAAATCTAAAACTCAAACCAATTAAACTTTAAAAGATGAAAAAGCCGAATCAAAATAAATTCTGATTCGGCTTTTTTTGTTTATATTAATTTTTCTGCAAAACTTCACAGATCTATTTCAGCGTTGCTTTCAAACTAATTTCCGCACCGCTTAAAACTTGCGAAACCGGACAGGTTTTCTTTGTTTCTTCAGCGATTTTCTGAAACTCTTCATCTTCAATGCCTTCAACTTCCGCCGTTGTTTCCAGATCAATATTCGGGATTACAAAACCTTCGCCCTCTTTTTCGATCTTAACGTTTGCAGTGGTATGAATATTTGTCGGTTCATATCCGGCTTTGCCCAAATTCCCCGAAAGTGCCATCGTGTAACAACCCGCGTGAGCGGCGGCGATCAACTCTTCCGGATTCGTCGCTTTTTGATCTTCGTCTTCTGAAAAACGTGATTTGAAAGAATATGCTCCTTCAAATGCTCCGCTTCCCAAAGCAATTTTGCCTTTTCCCTCTTGAATACTTCCTTTCCATTCTGCGTCTGCTTTTCTTGTGAATTTCATAATTTTATTTTCTCCCCTTTTTTATTTTTAGCCACGAACCAACACGAAGCTGCACGAAACTTTACATCATTTTAGAAATCCAAATTAAAATAAATTCGTAAATTTTCGTGTTCTCTCGTAGCTGAAGTCTAATTTTTACTTTTAACTTTAACTAAAAACATTTTCCAATACGATTCTGTAACGCGGTTTGCCGTTTTCTAAATGTTCGAATGCTTCATTAACATCAGACATTTTGAAGTCTTCGGTAACTGCGTTTATGTTATGCCTTGCACAAAATTCCAACATTTGTCTAACGTTTATCGGACTTCCGGTTGCTGTTCCCGTCACGATTTTTTGTTTACCGATCAAATCAAACGACACAACCGGAATCGGTTCCAAAACTGCACCCGCAATATGCAATTTCCCTTTCGGAGCGAGTGCTTTCATATATGCCGACCAATTGAGCGGAACATTAACGGTCGAAATAATCATATCGAATTTCCCCGCCAGTTTCTCAAGTTCCGCATCGCTTCGCGTGTCAACCAGATAATCAGCTCCCATTTCCTTCGCCTCGTCAGCCTTCTCCGGCGAAGTCGAAAACGCCGTAACTTCGCAACCCCATTTATCCGCAAACTGCACCGCCAAATGCCCCAAACCGCCGATGCCGACGATTCCAACTTTGTCCGTCGGTTTAATATCATTCTGCACGAACGGATTAAAAACCGTAATTCCACCGCAAAAAAGTGGTCCCGCTTTTGAAGCATTAAGACCTTCCGGCAATTTCTCCGCCCACGCCCAATGACAGCGAACTTTATCCGCAAAGCCACCGTGACGACCGACAATCGTTCCTTCCAACGTCGGACAATTTATCTGAAAACCCGAAATACATTGATCGCAGTGCATAAAAGTTTCCGAATTCCAACCCAAACCGACTTTATCGCCGACCTTCAAACCCTTTGTATTTTCGCCAAGTGCGACAACTTCGCCAACCGCCTCGTGTCCGCCGACAAACGGATATTGCGTCATCATCCATTCATTTTTTAACATCGAAAGATCAGAATGACAAATCCCGCAGTGCGTAACTTTTATCTCGACCTGTTCACTTCCCAATTCACCCGCGTCAAATTCAAACGCTTCAAATTTCCCACCGGCTTCCATCGCCGCGTATGCTTGTATTTTATTACCCATATTTTTATAATTTATCTAATTTTATGCTGTAATACCACCATCAATATTAATTGTTGCACCTGTGATGTAACTCGCTCTCAGGCTTGCCAGAAAACTTGCCAACTCAGCAATTTCGACGCTGTTGCCGTAACGTCCTAAAGCTGACATCGGCTTAACCATTTCGGCAAAATCACCATCTGCCGGATTCATATCTGTATCAACCGGACCGGGTTGAATTATGTTTACGGTAATGTTTTTCCCGCCCAGATCTCTTGCCCAACCTTTTGTCAACATTTTCACCGCACCTTTTGACATCGCATATAAAGAGCCGGTCGGCATCGGCATTACGTCACCATTTACGCTTCCAATGGTTATGATCCGCCCATTTTCCGGCATCGTTTTGACGGCTTCAATTGTCGCCGCGAAGACCGCACGAACATTTATATTCATCGTTTTATCAAAATCTTCAAGTGTGCATTCTGTTACGTGCTTCATTTCCGCAACGCCCGCATTATTTACAAGAATATCAATTTTGCCGAACTCCTTTACAGTTTCTTTTACCGCATCAATCACATTTTCCGCTTCGTTCGCATCGGCTTTGATCGCCAAACCTTTTACGCCGAAACTTTCGATTTTCTTGACAACTTTTTCTGCACTTTCAGCGGATTTAACATAAGTAATGACTACATCAGCCCCGTTTTCTGCTAATTTTATTGCAATCGCTTCTCCAATTCCGCGACTTCCGCCTGTTACAAATGCTGTCTTGTTTGCTAATTCTTTCATTCCTGTTTCCTGTTATTTTCAATTATTTTCCCGCGAAATCATAAACCATATCTCCATTAGTATATTTTTTATTCTCAAAGATATGAGGATAATGTTTATTCAATTCGTCCAAATAAAGTTGGTAAGGTAAATCGGAAAACGCTCCGTATTCGTGCAAATATTTCATGAAAACTCTACCTGAACGGTCGTATTCCTGAAAGATAGAATCTGTTTCGCCATCAAATTCTAAAGGCTCGACATTCAAATAGCGGCACAGATTTTTATCAAACGCCGGAGTCGTTTTCAGCCATTTGCCATCAATAAACATTTCCGCCGCACCGTGAAACACGAGATAATTTGTTTGTAATATCTTTTCGAGTTTTTCCGTCGCGATATGATTTCGGACAATATAAAAACTCAAACGACTCGGCACACCAACCGCACGCGAAACCGCCGCCAGCAGAACCGCTTTTTCAACACAATAACCACGTGTCCGTGTAAGCAGATCGCTCGCTTTCAAGCCTTTCCGACTTAAATCTAAAATGTTCGGATTATACTGAAATTCATCACGAACAGCATTGTAGAGCTGAATTGCTTTTTCCTTTTCAGTTTTTGCACCAACAGAATTCCGCTCGGCAAATTCCCTGACATCATCATTATCAAAATCCAAAAACTCAGTTGCTTCTAAATATTCTTTCATATTTTTTCGGATTCAAGGTTCAAAATTCAAAATTCAAGATTCAACAGCAAATGTTTAACCTTAAACTTTGAACCTTAAATTTCAAACCTTTTAGTTTGCCTGTGCAGTTTCCGCTTCCGGAAAATCCGCACCTTCCGAAGTTTCCGCCCAAGTGTCGAATTCTTCCTTCAAACTCTCCAGTTTCAGACGTGCATTTTTCAATGCCGCTTTTCCTAAAAGCAAATTCTTCGGCGGATTTTCCGCTTCGACAGCCTTAACTATTGCTTTCGCCGCACGAACCGGATCGCCCGCTTGTTTTCCACTGACAGAACGAATCGAGTCTTTGTTCACTCCGGCGGTTTCCGCATAATCGTCAATTGTTTTATTCGCGTCATTCGCCGAACGTCCCGCCCAATCGGTGCGAAAACCACTCGGCTCGACAATTATTACGTCAATTCCAAGCGGTGCAAGTTCTTTTTGCAATGCTTCGGAATAACCGTTGACAGCAAATTTTGTCGCGTTGTAATAACCGACTCCGGGAAATGCGACCAAACCGCCGATTGACGAAATGTTGACGATTGTTCCGCTTTTTTGCTCACGCATTTTCGGCAGAACCGTTCGCGTCATTTCCGCTAATCCCCAGAAATTCGTTTCAAACATCGAGCGAACTTCATCTTCGTCCGACTCCTCAATCGCTCCGAAATAGCCGAAGCCGGCATTATTTACCAAAACATCAATTTTCCCGAAATGCTCTTCCGCTTGCTGAACCGAATCCCTGACTTGTTTTTTGTCGTTTACATCCAACTCCAACGCCAGAGCATTTTCCGCATTGATTTCAACCAAATCCGTTATGTCGTCCGTATTTCTCGATGTAACCGCGACTCGATAATCATTTTCCAGCAAATGCTTCGCCAATTCCCGTCCGAATCCCGTCGAACATCCCGTTATAAACCAAACTTTTTTTTCACTCATAATTTTTTATTCCTTGTATTTTCTATACGAACCGTTTTCAATATCTTCCGTGATCGTCGTAAATTCACTCGGCGACCATTCAATTTGCCGTTTAGCTTTTTCAGCCGAAAGTTGATTATTTTTATTGAAAAACTCACCCATTTTACCGAATTGTTCGTTTCCCTTTTCTTCGGAAATACTTTGCGTTTTTATATCTAATAATCTTGCAATAGCCTCATTCAAAGCCTTCATCGAAACGCTTTCCGTCGCCACATTGTAGATGCCTTTCGCAGTGCTTGTTTCGAGTGCCGCAACGAATAGATCAGCCGCATCTTCAACGTGAATCGCCGAAACCAACTGCTCGCCCGAACCGATATAATTTGCCGAATCCGACTTTTTCGCTTCCTCGATCATAAACGAAATAAACGCACTTCCGCCGCGACCGTAGATAAAAAGCGGCATCCGCAAAACAATTGCCCGCACACCTTTCTGCGACATCTGCTGCATATCCCACTCGGTTTCGCCGCGAATTCTGCGTTTTGAATTCTGATCGAACGGAAAATCTTCGTCCGCTTCCGTTGCTCTCGTATCGGGCAAAATTGCCGAAGTCGAACTAATAATAAAGGGCTTATTCGACTGAGCCAACGCTTCACCGAAAGCGTTTACAATATCCCGGTCGAGTTGAGCAGACTTTTCGTAATCGCCGCCGCCGTGCCGAAAAGCCGTGTGAATTACGGCATCGGCTTCACTCGCGGCTTTTTTCAAAACATCGAAATCTTCCAAGTTTCCTTCGACAATCTCAACATTTATCTCCGTTAATTTCGCCGCCGCTTTTGAGTCTTTCGCTAAACCGGTAACTTTATAACCGCGACCTCTCAACTTTTCCGCAATTGTCGAGCCGACATAATCCGTCGCTCCCGTTAAAAAAACTTTCATCATTACTCGCTTATTTCCTTCAAATCATTAACCGTTTCCGAAGGTTCGGGACGTTTCGTATAATCAGGATGAACTTCCGCTGAAACAATTTCGCCTTCTTGATTGATCACATATCTTGCCGGCATCGGCAGCGTCCACGAATCATCACCGTTATAACGCTGTAAATCCGAGCCGAAACCTTTATAAACTTCTTTAAGATATTCAGGAAACGCAAATTTTATCCCGAACTTTTCAGCAACGTGATTTCCCTCGTCCCACAAAATATTAAACGTCAGATCGTGCTTTTTCGCCATTTGTTTTGAAAATTCCTTGCGTTCCGGCGAAATTGCGATCAATGTTGCTCCCGTTTCTTTTATTTCATCAGCGACTTCTTGCAGAGCATCCAGCTCCGCGTTGCAATATGGTCACCAACTACCACGAAAAAATGTCAGGACTATATTTCCCTTTTTTAGCAAACCAGCCGATGAAACCATTTCACCATTAGTATTCGGCAATTCAAATTCGGGCATTTTCGCACCTTCGCCAAGCGAATTTGCAACAATTCCCGTGCTTTTCAGCTCTTCGATCTGCTTTTTCATTTTTGCCTTCACATCATCAGGCATTTTGCTTCCCGATTCTTTCGATATATTTTCCAGTTTTTCTTTTAACGACATAATTTCTCCTTATTTTTTGATTTCCTCTAAGTTTCCAACTTCAAACTCTGAATTATTTAGCCGCTGCTGCTGCTTCTAAAGTCGGATAATCCGTATAACCCTTTTTGCCCGGCGAATAGAATGTTGGTTCGTCCCAAGCATTCAATTCTGCATCGAGTTTGAAACGCTTCGGCAGATCGGGATTTGCCAGAAATAATTTACCGTAAACGATTGCATCTGCACTATCTTCGGCTAATAATTGCTCGCCTGACTCTTTGTCAAAACCGACTCCCGCAAAATAAATTCCTTCGTAAATCGGACGCAAAACAGGATGCCAGTTTTTATCATCGTCAAATGTTCCGATGTGTAAATAAGCTAAATCGCGTTTGTTCAGTTCGCCGGTAACATAATTATAAAGTTCGGCAGAATCTGTTTCGTGCATATCATTAAATTGTCCGCCCGGCGAAAGCCGCAAGCCTGTTCGCTCACTGCCGATTTCCGCAATCATCGCGTCAAGAACTTCAAATAAAAACTTCGCCTGATTTTCAATCGAACCGCCGTATTCGTCCTCGCGTTTATTCGTATTTGTTGATAAAAATTGCTGAACCAAATATCCGTTCGCACCGTGCAGTTCAACACCGTCAAAACCCGCATCAGTCGCATTTTTCGCCGCTTTTGCAAAATCCTCGACAATCGCTTTGATTTCATCAATCATTAATTCCCGCGGTTCGACGAATTCCTTCATTCCATCGTCCGTATAATTTTCGCCGCTCGCTTTGACCGCACTCGGAGCAACGGGTTTTTCAACACCTGCGGGCAAAAAATCCGGCAGAGCGATGCGTCCCGTATGAAAAATCTGCATAAAAATTTTGCCGTTTTTTGCGTGAACTGCATCAACAATTTTCCGCCAACTTTCGATCTGCTCATCCGTATAAATTCCCGGCGTGCGAATATAACCTTTTGCCATCGGCGAAACATTCGTCGCTTCCGTAATTATCAAACCCGCAGACGCTCTCTGCTGATAATATTCCGCCGCATAATCCGGCTGAATTCCAACATCATCCGCCCGGCTACGCGTCATCGGAGCGTAAACAATTCGATTGTCCAATTCCAGATTTCCAACTTTTAACTTATCAAAAAATTTACTCATAAAATTATTTCCCTAGTTTTCTTCAACTTACGTTTTTTACTACTCAGCCGCAGAGTTCACAGAGAGAGAGAGAAAACGTTCAATTCATTTAATCTCCTAGTTAGAACTATCAAATAAATTATTTAAACCACTGTTTAATTATTTAAAAGTTTATGCAACTCTGCGATGAATTATCAACCTTCACTATCGTCTAGTAACCGGCTTGCAAAACAGATTCGACTTCCGCCACAGTTAAATCCCGGTTATAAATTCCCGAGCCGACTGCTTGAGTTTTCCCGCCTTCGCTCAAACTTCCCGTGTCATAAGCACCAAAACCGATTTCCTCGATCAACGACGACACTTTCTTTTTTGCATCAGCATCGTCGCCGCACAAGAATATCACGCGGCGTTCGTCCACAGGCAAATCCTTGTTTCCCTGCGTTTTCAGATGTTCAAACCAAATTGTGTTAAATGCTTTAACGATTTTTGCTCCTTTCAAATGTTCGGCAAGAAGTTCGCTTGAAGTGATTTTATTGCTTTCGATCTCCGCAAATTCCCCGTCGCGGTCGGGATAATAATTGTTTGAATCAATGACAATTTTCCCCGCCAAAGCATCAACCGGAAGTTCTTTATATTTGCCGAACGGAATCGAAACGAAAACGATTTCGCCAAATTTCGCCGCTTCCTCAACTGTTAAAGCCTTTGAATTTTCGCCGATTTCTTTGATTTCGTTATTTAAAGTTTCAGGTCCACGCGAATTCGCAATCGCAATTTCGTGTCCCGCTGCGGCAAAAAGTTTCGCCGCATTTCCGCCAATATTTCCTGCTCCGATAATTCCAATTTTCATAATTTTTTATTTATATGCCACGAAGAAATACGAAAATTCACGAAAATAAGAAAAGAAAATTTTGTTACAAAAGATTCATTTTTCTCAATTTTCTTGTTTTGTCCGTCTATATGTTCGTGGCTAATCCCCTTTTTAACTTAAAACCGCCGCCCGAACCTTTCGCAATTGGTGCAGCCAACGATCATAATTTTCTGCCTTATTAATAATATATTCGCCGACTTCTTCGTGCGGCAAAATCAAAAACTCTTCCTTTTCCAAAGTCTTCACAACGGCATCTACACATTCTTCGACCGTGATCGAATCGGGAATCAGAAATTGATTATTCCCATAATTCGGATCTTCGATCAAACGCGTTTTAACGCCTTGTGGACAAAGACACGAAATGTAAATTTTATCACCGAATTCAATCGCAAAACTCTCCGCCAACGCCACCGCCGCGTGTTTCGTCACCGAATAAGGAGCCGACATCGGATGCGTCAAAAGCCCCGCCGCCGAAGCCGTTATCATAAAACCGCCGCCGCCATTTTCAATCATCTGCGGAAATATCGCTTTCGCTAAATAAACGTGCGACAAAACATTGACCTTATAAACCAAATCCCAAATCTTGTCCGCAACTTCCAAAGAACCTTCCGCCCCGCCGATTCCCGCGTTCGACGCGACAAAATCTATTCTCCCGCATTCATCTAAAATCTGAGTTACGACTTGTTTACAATTCTCTTCATCCGCAACATTCAGCCTAAAAGCCTTTCCATTAATAGATTCCGCAACCTTTTCCGCATTATCAAATTCCAGATCAGCAACAAAAACTTTCTCCGCACCTTCCGCATGAAATCTTTCGCACAAAGCCTTTCCGATTCCATTTGCTCCGCCCGTAACGAGAATTATTTTGTCTTTTATCTTCATTCAACTATTTTACAGTTAAAACAACCTTGCCTTTCGTTTTGCGGTCTTCAATTGATTGATGTGCTTCCTTCGCATTTTCGAGTGGAAACTCTGTTATCTCAACTTTTAATTTCCCCGAAGCGATATGTCCGAGCAGTTCTTTTGTAAATCTGATTCGATTTTCAACCGGCTCGTTCATTAACCAATATCCTTTGACGGAATGATTTTTATACATCAAATTTAGTACAGAAATCTTGAAATCTTCGCCGCTTGCTGAACCGTAAACGATCATCGTTCCGTGTGTTGCCAAAACCTTTAGATTTTTCGCCACGATGTCGCCGCCAACCATTTCGATTATCCAATCCGCACCGTTTCCGTCGGTTGCTTCGAGAACTTTTTCCGTCCAATCATCATTTGAATAATTTATCATTACATCGCCGCCGAGACTTTCGACAAAATCCAATTTTTCCTGACTCGAAGCCGTTCCGATAACCTTTAAACCTTTGTCTTTTGCGAGTTGAACCAGCAAACTTCCAACTCCGCCCGCCGCTGCGTGGATCAAAATGCTCTGCCCTGATTTTGCATCGTCAAGCAGTCCGAGTGCCGTCAAACCTTGCACGAGCAAAGCGTTCGCTTCGCTGTAACCCAACGCATCGGGAATCGGAATCACGGTATTTGCTTTCGCCGTCGCATATTCCGCATAACCGCCGCTCGAAGTCGTCGCCAAAACTCTCTGTCCAACTTCCAGATTCGTCACATTTTCGCCCAATTCCGCAACCGTTCCGGCGGCTTCATAACCAAGCGTAAACGGCAGTTCCAGCATCGTTAAATAATTCCCCGAACGCATCATCGTATCGGCATAGTTAATTCCAGCCGCCGCAACTTTTACCAAAATCTCGTCCGCTTTCAGCGAAGGCTTTTCAATATCTTCGTATGATAATTTATCAACTCCGCCTAGTTCGTTAACTCTGATTGCTTTCATAATTTTTACCCTTTATTTCCCTTTCTAAATTCCGTTGTCAACATTCCTCCAAATCCCCAATTCCAGCTCAATAACTTTAAACTGACTTAAAATATTTCAAGATTTTGAAATGTTAAAAAATTTTCTCGCTTCTAAAATAATTTTTTCAAGCTGTCCTGCTTCAATATAAATTGTTTTTCTCGCACATCTCGTATCTTCGATATTTCTTATCGTGGCTTCGAGTGCAAAATGCCCTAAATTATCCGACGTGCAGACTAAACTAAATTCACCTTCTAATGAACTCCATTCTTTTTCGCCGTCAAATCCTTTCCAGTTTTTTGCCAAATCTTCAAAAAATCTCACTAAGTTGAAATTGAATGGATCAAAAGCATATACATCCGTGAAAGATGTCAAATGAGTACTTTTGATAGTAACTCGAAAATTTTCTCGCCCCTCAGATTTTGACAATCCTTCTTTTTCAGAAAATTCCAACTCACCACCATTTTTGCAACACTTAATAATCATAAAATCTTAAAGTAGTTAATCTCTTAAGCCGACTTAGCTTTTCGCAGATCAATTGCCCGACCATATTGGTTCGGAACATAATCAATTTTCGCACCGAGTTCGCGTGCCGCATCGAATACAAAATAAGGCTCACGCAGAAATTCGCGTGCCATAAAAATCGCGTCCGCCTCGCCGTTTTGCAAGATTTGTTCGGCTTGCGTTGCGTTCGTTATTAAGCCAACCGCACCTGTTGGAATCTCTGCTTTTTCGCGGATTTCCGTCGCAAACGGAACTTGATAGCCCGCACCGATTTTTATGTCCGCACTCGGAACATTTCCGCCCGAAGAAACATCTATAAGATCAATTCCGAGTTTTTTAAGCTCTTTGCAAAACTCAACCGATTGCTCAATATCCCAACCGCCTTCTGTCCAATCGCTTGCAGAAATGCGAACGAAAACAGGCAAATTTTCGGGAACATTTTCGCGGACGATCTGTGAGATTTCAAGTGGAAAACGCATTCGATTTTCCAGACTTCCACCGTAGTTGTCATCGCGTTTATTTGAAAGCGGCGATAAAAATTCGTGAAATAAATAACCGTGTGCGGCGTGAATTTCGATCACTTCAAAACCCGCTTCAACGCTACGTTTTGCCGATAACTTGAAGTCATTTCTAACTTTTTCAAGATCGCTTTCATCCATCGCTTTCGGCATTGTAAAATCTTCCGCAAACCTCTCCGCCGTCGGAGCAAACGTCTGCCAACCGCCTTCGTTTTCGTCCAAAACTTTCCCGTTTTCCCACGGCGGAGCAGTCGAGGCTTTGCGTCCGGCATGGGCAAGTTGAATTCCCGCAATCGCACCTTGTTCTTTGATAAATTTGTTGATTCTTTTGTAACCTTCGGTGTGTTCATCGCTCCAAATTCCCGCGTCCGACGGCGAAATCCGACCTTCGGGCGAAACCGCCGTCGCTTCCTGAATCACAAGTCCCGCACCACCAACCGCACGACTTCCTAAATGCACCAGATGCCAATCCGTCGGCATTCCATCCTCGCTCGAATACTGACACATCGGCGAAACCCAAATCCGATTGCGGAATTCAATGTCTCTTAATTTATATGTTTCAAATAATTTACTCATTTTTATCCCTTTGTTCGGTATTGATAATGTTGCGTTGCTTTCGCCGTTCGACTTATGGGCAAGAATAAGCCGTTGCCCCTACAATTATTTTTCTCTAATTTTGTTGATTCGCGTAAATTCGCGGGCAAAAATATCTTCTCTTTTTTTTCGCGTCCCTTCGCGTATTTCGCGGGCAAATAATTTTTAAACCTGTCCTTTCCAATCCTTACCATCAGAAAGTTCCGCCCAACGCTCGCGGATTCTTTGATAATCTTTTTCGCTAGAATCAATCTGCTCCAGCATTTCGGCATTTTCCTTCCAACGTCCCGGTTTTGTCGTGCCGACAATTGCCGTGTCAACTCCTTCAACCGCAAGTGTAAAATTCAAAGCGATTGCCACCGATTCGCTCATATTTTTGTCGAGAAAATCATATTGCAAAGTCTGGATTCTGTCCCAATATTCGTGATGATACGAATCGTCGGGTTTTGCATCGTGTCGCCAAACCGCATTGGCAATCGGACGCTTGGCGATAATTCCCATTTCGCGTTCTATTGCCAGCGGAACCGTTAATTCAATCGCTTCCTGATCGGCAATCGAAACGGAAGTTTGAAAGGTGTCGAAAAAGTCCGTTTCAATCGCGGCAACGGCATTTTCACCGTCGCCCGAATATCCTGCATAGCGGATATAACCTTTTTCCTTGGCAACAATTAACGCTTCGACAACTTCACCGCGTTTAATCGTTTCGGCATCGCACGAATGAAGCTGTTCAACATCCAAATAATCAGTTTGCAATAATTGCAGACTTTTTTGAATCGTTTCCAAAATTCCTTTTTTCGACCAATCGCTCCGCGTAAATCCGTCAACCGCACCGCATTTTGAAATTAGCACGATTTCATTGCGACGTTTGCCGATGGCGTTGCCGATCATTTCCTCACTTTTCCAATAAGCGGCGGCGGTATCAATCAGATTCAAACCCGCATCAATCGCCGAGTTCAACAATTCATTGACCGTTTCCTGCGTCGCTTGCTGCTGTCCGATCTCCGCACCGCCGAATCCTAAACGACTCACTTTTAAATCCGTTTTTCCTAAATTTTTATATTCCATAATTTGATTTTTTAAGAAACTGCATAAAGTGGCGTAAATAAAATCAAATAAGCCACAAAACCAAAAACTGCCATTGCTACAAAACCCTGCCAACGAGGAAGAGAAACTAAGCCAAATAAGAGCGTAAGCAAACCAAAAAATATTGACACAATAACCAAATTCCCTGCTAAATTTGCATTCACAAATACCCAATAACTTTTAACAAACACAATACTTATCAACGAAATAGCCGCACTAAATTGGCTTAACCATAAAGAGTATTTCTTAAAGATTTTGTAATTCATGATTTTTTCCTCAAGCACTTAATAAAATCTCCGTCCCCTCTGTGTCCCTGTGGTGAATAATCTTACAAGTCAAAAATAAAACAAGTCGTCGTTCCGTGAGCATAGAGTTTGCCGTTTTCGTCAATCAATCTGCCTTCCGCCGAAGCGATTTGTTTGCCGACATTTATCACTTCGCCGACGGCATAAATTTTGCCCGTTTTCTCAAATATCGGACGGACAAAATTTACTTTGAGTTCAACACTTGTCGAACCTTTTCCCGCGTCGAGTGTTGATTGCACGGCACACGCCATTGTTGAATCGAGCAAGGTGGCGATAAATCCGCCGTGCGTCGTTCCCATCGGATTATAAAAATCAGCTTTCGCCGTTCCGCTAAACGTAATTTTTCCGTGTTCGACCTTTGAAATGCCGAACTCGAAAAGTTCGCTGATCGGCGGTGCGGGATAAATTCCGTCTGCCATTTTTTGGAAAATATCCAGCGGCTTTTCCGTCTTCCAAACTTCCGTCGGGATTATTCCGTAATTTATCTTTTTGCTTAATTTACTTTAACTCATTTTAAGATTCCTGCCCGCGAATAAACGCGAATTGACGCGAATAAAAGAAAATATATCTAACTATTTGCCTGCACTTTCCGCTTCGTCAACCTTTGTGTTGACAGCGATTTCACGCATTTCGTCAATGTTTTTTTGTAACGCCGCCAACTTTTTCTCCATATTTTCAACTGCATCTTCGCCCAAAGGCAGACGCAACGGCGGTTTTCCCATTTCAGCAATTTTTATCATCGCTTTAACGGCTTTAACCGGATCGCCGGGTTGATTGTGGTGATATTCGCCGATTGCATCAACTCTTTCGGACGTAACATAATCGTCAATTCGGTTCGCCGGTTGCGTAAATGAACGTCCCGCAAAATCGGTGCGAAAACCGCCCGGTTCGACAATCGTTACATTTATTCCAAGATGCTCGACTTCCTGTGAAAGTGCTTCGGACAAGGATTCGAGTGCGAATTTCGTCGAAGAATAATAACCGACCGAAGAAAACGCGACAATGCCGACGACCGACGAAAGATTCATTATTAAACCGCTTTTTTGTCCACGCAAAATCGGCAAAACTTCACGCATCATTTTAATTACGCCGAAAACATTCGTCTCGTATTGATGGTGAATCTGTTCCATCGAAGGTTCTTCGATTCCGCCGCCGAGTCCGTAACCCGCGTTATTGACCAGAATATCTATCGTGCCGAATTTTTCAACTGCTTTTGCTACCGAATTTTTCACATCTTTATCGTCGGTAACATCGAGTTGAACCGCCAACCCGGTTTCAGGATATTTTTCTTCCAAATCCTTGACATCAGCCTTATTTCTCGCCGTCGCCACAACTTTGTAGCCCATTTCCAAACATTGCTCCGCCAACAATCTGCCGAATCCCGTTGAACTTCCCGTTATAAACCAAACTTTATTTTTATCACTCATAATTTTATATTTTTCTACTTTAACTCAGCGTCATCCCTCGGATTTTACGGACAAAAACTTTATGATTACTTTGCTAATTCCGCATCAATTTTGCTCGTCAAACGCTCATCTTCCGCTGTTACATCAGGAGCAAAACGGGCGACGACTTCACCGTTTTTGCTGATTAGAAACTTCTCAAAATTCCATAAAACGTCGGTTTCGTCAAGATGTTTGTGTCCGAATTTTATCAGACCGTCCAATAGATCATTGCCGTTCACAACGTCGGTTTGCGGATGAGATTCGATCATATTTGCATAAAGCGGATGCCGATTTTCGCCGTTGATTCCGACCTTTGAAAACATCGGAAACTGCACATTGAACTTCGTCGAACAAAAATCTTTGATTTCATCTTCCGTTCCCGGTTCCTGTCCCATAAAATCGTTTGACGGAAAACCCAAAACTTCAAAACCCTTGTCGTGATATTCATCATAAAGTTTCTGCAAACTCTCATACTGCGGAGTCAAACCGCATTTTGAAGCAACATTCACAACCAATAAAACTTCACCTTTGAATTCACCCAAATTCGTTTTTTTACCGTCAATTGTTTTCACGGGAATTTCATATATATTTTCTGCCATAATTTTTTTCTCCTAATCTTTTTCTTTTCTAGCTATCATTAAACCGTCTCTGACTGCGAATAAAATGTTGCTGACTCGTTCATCAGCAGTAATTTTTTGATTGTATTCGTGCAGAGCTTTTGTTGACGTTTTTACAATTCCGCCTTTTTCCGCATTCAAAACATCGCCGCTCCACAAAACATTGTCGGCAATTATCAACCCGCCGATTCTTGTTTTCGGGAAAACGAGATCGTAATAATTTTTATAATTTTCCTTATCCGCATCAATAAATACAAGGTCAAAAGTTTCGTCCAACGCCGGAATAATTTCTGTTGCCGGTCCGAGATGCGATTCGATCTTGCTGTTCAAATCCGTTCTCGTCCAAAAATCCCTGGCAATTTCGTTCGTTTCCGGCTCAATGTCGAGCGTTATAATTTTTCCGTCGTCGCTCAAACCTTCCGCTAAACAAAGCGTCGAATAACCCATAAAAGTGCCGATTTCCAAAATACATTTCGGGTTCAACATTTTGCTGAACATCGCTAATAAACGCCCTTGATAAAACCCTGAAAGCATAGATTTATCATTTCGTTCAGCGTGAGTTTTCTGCCGCAATTCTTCCAGCAGAGCGTTTTCATCCGAAGTATATTTCTCGGCGTATTTCTGAATTTCCGAATCTATCGCTTCAGTCATTTTAATTTTATTTTACGAAGCACCGTCAACTTTCGACTCAAACCGGAGACTCACCAGAGTATTTTGATCGTCGGTAATTTCAAGGGCGGACTCGCTGCCGTCCGTGTCAAACTGAACACCGATCCGGCGAACATTCGTTACTTCATTTTTGATTTTTTCGGCATCGGCATCATTACGGTCAATTCTTATAATAACGACGGTTTTTTGTCCGTCATCTTCCAAGCGTGATTCTTCAAAGTGTGCTTCAAGATTCTCTTCCAGAATCTCACCGTCCGCTTTAAATAAATCGAATCTTGCCCGACGGTTGTTATTGCGGTCTGAAAACTCCTTCAAGAAATCCTTCCAATTTTCAGGATAAATATTTTTTCTCGGTTGAATCGGTTCGTATGTCATAATAATTTTCCCCTTGATCTTTATTTAAAATTTAATAACTATTTTTCCGAAATGCGAACCGCCGTCCATATATTTGAAAGCGTCTTTCGCATCAGCGAAACTGAAGGTTTTGTCAATTATCGGTTTCAGATGGGAATGCTGTGTCCAGAATTGATTCATTGCCGCGAACATCTCCCGCGAACCAACGAAAATTCCCTGCATTCGCACCGCTTTCATCAAGATCGGAGTCGGATTTATCTCGCCTTGTCCCGATAAAACACCGATTACGGCAATGTGTCCGCCAACTCTGACAGCGTTGATGCTTTTCTGCAAAGTTCCCGCACCGCCGACTTCGACGATGTGATCAACGCCGCGTCTTTCGGTCAAATTCAGAACTTCCTTATCCCAATCTTCCGTTTTTTTGTAATTTATCAAATCCGCCGCACCGAGTTCACTTGCTTTGTTCAATTTCTCGTCGCTCGAAGAAGTGATTATCACGCGGCATCCCAAAACACTCGCCATCTGCAACGCGAAAATCGAAACGCCGCCCGTTCCCTGCAATAAAACCGTGTCATCCGACTTCAAATCGCCCGATTCATAAAGTGCGTTGAACGCCGTCAACGCCGCACACGGAAGCGTCGCCGCTTCTTCAAAGCTGAAATGTTCGGGAATACAAATCAAACCGTTTTCGTCGAAAGTTCCAAACTCCCGCAGAACGCCGTCCAAATCGCCGCCGAGTGTCGTTTTTGCTTTGCCGGACGAAATTTCGCCGTCGTGCCAACCTTGCATAAACGTCGGCATTACGCGGTCGCCGACTTTGAATTTCGTTACTTTTTCGCCGATTTCGACAACTTCGCCCGCACCATCCGAAAGCGGCACGAGCGGTCGTTTCAGTTTCGGATTGTAATGCCCCTTAACCATCATCAAATCCCGATAATTCAAAGACGCGGCGTGAAATTTAACCGACACTTCCGTTTCATTCGGCGAAGGTTTCTCGCGTTCGACCAATTCCAGATTGTCTATTCCAAACTCGTTTATTTCGTATGCTTTCATATTTTTAGTTATCACCTATTAGTTGTCGGTTTAATCAGACTTTCTTTCTCAACAAATTATCCAAACTCCATTCGCCGCCGCCGGCAAAAAACAGGTATAAAAATACGAAACAGTAAATAACCGCCGGTTCGCCGCCGTTGACAATCGGCAGAAATGCTTTTGTGCCGTGTGCCATAAAGTATGCGACCGCCATCAAACCGCTGAGGATAAATGCTGTCCAGCGGGTAAAAAGTCCGACCACCAGCAGAAGTCCGCCGAAAAATTCCAGAGTTCCGGCAACCGCAATCAGTGCGGAAAGTCCACCGGCTTTGTCGGATGGCGGAAAACCGAAAAGTTTCTGACTGCCGTGCCACAAAAATAAAAATCCGACGATAAATCTCAAAACACTAAGAATCTTCGGTTGCCAATTTGTCCAAAATTCATTCATATAAATTTCTCCTTTAACTAATTTAAGATTTCCAATTTTCAAGCATTTCTTCAAACTCTTTCTGAATCGCCTGTTCCTTATTTTCGTTATACCAACGCTGCATATTTTCCATCATCGCGGGTTTTTCCATTCCTGTTTCCCGCATTTCTTGAAAATAATCCATCGCAGCCTCCGGTCGCGGTCCCCAACTTCCGATCTCGTCCAGAGTTTCCGCATCCAATGCAATCAATTTCGGAATCGAACGGGCATTATTCGTCAAATACTGATCCATCAAATCCAAATTTTCATCACGCAGAATATACCGCGTTTCGATATTCGGATTTTCCGCCGCGATTTTTTCAATGACGGGAATATTCTGAGCCGCATCGCCGCACCAACCTTCGGTGATTATCAGCCAGATCATTTTGCGTGTGATCGTTCTGACCGTGTTGAGCAGTGTTTCGTTTAACTTCACCGTTTTTGCCAGCCGTTTCATCCGTTGCCGATTCATTTTGCCGTAATTAAACATTGCCTCCGACTGAATCTCGCCGGTCGTCTTACCTTCCGCCAAGAGGTTGTCAATCAGTTTGATATATTCATCAAAAGTCATCGAATTTTCAGTATAATTTTTCATAAAAAATATTAACAGCGATGAAAAGGGTTTATAGAATCTGTAACTTATTATTCCCTGAACCGTCTCTTCATCACTGTTTGAATTGTTACTAAACTCGCACGATCAATTTATCATTAGTAAATCGAACTTTTTCGACCGCCGCCAACCAATCGTCTTCGGCACGATAACCGAGGGTGCATAAAACCGATGCCGTGTAACCTTCGAGTCCGAGAATTTCATTAACTTTTTCGATCTCGAAACCTTCCATCGGACACGCATCAATTTTCAGAACCGCCGCCGTTTCAAGCAAAAATCCGAGTGCGATATAAGCCTGTCGCTGCGACCACGAAACTTCCAATCCATTGTCACGCAAGGTTTTCATCGTGCCTTTCATCATCCCGATATATTCTTCGATCATTTCGCGTGGCGTTCCGCGAACTTCCTGCAAACGCTGAACATATTCCTCGACGAACTCATCATCTAATTCCATTTTCGCGGCAAATATGACAAGGTGCGAACTGTCAACGATCTGCGTTTGTCCGTAACACGCCGGACGTAATTTTTCCTTCAACGCTTCATCCGTCACAACGATAAATTTATACGGTTGAAGCCCGTAACTTGACGGAGCAAGAATCAGCGATTGCTCCAAAGCCGCGAAATCTTCATCCGAAACTTTTTTTGAAGCATCAAATTTTTTGACGGCATAACGCCAGTTTAAGTGATCTAAAATTGTCTTTTCACTAATCGAATCATTACTCATATTTTCTTTTTACGTTCCCTGTATATTTACTTTATTTATTTACACTTTTGTAACAACTATTGATACAAATCAATCTAAAAAAATTATTGAATATTATGCCAGCACAACATCATTTTCTACCGATTCAAGCACATCAGCCAGTGTGTAACGCACGAGTTTTTCTCTGATTACATCGTCGATATCTTTTTGCAGATTGCATAAAACCGACTCGATATTTTTGCCGACGGGACAATCTTGATTAGGTTTTGAAGGATGCAGCGAAAAAACTTCTCCGGTCGAAACCGCTTCATAAATGTCGTTCAGGCTGATGTCTTCGGCACGTTTGGTCAATTGCGTTCCGCCGGTCGCACCTTTCTGCGACACGACCAAATTCGCCTCTTGCAAATTGCACAAAAGCCGACGAATAACGACCGCATTTGTGTTCACGCTCTCGGCAATACACTCGGATTTAATTTTTTCATCGGATTTTTGTGCGAGCATAGACAAGATATGAACCGCTACTGCAAATTGTGAATTTGATGCCATTTGTAACGAGTATAGTTACAAATGAAATCCTTGTCAAATCGGCACCAAAAAAGCAAACATTCTGAAGTTAATCAAAAGTTTGCTTTTAAGAATTTGTTTAAATTTTGAAAATTTGCTTAAGGTCGTTCAATATCCGTCCGGTCGCTGTCGCTGCGTGGCACATTTTCAAATCCGGTCGGCTGACTTTCCGTTTCCGTAATATTTCCAACATCTTCAGTCGCTGTTTCGTCGTCATTGTCTAAATCTTCACGCACGTTTGAATGACTTCCCAAACCCGCGTTCGGATCGTTTGAATCATCATCGGGAACCGGAATATTTTGAATGTCTTGCATATTTTTTTCTCCTTGTTTTATTTAGCAGAATTAATTAAAGCAAAGATTGTGCCGTTTCATATTTTTACATTAAATGACTGATTTCATTGAGTTTACTTTTTATTAGAATCTGTTTGAGTCTGAGTCGAAATCATTTTATGTATCGAATCGAATCATTTTTCGATATTAGAAATTTCGTATAAATCCTGCAAAGAATCTTCTGCGATTAACGGGAACGGGCGAACTTTTTCATCATTCGGCAAGTCCTCTGCCGTCAGCGAATCACAGATAATCATCGAAACATCTCCTAAACCATTTCGCCAACCATCCTCCGCCGTCGAACGTACGATAATCGAGTCACCGTCAACCTTTGCCGCAATCAAAATCGTTTTTGCCATCAACAAAAACGTATCCCAACCCGATGCAACGGCGATCAGTGAATCCGCCGCCGGACGAGTTTCGCCCTGCATCGCCGCCGGAACCGAACGGGCTTTCAAAAATATACATTTTTTACCGTGCGGCAAAATGTTCCGGATTTTTTCTTCCTCATCGCTCAACGCAACGAAAATCGCATCGAATTTTCCGACGTTCGATTCAAATTCATTAAAACCGATTCCGGTAGTTTTCGCATTTGTCGCCTGAACGATCTCCGAAACAAGAATCCGCCGCAGATTTTTGTCCGTTTCGATCAGTAAAATTTCGTTCGGTGTTTTCGCCTGTAAGTTTTTCTCCAGCGAAGCCTGAATTTCACCTGCATTGTGTCCGAGATTTTGAGCTTTTTCGATAAAATCCAGCGTCAAAGATTGCAGATTTCTTGCCGTATCAAAATTTTCGACCTGCGTTTCACAAACGAAAAAACCGTTTCCCGACTTAAAATAAATCAAACCCTTTTCGGCAAGTTCCCGGTACGCATTTGAAACGGTATTTTCGTGAACACTAAATCGTTGGGCAATCTCACGGCGACTCGGTAATCTCTCACCTGTCGGCAGATCTCCGCTCGCAATTCCAATCGTAATCTGCGTTACGAGCTGCTCCTTCATCGAAACATCGGAATTTTTTGCAAGCCAGAGTTTCATATTTTTTGGTCACTACAGAAATACTGAGTTGACAGAGTTTTTAGCTGATTTTTAGCATTATTTCTTTATAAAGTGATTGCATTCTCTGTGAACTCGGTGCCTCTGTGGTGAATTTTGTTTATTTCAAAACGTGCCGCAGTGCATTTTCCAAGTTCGGATAATCGAATGTAAAGCCGGCATCTTCAAGTCTTTTCGGCAGCACGCGGCAACCTTCGAGGAGAAGTTTTTCGCCCATTTCGCCGAACAGCAGTTTAATTCCGAACGCCGGAACGGGAATGATGGTCGGGCGATGCAGAACGGTTCCGAGTGTGTCCGTAAACTCTTTGTTTTGAACAGGATTCGGAGTAGTTACGTTAAATGCTCCGTGCAGATTTTCATTCTCGACGGCAAAAACCAGCATTTTTATCAGATCATCAATCGCCACCCAGGACATCCACTGTTCGCCGCTGCCGACCGTTCCGCCGACACCGAATTTGAATGGTGTCAGCATTTTTTCCAACGCTCCGCCATTCTTTGCTAAAACAACACCGATTCGCGGATGAACGACTCTCGCCCCGAATTCTTTTGCTTTATCGCCTTCATTTTCCCACGCCTGACAAACTTCGGGAAAAAACCCTTCGCCCGCTATGCTGTCTTCGGTTAAAACTTCATCGCCGCGGTCGCCGTAAAATCCGATTGCCGAAGCCGAAACAAAAATCTTCGGCGGATTTTCCAATCTTTTTAAAGCATCAACCAGCGTCCGTGTACCTTCGATACGACTTTTTTTTATGCGTTTCTTTTTTTCATCCGTCCACGTTTCGCCGACATTTTCGCCCGCCAGATGCACGACCGCATCAATTCCTTTCAGTTTCTTGAATTCACTTTCCGCAAAACCCTCGTAAGCATCCCACTGAATATCATTCGCACTCTTCGGTTTTGAACGCGAAAGTTTATAAATTTCGTGTCCCTTCGCCTCCAGAACCGGAATTAATTCGCCGCCGACCAAACCACTCGCACCTGTAATTAAAATTTTCATAATTTGCACCGAAACACCTGTGACTCGCGGATGTTTCGTCATTTCAACCGATCATCGTCCATCTATAAGTCGAACCTTCGTAAAGTTTCAAACTACATTCGTTGCATTTATTCCAATCTTCCGACGAAAACCATTTACGTTTTTTGAAGAATTTGTGTCCGCACCGCGGGCATCGAAAACTTACGACATATAATTCGATCACGAAAAATCCGATTATCAAAATCAACGCCAAAACCCCCTTTTTGATGTGTGAGATATACGAAAAATACAAGAACATCAGCAAAAAGCAATAGATGATCCAAAAGAAAAACTTTATGTAACGCCTTCCTTTATATTCCTTCCAATCTTTTTGATACGGATTTTTCTCATCCATTATTTTACATTTTTATTCTCGTTAGTTTCCCGGTTTCTCGCCTGCAAATCATACATTACGAAATCAACCATTTTGTTAATTTCCGTATCGGTCAGTTGATTTTCAAATGCCGGCATCGGTAGTTTTCCGTGTTTTATCTGCTGATAAATCTCTTCCCGCGTCTTTTTTTTCGCGTCGCCGAACCGCAGAGACGGAACGGGTTTTCCATCAAAAACATTGCCGTTCGCTTCCGCACCGTGGCAAATCGCACAGTTTTGGCGGTAGATTGATGTCTCATATTTTTTGCTGTCGGCGATGACGATTCCATCACGACTTGTTTTCTGTTCAGTGCAAGCGAAAACGCCCAGTGAAATAAACAGTAAAAACACGCACATTTTGGTCTTCGATCTTCGTTGTTTAATCTTCAATCCTCGTTTTTCGATTCCGAACTTCGAACTCTGAACTCTAGACTCTGGACTTTGAACTCCGAACTCTGAACTCACTTGATTGCTCCTTCAATTGGACTCGAAGCACTGGCGTATAGACGTTTCGGCATTCTGCCCGCTTCGTATGCGAGTCTTCCGGCACGAACCGCTAAATTCATCGCCTCTGCCATTTTCACCGAATCTTTTGCTTCGGCAATCGCCGTATTCATTAGAATCGCGTCCGCACCGAGTTCCATCGCCATCGCCGAATCGGACGGAACACCGACACCGGCATCAACGATAATCGTCGCATCAGGCAATTGCTCCCGCATAATCCGCAGGTTTGAAGGATTCTGCACACCCATTCCCGAACCAATCGGCGACGCGAGCGGCATCACCGCCGGACAGCCGAGATCGAGCAGTTTTTTTGCCATAATCAGATCGTCGGAGAAATACGGCAGAACGATAAATCCTTCATCGGCAAGCACTTTCGCCGCCTGCAAAGTCTGTTCATTGTCCGGCAAGAGCGTAACTTTATCGCCGATAACCTCAAGTTTTATCCAATCCGTTTCAAGTGCTTCGCGGGCTAATCTCGCCGTTCTGATGGCGTGTTCGGCATCGAAACAACCCGCCGTATTCGGCAGAATCATCATCGCCGGATCGAGATAATCGAGAAAAGATTCGACCTTCCGATCAAGCGGCACGCGGTTGACCGCCACCGTGACCATTTCCGCTCCCGAAGCCTTGTGTGCGTCCTGCATTTCCTGAAATGAACGGTATTTTCCGGTGCCGATAATAAGTCGTGAGTTAAATGTTTTGTCTGCTAATGTAAATGACATAAATTTTAGATGTTTGTTTATAGAACTGAAAATTAAGTCTTCGTAATTATTTTCATATTATATTTTGAATTTACAAAATTTGCGTTACAAATGGAAATGCGGAAAAAAGTAATAACACTTTTTTCCGCATTTAAGTTCTTAATTTTTGAATCTTAAATCTAGTTCTTGATCCCGTTTCACCCGCCGCCGACAAAATGGATAATTTCTATTTTGTCTTCATCGGAAATCTTTATGTTTTGCCAGTCCTTTTTGCGGACGACATCTTTATTCAATTCAATGGCGATGCGTTCCGTCGGCAACTCTAATGTTTCCAACATTTGAAGTAGATTTAACTGATCACTTAGTATTTTATTTTCGCCGTTTATTGTAATCTGCATAATTATTCGGGTGTTATTACTCGCCTTAGTTCCGCTTCTTCGCCGTCGATAATTGTTCTGATCAAAATTGCGGCTCGTCCTGAACGAAAATTCGGAAGTTTCAAAAGAATTTTTGCCGTTCCGTTGAGGTCGGCTTTCGCGTGATAAATCACGGGTCGGAAATCTGAACCGATAACTTTCACCATAATACTTGCGTTTGAAACAGGTTCATCATTTTTGCCGCGACAAACAAAGATATTTATATATTTATTGTCACCGCTTCTGAATTTATCCGTTCCGATTAACTTAACCTTTAATTCCTCTTCAAGCAAAGACTCAAACCGTTCCAAATCCCCGATGATTTCAACCGCATCGGCTGATAATACTATTTCCTCCCGGTTGAAAACTTCCGTTGTTTCGATATGAGAATCTTCTAAAACTATAACATCTTCCACGAGCGGAATATCCCAGACGACTTCCTTAGTCCTTTCTACTACGGCGGGAACAATTTGCGGTTCGCGGGAAACAGTTTCAGGAGCAGACTTACCTGTCTTGCCCTGTCTTGTCAGTTGCGGTTTTTCGACTATCTGTTCAGTCAATTCCTCATTACGTTCAGACTTTTTATTACTTACCAACAACGCCGGTTGAATTTCCAAAATATCCGCCGATTCCGGTGCAATTGACTCAACTTCCGTCTGAATCGGTGTGACAGTTATCAGTTCGGTTTCAACTTTTTCTTCTATGACCTTTTCGCTTTCAACCTCTTTCTTAGCAACCAATTTGTGTTCAGCTTCAGTTGAACTTGTCTTGGTCATTCTTCGCAAATCTTCAATTCGTCCAGCACGAATTGCCGCACAAATCAAGTTATGCTGACGATTAAGTCTGTCTTCTAAGATTTTTTCATCGAATTCTCCGACCAGCAAATCTTCATATGGCGAACGCTTGCTGGCGAGAATCGTTCCGCCCTGGTAAACCAAAGACAGAATCAGTGGAGTTCGCAAACCTTTATCTTCGGTCTGAACGTGGTAGGTTACTCCGTTAAATTTTATATCTGTATTAAAACCGGTAATCACGGTGTTTTGTTTCTGAAATAAGGCGAGAATTTTTAAGTGGTCGGCAACATAAATACCGACTTTAAAAATATCATAGCATTTTATCGCCGGTCAACGAACAGTTTTATAAATTCGGATGTTTTTCAGGCAAGAGAAAACAGTTGCCTTGACAGTCAAACTGCCATAACTTACGATTGAACTTGTACAATATTTCTCAATCTTTTTTAGCTTTTAACAATTGAAACAAGTTTCCTTTCTGGTAAGACTTTTTTGATTTTAATGACGGAATTTTCAGGTAATTTTAATGACGGAATTTAACCTTTTCGATTACGCTCCGATTGGCATAATGTTTTTGGTTGCGGCAGGTTTTGCGGCAAGTCAGATTTTAGCGGCTCAACTGATCGGTCCACGCAAACGAACGGCAACAAAATTGATGCCTTATGAATGTGGTAAAGACCCGGTCGGCTCTGCCCGCGACAGGTTTTCAATCAAGTTTTATATGGTCGCTGTTGCGTTTCTAATTTTTGACATCGAGATTCTGTTCGTGATTCCATTTGCCGTTGCCTTCAAAAGCCTGTTGGCAGCAGAAACCGGGACAACAGTTCTATACGGCACAGTAGCTTTCGCCACAATGCTTTTTTTCCTTGCTACCGTTGTTGTCGGCTTAGTTTACGAATGGAAAAAAGGTGCTTTTGAATGGAGCGAAGAATCACGTACCGAAGCCAGAGTTGAAGCGGCAAAATTGAGAAACAAAAAGAAAAATCGCAACGTCATTGAACTTAAACGTGCCGCATAATTATTTTTAAGGAGTATTTTTGAATGGGTTTAGAGAATCAAATATTTGAATCATTACCTGATATTATCACGGTCAAACTGGATGCAGTCATCAACTGGGCGAGAAAATCGTCACTTTGGCCGGCTACGTTCGGTCTGGCTTGTTGTGCCATCGAAATGATGAATAGTGTTTCGGCAAGAAATGATCTTTCGCGGTTCGGTGCGGAAACCTTTCGGGCAAGTCCGCGACAAGCTGACGTAATGATTGTGTCGGGAAGAGTTTCGAGAAAAATGGCTCCTGTGCTTCGTCGAATCTATGATCAGATGCCTGAACCGAAATGGGTAATTTCGATGGGTGCGTGTGCGACCTCCGGCGGAGTTTTTGATAATTACGCGATTGTGCAGGGCGTTGATAAAGTTGTTCCGGTTGATATATACATTCCAGGATGTCCTCCACGACCGGAAATGCTGGTTCATGCAATTATGATGCTGCAGGAAAAAATAATGAACGAATCGGTTAAGGATCGGCACGATACCTTTGAGAAGGAATCCCGCGAGTCAATCGTTCCGGGAACCTTGCCGGTCACGGAAGGCACACAACTCGAAGCAAAGTCTAAAAATGCCGAGAACAAACCATATACCGTTCCGTCAAGGCACGAGAAAAGACGTTCTTCATAAGTTAGTACAAACAATAAATTTTATGACCGACACAAAAGTTTTACACGAATTTGTAGAAAAATTAAAAGCAGAGGAAGATGCGTGGATAGAAGATGTGGTCGATTCCTACGGCGAAGTTACGATTTATGTTCCACGGGAATCAATCGTAGATGTTTGTTGGGTTTTGAAGAAGAAACACGGTTTTGATATGTTAGCCGATTTATGCGGCGTGGATCGCGGTCCTGAAGAAGATCCGCGGTTTGAGGTCAACTATCACTTATTTTCTACAATTCATTATAATCGTCTGCGTCTAAAAGTTTTGTTAACTGAAGATGATCCTAAAGTTAAAACCGTTACGACCGTTTGGAAGACAGCAAATTGGCACGAACGCGAAACTTACGATTTATTCGGTATATTTTTCGACAATCATCCCGATTTGCGGCGTATTTTATTGCCGTCCGATTTTGACGGACACGCACTTCGTAAGGATTATCCATTACGTGGATATGAGCCTTACAGTTTGAATTAAAAACTTTAACAATAAATTTATATGAGTTTTGCAGTAGATAATTTACCTGTTCACGAAGAAATTACTGACGATTCGCTGGAATCGCAGATGACCATTTCGATGGGTCCGCAGCATCCTTCGACGCACGGCGTTCTGCGTCTTGAATTAGTTTTGGATGGAGAAGTCGTTGTTCGAACCACTCCCGATATTGGCTATCTGCATACAGGAATGGAAAAACTATTCGAATATAAAAAGTATCAGCAAGGCATCGTCATCACCGACCGGATGGATTATCTTAATCCACTTGGCAATAATTTGGCTTATGTAATGGCGGCGGAAAAGTTATTACAGATAGAAATTCCCCAACGGGCTCAAGTCATTCGTGTTTTGATGTGTGAATTGCAACGCATCGCTTCACATATGGTTTGGCTCGGCACACACGCACTCGACATCGGTGCGATGTCTGTTTTCTTTTTCTGCTTTCGTCAACGTGAGAAAATCTTGAACCTTATCGAAGCCGCATCCGGCGGACGGATGACACCGAGTTACTTCAGAATCGGCGGTTTGATGATGGATTTGCCCGCAGGCTTTGACCGGCGTTGTAAACAATTCTTGGATGACTTTCCCCCGGCAATGGAAATGTTTGAAACACTCGTTACGGGAAACACGATTTTCCAAAGCCGTACAAAAGAAGTAGGTTATATCAGTAAAGAAGAGGCAATTAGCTGGGGATTAACCGGACCGTGCTTGCGTGGCAGTGGCGTGGAGTTGGACTTACGAAAAGTCAATCCATACACGGGTTACGAGAATTACGATTTTGGTATTCCGACCGAAGACGGTTGCGATGTATGGGCAAGATTTCGAGTTCGTATGCTCGAACTTTACGAATCGGAGAAAATTGT
>JBGTGO010000035.1:0-98841 GCA_041746675.1 Pyrinomonadaceae bacterium | reverse complement strand
GGCGGTTACGGCGGCGGCGGCGGCGGCGGTTCACGCTGGTAATTTTATCGGATAATTTATTTAATCCGTAAAAAGCATAGGCTCTCGATATTATCGGGAGCCTTTTTCTTTTCGTTTAAATTTGAAAAAAAAATACGGTCGGGACATATCATCCCGACCATATATATAAATTACATCGAATTGTTTAATCAGTGATGATCGACACCGCAATCAGCGTGATCGTCGCCATCGGTCAGACGCGGCGTTGACAGAGGTTTGTTCGGTAACATCTCGATTTTTTGTTTGTCGTGAAGCAATTGCGTTGCCGGTGTAAAATAAGGGACATCAACCGATATTTTCTGTTGGACTGCGGCATCGAGCGGCTGAGTATTCAATGTCAGAGCCTTTGCCATTTTGAAGAAAATATCCGTTTGATCGTAGTAACCGAAGAACAACAAAGCTCCCGCCCCTTCCGCCGTTACGGGAACGGAAGAACCGGTGTGATCGCCCGTTCGATAACCGACTTTGATGCGTATGCGGTTGGTATTTTCGGGATAGCGGTCGCCGTTGATGTCTTCATAATCGGGAAAACCGCTCGTTTCGCCGACTCTGTTTTCGAGTCCGACCGCGTTTCCGTTCGGACGATTTCCGTTGGCATACGGCAGAGTCGAGATAACATTCTGAATTGCATTCGGAACGGACGTATCGACCGCACCGATAATCGACATTGATTGATCGTGATCGGCAGTCGTGATAACCAAAGTATTTGCACGGGTTTGTGCGTCGCGGTTCAGATACGAACGTCCGACACCGACCGATTTATCCATCTCGATATTGTCCCAGATTTGCCCGGCGGCATAATTAGGATGCGATTGTTTGTCAATCGAAGCACCTTCGACCATCAGTATGAACGGTGCATTATCTTTGTTTAATGTAGCAATCGCTTTTTCGGTCATTTCGTCGAGAAAAGGTTGATCCGTAAAACCGCCGAAATTCGGAGCGGGTTCATCGGTCGGACGTGTCAGACCGAGCTTGTCATAAGCTACGTTCATATGACTCGTGCGGAATAAACCGATCAGTTTCGACGGTGCGTTTCCGTTACTCAAACCGTTTAATTCCGTGCGGTTTTTGACATAAGTATAACCGCTGTTTTGTAGTTCCGTAACGAGATTTCGCGTGTCGCTGCTGTTGCCAGCCGTGCGGGATGTAAATCTTTCCAGACCGCCGCCCAAAATTACGTCGAACTGATTGCCCTGTGTGATTGTTCCGTCAACATATTGTTTGGCAATGTCATAACCGAGTCCACGCAAAAGCGTATGTGCTCCCTCTGCCGCCGGAGTTGCATCCGTTACATCCGCCGTGGAAACGATTCCGGTTTTATAACCGTGACGGCGTTTCAAATACTGCCATAATGTTTCAACACGCGGATTGTCCAGAGCGAACTGCTTTGTTGCCTGTGCGTTCGAACTCGAATAACGAAAATCATTATTGTCGGGAAAAACATTCAAAGCACCATTGACTGTTTTGTTGCCGGTCGTCCAAGCCGAACCCGTATTTGCCGAATCGGGAACGATGTTTTCCAGCGAATAGGTCATAGACATTCCAGTTACGGGCATTTTATCCATCTGCTGCAAATCATCGAACCAACCCTCGCGGAAGCGGTTATTGGTGCTTTGAGCAACGATGCGGCTGGCATCACGATACGCCGTTCCCATCGCGTCGCCGATGAAGAGAACGATGTTTTTCTTGGTCGGTAATGAAAATTGCTGAACGCTGACCTGCGTTCCGACTCCGTAGATACGTCTGCCGTCGTAAATAATCGCCGTAATCGTTTTAATTCCCGGTGTTGGAAAAAACATCCGGCGATACGTAACCGCCTTGTCTATATTCGTGTTGTCGTCATCGTTGGCGGTAGTCGTTTCAATCGGTCCCGCATAGCTTAGTTGTTCCTCGCCGTTCTCATTTTCAACTTTAATCTGAATGCGTGCGGATCGCATCGAAATATTTTCTATCTCGACCCGCAGATCGAAATACTGATTCGTCAAAACTCTGAATCGTTCCGGCAAAACTATCCGTGCTGTCGGCGTTCCTGCCGCAAACACATAAAAACTTTGAGATGCGATGATTGCCATTCCGAAAACCAACATCGTGCAAATTTTTTTGGCTGATAAGAAACTGTTCTTCATTGATTATTCTCCTGAAATATTTTCTTTATTATTTGACTTGTTTAACTACGAAATCAAATACAAATCTGCCTGTTAAGTATTGTAAATACACTACTTGAAGACATCTATTCGCCTTTGACATAATTATCCGGCGAAGATTGTTTAATTTGTAAATATGATTTTTCCGACTAAATAAAAAGAGTATATTTCGGGAATTAAATCGGAATGAAAATGAGGTTAATTTTGAATGAATTAACGCCGAAATGCGTTAAATTTTTGGAAACTTTTTTTCGGCTGGATTCTTTTTAGCGATTGTCCCGATGCCACGGAACTTTGCCGCCGAGGACGTTTGTAAAACTTTGAACCGGAGTCAGAAACGTGCGGAATAATTTGATTCTGGTGCGGTTGTTTCCTTTTTCCAGCCATTTTTTGAGAATGAATTTATCAATCATATCTTCGCCGATCAAAGCTCCCGTTCCGGCGGTTGGCGTAACGACAATATCAACCCAACCCATCCGGTTCGGTCCGACATCATCATATAAACCGACGTTGCCGATGGAAGCCTCACTCAGCGGTCCGAGTTCAAATTGCAGACTCCACACCGCCGACCAAGCCATCGCTTTGAAACGACTTTCCCAATACTTCTTCGATCCGCCAAAGTCGAGGTTTTTAGATCTGTCGCTGTTATTGATAAAGATTCGCCCCGTCACTGATCCCTGCAACGGATGGGCGAGGTAGTTTGTTCGAAAACTGTCGCCGTCCCGCCAACCGCCCAGATTTTTTACGGATTTCCCCCAATCATTGAAAAATTTCCCGTCAAATTCCCGCCTCGTTTTCTTTTGTATCGTTCTGAAACCGTGCTGAATAC
Organism: Pyrinomonadaceae bacterium; assembly: GCA_041746675.1. Taxonomy (GTDB): domain Bacteria; phylum Acidobacteriota; class Blastocatellia; order Pyrinomonadales; family Pyrinomonadaceae; genus Aridibacter. The sequence goes on along the minus strand of JBGTGO010000035.1, from coordinate 95,829 downwards.
TAACAAAGTAAAGCGATTCGATCAGAGCCGGTTTCCAGTGAAATTTTTCCCCACCGAAGGATTCTTGTGAAACTTTATATTTTGTAGGAAATTCAACGGAAGAATTTATAAATTCTTCCGTGTGGCGAAGTTTTGTTACCGCTTTTGCATTGACGAAATAATTGTAGGCAACTTCCGCCTGCAACTCGTTTACAGCAGTAAATCTTAAATCATCGGAAGATGCGAAGGCTGAATTATCTTCGGAGTCCGCACTGTGTTCAAGTGTTTCCGCAACCGCAAAACCCTCCGCAAAATCGCTTTCCGGTTCGGAAAAACCGTTCCCGAAATCAAAGTCGATCTCCCTATTCAGTTGTTCGGGAAAATTACCGTCAACCTGAAGTTTTATTTCCTGTGTCCAAGCATTGCCGTAACAGACGAGTATTAATAAAATCAGTGGAAATATACGTGGAGAAAAAAGTTTTTGTGCTGAAAGATACATCTGTAAAATTGTTGTTTTTTAAAGTATATAAAATATAAAGGCTCACTTGAGTGTTTTTGCAAACTTTATTTTTTTAGATTGTTTGTTTTCGTTAATTTTTGAAGTATTCAAATTTTCAGCAGAGAAGATTTATGCCGAGCTTTTTGAATTTCCGACGCAATTCTACCAAAAATAATAACGATTAAAAAATCAGTTTGCAAAAAAAACTTTGAATTTGATCATCCGGTTGTTCACTCTATAGAACAGGTTCAGTCCTGAACAACTGATAGATGCTCAATAATAATTGAAAGGTTGACTTCAAGCGGTCAGAAATTTTTTCGGTTATTTGGAGGCGGTCAGAGCTTTTTCGGATTCTTGGTTGATCTCGTTCAGAATTCCCTGCCATAGATTTATGCGGAGCTGCAGACATTTAACGGCAGTTGTTTCGGCTTCCGATTTTTTTCGATCATCATTTTCGCAGAGAAATTCGAGCAGTTCTGCGGCAAGCGGAGCGTGTTCGCCGCTGTCAATTTCGATGTGGCGGGCGAGATAATACTCAAGCCGGCTCGTTTTTCCATCCTCGGAAAGTTCATCGAGAATCGTTTGGAACATATCAGGAATAATTTCCTCGCGTCCGAAAAAAAAGGCGGCACAAACTTCGTGCGTTGTTCCGTTGACCGCAATATCAATCGTGTTTTCGACGAATTCAGCAACGTATTTCGGAACCTTGGCATTGCTTAAAGATTCTTTCAAATCTCCACTTTCTCCAAAATCATCAAAAAAACTGTCGATCAGAAAAGTTTCTGCACCGCATTCTGCCATCGCTTTCAAATATAAACCAAAATGACTGATATAATCACCTTTTCCGTCTTCATCAGTTTCTTCACCGATCACGATTTCATTAATAAATCGGGCAAATTTGGTTTTTTCATCCGGCAATTTTCGCCGCCACGGAATCTCGACGCAGGTTAAATCGTTTTGCAGACGCGTGAGCAAACTCATAAAATCCCACACGGCAAACACATGCCGTTGCATAAAGATACGAACTTTTTCGGACGAATCAAGCGAACAGTATAATTCGTGATTCATAAGTTCCCCGCGTGTTTCGGAAATTTTTTTACTGGTTTGCATATTTCTATGATGCATTTAATTATAAAAATTAATCACTAAAATTCTAACAACGGTTTTAAATGAAACTAATATATTTTTTTCATTAAAGGCAGATTTAGCAGAGTAACAATTTTTTTTCTGACTTATCTGCGAAAATCTGCCTGATATACCCGATTAAGGTTCTATTGTATGATGATTTTCATTGGTTTTCGAAATTGCTGCTTAGTTTTCAAAATAAAATTCGTTCGTAGTTTACTGAGAACAAAATAGTGTTAAAATCAATCCGTTTTCACCATATGACTTCGCTTGCTCCAAAATATAAATCCACGGTTGAAGAATGCATTGCCGGACTTGTTTCGCGGGCGGAAAATTCGCGTGGCTTGAAGTTGTTCGATTTGGAAATGCGAATCACGAAGGCGGTCGAGAAATATATTCTGCGGGACAATGAAAACGCCGGACACGCGGAAATCAAGGATTTTGTGGACTCGCTGCGGGCGGACGATTTATGTTTAATTATCGCCTGCGAAAACGGCGATGAAACGGCGTGGGGCGATATGGTTTTGAATTTTGATTCAAGCGTTAAATCCGCCGCTTATAAATTTGCAAAGAACAAGGAAGACGCGGAAGATCTAGCGGGTTCGATCTGGGCGGAACTGCACGGGTTGCGGGTTGATAAAAAGGGTAACAAAAAAAGCAAACTCGCTTATTATTCGGGCAAAGGAAGTCTGGCAGGATGGCTCAGAGCAGTCACGAATCAATTGGCAATTGATGAATTTCGCAAGATGAAACGCATCGTTCAGACGGAAGACGACCGCGAATTTGAAAACTTGGCACAGCAGTCTTCGGAAATTATCGACAACCGCATCGTCGTGTCGGCGACGGAAAATCCTGAAGAGATATACGGCGAGGCGGCGGCTCAGAAAGATATTGTCGCGGGTTTGCAGAAGGCGATTGCGGAATTGGAGGACGAAGACCGTCTGATGATGAAACTTTATTATTTCGATGACCTGAAACTGAAGGATATTGCCGCCGCGTTCGGTTTTCACGAAGCAACTGCAAGCCGCAAACTCGTGCGGATTCAGACGGCAATTCGCAAATCAGTCGAAAAAACTTTGCAGGAAAAATACGGTTGGAACGAATCGGAAGTTAAAAAGAACTTATCGGAAACGGCGGAAAGATTGGGAATCAATATCGAAAAAATGTTTTCGGCGTTTCTGTTTCTGATGTTTTTGCAAGAAGTCGTCAAACCGTTCGTTCAATGACTGATTCGGTTAGATTTGCAAACGGATATGATCTGAAAGTTAGAAATAGAACTCGGATTACGCTGATTTCACGGATTTACGCAGATTTTTAAGAAATTATTACTGTTAAATGGAATTTGAATTCGACAATGAAATAGATACTCTGCTTCATCGGACGGCGAAGGGCGGAAATTTGACTGCGGCGGGAAACGAATCCGGCGGACATATTGACGCGGATGAGATTTCTATGTTTGCCGAAAATGCTCTACCTGAAACTGCCAAACCTCGTGTTACAAAACATTTAGCAGATTGCGGCAGATGTCGGATGATTCTTTCAAACGTGATTTTTCTGAACGCGGAAGCTGAATCGGCGGCGGTTTTCGCTATTGAAAAAATTTCGGAAAATGTTGTCGAAGCAAGCGAACCGAATTGGTTTCAGAAGTTGTTTGCGACGAAAAATCTGGCGTTCGGAATGGGAGCGTTAGCACTTGTTTTTGCGGTCGGAATCGGCTTTTTGGTTCTGCAGAATGTCGGCAATTCGGAGCAGCCGGAGTCGGCTAAAATGGAAGTGAAAAGCGGTTCCGAGAGTGCGGATTCAGCGGTTTTCGATACGAGCGAAGCGGATAAATCAGCGGCGGAGGGATTTGCGAATTCAAATATAGCCGTTGCTGAATCCGATGCGAACTCGGCTGAAGCCGCGTCGGACAGAGAATCGAAATCCGACGCGGCTTCAGCGGATAATGAAACCGCAACTAAGGATGCCGTTAAACTCAGTGACAATAAATCCACCGGACAGCCGTCCGCAAAAGCAAAAAATCCCGAGTCGAGCGGCAAATTGTCGGAATCGGAAGAAGACTCAGCGACGGATATGATGACTCGATCAAATAATGATTCATCAATGACGAATTCGGCGGCGGAAGGTGGAGAAAGCAGAAGCCGTCTGCAGAGTGAGCCGTCCGTCGCGGCAAAGAGAAAATCCGCAACGCCGCCGTCGTCGCCGGCGAAAAAGGAAACGAAAACAAGGACGGATGAAAGCGAACGAGAACGGCAGATGGATTCTCCGAAAACGGCAGATGCTCTGGCGGAAAAACGACAGATCGGTGGAAAAACATTTACCCGAAGAAACGGAGTTTGGTATGATTCGGCTTACAAGGGACAAAGCACCACGAACGTCAAACGCGGCACGGCGGATTATCGAAGTCTCGATTCGCAGTTGCGTTCGATCACGAATAGATTGGAGGGAACGGTAATTCTCGTGTGGAAGCAGAAGGGATTTCGAATCCAGTAATATAATTTCTCCTGCAGAACTAAATTTACTTAAATAACGAAAGTCGTGTATAATATTGTTGCGAATTCACCGGATCAAGTAAATTTGCAACTTGTTTAAATTCATTCTGCATCTACAAATATGTGCGGACAGCTTATCTAAAAGTCCGTCCTTTTAGAAAGTCCGAGAGCAATAATCTTGCATTTTTCAATTCCAGTCCCAACTTTTCAACCTTTTTGCGGAGGAAATATGTTTTTACAATCCAGATTTTTTCGAATCATTTCAATTTTTACGATTGTTTTGAGTTTAACCGTTTTTGCATTTGCCGACACGATTCGGCTGAAAGACGGGAGCATCATTAAAGGCAAAATCGTTAGTTTCGGCGGCGGTCAGTTCATTATCGTCATCGGCGAAGGTTCGCGGCAGCGGCAGTTAAAGTTTTTTGCTGACGAGATTGATTCGATCAAATTTGAATCCGATGCGTCGCCCGCGATTGTCAGCACGACCACGACGGAAACGATGCGGGAAACGGATTATAATCAGTCGAATAATGGAAATGACACAGTTATTACAGTTGGTTCTGCCCCGCGAACGACAACTCTGCCGCCGGCTAACAATGACAGTAATGTGAGCGAGGAAGATGAGATAATTGATGATAACGGCATTGCGGACAATAACAATTCGGCAAATAATTCGGGCGTTTCTCCGAAGCCGATCGAGATTAAAGTCAAGGTTTTAGCGGATAATACTTCAAACGGCTGGACGAATGCAGGTTGGGTCGTCCGCAAAGGTCAGCGAATTCGCATCCAGAGCAACGGTCGGGTTTCGCTCGGCAACGGACGTTTTTCGGGACCCCGCGGAATCAGCACACTGCCGGATGAAAATAAACTTGTCAAAGACCAGCCAACGGGCGGTTTAATTGCCGTCATCGGCGATGACAACAACGATTTCATATTCATCGGCGAAGGTCAGGAATTTGTCGCCGACCGCGACGGAGCTTTGTTTTTGGGCGTTAATGAAGGATATTTAAGCGATAATTCGGGTGCTTATAACGTCGTGCTTGAAATTGCGATGAACTGAATTATTGACGAACAAAAGAATTTTTAAATAAGTAAAGTGCATTGATTCTGGAAATTCAATGCACTTTTTATTTTTGTGAACGGTCGTCCGCGTTCCGACCGCCAATATTCCGCTGCATCACTCGTCCGTTTTTTTTACTCGTCCCTGATTTCACAAACACTTTTCCCTTGATTTATTCCAACCAACGGCAGACAATATGTATCTAACTTGGTACAAAAAATTTGTTAGAACAAAAGGTAAAAAATCTATGCGATCCAACTTTCTTCGTTCAGTTTCGATCTTCCCGATTTTGGCATTGATGCTGATGGCGGGAATGAATTTCAATGCACTTGCTCAATCGCGTCCGCAGCGTCCGACCAAAACCAACGATAAAATAAATCAGCGACCAACTCCGAAAACTCCTGAAGAACTGGAAAAGGAAGCGAAGGAAGCTGAGCAAAAAATATTAATCGAAGAAATGCGGAACGCGGAGGTTGATGAAGGGATTTTGGAGATCAAATCAAATATCGTCAATATTGATGTAGTCGTTTACAACAAAAAGTCGGGACAGATAATTACGGGATTGAAAAAAGAAAATTTTGCCATTTTCGAAGACGGCAAGAAGCAGCAAATATCGAACTTCGCCACGCCGGAATCACCGATTACTGTTTCGTTAGTTGTTGAATACAGTAAGTGGTCGGAAGTTTTCGGAAGTGCTTCGGGCGGTTATTTTGATCCTGGACACCTTGAAGTAATTCGCCCCGTGGCATATTTTCTGTCAAAATTTATTAAAGCACCCGACGATTATGCGTCGGTCATCGCCTTCGATATCCGCCCGACACCAATCACGGACTTTACAAATGATCCCGTCCGACTGAGCCGCACGGTTGATCTGCTGTTTAGAAATCGTCCGGCGTTTCGTGAAAATAATCTGTTCGACGCGGTTAATTTTGCCCTCGTTGGCGGCACGACGGATTCGGTGGTTTTAGAAAAATCGGAGCAAAATAAAACGGAATACGGCGGAATGGTTGACGTTGACGCAAGAAGACGGGCAGTAATTTTGGTTGCTTCTGGAATTGATACGTTCAGCCGCATAAATTACAGCGAAATCAGAAAAACTATTCGAAAGTCAGGCGTGCCGATTTATATCATCAGCACCGGAAATCTTTTCTTCAAAAAATATGAAAGCCAACTTCCGCCAACTGATTCCCTGACCGGAATGCCCGGACGTTTGACATTTCTGCAAGCCCGCAATGCAATGAATACATTCGCCAAAGAATCCGGCGGACAGCATTTCGAGATGACTTTTCCGGGCGAAATTCCGGGAATTTTGCAAAGTATCAATGCCCTGCTTCGTAACCAATACAGTCTTGCTTATGACATCGGCGACGGACGAAAGATTGATAAAAAATATAAACTCGAAGTGAAGGTTGATGTTGACGGCGACGGCGTTTATGACGAGAAGAATTTCGAGGTCAGACACCGTCCGTTCTACTCGACCGAATTGACCAAAGCCGAGAGAAAAGAACAAAAAGACGACGATAAATAAAAAGTGTTTAAAGATGAACAGCGGGCATCCTGCCCGCAAGAATTTTGCTGTTTCGATAACTTTATAACTCAAGTAACTTCTAAACTATATCAACTTTTAAATTAGATACTTGCGGGCAGGATGCCCGCTGTCCGGTTATCAAAAATTTCTGTTTAACGATTGTATTTACATTTAACCACTGTGAAATCTCAGTTTAAATTTGTCGTTCGCCGTGTAAAGTTCGGCACGTTTACCGGAGAAATGTTCGGCTTGTTTAAGAATCATCGGCAAACCGCCGCGGGGCAGATTGATGCCGTATTCGCGGCGTGAAAAAATTGCTGCAAGCTGCGGATTTACCCGTTGCGTAATCCCGTAGCGAATCGCCTTTGAAGCGGGCGGCACGAAACCGCTGGTGCGTCGCGGGTTGGAAAATTCGATGGATTTACTGTAAATCGTAATCTTCGTATCAATCTCCCGCAGAGCCAAATCACGGTGCATAAACATATTTGCAACCGCTTCATTAACTGAATAAAGATGATAATTTCCGCGTGATTCGATTGGTTCATCGCCTATGTTCTTTGATTGTTTCGTTTTATGTTTCCACAAATCGCAGTATTGTTCAATAAATTGCAGACTGTTTTCGTAAAGCGTCAAAAGATTTCCGCTGATGATTTTTCGTTCGATAACTTCGGAAGTTTTATCGTCTCCGGCGTAACGAAGTAGCGTAACGCTTGCCCGCGGAAGAATTTCGGCGATGCGTTCATTTTTCCCGAACAATAAAATTCCCGCTACCGTCGGCAGAAAATTGTCCTGATTGCCGATTGCCAAAAGTAAATCTTTTTTCAATAAATTCGCGGTTTCGTAGCCGTTTCGCCCGACGATTTCCTTCTCGAACGAATCCGCAAAACTCCACAGCAACGAATCGTCAAAATCCGCTTCACTCAAACCGGACAGCGGAATATTTTCATAGAACAGCGGACGAATTTCATCAATCAAACTCGACAATTCTTCGCGTGTCGCTTCACGTTTTTCATCGCCGATCCGCAGATAGAACTTGCCGTTCTGCATTCGATACGGACGTTGTTTGCCTTGAATTTCCAAAGCAATAATGATCCGTCCGTCATCGAAAGAAATTTGATCGAGCAGCGGAACCAACGGCGGATAAATATCTTCGCGGCAGATTTTTATCAGTTCGTCGAGAACGGTTTCAGGATTCCGCAATCCCTCGATGCGTAATTGATCGGTTACGCCGAAAATTATTGTGCCGCCCGCCGTATTCGCAAGGGCAACGATTTCCTGTGCGATTCGTTCAGGATTCGATAATTTTATTTTGAGTTCGAGATATGTGTCTTCGCCGCCTTTGATCAAACGAATCAATTCCGTCCGTGAAGTTTGCGGAACGGGCGTGTTGAGCAGATATTCCTGAAAAGAACGCTCCGAGAGTGGTGTCTGCCGTCCGCTGCTGTTGCGAAATTTTTTTCTTGTCATTTAACAAACGGGGAGTTATTTTCTACTGACGGAACTCCCTTAAAAATCCGCCCGAATGCGTTGAAGTTTGCCGACGCATTACTGGAATTAGAAACATTTTCTAACTTTTATTGTTTCATTATTGCGAATAAATGTAAAAAGATGTTGATTGGGTTTTTATATTTATTGGTTGAGAAACCACCGAAAGAATTGAGAATTGAGAATTGAGAATTGAGAATTATTGCTTAATGCGTGAAATATTTTTCTTTTATTATAAATCAATCGTGTTATAGTGAAGAAAATATGCAGCAGTTTTGGTCGTAACGCAGAACACAAGTGGAAACTGAAAATATAAAAGTCTATATCGGTTTGGGTTCAAACCTCGGCGACAGAGCGGGCAATCTGTTGCTTGCCGTCCGCGGTTTGATGGAAGCCGGACTGCATATTTGCAGACTTTCGGCGATTTATGAAACCGAACCAATTGGCGTAACCGATCATAATTCGTATTTGAATATGGTTGTGGAAGCTGAAATTATAAACATTTCGCCGTCGCAACTGCTTGCACGTACTCTGCGAATTGAGTATTTGCTCGGTCGCCGCCACAAATTCGTACAAGCTCCACGCACCGTTGACATAGATATTTTGTTTTACGGCGATACGCAAATTAAGAGTCAATATCTGCAAATTCCGCACAAACAAGCTCACAAAAGACGGTTCGTGCTTGTCCCGTTGGCGGAAATCACACCGCATTTCGTTCATCCCGTCGAGAACAAAACTATTTACGAAATACTTCAGGAACTGGAAGATTTTTCCGCCGTCGTGCGTTGGAACGCAATCGCCGATTTGGAAGAAGATCAGATTCATCAGACACAATCCTTCTCGAAAAGTTCTTCGTCTTGACAATGACTTGAAAACTTACAAATAACAGCCTAAACTTGTTGAACTTATTGAGTTTACAATTTTAAGCATAATCTATGGCATATTTAAAACCTGACGAACCTGAAAAAGTCTATGTCCCGCATTTACGCAAAGCGAAACGCAAGGGCGAAAAGCTGACGTGCCTGACCGCTTACGATTATCCGACGGCAAAAATTGTTGACGAAGCGGGAGTTGAACTGATTCTCGTCGGCGACAGCATCGGCAATGTCGTTCACGGTTACGGCAACACAATTCCGGTAACTCTGGAAGAAATTTTGTCGGCAACAAAAGCGGTTAAACGCGGGGCGAGCAGTGCGTTGATAATTGCCGATATGCCTTACGGAAGTTATCACACCGGCGAAAACACGACGGTTCGCAATGCCCTTAAATTGATGAAGGACGGCGGTGCGGAAGCGGTCAAACTGGAAGGTGGAAAAAACCGCGTTGATCTCGTCAAACGGCTCGTTGACGAAGAAATTCCGGTCGTCGCACACATCGGTTTAACGCCGCAATCGGTTCACAAACTCGGCGGTTATCGGGTGCAGGGGAAAACGGCGGCGGCGGCGGAAACTCTGATCGAAGATGCAAAAATGCTTGAAGCGGCGGGTGCTTTTGCGATAGTTTTGGAACTTGTTCCGAGCGAGATTGCCGAAATCGTGACGAAGGAATTAGACATTTCAACCATCGGCATCGGTGCGGGTGCAGCGTGCGACATACAGGTTTTGGTGCTGCACGATCTCGTCGGATTATCATTCGGCAGACTTCCCCGCTTCGTCCGTCAATATGCCGACATCCGGCAAGTTATGTCTGATGCAATTACGAATTGGTCGGCAGATGTTAAAAGCGGAAATTATCCGAATGATGATGAATCCTACGGAATGCCGGTAAGTGTTGATATAGAAAATTTAAAAAAATAAAAGTCTATTCAAACAGCAATTTTTTATGGAAATAATTAACCGACGGCAGAGAATGGCATCGTTGACACGGAAACTTAGGCGTGAGGATAAAGTTATCGGACTGGTGCCGACGATGGGAGCATTGCACGAAGGACATCTTGAACTCGTGCAGAAGGCTCGGCAGATGTCGGACACCGTCATCGTTTCGGTTTTCGTCAACCCGACACAATTTAACGAAGCCGATGATTTTAAGCAGTATCCGCGTAATCTGACTGCTGATGCCGCACTTCTGGCGGAACATAATGTTGATTATGTTTTTACTCCTGATGCTGCCGAAATCTACGGTGAAGACTTTTCAACTTTTGTAACGGTTGATGAAATATCCGAAAAACTCGAAGGTGCTTCGCGTCCCGGACATTTTCGCGGTGTGGCGACAATCGTCACGATCTTATTCAATACGGTTCGCCCCGATTTTGCATTTTTCGGTCAAAAAGATGCCCAACAGGTGGCGATAATTCAGCGTTTGACAAAAAATCTCGGATTCGACACTGAGATTGTCGTCGTCCCGATAGTCAGAGAAACTTCCGGTTTGGCGATGTCTTCGCGTAATAAACGCCTGAGTGCTGAACAGAGAGCAGCGGCTTCGATAATTTATAAAGCTCTGCTCGAAGTCGAGATCGCGGCGGATAACGGTGAACGAAACACCGGAACTTTGACCGAAATCATACAAAGTGAGATTTCAAAGGAATCTTCGGCGAACGTTGATTATATTGCTATCGTTGATAACGAAACCCTCGAACCGCTTGAAAAACTCGCCGAAAATCCCGTGCTGGTCGCCATTGCGGTCAGTTTCGGAAAAGTTCGTTTGATTGATAATATTATTTTGAATAAAAAGCAGTAATTAAGATTCAAACCTGCATCTAAATAAATGTATGCCGCCAATCGGCAAGTAGAAAAAATATGAAAAACATAAAAATTTTAACAACAGTTCTAAGTATCGTATTCGCAATGACTTTGAGTGTTTCAGCACAAAAAATAGTATTCACGTCCCTGGAAGGAAATCAGATTGATGTCGAAGCACAGAAAAATAAGGTTGTGATAATGGCGGTCGGAGCAAGTTGGCTGCCGCTGTCTAATGACCAAGCCGATACAATTAATAAACTGGCAAAAAAATATAACGGACGCGATGATGTCGTCTTTTACTTTATCGCTACTGATTCAGATGCCCAAAAGTCCAAAAATTACGCGAGTAATGACGACATCCAGAAATTTGCCAAACGCAACAAATTAAGTATCACGATTTTGCGGGACAGCGAAGGAAAAGCGACGGTTCAGAGGTATAAACTCGATCAATTGCCGGCGTTCATAATTCTCGACAGACAGGGTAAACCCGATGGTGTGCCGATCAGCGGAGTTGATCCGCTCGGCGATTTGGATACCGCAACGATTTTAGGCAAGAGAATTGATAAGTTATTATAAATCGAACAACTTACAGCAGAAAAAAAGACGAGATATTACACAGTATCTCGTCTTTTTTTATTGGATTTCCATTTCTTTGGCTAAACGATAAACCAAATTTATCGGCAACCCGACGACATTCCAGTAATCGCCTTCGATTTTCTCGATAAACAATGCCGCCTGTGCCTGCACCGCATAAGCTCCGGCTTTGTCCAAAGGTTCGCCGTTTTCAACCAAATATTCGATTTCATCATTACTCATTTTATTGAACGTAACTTTCGTCGTCTGCAAACCGACTTTAATAATTGCATCTTTCACCAGAGCAACACCCGTTAAAACAACGTGTTCTCGTCCTGAAAGTTTTCGCAACATTCGACGTGCGTCATCTAAATCAGTAGGTTTTCCGATAATTTCATCATCAATCACAACGGTCGTATCAGCACCTAAAACTAACGTATTTTTATAACTTACGGCGACTGCCTCAGCTTTTTGTCGGGCTAATCGTTGAACATAATCAGCCGGATTTTCACCTTCTGACTCAGTTTCGTCTATGTCGGCAACGTGCTTTTCAAATTTCCAACCGACGAACCCTAAAATCTCCGAACGCCGCGGACTTCCCGAAGCTAAAATCAACTTTTCATTTATCATTTTTGGAACATTTATCATTTATCATTTATTATTGAACAGGTTTTGAATAATTCGCATTTCTTGAGTGAACATCGCTTGTTGATTTTCAATCACAAGATTTGATAGATGATAGATGATAAATGATAAATGACAAATGAGTTATGCAGGATTTATTTCGCACATTACCGAATCTTTTGAAGCAATTCGATGATTCCGATGAGGTTAAGGAAGCGGTTATTTTCGCCGCGTGGCGACGCGTGGCGGGAAAATCTCTGTGCGAGCATTCCGTTCCGTTTCGATTGACGGGGAAACATCTGATCGTTGCCGTCAAGGATAAAATGTGGAAACGGCATCTCGAAAAAGAACTTGCCGGACAAATAATTTTTAAACTCAATTCGATTCTGGGTAGTGCGGAAGTTACGTTTATCGAGTTTCGGGTTGACGAAACAACTGTTCTGAAGCAAAAAAGTGCGGCACGGAAAATAGATATGTCCGATGAAGAATTTGAAGAAATCGCTCTCGATGAAATCTCCCCGCAACTGCGTCAGCGGGCGGGAAATATCAAAGATGACAATCTGCGTTATCAATTTTTGCTGGCAGCGGGAAGTTGTCTGGCGAAAAAGAAACGCGATGGCAAATAACGGTAAATAACAAAGATTGACACAGATTGTTGTAGAATTGACAATAAATTTATTGTCAATTCGCAAAATTTCTCAAATAAAAATTGTATAATCATTTACCTTCCGACGGAAAGAGGCATCGAAGTTTTTTGTGTCTGCACGGTGCAAGAGATATTTAAAACCTTTTTGACCGATATTTTATAGGATTAAAACCATAATGGATGTAAAAAAAGTTGCCGCATTGGCACATTTGGAAATTACGGATGAAGAAGTCGAACTTTATACGCCGCAGATGGCGAATATCGTCGCTTATGTCGAGCAGTTGAATGAACTCGATACGTTGGAAACGGAAGTTTCCATCGGCGGGCTGACGGCGGAAGGTGCGGCGACGATAACGAGTCGGAAAGATATTCCGCACGAATCTCTGGGGCAAAAAAAAGCTCTCGAAGAAGCACCGGCGGCGGTCGAAGGACATTTTCAGGTTCCGAAGGTTCTTTAACAAATGCAAAACTTAAAATTCAAAATTCAAAATTTAATGTTGGCGGTTTGTATTTTCAACTTCATATTTTTCGTTGGATGCAATCAGCCGGTTTTGGAATCGGAGCAATGTATTGCATCACGCGATACTGTCAAGCGTTTTTATTCCTTTCATTTCGGCAACGAGATGCAACCTTCGGCGGAAAATCTAACGAAACGCAAAAAGTTTTTGAGCAATGATTTATTGGAAAAACTTGGACAAGAAAATTCAAAAAAAGATTATTTTACGCAAACGGACGATTATCCGAAGGCGTTTCGCGTCGGTAGTTGCGAAAATTCCGGCAATGACAGAGCAAAGTTTGAAATTCTGCTTTTTTGGCGGCGGGATGAAATAAATACTCAACGTGCAATTATAGTCGAAGCCGTCAACGAAAACGGTCAGTGGTTGATTGATAAAGTTTCGTCAAAATAGCATTTATGAAAGATAGATTAACTTTTTACGATCCGACCGAGGAAAGATTAAACGTATTATCTCACGGACTCGGACTGATTTTCAGCGTCGCTGCACTGATCGTTCTGGTCAATTACGCGGTGCTTGAAGGCACTTTCTTAAAGGTCGTAACTTTCAGCATTTACGGGGCGAGTTTAGTCATTTTATATACCGCTTCGACGCTTTATCATTTTGTACAGGAACCGAAGTGGCGTTACCGTCTGAACATTTTCGATCACTCCGCAATTTATATTTTAATCGCCGGTTCATATACCCCTTTTACGCTTAATGTAATGCGTGGCACACTCGGTTGGACACTGTTCGCCGTAGTTTGGACAATTGCCGTCATCGGAATTACGCTGAAATTATTTTTCACGGGAAAATACGGTTTCATCTCGACAATCGGCTACATTTTAATGGGTTGGATCGCCGTTTTCGGAATCAAAGCTCTGTTTGAAGCACTTCCTATCGAAGGTGTTATTTGGCTGGTCGCAGGCGGAGTTGCATACACCATCGGGGCGATTCTGTTCGGTCTGAAAATGATAAAATTTAACCACGCGATTTTTCACATCTTCGTTTTGATCGGAAGTTTTTGCCATTTTATATCAATCTTTCTGTATGTTCTGCCGTATCAGCCGGATTTAGTAGAAAATATTACACACCTTATTAAATAAATAAAATCAATGAACGAAATTAAATCGAATATCGAAAAAATTTTAGATAACGCCGAGAAATTGAATGGCAAATTGAATTCTTTTTTGTCAATCGAAAGAGAATATGCTTTGCGGCGTGCCGAAGAAATTGAAAATTCTTCGGACGAGAAGCAAATTTTGCGGGGCGTGGCGATTGCGGTTAAAGATAATATTTGCACAACCGGAATGCAGACTTCGTGCGGCTCTAAAATTTTGGCGGGTTTTCATCCGCAGTATGACGCGACGGCGGTGACGAAGTTAAAAGATGCCGGAGCAATTATTGTCGGCAAAACGAATATGGACGAATTTGCGATGGGTTCATCAAACGAGAATTCAGCTTACGGGACGGTCAAAAATCCTTGGGATTTGGAACGAGTTCCGGGCGGAAGTTCGGGCGGTTCGGCGGTGGCGGTCGCGTCGGGAGTCGTTCGTGTCAGTTTAGGTTCGGAAACAGGCGGTTCGGTGCGGCAGCCGGCGGCGTTTTGCGGAATTACCGGATTAAAACCGACATACGGCAGAATCTCGCGGTTCGGACTCGTCGCGTTTGCTTCGTCGCTCGATCAGATCGGGATTTTCGGGCAAACATCGAAGGACATTGCCGAAGTTTTAGGTGTCATTGCCGGACGCGATAAAAATGATTCGACGGCGGCAGATGTGGAAGTTCCTGATTACGCGAGCGAATTGGATAAAGATATTGCGGGCAAAAAAATCGGTGTGCCGCGGGCATTATTCGGAGAAGGTTTGGATGATGAAGTTCGGCAAGCGGTTGAAAATGCGATTGATAATTATAAAAGACTCGGTGCGGAAATCGTTGATGTCGAACTTCCGCACTCGAAATATTCGATTGCGGTTTATTACATCATTGCAACGGCGGAAGCATCTTCAAATTTGGCGAGATTCGACGGTGTGCGATATGGATTTCGTGCGACGGAAGCCGACAAATTGCGGGAAATGTATATGAAAACCCGCGAAGAGGGTTTCGGGGCGGAAGTTAAAAGGCGGATTATGCTTGGAACTTATGTTTTATCGAGCGGTTATTATGACGCTTATTATTCAAAGGCTCAGAAAGTCCGCACACTTTTGAAACAGGATTTTGCGACGGCGTTTGAAAAATGCGATGCGATTCTGACACCGACCTCGCCGACGACGGCGTTTAAATTTGGTGAAAAATCCGATGATCCGTTGGCGATGTATCTGAGCGACATTTACACGGCTTCGGCAAATTTAGCAAGCATTCCGGGAATCAGCGTTCCGTGCGGATTATCGGCGGACGGAATGCCGATAGGTCTGCAATTGGTCGGTCGAAATTGGTCGGAAAATGTTTTACTCAATATGGCAAATATTTATGAAAAAGAATTTCCGCTTAACGCTCAACCTGAAATATCGGTTTAGCAGTAAGCGGAACGATTGAAAAAACAGTTTCGTTTTTATCGAAATAAGACGGCACTAAAGTTCAATCCACTCGGATTATCATTTATATTCAAAGTGTGCGGAGCAAAGATCAATCAGATAATTCAGTTAAAATTTACAAATCGCCTAAGTTTATTATTTCGTCAGATTTCCGATGTTGAAGGACGGGAATGTTGCGGTTTGACATAATATTTTTCCAACGACCGCGATCTTCGAGCAGTTTTTCCGTTTCATCGAGCGGAAGCGGACGCGAAAACAGATATCCCTGACCGTATTCTGCACCGAGAATTTTTAGTTGGTGAAGTTGATGTATAGTTTCGATTCCTTCGGCGATGATGTCTAAATTGAGGGCTTTGGCAAGAGCAATAACCGTGCGGACGATCTCCCCGTTTTCAGTTCCGTTCTCCATCGAACTGACGAATGAGCGATCAATTTTAAGCGTATCTATCGGGAATCGGTGAAGATAACTGAGCGATGAATAACCGGTGCCGAAATCGTCGATGCTTAATTTTATACCGACTCTTTTCAGTTGATTTAATATCGAAATAACTTGTTCGGCATTGTCCATCACGGCACTTTCCGTGATTTCGAGTTTAATTGACTGCGGCGGAACTCCGGTTTCGTTCAGAATTTTTTTAACCTGTTCGACCAGATCATTTTGAGCAAAATGCTTACCCGAAAGATTGACGCTCATTATCAACGATTCATTTTCGGAATTAGTTGCTCTCCAACTCGCAAGTTTTTCGCAGGAATCCCGCAACATCCATAAAGTCATCGGAATAATCAACCCGGTATTCTCACTGACGGGAATAAATTCTCCCGGCGGAACTAATCCGCGAGTCGGATGATTCCAACGCATCAATGCTTCGAATCCCATCAAATTCATAGACTTCAAATCGACTATCGGTTGATAATATGCCACGAACTCATCTTCCTCTATCGCGTATCTGAGATCGGTTTCGACCTCCAGAAGTTTAACGGCGGTGGTGTGCATTTTTTTGTCGAAGACTGAGTAATGCTTCTCCGATTTTTTCGCCTGATACATCGCAATATCAGCATCACGCAGAATATCTTCGGCATCTTCATAAGTTTTGCCGCCAATCGCAATACCGATACTGACTCCCGTAAAAACCTGTCTTTCATCCAGTGAAAAAGGCAGTGAGAGTTTTTCCCTAACCAATTCGGCGAAGTGAATTACGTCGTCGACACCCTCGATGCCGTTCAGTATAATCGCAAATTCATCACCGTTGAGTCGGGCGACGATATCGGCTTTTCGCATCAGAGCTGCAAGCCGCATAGCAACTCCGACGATCAAACTGTCGCCCGTCGAATGTCCCAAACTGTCATTGACCGTCTTGAAGCGGTTCAGATCAAGAAATAACACAGCGAAATGAAATCCTGTATCTTCCTTGGCTTTTTTCAACAGAAACTGAAGTTTTTTAGTAAAAAGGTTTCGATTCGGCAAATCGGTCAAACCATCGTGGTAGGCGGCGTGGCGAAACTTTTCGCGGCTTTCTCTAAGTGCTTTTTCAGTTACTTCCTGCTGGGCGATGTGCCCCTGTAATTCTTTGATGTGGTGTTCCGCCTGTTCCGCCCGCTGCCGTTCGGCATTTTCGGCAAGTTCCGCCGTATCTCTGACATCATCAACATTTCTCCGGTAGGTAAAATATCCGATAAACGCAACGACCAGCGAGATTGAAATCAAGACAGGATCAATATTGTGTAACCCCTTGACGATTATGCCCGCAGTTATTGCACTTGCGACATATATTACCAAGGCGTTCAGACAATATTCATACCAAATCTGCCGAATGTCCTTATTTGTTTTACTAAATGTGAATAAAGTTGCGTAAATTGAATTTAAGAGAAACTGAACTCCCGACACATATAAAAGCAATAATAGTAAGTATGAAATCTCGACGCTCTTTGCTATCAAATTTATTTGACCAAAAAAATAAGTCGCGGTGGCGGCGGTCGCAAAGGTAGTTATTCCGGCAATTCCCACATTCATAATGATTGTGGAATTATTCATATTCAGTCCCTTACGCCTTGAAATAAAGCAGGTCAGAAGAATTTCCGACATTGCCAGAATGGTTGCCGCCTCGCCGCCGTAAGTCAGAAAAGTGATGAAAATGAATAGGTCAGAAAGTGTTACGTGAGTTTTCGTTCGCGGAATCTGAATATGTGTAAAACTACACAAAATAAGCATCGTGATCCACAAAAACATCAGATTTATATCTATTTCCTGAACCGGAAATGTATAAATCGAATATGCAAAAACAGCGATTGCCAGAGGAATCGTCGTTGCAAGCATCAGTGTTTTTAAGGTATTTGCTTTGATCACAAATGAATTTTGGTGGTCCGGGTTATTTCGAGTTGGTGGAAGTTGAACTTGACTAAAGAGATAAACAAATTTGTTTATCTTTATTATTGTATGTTTATCAAAGAGAAAAGTCCAGCATAAAGTTGTCAGGTTTCCATCGTTCTTGATAATTTGCTGCGGTGCTTATCAAAAATAACTCCGTAACAATTGAATGGGGCAACACTCATTTATTACGGAGTTTTCAGTTAAAACAGGTAGATTAAAATTTAATCGCTGACAATGACACCGTGGGCATACATCGAGCCGTCGCTCAGCAGCACACCGTCACTCAATAATACGCCATCGCTTAACAGCACGCCGTCGCTCAGTAATACGCCGTCGGCAAATACTTTGCTCCAGTTGCTTAGCAGCATACCGTCACTCAACAACACGCCGTCACTTAACAACACGCCGTCACTCAACAATACGCCGTCACTCAGCAACACGCCGTCACTCAATAATACGCCGTCACTCAGTAATACACCGTCACCTAACAACATTCCCAACCCGTAAATTTTCTGATAATCGGTGATAAGTCGGGTTCCGTATGCGAAACCTTTGTCGAGAATAATTCCCTGTGACCAGAGAACCGTTTCGTTAGCAATGACGGATCGCTGTATCGGCAAATTGCCGGATGTCAGCATCGAAGTTCCGAGTGAACTGCCGTTATACAAATCACGGCGAACCGATTTTGCCAAACGCACCGCACCTTCGATATTTACTTCTCCGGCACCCTGTTCGAGTACATTAAAACCCTTCAGCGGTTGGGCGGAATACATCAGAATCATCTTGACCATATTCGGTGTCAGATTCGGATTTGCCTGCAGCATCAACGCGACTGTTCCCGAAATAACCGGAGCCGCCATCGAAGTTCCGCTCATACGCATTGTTCTGTATTCCGTTCTATCTGTTCCGAAAGCCAGCAGATTTGTATTATCAATAAGAAGCGAACCTCTGTCCGAAGCAGCCGAAACGATCTTGTTTCCAGGTGCGACGATTTCCGGTTTTATCAGATGATCGTAATGTCTGTTGCCTCGATCATCCGTCCAGTAGGAACGGGTCGGACCGCGTGAACTAAAAGTTGCGATACCATCGTCGCTTCTTGCATCTGTTTGAAATGTATTCGCTGCACCAACGGTGATGACCGAAGGATCGTTGCCCGGTGAGTGGATCATTCCGTAAATTTTATTTCCCTTCAGATCCTTACCGTTGTTTCCAGCAGCAGCAACGACCACCACGCCTTCTCTCGTAAGTGTGCGAACCGCACGGCAGAGCGGATCGTTTCTCCACGATTCGACCGCCGGAGTTCCCAGACTCAAGTTTACAACGCGAATGTTATATTCATTTTTGTGTCCGCGTATCCATTCGATTGTGCTGAGAAGATCACTTACTTTACCCACTCCATTTCTATCTAAAATGTTGATTGGAATGATGTTTGCTCCCGGAGCAACTCCCTGATACTCTTTCAGAGCATTTATTGAACTGCTATCACCATTTTTACCACCGAGTCCGGCAGCGATTCCGGCGACGTGCGTTCCGTGTCCAAATTCATCTTCATCCGTTCCGCCAATTGTTTGTTCTTTAACAACCCGATTGCCTCTTCCACCTTCCGGTCTCTTGAACATATGATGATTGTCGTAAATTCCTGAATCAACAACAGCAATTCCAACATCTTTACCGTTTATATTTGTATCACTATTGTATTGTGCGGGACGAACCAGAGAAACTCCTGTTGTAGTTTCTATATGTCCGAGAAGTTTGACATCATTATTTAATGATAAGTGTTTCGCACTTTTGATATTAGAAACTTGTTCGGCAATCGCCGCCGGCATTTCGACGACTAACATTTCCAGCCCTTCAATTTGCTTTGTTATAACAACATCATTATTGGTAAGCATTGCCCGCATTTCAGCGTTGTTGATGTCATCCATCTGCAGAATTACCGAAACTTTTTCATCGGCAGATTTTCCCGCCATCAATTTACGCAGTTCCGGAGAAAGTTTGTCGCCGACAAATGAATCATCCGAATCATCCGCCGCTGAAGTTTCACCGTCTATCATTTGAAATTTTCGGTTTAATTGCGAATCAACTGCGATGCTTTGATTGAATTCCGCCTTCGTGGAAGTCGTTAAAATCTGAATTTTTTCTTCGGCGATAAGTTTGCGGAATGATTTTGCGATGTCGTAACCGAACTGCGGATTGTCTTTCGCAAATATCTCCGTGTTATCCAAAACCAAAATTACTTTATTGCTCGACTTCTCGAATGAATCAATAATCGCGTTCAATTTGTTACCGATTTCTTCGTTCGACTTTGAATCGGCGACAAGTGCGTTCGTATCCAATTGTAAGATTTTTTTGTTTCGCAGTCTTAGAGGTGCATTTACGCTGACGCTCTGAATTGCAATGTTGTTGATTACATAAGATTGATTCAACGCCGCTTCACCGACAACTACCCCATTTTGTTTCGTTGCCGCTAATAATACTTTTAAAACTGCTTCCGTTTCAATTTCGAAGCCCGCCACGTTTTGAATCTGTCCGATCTTAGCCGAGTAAGTAAAATCGCGTAAGTATTTTGAAGAATACTCATTTTTCGTTACGTTCGTTGTCGGATTATTTGAACTTTTTACTTGATTATTTGCTTGCCCAAAAGCCATCGGAGTTACTAACATCGAGTAAACTACCAAACCTGAGAAGACTGTGATTATTTTTTGCTTGAACATAATTCTTTTTTCCTTTGTTACCCTTTTTTTTGTTTTTGGAAGCCTGTGGAAGACTCCTTTCCTGCTAATTATATTTGCAAAACCTGTGCCAATTTCAATAAACACAGTTCAACCTTTGTTTATATGGCTTTTCGACTTATCGGTAAGAAAATTTTCGATCAGGAAAAGTTCGTCAAAGTGATTGATTCAATCAAAATGATTGACCGATTCGCTCAATTTGACACAAAAAAAAGAGTGAATAAGAAAATTCTCATTCACTCTGATAGGATTTTGAACCTGTAATTTTACAACGCAAAAGCAGTTCTGCTACTCGGTAATTCCGACCTGACTTAACGCATACGCATAATCGAACGCGATTTCTTTATAACGGTCATATCTGCCGGATGAACCGCCGTGTCCGCCGCCCATATTCGTTTTGAGCAAAACTTCCGCGTCGTTCGTCTTCAGTTCCCGCACTTTTGCCGCGAATTTCGCTCCTTCCCAATACGGAACCTGACTGTCCCACAACGAAACTTCGACCAGCATATTCGGATAATTTTGCTTTGCGATGTTGTCATACGGCGAATATTTCCGCATATAATCATACGCCGCTTTCTCGTTCGGATTTCCCCATTCGATCCATTCCTGCGTCGTCAAAGGCAATGTGTCGTCAAGCATCGTGTTCAAAACGTCAACAAACGGAACTTGCACGATTGCCGCTTTGAACGCTTCCGGTGCGATATTGACAACGCCGCCCATCAACAAACCGCCGGCACTTCCGCCCTGAATCACGGTGCGATCCGCCGCTGTATATTTATTTTTTTGCAGCCATTTCGCCGTGTCAACAAAATCGTAAAAAGTATTCAGTTTCTTAAACATCCGCCCGTCCTGCCGCCATTTTTCGCCGAGTTCCGAACCGCCGCGAATGTGTGCAATCGCATAGATCATTCCGCGGTCAACCAAACTCAGACGTGCCGTTGAAAAACTCGGAGTCATCGAAATTCCGTATGAACCGTAAGCATAAAGCAGCATCGGTGCTTTGCCGTCGAGTTTCGTGCCTTTTTTCATCAGCATCGAAACCGGAACTTTCGTGCCGTCGCGTGCTTCCGCCCAAACCCGCGTCGTTTCATATTTCGTTTTGTCATAACCGCCCAAAACTTCTTCCTGTTTTAAGAGTTCCGTTTCGCCCGTCGCCAATTCGTACTGAATCGTTGACGGCGGCGTAATCATCGAAGCGTAATTGTAACGAATCGTCGGTGTTTCAAATTCCTCGTTACCGCCGCCCAAACTCATCGTATAGACGTTTTCCGGTGTCGCAATCCGTTTCGATTTGCTCGTTTTCAGATCAATCACACGCACATATTCGAGTGCATTTTCAAGTTCGGAAACGACCGTATAATTTTTGAAAAAATCAACGCTCTCGATTTTTACCGCCGGATTGTGCGGAATAAATTCCTTCCAGTTTTTCTCTGACGGATCACTGACGGGTGCTGTCACAACCCGATTATTCTCCGCATTTTTGTTGGTCGTGATGTAAAATTCATCGCCGTAATGGTCAACATTATACTCGTGATCCTGCTCACGTTTTAAGATAAGTTTTAGTTTCGCTTCCGGCTTGTCGGCGGGAATATAACGATATTCGTCCATCGTTGCGGCAGTCGAATCAAGAAAAATCATCTTTTTATCACGCGAACGTCCCGCGTAGATGTTGAACAAAACATCTTTTTCTTCATACAAAAGTTTGTTTTTGTTATTTGCAATATCGTGCCGCCAGAATTGGTCCGAACGCTTGTCAACTTCGTCTTCCGTCGTCACGAAAAGCGTCTTGTTATCGCTTGCCCAATTTACCGTCGTTACCCGCTCGACTTTGTTCGGCAGAGTTTTTCCGGTTCGTAAGTCCTTTATCTGCAAAGTATATTGCCGATAACCGATGTCATCAACTAAATACGCCAACAAATTCCCGTCGTCGCTGACCGAAAGATTTCTGATCGAATAAAATTCGTGTCCTTTCGCCATTTCATTCTGATCGAGCATCACTTCGGAATCTTTTTTGTCGAAAGTTTTCGCCCGCATAAAAACCGGATACTGTTTGCCCTCGATGGTTTTCGAGTAATACCAGAAATCACCGTATTTATAAGGCACGCTCAAATCCGTCTGCTTGATGCGACCGATCATTTCCTCATAAAGTTTGTCGGTCAAATCTTTGTGCGGTTTCATAACGGCTTCCGTATATTTATTTTCCGCATCCAGATATTCCTGAACTTCCGGTCTTTTCTTCTTCTCGCTCCGATCACGCATCCACGAATAATTATCCGTAACTTCATAATCGTGAATTTTCGTTAAATTAGGAACTTTTTTTGCAATAGGTGGTGTCATTTTTTTATTTTTGGATAAATCTTCTTTTTCTTGTGCAACAATAATCGTATTACCGATAACAATTACGATAAATACGAAGGATAAAACATAAATCATTTGCTTCATTTTTCCAAACTCTCCTTTTAAGATTTGCGGGATTATTATTCTTTAAACTATACATTATTCTACATTCGAAATTTGATAAATGTCCAAAGCATTCGAGTCCGCCAGATCCTTTCGCACAAGTAGATATAATTTAACGCCCGGACGCAGCGGATATGTGCCGGCGTATTTGTAGTGAGCGGCGTAACGCGGAGCGAGTTCGCTTAGCTGAGCTTTAGAAGCGACGATCATTTCCGATGTGTTGGCATCAACGAACTGTCCGTGAAAGTTGGCTTTCGGATAATCATTCAGATACCAGGGCATTGACCAGTAATCGGGCGAAACAATTTCGATAGACGCATTTTTGCCTTGCCCGCTTTTTTCGGCATAACGGTTTATTTCGCCGATTAGATCAAGAAATCCGCGTTCGGTATGAGCATAAACATACGGCATCCGGTCGTTGTCGTAACGCAGGAAATTTTGGTCGTAAGTTTGATAAGACAGGATAAAAACCGAAATAGCCGTTAGAAATACTGCGAACACTTTCTGAATAATTTCATTCGATCTGACAAGTTCATTGATACCGTAACCGGCGATGATGCACATCGGCAGCGTGAATGAAAGTGCAAGCCACGGCGTTTTGTATGGAATAATCGTGTAAGCGAGAAAAAGTCCGTATGCCCAGAGTCCGGTGAACATTGCAAAGCGGTGTTCGGCTTTGACGAGGGCGATTAGAGTTCCAATCAAGGACAGAAAAATAAGCGGTGATTCGATCTGCAGCAGCCATCTTACATAAGCGATCCAACCGTTTTGCGTGTGGTCTTTTGAACCCGTTTTCGTCCAAACAACATACGCTTCAAAAAAACCTCTGACACCATCGGGATATGTAAAAAATGACGAGAAAAATAAAACGCCGACGTATATAAAGACAGTTGCGGCGGCGACAATTATCAAGGCAAAGTCCGCACCGCTTCCCAGACCTTCACGAAATTTCCGCCAATTCGGTTCGATAAATTCCGAACCGTGACCGTTCGCAGACGTGTTTTTTTCATTTCTCGTAAGAATAAAAAATAAAAAATAAGTGATGACGGAAATTATTCCGAGTAGAATTATTGAATAAAATATAAACACTTGATTCGGAACGCCTTCGCCCGTAAAAGCGGCGTAAAACCATCTGCCGAATTCTTTTATTTCAGTAAAATATTTGTTCGCGGCAACTGCCGCACCGATCAAAACAACGCCCTGTGCCAAAGCTAAGATCGTAAATTTATGATTTATATATGAATCCGAACCCGTGATTTTTTCCCAAATTTTAACGGAAACACAGGCGATCAACATCGTTCCGACCGTAATGAACGCCGTTTCCTTTGTCGCAAATAAAAAAATCAGCGAAGCCGACGCAAGCATCAGATAAATTGGTCTTCCGCCTTCCCACGCGAGCAGCATTCGGACGACATAAAACACCAATCCCGCTTCGATTATCAGAACGAAAATCCGCAAACCCCACAGCAGATATATATTTTGTTTGCCGAAAGTCGCCGCAAAACTCAACGCCGGCGGCAAAAAACAGACCATCAACAGCAGAGTCATCCAAGCAGTCGCAAAATATCCCGCTTTGCGTTTTTCGATGAAATACAAGATAGTGACAACAAAACTCAAGCTAAAGAAAACGAACAAAATTTCGTGGATAAAATAGCGTGAAATGAAAACCATTCCGGGCGACAACGCCAAAAATAATCCGGCGGCAAGACTGCCGATTTTGCCGATGTAACGACGCAGGAAAAATACCAGAATAACGGTTAACAACCCGAAAATAGCAACGCTTGAACGAATGCTCCAAGTATTCAAACCAAAGATTTTCGAAAACGCGAGCGAAATATAATAGAGATCGGGACCGTGATAATTCGACGGATCGTATTGATAAACGCCGTCGCGGAATAGTTTCGTTAGAAAATGTCCATTCACGCCTTCGTCGTGGTGCAGAGGTTTTAACGCGAGCAGATAAAACCGCAAAAATGCCGCGATTGCGGTAATCACACCGCAACCGATCAGCCAATTCAAATCAAGAGCCGGAAGTCGGGAGTCGGAAGTTTCATTGATTGAAATTTCGCCGAGTTCCTCGTTATTTTCACTTCCCGAATCTTCACTCTCGATTCTTTCTATACTTTTCACGCGTCCTTTCTCCATCATTTCACTTCGTAAACCTTGTAATTCCCTTCTTCCGCAATCACGCGGTATTTTTGGAAAAATTGTTCGTTGACCGGCAAACCATCACGTTCACGCGGCGATATGAGAACATATTTTACGCCGTATTTTCTCATTAAAACCTCCGCTGTTCCATCGCCCGCGTAGATTTTTTTGACATCATTTTCGCGTGCCGCAAAGTCAATTCCGTGTGATGAGAGATGTCCGGTGTAACGCATCAGAGATCGTCTGCCCGTTAGAACGATTGCCGAATTAAACGTCGGAGCGTTCAGAAAAAGATCGTCCGGTTCGGTAATTCGCTTTAGTTTATCGGCAATTTTCACCGCGTCCGCATCGAAAACCTGACTTCTTATCTGTGCCGAAGCCGTTCGCCAAACATCCAATGTTCCCGCCAAAATCAAAACACCAAAGCACGAAATTGCCAAGGCTTTCGATAAAACTTCATTCTTCTCCCACAACCAAGCCAACAGAAACGCGACAAACGGAATCGCCCCGACAAAGCAATAAATCAAAATCTTAATATTATCCCATTCCCACGGTGCAAATTTCGCTGCATTTGAAATAACGAACAAAAATAAAAACGGCAGAAAAAAAATCAAGTGGTTAGTCGAGATTCGAGAATCGAGAGTCTTTGCATCCGATTTTTGCCTTTTACCTTTTACCTTTTTACTTTCTTCCAACTCCGCGTCTTCGCGTTGCTGCGGTAAAAATATCAGACCGAAACTCAAAATCAGAAGCAGAATTAAAATTCCCGTATTTTTAATCCAAAACAGCAAAAGATTTTCGCCTTCCTTCAAATCCCAACCGTAGTGCCACGCGATGAATTCGCTTGTATTTGTTACACTTCCCGCCATCAGCCAAATCAGTTCAGGAATTGCAATGACACTAACGCCCGCCGCAAATGCGATCCAATTCTTCCAATTCTGCAAACTAAAGAAAAACAAAAACGCCGAAATAATAAACAAAAACACCAGACTATGAGCGTGAATCAGAGGCAGAGTTCCCGCCAGCAGACCGACAATAAACGGCGAAAGATAAACAACAATCTCAGAAGAATTTTCTTTTATTCTTTTAACTTTTAATTTTTGATTTTCTTCCTCGTCTTCTTTCTCTTCTTTCTCTGTGGCAAAAAATTCCCATAATTTACCCAAAACGATAATCGTCAGAGGCATTCCCAAAAGCAAACTTCTCTGCGTTAAGAACAGCACGACCAGCGAATTTCCCCAGCGAAATTTTTCGCCGATAGTATAGTCGGTCGGCAAATTCCAAAGGATTTCCCACAAACCCTGCGTGCCATACCAATAATCTTTAAAGAACCACAGAAAACCGAATCCGCCGCTGAAAAATAAAATAAACGGTGCGATCTTTCCCGCCAGACGATTATTCGTCAACTTGAATACGAACCGTTCTAAAATCACCAGCAACGAGAACGCCCAAAAGACATTCTGCACAAACATCGCCGACTGTAGGCTTGCACCGAATTTGACCAAACACGCCGTCAAAAAGTCAGCGATAAACGGATATGTAAATTTAGCTCCGGCAAAAGAAGGATTCTGCGGCGGGAAATTTTGCCCGTCGGTAAATGAAAAAATCGCTCCCAAGTGATACGGCAAATCACCGAAATTCTGAGAACCGCCCGTAAAAATCCCGTCATTTCCGACAATCATCGCCCGGTCAAAAAACGCGATGAACAAAATGAGAAAGAACAAATAATAACCGATTCGCCAAACTTTCCGGTAACTCACGCCCTGATTTTTATCCTTCCCGCGTTGCCAATCGTCTTTCAACCGACGTTTTGCCGCTTTATCTCTCAGTAACAATAACGGCAAGGCGGAAATTAAAAGTCCGATCAAAACCGCAAAAATCGAAAGCCCGAAAAAGTTTGCGATAACAAAACAAACAAGTCCAAACAAACTTGAGCCGACAATATTCCCCGCCGCCAGCCGCCACAAAAAAGTTGCGTCTTTTGCAAAAAGATACGTCAAACTCAAACCGCTGAGTGAGATTATTAAAATTATTATTAAGGAAACAATCATATTTTGATTCTATTCTACCAATCTCCTGTTTTGCGAAATTCTACTTCAACTTTATTGACCTTATCGTTTTCATCGAAATAAATCTTTAAATATTCAAATGCAATTGGGTCTATATTACTTCCATAAAATTGCTCTAGTTCATACTTGGCGTTTCTTTCTTCATCATAATTATTTACATTTTCCTCGCCAAGCATTCTGTAAATTTCTGATTGAGTTTTACCAATCAACAGGTTTTCATTCATCAAATATCTTGCCATTCCAGGACGAACATCCCAACGCATTTCAGCATCCTTGATGTTCCATTTCTGTTTATCAAATGGAATTGGTCGCACAATCTTTCTACTTTGCTCAATGCCAAACCCACAGCCAATCAAAAAACTTGAAAGCATAAAAACGACAAATAATTTAACAGTAAGTTCTTTCATAACAATTTCTTTAAATACTAAATTTGTTACATTGCCACGTTTTGTCGCTAACGGCGACTAACATTGTAGCCTATGGTGCAGGCGTTTCGCCGAAACCATAGGTATTTGATAATAAACATATCCGTCGCTGAAAGTGACGCACAATTCGTTAAGGATGTTAGTCGCTTTCAGCGACCGAATAAATTTTTAACATTAACCTAGCGATTCTCACTAGGCTATAATGTTCATCGCCGTTGGCGACAAGAATATAAATCCGACATTTTAGCCTGTTTATAAATAACCAAGTGTTTATTTTTTCGTCGATGTCTTGTCTCCCACAAAATTAAGCCACAGTTTCTGCATTTCTCAAAATCAATTTAAAAGTTTAGAATAAGCAGTTTGAAATGTTCAATCTATTAATCTGAAATAAAACATTATGTTACAAGTTGGAATCGTGGGCTTGCCCAACGTCGGAAAATCTACTCTTTTTAATGCTCTGACCGCACAGGAAACGGCACTTGCGGCGAATTATCCGTTTGCGACAATTGAGCCGAATATTGGCATCGTTGCCGTTCCCGATGAGCGTTTGCCGGTTTTGGAAAAACTCAATAAAGCACAGAAAGTTGTTCCCGCCACGGTTGAATTCGTTGATATTGCGGGTTTGGTCAAAGGTGCTTCAAAGGGCGAAGGCTTGGGAAATAAATTTCTTGCCAATATCCGCGAAACCGATGCGGTGATTCAGGTCGTGCGTTGTTTTGAAGACGAAAATGTTCATCACGTCGAAGGTTCGGTTGATCCGATTCGTGATATTGAAACGATTCAGATTGAACTCGCACTTGCCGATTTAGCGTCGGTTGAAAAACGCATCGAAAAAGCATCGCGTTCAGCAAAGTCAGGCGATAAAGACGCGAAAAAAGAAATCGAAGTATTGGAAAAAATCCTGCCCGTGTTGGAAGAAGGTCGTCCTGCACGAGCAACAGAATTGAACGATGACGAGAAAAAAATTGCCCGACAATTTTTTCTGCTCACTTCAAAACCGACGATTTACGCGGCAAATGTTGGCGAGGATTCGTTAGCAAATCCCGATTCAAATCCGCACGTCGCCGTCGTCAAAAAACACTCGGAAAGCGAAAATTCGGAAACGGTCGTAATTTCCGCACGCACCGAGGAAGAGCTGATTTCACTCGAAGAAGCCGAACGGCTCGAATACTTAAATGATCTCGGCGTAACTTCAAGCGGCGTGGACAAGATGATTAAATCTGCATATAAACTGCTCGGTTTGATGTCGTTTTTAACCGCCGGAGAAAAGGAAGTTCGGGCGTGGACAATTCCCGTCGGCACAAAAGCACAAAAAGCGGCGGGCGAAATCCACTCCGACATCGAACGCGGATTTATCCGGGCGGAAATCGTTTCCTACGATGATCTCGTCGAAATGGGAACTCGCACAGCGGCTCGTGAAAAAGGCAAAGTTCGCCTGGAAGGCAAGGAATATATTATGCAGGAAGGCGATATTGTTGATTTTCGATTTAATGTTTAAGAATTTTCAGCCACAGAGAATACAGAGAGATAACACAGAGATTTTAAGATCAATTTCTTATTCTTGTCTTTCAACTTTTTACTTTTGCCTTAATTCTTCTGCGGCTCTGTGGTAAAATTGAAGCTATGAAATTCAGGTTTTTAACATTTTCGATAATGCTCCTTTTTGCGGCGTGTTCGTTTGGAACAACGACCTTGACCGCCGAAGAACCACGCCGACAGATGGCGGCGATTTATGAAATTCTCGAAAAAGAGGGCGAAGATGATGACGACTAATAAACTTTTCGGGAGTTTTTCGCTTATTTTGCTGCTCAGCATTTCTGCT
This sequence comes from Pyrinomonadaceae bacterium, assembly GCA_041746675.1. Classification (GTDB taxonomy): domain Bacteria; phylum Acidobacteriota; class Blastocatellia; order Pyrinomonadales; family Pyrinomonadaceae; genus Aridibacter. The sequence continues at coordinate 66,088 of JBGTGO010000035.1, read as the reverse complement.
CTTTCGCAAACAAAATCGCTCGACGCTGCAGAAACTCAAATCAAAACTTTTGCAAATTCGGCAAAGTTTTCTGCTGCTTACGATGCGAATAAATACGTTACGAAGGTTGATGTTTCGTTCGATATTTTAGAGCCGAAAACGCCATTGGCGAAACAATTCAAAAAATTTGAATTCCAACTGACATCGCTTTTTGCCGATAAAGGAATTGACGCAAAACCTGTCCGCACAACACTTTGCATTAACACTCAGAGCAAAAAATTTTACTTTTTAAGTGATCGAAATTTAACAATTGCAGTTGATGGTGAAACGATTTTACTCGGCGAAGCTGACCGTTCGACCGAAGTTAAAGGAAGTAAAATTTCTGAAAATTTGTGTTGGGAAATTGATAAGCAATTAGTCAAAGATTTGGGAAACATTTCATCATTCAGATTCGAGATTGGAAGCATCAAAGGTGAGTTCAACGCCGATAATATAAGATTTTTTACTGATTACGCAGAACTTGTAAAAGTCGAATAAGCCAATTAGATCAAAGTGCGGGAGTCATTTTACCTGCTAATCCGATACAATGACGGAAAAGTTTGTTGACAAAATACAAATAAAACTTTGAACCGTTCTTCGATGAAGTTTCTGCTGATTTTCTTCGGCGACCCCCGAACCAAAACCTGGATCGCGTATTTTTCGATTGGAAATCGCACTGCTTTTTGAGCCTTCGGTTGTTGGTAAAGTTTTCTTTATAAATGATTATGTTTTAACGGCAGTTTGATATAAAACTTTAGGTGTAAAAATGCGAAAACCAACACCGAAGGACACAAAATCATTACGAAAACTTGCCAAAATTTATCTGCAATTGAATCTTTTTACCGCACAAATTTCGTATGTTTCACGGTTAATTTCTTTATTTCGAACCCGCGTTATTCTAAACAAGACTGTTTCTGCTTTGTGTTTTAACGAATTATCATTTCAGCCACTTCACGCCCCGTCTTCATCGCCGCATTGAGTGACGGATACGCTGTGTAATCACCGCAACGATACAAATGTTCACCGATTTTCAAATCTTTTTTATCGGACAAATCCTCGTTAAAAGTCGGCAGAGCATCGGGAATTTTGTAGGTCTTCAAATGTTTCCAATCTTTGTTTCCAAACCATTTTTTCAATTCTGCTTTTACATCTTCTTCCGAAACAGATTTATTTCCAACCATATTGACCGAGATCAGAGTTTTCCCATCGGGAGCATAATTTTCAACCGAATCGGAAGCCGGAAAAATGTGGTTGATTATTTCATCTTTGTTTGAATTGATTATCAGATACGGCTCGCTTTTAAGATCAAGCGAAGAGTCGCCCGCAAAATACATACAAGTTGTGCCGTTAAATTCAGTTGCCGAAAGATCGCCGAGCAGTTCCGCCGCCGTGTTTGCGTCGGTTGCAACAATGATTTTCTCCGCTTCGATCTTTTCGCCATTTTCTAAATAAACAGTTTCGCTGTCAATTTTTTGAACCTTTGTATTAAGACGAATTTGTTTCGGAGATAGATAATTTGCGAGTTGTTCGGGAATTGCCTGCATTCCTTCTGCGGGAACGGTGACATCGCCTTTCGCAAACATTCCGTATAAAAATCTGAAAAATGTCGAGTTTGTTGCAAGTTCTCTTTCAAGAAAAACACCACCGAAAAAAGGAACGAAAAAGCGTTCGATCATCTGTTCCGAATAGCCGTAATTTTTCAAGAAAGCCATCGTTGATTTGCCCGAACGCAAATCTGCGGGATCATTGATTTTTCGCGTGTCGAGGTTCATCTGAAAAACGTGAATTTTATCAAGCAAACCGCCGACCGGAGCAGTCAAAGCCTGCGGAGTCGTCCAAATGTTTTTGAGCGGATTCGGCATCACAAAGAAATCTTCGCCGTTGCGAATTCTCGCTCCCGACGGCAATTTTGAAAGATTCAATGCCGTATAATCAAGCAATTTTTCGGCTTCGGGATAAGAGGTCAAGAAAACCTGAAAACCCCGATCAAGTTTGAAACCATCAATTTCATCAGTTCTAACCCGCCCGCCAACCGCATCCGACGCTTCCAGAACAGTCGCATCAATCCCCGCATCTTTTAAATATTTCGCACAGGTCAAACCCGCCATTCCCGCTCCGATTATTACGATCATATTTTTCTATCTTTCTATCTCAAAAATTCCTCCGCAACTTTTGCGAAAAATTTTGCGAACTCTGCGTTTGAGATACAATTTTACCGCAAAGTAAAAACCAATATTATAATTGAATCAGTAAGTTTTATCCCGATGTCGTTGCTGATCGGACTTAAATCTATCCATATTGTCTTCCGCCTTCGCCCGATGTTTTGTCTTTCGCCCGTGAACTCTTTCACGCCACATTTCAAAACTCGAACGCTTCATATTTGCACGCATAATCTTGATAACTTCCGATTCGTTGATGCCGAATTGTTCTTCGATCACATCAAAAGTCGTCCGGTCTTCCCAAGCCATTCCGATTATTCGATCAATCTCAGCTTCCGTAAATTCCTTCTTCATTGATTTAATTTCTCCAAAAACTTCCCGGCGTTCTCAATGTGCGACGCACGCTTCTCTGCATCCATTTTATCAAACATTCGCACCAACATTCCAAGTCGCGGATTACTTAGAAAGAAATCCCGATGCGTGTCCATAAAACGCCAGAAAAGTCCGTCCCAAATTTCGTTCCAATCGCCTTTTTTGAAGTCCGACATTTTGTTCAAATAATTGCTTCCGCTAATATACGGCTTCGTCGCCATCAAACCGCCATCGGCAAATTGCGTCATTCCGTAAATATTCGGCACCATCACCCAATCATACGAATCAATAAACAATTCCATAAACCAGACATAAACTTCATCCGGATCAAATTCGCACAAAAGCATAAAATTTCCCAAAACCATCAAGCGTTCAATATGATGACAATATCCGGTTTCGAGAGCTTTTTTTATCGTTATATCAAGCGGTTCAATTCCCGTTTCGCCAGTCCAAAATGTTTCGGGAATTTTGCGTTTGAAACCCCAAAAATTCATTGTTCGCTCTTTTGTTCCGACCGTTTCATAAACGCCTCGAATAAATTCACGCCAACCGATGATCTGTCTGATAAACCCTTCGACCGAATTTATCGGAACATCATTTTCTTCGGCAAATCGAATCGTCGTTTCAATAATTTCCTCAGATGTTATCAAGCCAACATTGAGTATCGGCGTTAGAACGCTGTGGTTTAATATTTTTTCATCAGCGACCAGAGCATCTTCAAAATCACCGAATTCAGCAAAGCGTTTTTCAAGAAATTGATCCAGCCAGTCGCGACTTTCAATATAATTTGTCGGATAATTAAACTCACTTTTCAGCGAGCCGTAATTATTCTTAAAATGTTTTTCGACATACTTTTCCGCTTCTTTTGTGAAATCATTTTCTTTCGGAAATTTAACCTTTGGCGGAGTTTTGCTTTTTGGATATTTTTTGCGGTTTTCCGTATCAAAAGACCATTTTCCGTCAACGGGTTCGTCACCGTTTTTTAACAAAATGCCGAGTTTTTTCCTCTGCGAGATATAAAATTTTGTTTGAAAAAACTTCTTTCTATTTTTGAAGTATTCATCTAAATCTTCTTTAGAATTGATAAAAAGCGGTGTGGTAAATTCCTTTAGCTTAATTTCGTTGGCGTATTTTTTAATTCGTTTTTCAAGATAATTATCGGCAACATCGCAGAAATTTATTTGCTTAAAACCTTTCTCGATTAAATACGGAATTAATTTGCGAACGTCGGAAAGTTCATCATTTGTTTCGATATAGTTTACTTTGAAACTCTTTTTCGACAAAAAATCTTCGTAAAATTTCATCGTCGCCCGATGGAGTTTTAATTTTTGTTTGTGAAAATTGTATTGCTTAAAAAATAGATATTCCTCGACCAAAAAAACTTCTGACTCCTTTTCGATCGCAGGATTTTTCTCAAACAGTTGATTAGGAAAAATTATCGTCGCCGTTCTCATTATTTCCACCCTTATTCATTCTGCATTTATCGCTGCAATATTTTACTTCCGTCCAAACCTTTTCCCACTTTTTCCGCCACACAAAAGGTTGCTCGCAAACGATGCAAATTTTTGTCGGGAGATTTTGTTTTTTGACCTTTTTCATTTTTAGGAAATTTTGCCCGCGAATCTACGCTAATAAGAATAGAATAAATAAAAATAAATAAAGACTAAATTAACTAAAAAATCTATTTATAAAATCTATCTTCAATCGTTTTTATCAGTATTCATCTGTGGTTAAAATTCTCTGCATTATTTCTTTCTTTTGATTAGCGTTTATTTGCGTAAATTCGCGGGCAAAATCTCTTTTCTCAACTATTCAAATTCAGGCAATTCATCCGGTTTTGCATACGGAAATATTTCCAACTTCTTAACCTCGTGATAAGTATCAAGTCCCGAAATACAAACATCTTCAACCGCATTCAAATCGGCATTTCCGCTTTCGGTAATTATATCTGCGGGTAAAATTAAATGCTCGACCTCACCGATCATCATAATCGTTCCATTTTGCTTGATCGGCAATTCGTCAACATAAACCATTCCCATTTTGATCAAACTTTCTTTAACGAAAGGTGCGGCAAAATTCTCGATTCGCTCTTCGGTTAGTTTGCATTTCTCAAATTCCGACACATCTTTTTCAAACTTCGCAGCAGTAAAGTGAGCGTTTGCGACGAACGATTTGTGAACGTGATTGATCGTATAAACACCCGTTGCCTTGATGTTTGAATATGTGTGCCGCTCGACATCGCCGGGCGGTCGCATTACGAAACCGATCAGCGGCGGATTTGCTCCGAGATGAACGCACGAACTGAAAATTGCGAGATTCGTGTTGCCCGTTTCGGAAATTGTGCCGATCAAATTCGCCGACTTATAACCTGTCACAGAGTTAATTAAATTCGCCCGTTTTCGGCGTTCTAATTCATCTAAATTATTTCGCGTGAAATGCTTCATACGGATTTGCTTTTATTTGCTTTATTGATTTTACTAAGTTGAAATTTCAGCAATTTTTCGCATTTTCGCCAATAACGGAAGAATGAACCCGAAACATCGTTCACTTCTGCGAACATCCAATCTCTATTTTCTTCGATTCCTTTATAATGCGAATTTGTCGGATGCTCTTTGAAATAGATGTCCGACAAATTATTTTCCGCGACTAATTCATCGAATTCGCCGACAAAAGTTCTCGCTCCATCAATGTTTCCGGCAAGTTTAAACATAAATTCTATCACTTTCGATGAAACGGGATATTTTTCAAAATGCGACGGCTCAAGCAATAAAATGCGGTTTGCGTCCGGTTTATCTTTATTCCAAAACGGATCGAGATTGTAAAAATTATAAATAAATGTCGGTTTTGAATTATCAATTTCAAACTTATCAACTTCCGGTAAAACCGTTTTCAACTCCGGCATTGTCGTTTCTTTCAAGACCTTCGGAATCGGCATCAGCGGCAAATTTGAATAATCCGTATCGAGAAAAGTTTTACTCTGATCGGTGTCGCAAAATTTGTTGATATTTTCTTGATTCGCGTAATATTTCTTCTTAGCAAAAGTTCCCGCAACCCATTGCCAACTGCACGCATTGCTCGCCCAATCCGCATCGAGCAAATGATAATAAAACCATTTCGCCGGAGTTTTCCAGTAACTTTTGCCGATGTTGGTCGTTATCGAAGCAATATACATTCGCAGATGATTATGAACATAACCCGTTTCGTATAAATCATTTATGCCTTTATCAATCGCTTCGATTCCCGTCGTCGCTTCAAGAATAGCTTGCGGCATTTCGTTATTTTCAACATCTTCTTGCGGTTGCAAAACATCTTCATCAATATCGACATTCATCCATACTTTCTGAAAATAATCACGCCACGCGAGTTCCATTACGAATCTTTCGATCTCGTAATATTTATAACCTTTTTTCAAAAGCGAATCCAAAATAAACCGCGTCGAAATAACGCCGCGACTGATATACGGTGAAAGTTCCGTCACCGCACCGCCCAAATAATTTCTGGTTTTTCCGTATTCTACCGGATCGATTGCTTCTACTTTTTCAAGTATTCTGTCTATTTCTGTTTCAAACATAATTTTTTCCAAGTCTTCTTAAAACACAATCAAACATCGCCATTTTTTATAATAGCGATGTCCGGAAATATTTTAACATCTATGCCGATTTTTAAGTATTTTGAATATCAGAAAGAAATTTCACATTGATTTTTCATTTTTTGCCGATGCTTTCCAGATAGAGTTTGTCCGAAAATTCAAACAGATTTGTCGCGTTAGTATTGCTCATTACGATGATCGTTTTTTTTGTAGCACTCGCGTGAATCCAATTGGCGGTCGAGCCGAGAATTCCGCCCGGGCGATAATAAAATTTTTCGGCGAAATTGCCGTAGCCGTCCGAACCCCACATTCCAAAGGCGACGTTCCCCAATTCAGGATAATACGTCAGCATTAATTCGGTTGTTTTCGGTTTTAGAAGTTTAGCGTTGAAAATGGCAGTATCAAACTTTAATAAATCCTCGACGGTTGAATACATCGCTCCCGCCGCGAAAAAGTTTTCGAGCAAATATGGCTCATCTTTGTTAAACTCTTTTTTCGCTTCATCTTGCGTGTAACTTTTGACGGAGTTTGCAACAGTTTTCCGCGAGTTGCCCATTCCCGAATTTTTCATCTTCAAGGGCGATAAGATTTCCTTTTGCAAAATTTTTGCGTAAGGTTTGCCGGTAACATTTTCGATGATTTTGCCTAGAATTATGTATTCCGTGTTGGCATAAACACTTTTTGAACCCGGCTCAAAATCCAGATTTCCCGAACAGTATTTATTAATGTATTCGTTGAGCGTCAGAGGCGATTTGAACGAAAGCATTTCGACCTTTTCGCTTTCATCTGCAATGCCCGACGAATATGTTAAAAGCTGCCTGATCGTTACTTTGTCCCTACCGATTCCTTTGTATTCAGGGAAATATTTGCCGATGGTTTCGTCTAGATCAATTTTGCCCTGTTCGTATAATTTTAAGATCAAAACGGCGGTAAAAGTCTTTGTAATCGAAGCGATTTTGAATTTTGAATTTGTTGAAATTCGGCGGTTTGATTCTCTGTCGGCAAGTCCGACGGCACTTATAAAATCAATCTTTCCATCAGTTGCAATCAAAACCACGCCGCTGAAATTCTTCTCTGTTTTGTATTTTTCGACGATTTTTTCAAACTCCGAAACATCTCCGAAAGCTGTTGCCGCAAATGCGAAAATCAAAAGTATTATTGATAATCTTTTCATAAAATTTTAACTAATTTAAACCGATTTTTTTTATTTTGATTCATCCTTGATGAGAATCATTTCGTTGTTGACCGTGCCGCGTGATATGTAAATTTGTCTGCCGTCTTTTGTCCATGCATATTTGAAAATTCTGCCGCTGTCAAAATTTGTCAAACGCTTTTTGCTTTTGCCGTCGAGCGAGATTTGCCAGAGATTCGGCGTTCCTTCGCTGCTGATATAAGTCAGCGTTTTGCCATCGGGCGACCATTCGACCGACTCCATAAGCTTCATTTCAAAACTATTTTCAGCGGTTCCAACCTTTTCACCGTCGAGCGGAAAAATATTTTCGGTTTGCGGCGTGGCGATCAGGGCTTTTTCATCCGTGCCGTCAATTTTTGCCGTCAAAAGCGTGTCCGAGCCTTCGTTTCCGCTGTGTCGCGTAAAATGATCTAATTAAATCTTTTCGGTAAATAAACAAGCATAAAAAATAACCCGCGAAAATCACGTTCTGCAAAATGGAAACAAATGATAATTAGCGAGTTATAATTTTTTTACTAAACAATCACTTTTGATTGTAATCTTTCAAAACCCGATCAAGCCACATATTTGAAAGTTTTTCCTGAATCGAATTTGCACGTAAACGGTCGTTTAAGTTTTTGAAATCTACGAAATCGAGATTTTGATCCTGATTAAAACACGAGAAAACAAAAACTTCTTCGCCCGTATGCGGATTAACGTGGCGTTGCAAACATTGAGCACAAATTTCTTTCATCATACATTGCATCGGTGAATTTATTGAGCCGATTGCCGTGTGTTTTTCTTTGATATAAGGCTGTAAAGTCGAGAATCTCGCTTCTTTAACACCGTTCATCATCCGATCCGAACCAATCACGATCATTCGGTCAACGTCTTTTAAGCTAACGGTTTGTTCGCCAAGTTCGCCTTTCGCGTAAGCGATCATTGCTTCGACAATGTTGCCGCGATAATGCGAATCTTGCGGACGTTCGGGTTGAATTTCTTTGCCGTAATCCGTCGCCCAAATTATTTGGTCGGTGTTTTTTTCGATCTCTTCGCGTTTGAACAGATCAGCACCGTCTTTGTAACCGGCAAAATAAATCACTTCGTTTTTGGCTTTCCGTAAGGATTCGGCAATCGAGAATAAAACCGCATTTCCGAGTCCGCCGCCGGCGAGCAAAATCGTTTCATTTTCGGGAATTTCCGTCGGCGTTCCCGTCGGTCCCATGACGACGACTTCTTCGCCTTCCTTTAAGAATTGGCACAAACGAGAAGATGTTCCCATTTCCAAAACGATCATTGAAAGTAAGCCTTTTTCCTTATCAGTCCAAGCTCCGGTCAACGCCAAACCTTCCATTACAAGCCGCTTTCCGTCAACGACGGGAGCATTTGTTTCAAAGTTTTGCATCCGATAAAATTGTCCCGGTTCAAACTTTCTCGCCTGCAACGGTGCTTTGACGATAACATCAACGATGGTCGGTGTCAGGCGGTCAACTTTGACGACATACGCCCGTAGTTGTTCGTCCAAAACAGCTTTCAATTTGCTGAAGATCGTGTCTTTTTCACTTTGTTCCAACTCGCCTTGTTTCGCCAATTCATCTTCAAATATTTTGACGACATTCGGATAACCTTTTTTCGCCGAAGCCATTGCTTTAACGACGTTTCCGGCAAAAACGGGATGATTATCGCCGTAGTAAGAAATAAATTTTCCGTTGCTTTCATACGATGTGAAAAAGCCGTCCTTCGATTCCTTAACGTGATTTTTGCCGTCGCCGTTCGGTTCGACAATGTGCGGTTCAAAATACTGTCGCCACTCATCGAGTTTAAATGTTCCGGGGAATTCTTTTTCGTAGATCACATTTGGAGCAGTTCCCGCCGCGACGCAAACCGTTCTTGCGGGAAGTCTCACGGTTTCGCCGGTCATATCGAATCTTCCCGTTTCTTCGTTATGTTTTAAACGCTCGAAAATTAAGGCTTTGACCGCGTTCGTTTCATCAGGAACGGCTTCGGTCGGAGTCATCAATTCGACGAAATTGATACCTTCTTCAAGTGCTTTTTGAACTTCTTCATGGTTTAAGCGATACGCCGGAGAATCCTGCAAGCGTTTACGGTAAACGAGTGAAACTCCGCCCCAACTTTGAATTAACGGCACGAAATTCGGTTCTTCGCCAGCTTCTTCGGCACGTTTTCGCTCATCTCGGATCGCTTTTCCGTGAACTATATATTCAGCCAAAACTACTTTTTCTTCATCGTCGAATTGTTTCCAAACCGCTTCTTCGCCGATGCCTTCCGCCGTTTCCTCAAACTTTTCGAGCATTTTTTCGACTTGCACCGTATAATAAGCGAACAATTCCGTTGCTGTATCAACTCCCGTCAAACCGCCGCCGATAACGACTGCGGGCAGACGCATCTGCAAATTTGAAAGCGTATCTTTTTTGAACGCTCCGGTTAACTGCAAAGACATAAGGAAATCCGATGCCTGACGAATCCCGCGAATCAGGTTGTTTTTCATCGGAACAATTGTCGGTCTTCCCGCACCGGTTGCAATGGCAATATGGTCAAAACCGAAATTCCACGCATCTTCAATCGTAAAAGTTCCGCCGAAGCGAACTCCGCCGTAAGCGTGAAATCTCTTGCGACGTGATAAAATTAATTGCAGAATCGTCAGGAAATTTTTGTCCCAACGAACTGTAATTCCGTATTCGGAGACACCGCCGAAGCCGGACAAAATTCTTTGATCAAGATCGTTTTTAATGTCATTGATGTCTTTGACGGGTTTTGGACAATCGCCGTTCTTGCCCGTCCAGATGTCGTTCAAAGGTTCAATTTTCAAACCGTCAACGCCGATCACGCCGAAACCTTCGTTCAATAAATAATGAGCGAGCGTATAACCAGCCGGTCCCATTCCGACGACGAGAATATTTTTTCCGTTATACGGCAGAGCATACGGACGTTTGGCATTGAGCGGATTCCAACGGGTTAAAAGCGAATAAATTTCAAAGCCGAACGGCAAATCCAAAACGTCGGTCAAAGCTGAAGTTTCGACGAGCGGAATGTTGACGGGTTCTTGTTTTTGGAAAATGCAGCCCTTCATACAATCGTTGCAGATGCGGTGTCCGGTCCCGGCACACATCGGATTGTCAATCGTTACCAACGAAAGTGCCGCAATCGAATCGCCCTGACCTTTAAGCAGGTGCATTTCGGAAATTTTCTCGTCAAGCGGACAGCCTTCAGTTTTGATGCCGAGCGGATTTTTCTGGACATTTCCTTCGCGGTCGTGCAAACCGGTCGAACAGGAATCTTTGCCGCGTTCGTGGCAGATCAAACAATAATCAATTTCCGCCAAAGCATCGCGTTGTGTTCCGCGATAATCCGTCAAACCGAAGCCGTCACGCCGTCGCATTTCCGCATCCATTCCGTGAAGTTCTTCAGGAATTTCCTTGTTATCACGAATGATATGAACAAGATTTTGATAATTTAGCGGATGCGGAGTTTTGAACGCATACCATTTTTTACCTTTTTTGTAGAACTGCATCGCCGACCAGACTTCAAAAATCTGCAAAACGGCTTTAATTTGCAGCAGTTCGCCGGTGCCGTCAATTTCGCTGACAAAGCGTGAGAAAACATTGCCGAATGTCGAATCCTTCAGATTATCGTAGGCTTTGTGAATCTTGTTCAAAGTGTTTTGAACTTCCGTCGTAATCTCCTCGCCCTTCGTCAGATTCTCTTCCGCTTCAAGCAATTCCGCGACGATTGATGCGATTTGCAGTTCATCGTCGTGAATCAAAACTTCCATAAATTCGCCGTTTTTCAATTGACGAATCGCTTCGCTAAATTCCGTTTCTCTGAAATCAGCTAATTTGTCTTCTTTATATGTGCGAATCGCCCGCCGTTGAACAAAAAATTTATATGCCCAAATCGGATTGTCTTTCAGAATTTCCCACTCAAGTTCCGCACGCTCCTTATTGACGTGAAACATATTGGCGACAAACTCCGACAAGAAAGGTGCCGAATCGGTCAGAATTTTCGACGCAACTTTCGGCTCGTAACCTTCACCGCGTTTTTCGATGTATTCAATTAACGCTTGATGCAGAACCGGCTCGCGTTCTTCGACATCGGAGTAAAATTTTTCTGCCAACTCTTTGAGTTTATAAGCATCAAACAGGTCTGAATACTTAAAGCCCGGAATACCCAGCTCAAAGTTTTGATCTGAAATAGTTTGTGTATTCGTGTTTTCTAATTCTGAAGTTCCAATCATATTTTTTTTTGTAAATTTTATAAATTTCTCTTAATAGAAAAATATATCATTTGAGATTGGTCTGAAACAAAGGAAGATAGCTTATCAGGAGTTATTTTTTTGCTTAAAAATGCTAAAAGGTGTATATTTCTCTAGTATTTTAGTATAAAACGCTTTGGATAAATCGGCTGAAAGGTTTATATTAAGGGTTTGTTAAAAAATTTTCGGATGAAGCGATATTATTATACCTTATGGGCTTTATCTGAAATAATAATGATATATATTTTGCGAGGTTTTATAAATTAGTATGGAAACAAATGAAAGGCTACTTCCGATTCCCGGAGTGAAAGAATCGTCGGAAGCCAAAAACTTACAACCGACGAATCAGGAATACCCGTCGAGTTATGCACCTTTTTACGATGAGGATTCATTCGATGAAAGGCGTTCGATTCGTGAGTATTTTAATGTCGTTTACAAGCGTCTGCCGTATATTCTGGCACTGACGATTCTGACGACCGCTATCGTTGCATTTTATATGTATCGCCAACCCTCAATGTATTCGGCGACGACGGAAATGATAATTGAAGCGAAAAAACCCGCCGTTCAAACGACACAGGCGGTTAATATCAATCTCGGCAACGATCAAACTTATTACAACACACAGCTCAGACTTCTCAAAAACCCCGAACTGATGAAGGATGTCGTTGTTCGCCTCGGTTTGCATAATGATCCGAATTTATTGGAAGGACAACAGCGGGGCGTGTCGGAAACGATCCAGTCGATCTTCACGGTTGGCGATAAACCTCCGGCTGAGAATAATGAACTGCCGGTCGTAACTTCCGAAAACGATCAATCAAATCGCGTTGAACAATCATCACTTAATCCGCAGGAAAAATTGAGAGTCGAACGGTATGCCGCAAATCTTGTCGGCAATATGGAGGTTGAGCAGACCGAGAAAACAAATCTGGTCAACATCACCGTCGTCAACACAAAACCGGCGTTGGCAGCAAAAGTTGCGAACACCGTCGCAACTCTGTTTATAGAACAAGATGCCAACCGCTCGACTCGCGGAGCGGAAGAGGCTTACAAAGAATTAAGTCGTTCCATCGAAGACCTGAAAACGACAATTGCCGGACAGGAAGTTGATTATATTAGTTTTAGAAAAAACAACAACATTCCGCTCGGTGACGGAGCGATTACCGAACTGGCAGCCGGACGTTTGGCGGCAATCAGCACACAATTACTTGAAGCAACTAACGAGCGGAGCCGGCTTGAAGCGACATATAATGCCGCCAGAAGATCGGACACACCTTATGGTTTGTCAAACGGTGCGGGCGGTGGCGTTGCTTCCGAATTGCGTCAGCGAAATGAGGAAAGAGTTTCCGGACTTAATGAGCAGCTTCGCGTGATTGATAAAGAAATAGCGGATCTCGAAGTTAATAAAAAAGAATTATTAGTCAAATACACAGATGATTATTATAAAGTAAAAGTAATCACTGCCAAGATTGATAAACTTAAAGAATTTCGTACAAAAACGGAAAAGGAAACAAAAGCTCAAATCAACACCTCTAAAAATACAGCTGAAAAAGAAGTTCAGAGTGATATTGTCAAAGGTTTGGCGGCACAATTTCAAACCGCCCGCCGCCGCGAAGCTGAGCTAAACGCGGCTTATCAAAATGAACTCAATTCAGCTAACGAAGATGGAATCGCCGAAACGAGATTGACGACTTTGAAACGCGAGATCGAAACCAACCGGCAACTGCTCGATACATACATTCAGCGGCAGAAGGAACAGGAACTGACGATTCAGAGTAGCCGCCCGGATAATATCAAAATTTCATCGTCGGCGATCACACCGATTTCTCCGGTCGGACCACAACGCAACCGAAATATCATCGTTGCTCTGCTGATTTCACTGATCGGCGGAGTCGGTCTGTCATTTTTGCTGAACTATCTGGATGATTCGATAAAATCTTCGGATGACATCGGAAAAAGTCTCGGACTGCCGACGTTGGCACTTATTCCGCATCACAGCACGCTTGACAAGAAAAAACGTAAACAGCTTTCGGTCGGCGACACCGGTTTGCCTTCGACTTCGCTGATCGCTCTTGAAGATACGCGGTCGGCAATGGCGGAAGCATATCGTCACTTGCGGACTTCGCTATTATTCTCGTCCGCCGGGAAACCGCCCGCAACGATTCTCGTAACGTCTTCGCAACCATCCGAAGGTAAAACGACGACGGCGATCAACACAGCGATTACGCTGGCACAATCGGGTGCGGAAGTCGTTCTGATTGATTGCGATTTGCGTCGTCCGCGGCTGCACAGTCATTTCAATATGGAAAATTCGCACGGTTTGACCAATTATATTTCGGGCGAACGCAACACGGAAAATCTGCTTAAGGAATTTCCCGCATTGCCGAATCTGAAAGTGATTACCAGCGGACCGATTCCGCCGAATCCGGCTGAATTGCTCAGTTCCAACGAGTTAAAACATCTGCTTCAGTTCTTGCAGGGAAACTTCAAGCACATCGTCATTGATTCACCGCCCGCAATTTCATTTACGGATGCGGCGATTCTGGCGACATTGGTTGACGGCGTTGTGTTAGTGGCAATGGCTGGAAAAAGTTCGATTCACCTGATGCGTCGCTTCAAACAGAGACTGGCAAATATGGGTGCAAGAATTTACGGTGTCGTCTTAAACGGTATCAAACCGAACTCGGTCGAATACGGTTATTACGGCTACGGCTACACTTACAGCTATTACGACACGCCGGACGATGACGATACGACTCCGCGGATGGAAGACAAAACAAAAATCTTTGTGGACAATGAATTTATTGATGAAGATGAATTTATTGACGACATCGAAGACGAAAATATTCACAATACTAAGAGTTGATTGTCGTTATTTTTATAAACTGAAAAGCCGGACATTGAGTAATTCAATATCCGGCTTTTTTTGTTGAACTGTTAAATTCTTATAAAAATAACTCCCAAAACTCTCAAAACTCTTAAATCAGCTGATGATTCTCCGGCATCAAAACCATTTCCGACATCACGCCTTCGCCTTCCTGTGTTGCCGCAAAGAAAACCGCTTTCGCCGCCGCACTCGTCGTCAGCATTTTATCACGCTGCACCTTCATCGAAACATTATCCCAAAAGGTCGAATCAACACCACCGAAGTGCATCAGCGAAAATCTCACGCCGTCGCGTTTGTATTCGTCTTTCAGACATTTTATCATTCCCGTCAGAGCGTATTTCGCCGCACAGTATGCCGAAGCCTGCATCATCGGTGCTTTGCCTAAAATTCCCGGAATCGCTACGACGCGACCGAATTTCTGTTCTTTCATAATCGGCAAAACTTCCTGCAAAACATTGAACGAAGTCCGCACATTCGCATTCAGCAAATTGTCGAGGTCTTCAATCGTCAGATCGCCGAACGGTTTCAAAATTCCCAATCCGGCGGCGAGAACCAGATAATCAATCGAGCCGAATTTAGCTGCCGTTTGTTCGACCAGTGATTTGACATCTTCCGGTCGTGAAGCATCCGCCGCCAATGATAAAACATTCGGATTGCCCTTTGAATTGAGCTTGTATTCGAGTTCCATCAACTCCGCTTCCGTCCGCGAACTCAAGACGACGTTTGCATCCGCCTCCGAAAAAAGTTCGGCAGAACAACGACCGATGCCGCGTCCCGCCCCGATGACCAAAACGGTCTTTCCATCTAAATTCATATTTCTAAAACCACCTTCATTCATAAATATTTAGTTAATTGCTTAAATAATATGATGACAAGTTGAAACTACTTTTTCAACATCGGTTTTAGTTCTTTATAGATATTGCTCATCATAATTTTCGCACCGGCGGCGTTCGGATGTATTCCGTCGGCTTGATTGAGCTTTTCATTAAGAGCGACATTTTCCAGCAAAAACGGCACAAATTCGATCTCATATTTTTCCGCTAAATCGGGAAAAGCATCAACATAATCACGTTGATATTGTTTTCCCATCGTCGGCGGTGCAAGCATTCCGCAGAACAGTATTTCGACGTTTTTCGCCTTTGCTTTTGCAATTATCTTGTCGAGATTTTCTTTCATCTGCTCGACCGGAACGCCGCGAAGCAAATCATTCGCCCCGAGTTCGAGGATCAAAATCTCAACTTTATCCTGTTCCAAAACCCAATCGATCCGCTCCAGACCGCCGAGCGAAGTTTCGCCCGATACGCCGAGATTTTTAACCTCGTAAACATAACCTTCGGCATCCAATTTTTGCTGTAGCAAATATGGATAAGATTCTTTTTCGCTCAAACCGAAACCCGCCGTCAAACTGTCGCCGAAGGCAATAATCTTCGGCTTGTCGTTCTTGATGTCGGGAGTTTTGAGCGGTTTTTCCAAACTGCCCAAATCCTTCTGTGTCGCCTCTGACATCTCACAGCCTGAAAATGCAAAAGCTAAAATGATGAAACTTAAAATGAATGTAAAACGAACTGTATATGACATATTTTTTTATAAAAGTTTTTCTTTTTCCGCTAAATCTGATGCAAATTTCATCAACTTGTTTGCGTCGTTTTTGCAAAACCCGGCAAATAGTAAACTGTTGATAGCAAATTGTTTCCACAATTGATTAAATATAAAGAAACAATCAACTATTTACTATCAACAACAAACAAATAAATGATAACACTTCAAAATGTAACCAAAATCGTTCAGTCGGGAACGGAAAGTCTGACGATTTTAGACGATGTTTCGCTGGAAATAAACGACGGGCAATTCGTTTCGATCACAGGAGCTTCTGGCAGCGGAAAATCAACGCTGTTAGGCTTGATCGCCGGACTCGATGCTCCGACTTCGGGCGAGGTTTTAATTGATAACGAAAGTATTACCAAAATGAGCGAGGACGATCTAGCCGAAACACGGAGCAAGAAAATCGGCTTTATATTTCAGTCATTTCACTTGATTCCGTCTTTAACTGCTTACGAAAATATCCTGATTCCGATGGAAATTTTAGGTTTGAGCGATGCAAAAGACCGGGCGAACAAATTGCTTGCCGATGTTGAATTGTTAAATCGCGGACATCATTATCCGTCCGAACTTTCCGGCGGCGAAAAACAACGCATCGCCATCGCCCGTGCCTTTGCCAATCAACCGAAAATACTGCTCGCCGACGAACCGACGGGAAATCTCGACTCTAAAAACGGCGACAATATCTTCGACCTGATGACCGATCTGCATGACCGCAATCAAGTTACACTCGTCCTCGTTACACACGATCAAACCCTCGCAGAAAAAGCCGAACGGCAGGTTATCTTAAGAGATGGACGAGTGATAAGCGATGATATTCACCACAGAGCCACAGAGAACACAGAGAAATACGAAGAATTCTAATTGTTATTTAAAATAATTTTAAAAAACTCTGTGAACTCTGTGCCTCTGTGGTGAAATATTTTTTATGAATTTTATTATAAACTTAACTTTACGGGAAATCCGTTCATCTTGGAAAAGACTTTTGTTTTTCTTTTTGTGCATTGCCATCGGTGTCGGTTCGATTGTCGCGTTGCGGTCGTTGATTCAGAATTTGAGTCAAGCGGTCGGCGGCGATGCCCGCGAATTGATGACGGGAGATTTCCGCGTAACTTCGACCAACGATTTTTCGCCGACCGATATTGCCCGCATCGAAAAGGTTCTGAAGGCATCGAATATTGTCGAAGCCGAAAATGAAATTGTTGAAACTTCAGCGATGACGCGACCTGTTCAGGGCGGAAATAACAAAGTTGAATTCGTTTCATTAAAAGGCATCGAACCGCCGTTTCCACTTGTCGGCAAGTTCATAATGTCCGACGGTAAGCCGTTTGATTTCAAACTTCTAGCAAATCGCGGAGCGGTCGTTGCACCGATTTTACTGGAAGAACTCGGCGTAAAGATCGGCGACAAAATTAAGATCGGCGAAGCGGAATTTACGATTACGGATACATTTGACGAAGAACCCGGCGGAAGCGGCGGATTCAGTTTGGGAGCGAGAGTTTTTGTCGAAAAAAAAGCGTTCGACGAAGCCGGAATTACGCAGAATCGGAGTCGCATCAGCCGGCGGCTTTTGTATCGGACTTCGGCGAATCCGACGGCACTTGTCGAGCAACTACGAACTGAGTTGGAAGGTTCGACCCTGCGTGTGCAATCCTACCGCGAAACGCAGGAAAGACTCGGCGAACAATTCGAACGCACCGAGAATTATCTGTCTTTGACGGGCTTGCTGATTTTGGTTCTGGGCGGTGTCGGTGTCTGGAATGTGGCGAGGGTTTTCGTCGAACAAAAACGCGAATCGGTGGCGGTTTTGAAATGTTTGGGAGCGAGCGGAACAAAAATAATCACAGTTTATCTGTTGCAAATACTGGTTTTAGGATTTGTCGGAAGTTTATTCGGCGTGTTGCTCGCTCAACTCGGTTTATATTATGCAAAATTTAGTTTTAACGATTCCCTGCCCGCCGCGATGAAATATTCCGTGCCTCTAACGACGGCTTTGACGGGAATAGTTTTGGGCATTTTGATTTC
Source organism: Pyrinomonadaceae bacterium (assembly GCA_041746675.1). Lineage (GTDB taxonomy): Bacteria > Acidobacteriota > Blastocatellia > Pyrinomonadales > Pyrinomonadaceae > Aridibacter. Next base: position 47,998 of record JBGTGO010000035.1, on the reverse strand, counting down.
ACTTTTGTTTTCCGCACTGCCGCTGCTGCAGGTTCGCAATATCAAACCGAACTTGCTTCTGCGTGATGAAAATAACAAAAATCTGCGAAAACTGGATTTGACGAAATGGATTTTCGGCATCGTTTGTCTTGCCGGACTTCTCGGTTTGGCGGTCTGGCAGGCAGGTTCGATTATCGTCGGGACATTTTTTCTCGTCGGACTCGGTTTGACTTCGCTCGTGCTTTATTTTTCGGCGGTCGTTCTGACTTGGTTCTTAAAGAAATTGAAAAATTTCAGTTCGTTTTCAATCACGCAGGCAATCAATTCGCTCTATCGTCCGGGCAATCAGACGCGAATAATTCTGCTTGCCGTCGGACTCGGTGCGTTCGTCGTGCTGTCAGTGCAGTCGCTTTCGTTGAATCTCGTTCGTGAGTTCGATTTTTCACGAAACGAGCGTCTGCCGAGTTTGTTTTTTATAGATATTCAAAAAAGTCAGGCGGAAGAGTTTGATCAACTTATTCAAGCGAGCATCGGCGAGAAAGCTGAAATAATTCCGACCGTGCGGGCGAGAATTTCTTACGTCAACGGCGAACCGATTGATTATCAAAACAAGGAAGTCCGACAGGATCAGGGACAGATCGGACGCGAATTTGCCGTAACTTACCGCCCCGAATTAGATCAGAACGAAACAATTATCGCCGGTAAGTGGTGGCAGGGCGAAAGTTCCGACGTACCGCAGGTTTCGATTCTCGACACGATTGCCGAAACGTTGAAATTATCGGTCGGCGATTCGATTACGTTCGATATTTCCGGCAGAAATCTGACCGTGCAGGTTGCGAATATCAGAAAAATTGATGTGCGGAACACGCGAACCGCTTTTATTTTCGTATTTCGTCCCGGCGTTCTGGAAAATGCTCCGCAAAGTTTTGCCGCAACTGTTTTGAAACGAGTTCCGGCAGTCAAACGTCAGCGTTTGCAGCGTGATGTGATTGATAAATTTCCGAATGTGCAGATCATAGATGTGGCGGAAATCGTCAAAGTCGTCAAAAATCTGGTCGAAAATTTTGTTCTGGCAATTTCCTTTGTCGGAAGTTTTGTAATTTTAAGCGGAATCTTAATTTTAATCGGTTCGGTCGCTTTGACGAAATCGCAGAGAGTTTATGAAAATGCGATTTTGAAAACGCTCGGTGCAAAATGGAAAACTCTGGCGGCGATTCTGTTTGCCGAATACGGGATTTTGGGAATTATGGCGGGAATTATCGGTTCATTTTTCGCCACCGCACTTTCTTATGCAGTTTCAAAATACATTCTCGACATCGAATGGGAATTTAATTTGAGTTTGATGCTTTCAGGAATTTTTATCACGGCGATTTTGGTAATGCTGGTCGGTGCGATTTCAAGTTTCAACATACTTTTCAAAAAACCGTTGGCGACACTTCGTTCGCAGTAATTGCAAGAAGATGTTGGACATTAGTTTTTAGTTTTTAACTGAAGAACTTTCAGAGCATATAAACTAACATCTAATATCTGACATCTTAAAAAATTTACATAAACATTCCCGGCGACGATTTCTGCATCTCCTCGAACGGGTGATTGGCGAGGACGACACGCATATTTATCTGACCGAGAAGCGTTTCGAGATACGCCCCGAAACGATGTAGCAACGGAATCAAATCTTTTTTGTCAGCGGTTAAAATTTCTTCGACAAATCTTTCGACCGTTTCCATATCCTTATAAAATAAATAGTATTTGTTATCGTTGCAGAATTTTTTCAGATTCTTATGCAATGTTTCCAACGAATATTTTTCGCCCGTTTTTTCGGCAATCTGAACACACTGCAAAAGTTTCCACATACTTTCACGCAGTTTCAGAGACTGCTGTTCCTTTGTTTGTAGATTCGGGAAAATATCGGTCGGATCGATGTTTCGGTCAATTAGTTGAGCAAAATTGACGAGCGTGAGTTGCAGACTGTCGTTGAGCAGTGAGTAAGCGGTTTCGATTTTCGCATAGATTAACGGAGTTGGACGAATCTCGGCAAGTCCTTTAAGTTCTTGTGTATAAACCTTTTTCAGCTCGATTGAAGCCGTGTAAGCCGCTGCATCGAGCGAACTGAAGAGTGCGTCGGATTGATCGGGAAAACGAAGCAGACGATTGTTGATAAAACCCGTCATCTCGTTCATCTGCTCATTAATGCGGGCGAATAAAACTAATGTCGTCTTCAGCGGTTCATCATTTTTAAGCATCTTGCCGACAATACTGAGCCATTTCAAACTCCTTGCAAATCTCGGAAAAACAAGCCGTAAATCTGCCTCCCACGCTGATGAAATACTGCTGTTGTCGAGTAGGTTCTGAAGGATTTTGGGCAGAAACTTCTCACCTTCCTTCTCGGCATTTTCAATTAGCTTTTGGACGACCTCAATACGTTTTAATCTATTTGCCAAGGAATTGCTCCAGGCAATCCACTCGCTGAATTTCAGAGGTGCGGCACGAAGCAAACCCTCACTCAGAAGCACCCATTCTTTTAATGCAAACGTCAGTTCACAAAGCTCTTTCGAGGTTATTTTCGAAAAAGATTGTTTCGTTTGGTCGATCACTTCAAAATTCGCTACGGCGGATTCATATCTGAGAATCAGATGAGAGAAATCAAGCGTTAATTTAGAGCAATTAAGCAAAACCGAATGGGTTAAATTAAATTCCTTCGACCAATCATAATTATTGCGACTCTCTTCCGCCAGTGTGCTACTGCGTAATTTCAAAAAACTCTCCAGTCCCGAAAGCCACAGTCCGAGCTGAAACGAAAGTTCATCTAAATCAGTCGTTTCCGATGCTGACGCACCTCTCTTCTCATCGATTTCAATCCTCGCATTTACGGTCTGTTTGATTGTCGGGATCGTTGCTTCAATAATACTCAAGCCGGAAGTTCCTCACAAGATTATATTTGGGATATATTTATTTATGGAAAGTTTGAATGGAGCAAAAAAATTTCGCTATATCTTTTATACATTATTTCCATCCCAAATATCAATAAAAATACTATTATTTGTCGAATTTTTACAAACTGTATCTGTTGTGTTGATACAATTTCAGATAGAATCTGTGATTATGCTGAAACTTATTATTGCTACAACTAATATAGGAAAAATTAGGGAATTCAATGAACTCTTAAAGGATTTACCTGTGCAGTTGAAGAGTTTGGAGGATTTTGCAAAAATTCCCGAAGTTGAGGAAACAGGTGAAACTTTTGCAGAAAATGCGGAACTGAAAGCCAACTACTATGCACTAAAAACCGAGTGCTGGACTTTGGCGGATGATTCGGGATTGGAAGTCTTTGATCTAGACAATGCCCCGGGAGTTTATTCCGCTAGATTTGCCGGAAAAAGTGCAACTGACACCGAAAACATCAACAAACTGCTGGAAAGTCTGAAAAAAATAAATAAATCTGAAAGAAGAGCAAGATTTGTTTGTGCGATGACAATTTCCGATGAAGCGGGAAACATCAAATTTACGGCTGAAGGACATTGCTACGGTAAAATAACACTCGAACCCTTTGGAGATAAGGGTTTCGGCTATGATTCAATATTTACGCCGACTGGATATTCCAAAACTTTCGGTCAAATACCGTGTGAAATCAAACATCGAATCAGTCATCGCTCGGTAGCGGTGAATAAAATTATGAAATATTTTAGTGATTTTCCCCTCCCGTAACTTGACCTGAATGTTTTACGCCTGTATTATTCGGGTTTTGATAATGTTTCACAAAAGAAACAATTAAAGATTCGGGGATTAGCACAGCCTGGTAGTGTGCTCGGTTTGGGACCGAGAGGTCGCAGGTTCGAATCCTGCATCCCCGACCAATTCTATTGATTTTATCAACAGAATTCTCCTTGCCGGAGATTTCGCAAGGTGCATAAACAATAAATTCATTTAATCAAAATATATTTACAGTAGAAGAACTGGAGGAAATACAAAATTATGGCTGCAAAGCGTATGACACAAACAGAAATAGTAAGCCACATGGCTGACAAAACAGAATTGACCAAAGCACAAGCAAAAGAATTCTTCAATACCTTATCGGAGCTTGCCAAAAAAGAAGTTAAGAAAAATGGTGAATTTACGATTCCGGGTTTCGGAAAATTAGTTAAAGCCAAGCGTAAAGCACGCGAAGGTCGTAATCCTGCAACCGGTGAACCGATCAAAATTCCGGCGAAAACGACTGTTAAGTTCCGCGTTGGAAAAGCAATGAAAGACTCTGTTGCATAATCTATAATCTGTTAAAATAATTAGACTTAGGCATACCGCTAAATCGAAAGATTCGGCGGTGTTTCTACTTTTAAAGATACACTTTGAAAAAATATCAGATAATGGAAAAAAAAATGATGACAAATAGTTAATAATTTGTTAATATCTAAATATCTAAGAGTTGATGAGTTACCGGAACCATAGACTTTCCTGCAATCGTTTCAGATAGTTTTTCCATTTAATTTGCATTAGGAAAGGTTTGAATTTTAATAAAGTTAAATTCATTGATTTTTGGTTTTACGATAGTTTGAGATTTTTTTCACAAACTATTTTATAAGTTTTTATACATAAATTTTTTCCATATTAAAAGGAAGGAGAACAAAAAAGTGGCAACAGCAGCTAAACCGATGACATTGCAAGATAGGATTTTGCAAATTGACCATATTCAAGCCCGCCGTTATTCAAAATTAAACGGAGAGCCTTTAGAAATAGCTTCGGAAGGAATTATCAGGCATTTAAAAGCTTGTGCAAGAATGGATGTAAATCCGGACGCTTCCGCGGTTAGAGAAATAATAGACGATGCCTTAAACGGCAGAAGAGTGTTTGCGGAAGTTTCAAATGATTTACTCGCCGCAGCATAAACCAGCAATTATACATTAAAATACATAAAGCGAACCCCTGCTAATTTTTTTCAGCAGGGGTTTCTTTGTTTCTTTAATTACGGTTTGAGTTTCAATTTGTACAGCACGTATCCGCCAACCTGTTCGCCTTCGTCCCGTTCATACCATTTGTCGAGATTCGTCAGATCAACTTTTTTCTGATTGGACGGTAGGACTAAATACGAAAGTTTCGGATTCGCGGCTTCCCTGATACTGAAATTTTTGCGGTATTCGCCGAATCGCTTTGCTTCTTCAGCAATTTCAAAATACATCAGCGGTTTTGCATCGGAACTTAGACGATTCGTGTGTCTGCCCCAACCGAAAAGTGCGATCATCGAAACAAAATCACCATTTTGCAAAGTATTTTCAAGCCAATTCTCATCGAGATTCTGATAATAAAGTTGCTGATAATAACGCTCCTTGCTCTCCTGCCAACTCAATCCGGCAAAAACGTGCTGATGTCTTGCCCACAAAACATTCTGCGGGGCGACGGTCGGCGAATCGTCAGCTTGAATATTCGTCAGCGAAAAAATCGTCTGCTGATGTTTATCGGCATCGTTTTTAGCAAGTTCGGTCAATCTTCTGCCGAGTGGAAGAGCGTTATCTCTGGCAACGTTCGCATCGTCCAAAACCCGCACTGTGTAGTGACATTCAACAAATCCCCAAGTAATTGCGAGAACTGCAAATACCGTAATAATTGATTTTATCTTCAGAGTGTTTTGTTTCAACCAACTTCCGAAAACCAAACCCAAGCTAATCACCAACGCTAAACCGGCGACGTAATTTCCGATAAAAACCTGATAATGAATCGGCTGTAAAGCACGCCCCGTCAGGATTTGTTGATTGAACAAAACGAACGGAACGACGGCAAACGAAATCGCAAAAATCGTCGCGTGGGATTTCAGATTTATCCGATTTAAAAGGACTCCGCCAAATAGGACAAGGAGAACAATAACACTTAGATATTGCGGAAACCGCCATAAATCCGGTTGCCGCGTGTAAACGAGAAGCTGAATATTATCCATCGTCTGCACACGATTTGAAAGCATCACGGCGTAAAATATCAGCGGAATAAACCACGCAATACCCGACACGATCAAACCTTGAATATCTTTGAACCAATTCTTCGGTCGCACGATCAGATACAAAACCGCGACACAGAAGAGCCACGCAGCAGCGGTCGTCCAGACATAAAAGTAAGAGAAAACGACGAAGGAGAAACAAAGCGATGAAACGATGCACCAGATGATTCTCTTTTGCAGATCAACGCTTTTGACAAGCTGCCAAACTGCACCGATCAATATAAAAAAAGCCGGAAACGCCATCGCCGGAATATATCGCCGCAAAAATGGAAAATACGGATAAGAAGATCCCGTGCCGAGGATTTCGCCGATTGCTCCTTCGCCCGCAAATAACGCTCCGCCGCAGAGCATCACCAGTGTTCCGGTCATTGCAAAAAGTGAATCTTCGGTGAGCGTTCCGATCAACCAGAAACAGGCGAGAGCCGTGAGAAAAGCGGCAAATGCACCGGCAAGCGTCATCGCCCAAGTTGCCGGAATTCCCAAGATTCGTGCCGGAATCGCCACCGCGTACGGTGCGGCGAACTGGATCGAAAAAAGCGATTCGGGTTGCGGAGCGGCGGGCGTGTCGTCGCGTCCCGTATAAGGATCATTCCGCCGCGGTCTGCCGTCGATCAGAGCCTTCAGATATGACGCATAAGCAACTTCGTCAATATCGTTATAAGCGTAATGTCCCTGCCAATTCTCACCTTGCAGATACCACATTTTGATCTGCGGATAGCTGGCAAATATCGCCAGAAAAATCCCCGCAATAATTCCGAAACGCCATTTCATTGAACATTTATCGTTTATCATTTATCATTTACTTTCTTTAAGCGGACGGATTAGTAAAAATCGTGCTGTTTGAAGTTTTAATGATAAATGTTTAATGATAAATGACAAATGAAACTATGAGTTTAAAAGAGAAAATAATCGAAGATATAAAAACAGCGATGCGTGCCAAAGATAAGGAGCGTTTGTCGGTTCTGCGGATGGTTAAATCAAAACTGATGAATCAGGAAATCGAAAAACAATCGGAACTGGACGATGAAGAAGTCATCAAAGCCTTAAATACTCTGGTCAAACAACGCCGTGATTCCGCCGAGCAATATGAAAACGCCGGACGCAGCGAACTGGCAGCGAAGGAAATCGAAGAAATTACGTTCATCGAAGAATATCTGCCGCGAAATGCGACGGATGAAGAAATCGAACAAGCGGCAACGGAAGCGGTTGCCGCAACAGGTGCGGATTCGATGAAGGAAATGGGCAATGTAATGAAGGAAACGCTTGCGAAACTGGCGGGCAAAACCGTTGACGGTAAAATTGTCAGTGAAAAGGTGCGGGCAAAGTTGCAGTAAGTTTTTTCACGCGGATTGATCGAACTTCGCATTCGTAACCGCTCCGAGAAAGCCGATTAGAATCCATAAATGTCGGGCATCTTCATATGATCCGGCTAATCCTTGGTAAAAAAATGCACTAATAAAAGCGATGCTCAAACCTGTTGTGAGTATCGCTTTTTTACTTTGAAAATTAAGCGGCAAACCGCGTTTGATAATTGCAATCCCCAAAAATGAAATCACCAAAAACCCGAGAATTCCCGCTTGTGCGGCGAGATTCAACCACATTTGATGAGCGTCCAGCAAAACCTGATTTGATTGAAAGGTCGTCACATATACCTCGACCGAATTTGTTCCCAAACCTTTGCCGAAAAGCGGATATTGCAGAAAAGTTTTAACAGCAGCAATCCAAGCCTGAAGTCTGACCGACGGCGTGATTTCGTATCTGCCGAAGAAATTCACCATAAAAGTTATGATCAAAAAGAAAAAAACCGCACCCGCAATTCCTGTAAAAAGACTGCCGGACGCAAGATTTTTCTTGCCGACGAACTTGAAATAAACCCACAACCACAGTCCTGTTCCCAGCAAAATTCCACCAACGCTCGGCGAAAAAGTTGCGACGGCGGCGATTCCTAACAAAAAAAGCAAAATGTAAAACACCGCTCTGCCGATCCATCTCAGTTGATAGCAAACCAACAGAATCATCCACGAAATGCTCAGATAATGACAGAGCATATTGACGATGAAAAATGTACTTTGAACTCGTGGATAGTTCGCCGGCGGCAGAGTTCCGTAATGTGCGAGCGAATAATCGAGAAACGAATTCGTTCGGTCGAAGTAAAATAACAACACCGTAATTGCTGAAATCAAAGCGGTTACAAAACTTCCCGCGAGCCACGAAAAACAAACCTGACGACTAATTTTCATATCGTCAATCAAGTTAAACGAAAGCACCGCCAACCCGACAAGATAAGCTACGCCGACAAACTTGACTAAACTCCGGCTGAATTCCGTGCTGAAAATCGTGGCGACAAAACAGACCGCCAAATATAAAACCAGCGGAACGTAAAATCTATCGAATTTTATTTTAATGCTTTTCGTGAAAATGCCGACCGCAAAGCAAACTCCCGTCAGCAGAAAACAAATCTCAGTTAAAAGTATTTTTTGACGAAAGAAAGAAAAATTATAGACAGTAACAAACGGCAGCGAAAAAATCGTCAGCAAATAAAGGTAAATCGTAACTTTTTTAATCATATATTCTTTCAGGAAAAAATTTGTTAAAAACTTTGTTTGAAAGAATAATCTTAAAACCCTGTGCATTCAAATACCATCTCAAGCAATCCTGAACAAACCCGAAACAGCCCTATTTTCTACCAAAAAAATTCTTGAATGAATCTCAGTAAAGTTTGAGCGATTTCAGCCTGACTTTTTCCCAAAACCGTCAATCGTTTATTTCAGAAAATCAGCAAATTTGACCGCACCGTTCTTCAACTTGTTGCCCGCGACAACCGCCATATCCGCGAGAATGTCGGCGGGAATTCCTGAATATAATTGAGTAGCTAATCTTTATTTCAAATAACAAAAGGCGAAGTTTTTAGCTTCACCTTAATTTATCCGATAAATTCTGGAATAAATTCCTTTCTAGTTTTTTCTATCGGTTCTTCAAGTATTGTCAAAATATTATTTAACCATTCAATATAAGTCATATTTGCTCCATAAGGATAATAGGCAATATTCCATTCATCCATTACATCCTCCACTTCACTTTCAGTTAGATTTAAATCAAGAAACTTTTTTAGTTCACTTAATTGTTCTTTAGCATAAGATTTGCTATCCATAATTTTGTATTGTCTTATAATTCCTTCAAAATTAGGAGTTTGATTATCCCACTTATAAACATCCTTCCAATCTTGATGAAAATAACAACCGAGAAATTGATATAGAACGGGAAATTTTTCTTCATAAGTTTTCATATTTAATAAATCTCCTATTTTGTCGGATAAGAAGTCAAAACGTGCCAGCCTTGCGGTGTATTGTCCTTTACCAAGATAACCTCAGCTTTGTTGGTTTCCTTTGCAGTTTTCAAACCAACTGATCCACCTTTGCCTCTTTCTAAAACAATTCCTATTGATTCTTGCATTTCTGTTTTAAAAACCAATTTAGTTTCACTTCCCTCTAACCATTTCTCAATTCTTGAACTGTTTTCTTTGATTGCATTACTAATTGTCCGATTTGCGACCTTATAATCACGAAATGATGAAGCAATTTTGAGAGTTGAATCATCAACTAATCTTTTTCGCAACCAATTTTCAGACTTTCCAACGTGCTTTTCAATGGAATGTCCGCCGAGCAATTCATCTAAAGTCAGGGTTTTTCTTGTGCCGAAAACTTTTTCAAATGAATCTTGATAAAGTTCAAGCAATTTCGGCTTAACTTTATCGCCAAACTCATCAACCATCTGCTTAGAGAAATCGGCAAACTTAACCGCCCCATTTTTTACTTTATTTCCCGCGATAACCGCCATATCCGCGAGAATGTCGGCGGGAATCCCGGCATAAAGCTGCGTCGCCAGTCTTTGCCTGACTCTTTGCGATGCGAGCTGTGCCGCTTCATCCGTGAACTTTTCCGCAATCTTCGTCGCCGTCGCCGCTTTTATTATCTTGGCTCTTTCAAGCAGTTCCGCACCCGCTTTTGTTTTCGCTAAAATGCTTCCCGCTTTGCCGATGCCCTTGCCGATCAGTATTTCGACGATTGCCGAACCGACCAGTTCGCCGATCATTTCCGCTTTCTTCTCCGACGGGGCAGTTTTGAACTCGTCCCACGTTTTCTCCAATTCGCCGGAGAGTGCCTTAAATGTCTCGACCGGACTCGACAGCACCTGCCACAGTGCCTTCATCGTGCCGGGCAAATCCACCACCAGCCCGACCGTCCCGCTGACCGAGTTGAACGCTCCCGTCGCCACTCCTTTGGCGAACATCGAAAAATGATTCTCGTCCATCGTCTCGCGGTATATCTTCTCGACACTGTTGGCTTTTTCCTGCACGCTGATCGCCGCGATTTTCAGTTTCAGAACGTCCGCTACTGACAGGTCGAATTTGACTAAATTGCCGCCGACTGTTTGCAGATTCTGCACTTTTACGCCCGCGTCTTTTGCCAGTGAAGCAATTTCGTTTTGATATGAAATATTGAGATGTCCGTAATTATTACCGATTAAAGTCCGCAGGGCTTTGCCTTCATCGCTCATATTCGGGATGTTCGGCAGATTGACGTAGAAGGTTTTCAGTTCGTTCGGATCGGTCGGAATGCCGAATTCGGTCAGATTCAAAACCTGTGCTTTCTTGGCAAGCTCGTTTAAGTTTATCGTTTGATCGAGTTTTCTGTTGAGTTCGGCTTTGCTTTTTGATGTGTTGTCAATTCCGGCACGGGCGGCGTTATTTTCGCCCGGAGTCGTCCGGTTCGACTGTTTGTTTTCGCCCGCGATTTCTTTTTTTATACGTTTTGCCGTTCCGTTTAATTTTTTGTATAAATCTTTTTCGATGTTGACTTTGATTTCAAAGTTCCCCGTTTTTGCATTGTAAGTTGCAGTATTATCGCCCGTCGTATTGAGATATTTGAAAGGATTGTCGGTATTCAAACGCAGTTTGGCTTGCTCGTTATTCAAGCCGAAATGTTTTAGCACTTTTTCCTCGATTTGCTGATCCGTCAGGCGGGTTTCCTTCGGAGCGTTCGTCTGTTTATAACCGAGTTCCGACGGTTTGACCGAAAGCGTGATCTTTTCGCCGTCCTTGCCGGAATTATTTCCCAACCCGTTCCGCACGGGTGAATTTGCCGTTTGATAATTCTCGTAACTGCTGTTTGTTCCGATATTCGAAATGCCCATAAATAAAAAACCTACTAAAGAATTACTTTGTTAGTAGGGTTATCGGCATTATTTCAGAAAAGTTTCCTAAATTTGAAATTAGTTCGAGATAAAAACTTTTTACCGCAAAGGTCGCAAAGGACGCAAAGATTTTTATAATAATCAACCGAAAATCAAATACTGCTTCTGGATATTAAAATTGGTATTCAGGCAATTACAAAAAACCTTCGCGTCCTTTGCGACCTTTGCGGTTAATTTTCTTGTCGAATCAACCCGCAAAGTTTATTCGCTATGTTTAGCCGAAAATATTTCGCACCTTGTCCATAAAACCTTCATCCTGAAAATCAACATCTTCGATTTCGGCGAGTTGTTCGAGGAGTTTGCGTTGTTCGCGGGTGAGTGTTTGCGGGGTTACGAGCGTGACGGCGACGAATAGATCGCCTTTATTGCCGCCGTTCAAATTCGGCATTCCTTTTTGTTTCAAGCGGAAAACCGTTCCGGTTTGTGTTCCGGCGGGAATTTTCAATTCTTCTTCGCCGTCGGTTAATGTGTTGATGTTGATTTCCGCACCGAGGGCGGCTTGAGCGAATGAAACCGGAGCGGAAGTGTAGAGATTTGCTCCCTGTCGTTCAAAGTTCTCGTGTTCGGCGACGTGTATAAAAACATACAAATCGCCGCTTGGTCCACCGTTTGCTCCGGCTTCACCTTCGCCTGTGATTCGCAGACGTGAACCTGTTTCAACACCGGCAGGAATTTTTACTTCGAGATTTTTTTCCTTTTCGAGTCTGCCCGCACCACGGCATTTATTACAGGGATTTTTGATAATCTGACCTTTACCGGAACAATTCGGGCAAGTTCGCATTACGCTGAAAAAACCTTGCTGATAACGTGTTTGCCCGTTGCCGCCGCAGGTGATGCAGGTTTCTGGCGAAGTGCCGGGAGCAGTTCCCTGACCCTCACATTCGTCGCAGGTTTCAAGCCTCGGAATCTTCAATTTTTCCTCTTTTCCCTTCGCCGCTTCTTCCAGACTTATTTGCAGATCATAACGCAAATCCGCACCGCGTTGAACGCTTGAACGCTGACGGTTTCTGCCGCCGCTGAACATATCACCGAAGCCGAACATATCGAAAATGTCTTCGATATTGGTAAATCCCGGATCAAACCCCGCACCGCTTGCCGCCGCGTGTCCGAAACGGTCATAACTTGCCCGTTTCTGAGTATCGGAGAGAACCGAATAAGCTTCCGCCGCTTCCTTAAATTTTTCTTCGGATTCCTTATTTCCTTTATTCTTATCGGGATGATGTTCAACCGCCAACCGGCGATACGCACGTTTTATCTCAACGTCGGTGGAGGTTTTCTGAACACCTAAAATTTCGTAATAATCTCGTTTACTCATAATAAATTCTTCGGCGTACGATTTGTCACAATCAACTTCGCCGCAAAAAAGAACGTCGGTTTTTAGAAAAAACCAACGTCCTATAATCTTGCGTTAATATGAAAAATTTCTCAAGTCATCAAATTAGGCAAGTGCCATCAGCGACATCGTTAGCTCATTGGCAACTTCTTCCACTTCGAGAATCATCTGCTCTATTTTCGCATTGTCATCCTGCTTGATCAGTTCCTCAGCATTATCCAGTATTTCATTGGCTTTTTTTCTTAATTCAGGTGAAATATCTCTTGAAAATTCAGTTAACGAACGACGTGTATTTTCGATAAGAGATTCGCCGCGGTTTCGCTGCATAATCAGAGTTTTCTCGCTTTTGTCGTTTTCGAGCGATTTTTCCGACTCCATAATTAAGCGGTCGATGTCGTCGGGAGCGAGTCCTGACGAAGGCGTAATCTGCATTGCCTGTTCGAGTCCGGTCATTTTATCCTTTGCCGAAACATTGACGATACCGTTTGCATCAACTTCAAAGGCAACGTCGATTTGCGGAACGCCGCGGTCAGTTGGCGGAATTCCGACGAGTTCAAATTTTCCAAGACTTCGGTTAGCACCGGCGATTTCGCGTTCGCCCTGCAAAATATGAATTTCTACCGATTGTTGATTATCAACGACGGTCGTAAAAGTCATCTGATTCTTAAGCGGAATCGTTGAATTTCGCTCAATCAATTTAACAAACAAACCGCCGCGTGTTTCCAGACCGAGCGACAGCGGCAACACATCGAGCAGAACAATATCCTTGACATCGCCCGTCAAAACCCCGCCCTGAACTGCTGCTCCCATCGCCACGACTTCATCCGGGTTAATTTCCGCCGAAGGTTCTTTGCCGAAAACCTCGGTTACGGTTTTCATAATTATCGGCGAACGGGTTTGTCCGCCGACAAGAATCACTTTGTCTATATCCTTAGGCTGAAGCTTCGCGTCCCATAGTGCTTTCTGACACGGTTCAACTGATAATTCAACCAAATCCTGCACTAATTCCTCAAATTTTTCCCGCGTCAAAACGGTGTTGACGTGTTTCGGTCCTGAAGTATCGGCGGCGATAAACGGCAGATTTATCGTCGTTTCGCTGACACTTGATAATTCACATTTGGCACGCTCCGCACCTTCTTTCAATCGTTGCAGAGCAAGCCGGTCGACTCTCAGATCAATTCCGTTTTCTTCTTCAAATGTCTCAACCAGCCAATTTATAATTCGTTCGTCAAAATCTTCACCGCCTAAAAATGTGTTACCGGATGTCGAGAGAACCTCGAAAACGCCGTCGTTTATTTCGAGAATCGTGATGTCGAAGGTTCCACCGCCGAGATCGTAAACAACAAGTTTTTCGTTCTTTTGTTTATCAAAACCGTAAGCAAGTGCGGCGGCAGTCGGCTCGTTGATAATTCTCTCGACCTTCAAACCGGCGATTTTTCCGGCATCGCGGGTCGCTTGCCGCTGCATGTCGTCAAAATATGCGGGAACGGTGATAATTGCTTCATCAACCTTCGTGCCGAGGAATTCCTCCGCCGATTGCTTCAGTCTTTGCAGGACGATGGCGGAAATTTCCGGCGGGCTGTAAACCTGATCGACCGCTCTGATATGTGCATCGCCGTTCGGTGCTTCGGCAATATCGAACGGCACGGTTTCACGCATTTTCGCCGCTTCCGGGGAATTGAACTTTCTGCCGATCAGACGTTTGACCGCGTAAACCGTGTTGGTCGAGTTCGTTACCGCTTGCCGCTTGGCAATCTGTCCAACGAGTTTTTCGCCTTTCTCCGTAAAACCGACAACCGACGGCATCGTTCTGCCGCCTTCTTTATTTGGAATGATCTGCACCGCTCCGCCTTCCATTACGGATACACAGCAGTTCGTCGTTCCTAAATCAATTCCGATTACTTTAGCCATATCTGTTTATTTTCCTGTCGAAAATTTTTGTTTATTTTCCCGCAATCATTTTTATTCAATAATTAAAGGTATTTGTTTATTAGTCGGTGAGGATGAAACTTTGACCATCGAAGCACGAATAATTTTATCGTCAATCCGATAACCTTTGAGAAGTTCGGCGATAACCGTTTTGTGCGGAAATTCATTGTTTTCCTCACTTGCCACCGCTTCGTGAAAATTCGGATCGAAAGGTTGCCCGACCGCCTGAATCTGCTGAACTCCCATCTCTGCCAAAACATCGTTCAACTGCTGGTTGACGAGGACGATTCCTTCCAGAAATTTTTGAAAATCCTTTTCTCCACTTCTATTTTCCTTTGTATCGGTCAAGCTCAAAGCCCGATTCAGATTGTCGAGAACGGGAAGCATCTGGGCAGCTAAATTGCCCAAAATGTTTTTAAATGTTTCGCCGCGTTCGCGTTCGATGCGTTTACGGTAATTGTCGAAATCGCTCTGTCTTCTAATGACAGAGCTTTTTAATTCATCGTGGTCGCGAGTCAGCAATGCAAATTTTTCCTGTAAATCCGCATAAGCTTCAGCTTCAACAGTTGGTTCGGAAAGGTTTGGATGAACACTCACACTCGCAGAACTCTCGTAAGAATCCGGTTCATAAGTTACATTTGACACGAAGGAATCGTGGATGTTTTCGTGTTCAACGACCGATTCGCCGACCTCTATTACCATATCCGCCGAAATATCGAGATCTTTCTCTTTTTCTTCGAGTTCTCTGATAAAATCATCTACCGAAGGTGTCAGTTGATACACCTTTGAATTATTTTCTATTTCTTCGTTTGAAATTTCTTTGGAATTCATTGAATTTTCCTTGAGTCTGATTGGAATGGTAAAAATCTGAATTAAAAATCTGAATTAAAAATCTGAAGATTCTTTCAGCATAATTTTTTCTAAAATCCGAGCCATATAACTGACTACTGAGATCATTCTCGCGTATTCGATCCGGGTTGGACCGATGACACTCAAACTTCCGACTGCCGAATCGTTGCCGATCCGATACGGTGCGGTAATAATCGTGCAATCCTGTAGCGAATCGTTGGAGTTTTCGCTACCGATAATCACCTTGACTTGATCGCCGATTGATTTATCCTTCGTGATGCACTCGTTCAGGATTTGAACCAACCGCGATTTTTCCTCAATCGTTCGAAGCAACTTGCGAAGACTTTCGATATCGGCAAAATCGCTTTTCGATAAGATATTGGAAGTACCGTCGACGAAAACCTCGCCGTGCAGATCATTTTCGCTGTCGATACTCTGCGATGTCAGAATCATCGCGGTTTGCAGCATCTTATCGAAAAGTGCTTTCTCCTCGTGCATCAGAGTCAAAATCTCCGCCCGAATCGCCAACAAACTTTTACCCGAAAACTCGGCGTTCAAATATCTTGCCGTCTTATTGAGTTCATCCTGCGGATAAGTTTCACTCATCCGAATTACCTTGTTGTGAACTATATTCGGATTTGAAACCAGCACTACGAGTAAACGTTTATCGGACAAATTGACAAATTCAATATGCTGCAAACGGTCGTGTGCAAACGACGGCGAAATGACGATTCCGATGTTATTTGAAAGAGCTGATAACAATTGTGAAGTGCGTTCCATCAATCTATCCGGCGTTTTTTCACCCTCCAATTCGTTTAACCCAAGTTCTTTGTTGATAAAATTTAGATCTTCGTTGGAAAGACTCAAAATTCCCAGGAGATTGTCAACAAAAAACCGATAACCTTCATCGGTTGGAACCCGTCCGGCGGAAGTATGTGGTTGTTCGAGTAATCCCTGAGACTCTAACTCATTCATTACATTGCGGATAGTCGCCGAACTCAAACCGGATTTGTTGGCAAACTTTTCAGCGATAACCTTTGAACCGACTGGCTGACCGCTCGTAAGATGTTCGCTGACGATTGTCGAAAGAATTATTTGCCCGCGTGCGTCAGGGAAATTTTCGGGTTTTTCCGTTTTAGAGTTTTTATTTCCACTTATCGGCATTTATGTTCGCTGTGGGTTTTGAAGAAAGCATATCTTTTAATAAGATATTACAGTCATTAATTTGATAGCATTTTGCAAAGCAGTCTGTCAAGAATAATTTGTTAAACTTTGATTAACAAATTATGTCCGGCAAATTTCAGTTATTCGCTCTCATTCGCAGAAAACGTTGCGGAGTTACAATTTACTTGAAGTATAAGTTCCTTTGAACACTATACTTTTGCAGTCATCTTCAGACAAACTGAAGTTTACAGAACTTTTAAAAACGTATGATTCTAACACCACAACAAGTCGAGATGTGCTACAAAGAAGTCTTCAGTTTTTATGACGATGAAATAAAAACTCCATCGGTCGAAGTGGAATTTTATCCTTACGTTAATGTCAACAGCCGCATAAAGTCAAGTAATGGAACAGTTTACGTAAAAATCGCGGAATTGCTAAACAATGTCCCTCTGAAAATTCACGAAGCTCTCGCTCATATCTTAGTTGCTAAACTTCTCGGCAAAAAAGTTCCCGTTAATGCCCGCAAAATTTATCGTGATTTTCTGAACAAAGCAGATTTCCAGGCAAAAGCAATCAACCACAAACGGGAAACCGGGCGAAAAATGATAACTTCGCCAATCGGAAATGTCTATAATTTAGAAAATATTTTCGGTAAACTGAACCTGGTTTATTTTCAAAACGAGATTGAAAAACCGCAACTTTCGTGGTCAATCCGTCAAACCTACAGGCGTTTAGGACATCACGATCCGGTTCATAATGCGGTTATCATCAGCAAATCACTTGATGCAAAAGATGTTCCGAAATACGTCGTCGAATACGTCGTTTACCACGAAATGCTCCACATCAAACATCCTGTTTATCAAAAAAACGGCAGACGCTGTGTGCATACGACTGAGTTCAAACGCGACGAAGAAAAATTCCCGTATTTCGACGATGCCGAAAAATGGATTGAAGAAAACGCTCTGCGTATTAAACGAAAGGTAAAACGCAAAGCGTAAATTTTTATATTAAAGTTTCATCAAAAAAAAACCTTCTTCAACCGACATATTCCGATTCGCTTAGATTCTTATCTGATTCAGTTCTTTTTGCCTTTGCCTTTGCCTTTGCCGCCTTTGCCGCCTTCACCCTTAAATTTCTTAGCAGGTTTATCGTTTTGCTTTTTATCAAATTTTACCTTTGAGCGTTTATCATCACGACGCTCTGATTTACGTTCAAATTTATTTTCCTTTCGCTCTTCGCGTCGCTCTTTACGTCGTTCCTTGCGATCTTCT
Organism: Pyrinomonadaceae bacterium; assembly: GCA_041746675.1. GTDB lineage: Bacteria > Acidobacteriota > Blastocatellia > Pyrinomonadales > Pyrinomonadaceae > Aridibacter. Next base: position 30,240 of record JBGTGO010000035.1, on the reverse strand, counting down.
TTAATTTCTTTCTCAAATTCCTTTTGATCTTCGCGTCTGTCTTTGCGTTCCTCCCGCCGATCTTCGCGTCTGTCTTTGCGTTCATCGCGTTTATCGTCGCGTCTGTCTTCAGTTCTTTCTTCGCGGCGGTTTTCGCGGCGGTTTCTGCGTTCTTCACGACGTTCTTTTCTGTCTTCCGAAAAGTTTTCGTTATCTCGTTTGTTCTTATAATATTCAAGCTGGCGTTGAGAAGGTTTTGCAAATTTTACGTATGTTTTATCGTATGATCTATCGTAATACGGCGATCTTATTTCAAACTGCTGCGGTTCTTGAAGCTGAACAAAAACCGGTTCAGCCGTGTATCTCGTAACCCTTGAACGATAGACGGGAGTTTCAACGACATCGTATGGTTCGTAATAATCCGGGTAATTATCATCATAATACGGCGAACGATAAGGCTCAGTGCGGTCGCTGAAAACAAATCGGGCGATGTTCAGTGATTTATCCAGCCAATTTCCTTCGTAATCATAATTGTTGCCGTAAATTTGTTCGTTGCCCCGCAGATAAACTCTTGCTCCCGAACGATCAGGTCGGTCGCGGTTAAAAATTATCGAAGCGATTTCCTGGATGTCATCGCCGTTAAACTGACTGAACAAAGAGAATCCGCGGCTGCCATCGGTTCTGTCGTCAAATTCGCGGACGCTGATATAATCTGCATAATCATCGCCGTCCAGGTCAAGATTGTTTACGCCATTGTTGCTGTTCAAACGTCTTTCAAAATCCTCGATGTTGTCTGATTCTTCCAAAATACCGCCGACTGCCTGCAAGTCAAAGTTTTCTCTAGCCCAAACACCTGCATCATCTCCATACACAACGTCTTCGACCGCCGGGTTTCCGTTCGTGGTTATTAATTTCTCTGAATCGACTTTGTCGCAACTTGTTAGTATGAATATGCTTACGCAAAACAACGCAACTATTTTAAATAATTTCATAAGTTTCTCCTTGATTTTTGTTCGGGAAGAGAATAACTAATACATTTATTGAAGACGCAATTCGGGTGCCAAACTACCGAATCAGAACTAAAAGCTAAAATTCCCCTTCAACTATTTTTCCATTCCGATCTCATCGAGCTGCCGTTCCTGATTTCGCCAGTCTTTGACGACTTTGACGAATAATTGGAGATAAACTTTTTTGTGCAGGAGTTTTTCGATGTCGCGGCGGGCTTTCGTGCCGATGTCTTTGACGCGGCTTCCCTGTTTGCCGATGACCATTCGCTTTTGCGAATCCCGTTCGACATAGATCGCACAGTAAATCTTGGTCATATGCGGTTTCGATTCATCAAATTTTTCAGTAACCACGGCGGTTACATAAGGAATTTCCTCGCCCATTGTTTGCAGAATTTTTTCTCTGACCATTTCAGCGACAATTGAACGAAGCGGTTCGTCGGTCAGTTCATCGTTTGCAAAAATCGGTTCGCCGACGGGCAGATGTTTAGCGATTTGTTCGAGTAGAGTGTCAACGGCATCGCCCTTCAACGCCGAAATCGGGATCACTTCGGCAAATTCGTGTTCATTTGAATAAAATTCGATCAGCGGCAGAAGTTTTGCTTTATCGGCGAGTTTGTCGATTTTGTTCAATACCAAAACAGCAGTTTTTTCGCTTTCTTTGACTAAATCCAAAACAAAGCGGTCGCCGTTTCCGGTCGAAACGCTCGCATCACGCATCAGCACGATCAGATCAACCGACAAAATCGCATCGTGAACGGCGGACATCATCCGGCGATTCAGTAAATAACCCGGTTTATGAACTCCGGGCGTGTCAACAAAAACAATCTGCCCTTCGTCAAGCGTAACAATTCCGCGAATTTTGTGGCGTGTCGTCTGTGGTTTGTTGGAAACAGCGGCAATTTTTTCGCCGACGAGGTGATTTAACAATGTGGATTTTCCGGCATTCGGACGACCGATCAATGCCGCGAAACCGCTTCTATAAGATTTATCATTTATCATTTATCATTCCATCATTTATCATTTATCGACAATGATCCGTTTTTTATTGAAACAAGACTTTTTGAGCAACACCTCAATGATAAATGATAAATGATAAATGACAAACAGCTACCGAACTTTGACGAGAATATCCTTCGTGCCGCACACCGCTTCAAATGTAACTCTAAAGTCGCCCTGTTTTTTGCTGATTGACTTAATAATGAAAAACGAGCGTTCACTAGCGACGCTTATTTCGGCATCATATTCGACCTTTAAATCTTTAGGACTATTTGAAAATGCCTTCAATTTGACGTTTTTCGATCTATCCGCGGTTCCTGCCACCACGCCCAGAATCCCGCCGTTATTGATGATCGAAACAACTTCCTGATCAGTTACGATTTCGCAAGGTTTTATTTCTCCGGCGGAATTAGTATTTTCCGTAACGACGACGAATTGGCGACGGGTTGCGGCTGGTTTCTCAGATATTTCCGAATTATTTTCAGCAATCGTGTTCGCATCCGCAACTTTCGGTGCAGTCGCCGCTGCATCAGATGGTTTGTCGGCACTTTCGTCGAGTCCTTTTTTCTCCAGCGGGTTCTGTTTAGCGACGTTCAATTCGGTCTTTGTTTTTAGAAACGTATCTTCGAGAGTAACTGACGGTTTTTTGTAGCCTTTAGTTTTAACCTGAGTTTCGGATAAATTTTCAACCGCTGTTGTTTGCTCCGCTTTTTTCTCGGCTTCATCTGAAATTTCCACATTGCTTACTTTACCCACCGTTCCGATAACGGATGTTTTTTCAGGAGTTCTGTCTGCCGTTTCAACGGTTTTTGTTACCGTTTCAGTAACTTTCTTTTGCGGTTTGACGGCTTTAGGTGCGGCGACTTTCGGTTTTATCGCTTGGTTCGTATCGTTCGGCTTAATTTCATTGACAGGCGGAGGTTTATTCTCCGAAACTGTCGCCGTTTCCGAAATCATCTTGCTGCTTTTAGTTTTCGGATCGTTGCGTCGCGTGTCGTTCGTAATGATTGCGTCCGCAGTCCTAACTTTATTTTCCGGGGTTTTACTGTTTGTTGCGGGATTTGCCGATGACGCTTCGGTCGGCGAATTTTCGCCGATTGGTGTCATTTTTACTCTGTCGGCAGGATTGCTCTGACCGACCGGATTTACATTTGTTTCCTTAACCGCCGGAGTTGAAATCACTTTTTTTGAAGGCTTCGAATTATTCGGATTCAGATTTAAATCTTCTGGAAGTTCAGCGATTTCGCCGGTTACGGAATTTCTCGCAATCGGCACGACATCAGGAATTTTATCTTTTTTCGGTTTATCTTCGGACGGCTTTTTATCTTCCATTTTAGCTTGACCGACAAATAAATCCGCCGTATTTTTCTCCTGCGGTGCGGCTTCGAGTCGTTCCTGCAAACCGTCAAGACTGCCGTTGATTTTTTTATATAATGATTCAATGACGAGTTTTTTCACCTCATCGCCTTCTTCGGGAGAATAGCCGGCAATGTATCGGTCGAGAGCTTCCTCGGCTTTGCCCTGGACTTCCAAAACCGTCCCCATTCGCCACATCGTCGAACGCAAGTAAGAACTTCCCTTCGGCAGAATACTGATCGCTCGTTTCAAACGAACCGATGCTTCGTTCGTTTCGTTTTGCCGGAATAATGCCCAACCGCTGATTTCCTCGATTCTTCCACGAATGATACTTGCCAGAGTTTGACGCGGAATTTGCGGGACGATAATCGCCGCACCTCTTTTGAACGCGATCTGTCGGCTTTCATAAAGCTCATCCGCCAGAACCGCCGCTGACGGACTTTCAACTTCCAGTGCCGCATCAACGCCTTTTGTCGCTTCCTTGGTAATTTCCAAAACCTTCGGTAAAGCTTTTTTATTGTCCAAGAGTTGGTTAGCGACAAAAATCTGGCGATGTGTTTTCATTTTGTCGCCGCCGCTGATAAATTCGTCCGCCGCCGCGATGATCTCACTTTCGGTGCTGTCTTTCGCTTCGAGTTTCTGAGCAAATTTCAGTAATTTTTTCAGTTTTTCAGCTTCGTTCGCACTATCAGCCGAAAGCGGTTCAAAGATACTCGCCTGCCGTTCAAGCGAAAGCAGTTCGGTAAAATTGTCGGCGGTTCTTTCGAGTCTGCCGCCGAGATTCGTCTTTAACCGTCCGTTTTCTAAAATAAAATTTGCTTGCAGCTCGTCAATCGCGTCTTTGTAAAATCCGGCAGCAAGTCGGGCAGCGGCGATTTCATACTGCAACGTCGGAAAATTCCCGTATTGCTGAGCCGAAAGTAACGTTCGTTCGGCGGCAAGCGGATCGCCTTTCTTGATCAAACCGCGAGCGAGTGCGATGTAGCCCCAAGTGTAACGCGGTTCGATTTCCAAAGCTTTTTGTGCAAGTTCAATCGCCTTATCGCCGTCGTTTTTCGCCGCATACCAGTAAGCCGCTCCGCCCAGCAAAGTCATATTATTCGGATTCGCTTTAAGAAATTGATTCAGCTGTAGTTCGGCTTCGACTACTTTTCCGGCATCGAACAACGTAAGAATCAAACCCGTGCGGGCGTTTAGATCAGACAAACTTTTTTCTTCCGCATTCTGATACGATGAAACGTTCTTATTCAAAATTTCCTCGTATAATTTTATCGCTCCGGAAACATCGCCCGTTGCCCGTTTCATCTCCGCCAGATTGCGAATCGCCGTGACCGATTGTGGATCGAGTTCAAGTGCTTTAGCATACGCTTTCGTGGAATTTTCGAGATCGAAATTTAGGCGGTAAGCCAAGCCTAGAGTTTGATATGCGAGCCGTGCGGTAGGATTTACGGCGACGACTTTTTTGCCGATTCTAATCGCATCTGCGGCGTTTTCGATGCCGATGTGAAAAGTTGCCAATCCCAGCAGACGAGTCGGATCATCAGCAAGTTTCTGCTCGATAATTTCCGCAACTTCGAGTGCTTCGCGGCGTTGTCCACGCCAGAAAAGATTGCTCGGAATTCGTAAAATTATGCCTGCAAACAATTTTTCGTCAATCGGTGTCGGAGCTTCCGCGACGGCGAGTTTGAAAAGCCGCACGCCTTCTTCAGTTTCGCCCGCCTTCAGTTTACTGTCCGCCAATTCCGCCCGTCCGCTCGTAATTAAACTCATCGCCCGATATTTTTCCTTGGTGTCGGGAAACGTTTTGAGAAATGTTTTTAAAGCGGCGATTCGTTTTGCCGGTTCGACCTGATTGACCGCTGTCCGAAACTCCTCTTTTTCATCTTTGACAATTGAGTTTGACTTGTTTTGATTCTCGAAATTCGTCTTCGGCTTTTGGGCAAACGAAGCCGCTGTTAATAAAATTATAAATATAAATACCGCTAAATTTCTCATAATAAAAATCTGTCTGAAAAAATTCATTTTGACAAAATATAAAAAAAGATAATACCACGAAATTGCAAAACCCGCCCGACAGTTTTATGCTCGAAACTTATGAGCGAACTAGAAGAAATCTGGACGGATGATTTGAACCGAGCCGTTGCCCAAGCTAAAGATCAGGGACGTTTCGACATCGCCGAGTATCTTTCGCTGAAAGCTTCCAATGATGCAATTCGCATTCAAAGCGTCAAATGGCTGTTCGACACGGTTCTCGATATAGTTCTCAAATTTAACCGTCACGACGCAAATATATTGATCGAACAAAAAGAAAATCACCGTTTCGACTTCGGTTATGCAAAACTCAGCGGCGAACGTCTCAAACTCCGCAAAGGTGTCAGATGTCTGGAACTTGAAGCGGGTTGGACACGGACTCCCGATGATGGATTTATGCGGGGTGGTGCAATGGCGTGTGCGAAACTGACTCATTTCGGATTCGGCAAAATGAACGAAGAAATCGTTTTGCTGAAGTTAGACGATGAATATCAATGGTTCATCATCGCCGACGAAACAAAACGCATCTCTTTTAATATCCAAAGTTTACGCAAACATTTTGAAACATTTCTAGGTGATCTGTAGCTGATAGCTGATAGCTGATAGCTGAGAACTAAAACAATAAATAGTTCTTAGCTATCAGCTATTACTTATCACTTAGTAAGTTATCACCTTTTTAATTTACTAAAATGTAAGGTAAAATGTTTAATTATATAAAAAAGTTACTTTTTAATTGGGAGATATTTAAAAAAACGTGAAATCAGAATTATCTAAATTGGTCGAATTACAAAAAACGGATTCCAGAATTCGGGAACTGAAAAACAACATCGAATCAGCAGAAGAAAGGCGTGCCGGAATCGAACAAGAGTTCGAGAAGCACGCCTCTTCTATCCGCGAAATTCAGGACAAAAAGGCAGATGCACAATCAAAAAAAGCCGAACTCGAAGCTAAGATCGCCGAAGCGAAAACCGGTCTCGAACGTGCCAACCGCAACCTGACGACCGCCGCCGACACCAAACAATATGAAGCCTCAATGCGTGAAATTGACGCTTTAAACAAACAGGTTTCCGGCTTTGAAACAAAAATTCTCGAACAACTCGAAGCGATTGACGAAACCGAAACGGTTCTCGCTGAACGTGCCGAAGAAGTAACAAATCTCGAAAAAAACTGGAAGAAAACCCAAAAAGATTTCGACAGCGAACTAACCGGTAACCAAAAAGAATTCGCAAAATTAACCAAGGAACGCGAAACCGTTTTCACCGAAGTCCCGCCGAAACTTGCCCGTGTCTATAATCGCCTCATTACGAGAAGCCGCGACGGAGTCGCCGTCGCCGAGGTGGTCGAAAGTTCGTGCAGTGCCTGCTTTATGAAACTCCGCAAACAAATGGTCGTCGAACTAAAAACCACCGACCAAATTATGACCTGCGAAAACTGCACCCGCATCCTCTACGTTGACACCACCGAAGAATCCGAAGAACAAAACGAAGCCACCGCTTAGTTAAAGTGATTTTAAGACAATTTTCATCAAAATATTTGATCATTCAGTTGGATGTATATCGCGAGATAATTGAATTGGTCAAGTATTTTATAAATTGGAAGAAACAAAAGTGGTTTGATAGTGTCGCCATAGTCTTTACGTAAATAAACTCCATCAATTTTAGCAGGAAAGTGGAAAGTGATATGTAAAGATTAAACTCCAAACCTATCACTTTCCACTTTCCACCTATTTAGCCCATTCTTCCGAAATGATTACGTCAACTTTGACGGGGACTTTTGTGACATATTCTTCGCCTGCGTCGCACATTGCTTTTTCCAGTTTTTTGGCGGCTTCGGCGGCTTCGGCGGCACTTACTTCAATGATTATTTCGTCGTGGACAATATTGACGAGTTTGGCGGTCGTGCCTTCAAAGGTTTGGTGCAGAAGGTGCAAGGCACGTTTTAAGATATCGGCGGAACTGCCCTGAATCGGCATATTTTTGCCGTTTCTTCTGGCGGAAGCCAATTTTTGACGGTCGTCTTCGTCAAAGCGGTAGCGTGCCATTCTGCCCGAAGCGGTTCGGGTCAGGCGTTCATTGACAGCTTGATTTCCGGCTTTGCGTAACCATTCATCCAAACCGCGATAAGTGGCGAAATAGCGACGCATAATGTTTTCCGCCTCCGAGTTGGAAACGCCCGTCATCAATGCAAATCTCTGTGAACCGATGCCGTAAACGACACCGAAATTCAGGCGTTTGGCGAAACTTCGCTGCTCGCCGGTTACGTCTTCCGGCTTGACATTAAAAACTTGAGCGGCGGCGGATGTGTGAAAGTCTTCGCCGGATTTAAAGGCATTTATAAAGTTTTTATCGCCGGAGAATTCGGCTAAGATACGCAACTCGATCTGTGAATAGTCGGCAATAATCAGTTTATTGCCGGCTTCAGCACGAAAACATTTTCGGTATTCTTCGCCGTGCGGGATTTGCTGCACGTTCGGTTTCGAGCAGCTAAAACGCCCGGTCGGAGCTCCGATTTGGCGGAAATCGGCGTGAACGCGGTGTGTTACGGGATTGATAAATTCGAGGATATTTTCGCCGAAACTCGTGATATTTTTAGCAACACCGCGGTATTCGAGAAGTTTTTCGACGACCGGAAATTTTGCCGCGAGCGGTTGCATCTGCCAGCCGCGGGTTGTTTCGGGAACGGGAACGCCCAGGTTTTTCAGAGCGTCCGTGACCTGTTGTTTTGAGTCGAGATTTATTTCAGCAACGCCGAACAGCGACGCTTGAGCGACTCCCGCCGAAAGCATTCCCTGCAATTCAACCGCAACTTTTTCCTGTTCAATTTTTACTTTCGTCAGTTGTTCACGCCAGCGTTTCTCATCCAAGTAAAACCCGTTCAATTCCATTGCGGCAATCGGCACGACGCAATCGAACTCTAATTTTGCAACTTTTATGAGATTGTCCGCGACCAGTTTTTCGATAATTTTTTCACGCAGCGGAATCATCGTCGCGGCATCTTTGGCGGCGTATTCAATCTGTGAATGCGAGAGTTCGTCAGCACTCCAGTCGGAAACCTGTTCGGTCTTATCAACTTCGATACCGAGAAAAAATCTGGAAACTTCCGCTAAATTGTGCCTTCGGTCGGAATCACCCGCCGCAAGTAACTGACTCGCAAGCAAGGTGTCGAAACACCCGCCAAGTTCAACGCCGAGATGATGCGAAACCCATTTCGCGTCGAATTTTGCGTTATGGGCAATTTTGATCGGACGTTTCGCCGCAATCAGTTCACGCAGCGGAGCAAGTTCGGGCGATGTTTTGAGATCGAATTTTGCCGCCAGAGGTTTGAGGTCAATAACGATGGTTTCTTTACCATCGCTGAACTGCACCAACCGGATTTCGCCATCGAACGGATCAAGAGCGGTTGTTTCCGTATCGAAACCTAGAACATCCTCGGTTTTGAACTTTTCGCAGGCTTCTCTGAGCGAATCCGCGTCGGTAATCATCTGAAAATAAACTTCCATATAAACGTAATTTTAAACGTAAAGTGCTGATTGGTAAATGGCGGAAACATATTTTTTAACGGACGGCAGATATTTCTAACTGTAAATTTAATTTAAAGATATGTGTTGAGAAATAAAATACCGTGGGCAATATGTCCGCCTTCTGTTTAAAAATGTTCGTTTTAGATTTACCATTTTGAAAAAAACATTTATACTAAGTTTAAGTTTACTTAATAACCTGTATTAGATTTTTATATACATACACACAAAGTAAGCCTAAGATTTTTATATACAACAGATAAGTTAGATTGAAAGATACAGACGGGTTTTGAAGCACGGTTTTTTATTACACAAAAAATTGGTTGCTCCCCGCTATGACAAAAAGCAAAAGATACGCTTTTTTTAACAAAAAAATTCCTATCGTGATAAAAACCCAAAATTCCGATTATTTCGGTTATCAAAACATTTTTTACAACAATCAAAGTTTTGCTCCAACCTTTTGAGAGTATTGGGTTTAGTCCGTAAAAAAAAGCGACATCAAATTTCAAATTGCTTGACCTATCTCTTAGTAATTCAAAGATACTTCCACAAATTTTGAATTATCAAATCTTACTTTCCGAATGTATCTAAAATTCCTTTACTAATTAATACAAAAGGAAAATTAACGGAAAAATATGTCAAAAGAAATGATAATCAGCGTCAACGGACGCGAAAAGAAAATCGCCATTTTGGAAAATGGTCAGGTTTCCGAATTTTACATCGAACGCGATGAAGATAATTCGGGCGTTGTCGGAAATATCTACAAAGGTCGCGTGCAGAGAGTTCTGCCGGGAATGCAGTCGGCGTTCGTCGACATCGGTTTGGAACGCGATGCGTTTCTGTATGTTTCGGACTTTTTCGATGAGGAAGAAGAAATCGAACGCATCGTGATGGAAAAATCGAAAGATGCAAAATCGGACGACGAACTTGAACGCGAAACGACCGATGAACTGCACAAATCCCGTTTAAAGCGTGATAAACAAATTGACAACAGACAGGAAAAAGCCGAAAGCACGGGCGATTCCGATGCGGATGCAGATACCGAAACAGAAGACGAAGACGACAATCAAAAAGGCAGAAACAGCCGCAGCAGATCGAACAAACAAAAATCGCAAAGCCGTCGCGGTGATCGAGATGACAGAAATTCTCAAAACGACGACGACAGTGAGGATAACTCGCAAAAAGACGAAAAACGCGACAACCGCGACAATGAAGATAGCGGCAAAAAACAATATAAAAAAGACTCGAAACGTCCGTCACGTGGAAGAAAACAAAGCGAGGAAAGTGAAAATTCATCAGATAAAAATGATGGATCGGAAGAAGATAACGAATCGAACAAATCGGACAGATCAAATAAATCGGACAGGTCGAACAAACAGGATAGATCGAATAGACAAAACAGATCGAACGACCAAGAGAAATCGAACGAGCCGGACAAATCCCGCGACAAGCGTTACAGCAAAAGTCGGGATGATGAGCCGGAGGAAACCGAAGAACGCGAAGAAACTAAGGAACGCGAAAATGTTCTGGACGCTTCCACTTTAGATTTCGATATAGATGCGGCGTTTCAAAAAATCGCCGATGAAGATGAGGAAACGGGCGAAATGCTCAAAGATGCGATGATTCAGGAAGCGATTACCGACAAAGTTCGCTCGATTGAATTCGATATGGAAAGCACGGATTCGGCGGAAGTCGGTTCGCTGATTGACAGCGTAACGGAAGCGGGCAGCGGTTTTCAACGAATCGCCGACGAAGATGAATCGGAAGATACTCAAAGATCGGTAAATTCAAAACGCGGCGGACGCAAATCAGACGGTCGTTCGAGAAAAAAAGAAACCGATAAAGATCAAGAAAATTCCGAATCGGAACAGGAAGACGGCGACAGACCGAAACGCCGCAAAGCTTCGACCGCTAAAAAAGAAACCTCGACCGGCAGAAGCAGAAAAAATAAGGATAAGGTGGAAAACGACGATGATAAGTCATCGGAAGATGCGGAAAATGATTCATCTTCAGGGGAAATTTCGACGAGGAAAAAATCCACCCGTAGTAAAAAGACCAGCACTCGCCGCAAAAATATCAGATCAAAGGCGAACGAAAAAGAGGTCGAGGATGGAAAAGCCAGTGTAACAAAATCCGATGAAGTTTCGGAAATGGCGGTGCGACGCGGAAGCCGTGGAGGTCGCCGCCGAACGGTTCCCGAAACGGGCGGAAGTAAACCGGAAACAACCGATACCCATAAAGATAAAAGCTATAAGACGGCGGAAGCCGAGCAATCAATTACTGCCGATGATGCTATCGCTTCAGCGGAATTCAAGACAAAAAGCAGTAGCAGCAGCAACAGCAGCAACAGCAGCAACCGTCGCGGAAACAGTCGCCGCAATAGTAAATCGCAACCGAAAATCACCGATCTCTTACAGGAAGGGCAGGAAATTCTCGTGCAGATCGCTAAAGAACCGATTGCCCGCAAGGGAGCGAGAATCACTTCGCACATCGCTCTGCCGGGAAGATATTTGGTTTATATGCCGACGATTGAGCATCTCGGAGTTTCGAGAAAAATCGAATCGAGCAAAGAACGTAGCCGGTTGCGAACTATTCTGCAAACCGTGATGCAGAAAGAAGATGTGCCGTCGGGCGGATTTATCGTGCGAACCGCCGGAACGAATAAGAATGAACAGGAATTGCGTGAAGATGCGAAATATCTCGTCAAAACCTGGACTGACTTGAGAAAAGACGCGGAAAAATCTAAATCGCCGAAATTGATTCATCAGGATTTGGACATTATCCAGAGACTTATCCGCGATCAGCTTTCCGAAGATTTTACGGCGATTCGCGTTGATTCGGAAGAAGAATATTTGCGAATCATCGAATTCGTTAACCGCATTCAGCCGAAAATGGTCAAACGTGTCAAATTTCACACCTTGGAAGAACCGATTCTCGACACATACGGCGTTTCGGACGAAATTGATAAAGCACTCAAACATCGCGTCTGGTTGAGATCGGGCGGCTATCTCGTCATCAATCAAACCGAAGCTCTGATTGCCATTGATGTCAACACCGGAAAATTCGTCGGTAAAGGAAATGCGAGATTGGAAGATACGATTACGAAAACGAATATGGAAGCGGTTGACGAAATTGCCCGCCAGATTCGACTGCGTGATCTCGGTGGAATTATCGTGCTTGATTTAATTGATATGGAAGACCGCAACAACCGCAAACGGGTTCTGAATGCGTTGCAGGACAGCCTTTCAAAAGACAAATCACCGACCAAAGTTTTGTCGTTCAATGATTTCGGCTTAATTATTATGACCCGCAAACGGGTTAAACAGTCGCTCGAAAGAACACTCTGTTCGCCGTGTAATTACTGCGACGGTGCCGGTTGGATTAAATCCGCGACGACGATTTGTTACGAAATCTTGGTTGAAGCAAGAAGACTTTCAAAAGGTGTCAGCGATGTCCGTCAGACAACTCTGCGGGTGCATCCGAATGTTGCCAAAACTTTGCGAAACGAGGAAAAAGAGGTGCTTGAGGAAATCGAAGATTATCTCGGAGTCGTTGACGTAACTGCCGATCCGAATATTCATCAGGAACAATACGATTTTGCGTTCATTTAGAATCGTAATTCGTAATTCGTTCTGAACTTTTAATAAAAATCGCACCAATTGGATAAACAATTAGTGCGATTTTTTGAATTTAGAGCGAATTACAATTTAAGTTTTTTCCGCAACTTTTTCGGGTCGTCCGGTTTGGTAAAAATTTCATCCGAAATGCGTTTGTTATATTCCATCGACTGATAACCGACGCGGAATGTGTGGTTTTCGTTTATATAATGATCAATAATAAATGGCGAGAAAATACCATTTTCCAAAATGAACTGAGCATAGCGATTTTCTTCGACAACGGGAAGTTTTTCGCTATTCAGTTTTGTATAGAGCGTTTTCATCGGTAAACCTTCATCGGAAAATTCATATTCAACTGCGAAATTATCCTTAAAAGTCAGTTTCAAAACATCGTTTCGCTTGCCCAAACTCGCCGGTCTTCTGCCGGCGTAACTCAACTCCGCATTTCCCTTCCAATCGCCACGCAGTAAATAATTGTAATGCGACCGCAGACTTTCTTGAAAGTTGTTTATTTGCGTTTCACTCTGATCGGCAAATTTCACCAGCGATTCATCATAAAACCAGGCATTTTCACCGGAATTAACCAAAACAGTTTTCGCACCGCCTTCGATAAAATCGGTTCGTTCTTTATTCGGATAAACGATAACATCCGTAAATGACTGAAACGAATATATTTGTCCGCCTTTCAGCAAACTTAACCTGCCTTCACCAACCGAGTTCTGCACATTCAAATATTTTTCGCCGCCAAGTTTTTTAACTGCTTTCGCAACCACCGCCGCGGCTTTTTCAAACTCTGCTTTGTCATCTTTCTTGTCAAAATTATTCTGCCCGAAAGAGATAATTGATAAAATAATTACAGAAAAACTTAGCTTGAGTAATTGTGCAAACAATTTGTTCGATTTCATAGGTTTTTTTTTTGCTAATTAAATAAAAAAAGGCTTCAGCGAAATGTTATCACTAAAGCCTTTGATGCAGAAATTATCGGATTGGTTTAATTCAAGCTGAACGAATCTTTTGCCTTGACGACAATTTCATCGCTTTCCGCATCAACAATAAATTGTGTTCCCGTTTTCCAAAGATTGGTCAAAGGTAACTTAACTTTTTGGTCAATGTGGCGTTTCAGGAATCTCGCACCGTAAGCCGGGCTGTAACCTTTTAAGGTAATTAAATCAATCGCTTCGTCCGTGATTTCGATAAATTTGCCTTGCATTTCCATTTGCTTGCGAATTTTCGCCAGATAGAGTTTTGCAATGCCTTTAACTTCGTCCATCGTCAGCGGCGAAAAGACAATAATCTCGTCAATTCTGTTTCTGAATTCGGGTGAGAAACGATTCTCCGCCGCTTTCATCACATCGCCTTTAATCTCCTTCATATCGCCGAGAGATTTCATTCCAAAACCGAGCGGTTTTTCGTATTTTTTGAAACTCTCCGAACCTAAGTTCGAGGTCATTATGACAATTGCATCCGATAAATAAACCTTTTTGCCGCGTCCGTCGGTCAACCAACCTTCGTCAAATGCTTGAAGGAAAATGTTCATCAAATACGGATTCGCTTTTTCAACTTCGTCCAATAACAAAACCGTATAAGGATTTTCGCGTAATTGCTCCGTCAAAATCCCGCCGCGTTCCGAACCGACGATTCCGCGTGGCATACCGATCAGTTTTTCGATGCCGACCGTGCCTTCGCCGTATTCGGACATATCGATCCGCACCATTTTTTCTTCATCGCCGAACATAAATTCAGCAACCGCTTTTGCCAATTCCGTTTTTCCGACTCCAGTTGGTCCGAGGAAAAGCAAAACGCCGTCGGGTGCGTAATGATTGTCTTTTAACGGTCCTTTGTTTAACCGCAATCTCTCCGCTACGGCACGAACCGCTTCTTTTTGTCCGACAACTCTGCCCGCCAGTTTTTCTTCCATTACGGTAAAACGGTCGGTCGTGTCGCGGTAAATCATATCTTTCGGAATGCGTGATTCCTGCGAAATTACTTCAACGATATGTTCCGGTTTAACAACCATTTCGCTCGGTTCGTTGATTTCAACTTTGACCGAAGCCGTGTCTAACCAACCGATTGCTTTGTCGGGTAAATGTAAGTTGCGAATATATTTCGGCGACATTTCCAGAGCCATATTAATCGCCTCGTCGGAAATTTTTACCGAATAATTTTTCTCAAGCCGCGGACGCACACCGAGCAGAATCTCGCGTGTTTCGTCAATCGTCGGTTCGGCAACTTTTACAAGTCGGAAACGCCGTGCGAGTGCTTCATCTTCGCCGATATATTCTTTGTATTCGGTTAAAGTCGTTGCTCCGATAATTCTCAATTCGCCGCGTGCCAGCGACGATTTAAACATATTCGCCGCATCCGACGAAGTTCCCATTGCCGCTCCCGCACCGATAATTGTGTGAGCTTCGTCAATAAAGAGTATGATGTTTTCTTTTTCCTTAACTTCATCAATCACGCCTTTGATGCGTTCTTCAAACATTCCGCGAAGCATCGTTCCGGCAACCATTCCGCCCATTTGCAGTTGAACAATGTGCGAATTGCGTAGTCTTTCCGGCACTTTTTCCGGTTCGAGTTCGATCATTCTCGCCAGACCTTCGGCAACCGCAGTTTTTCCAACTCCCGGTTCACCAACCAGCATCGGCGAATTTGAACGCTCTTTGTGGGCGAGAATTTCGATCATCTGCCGAATCTCTTTATCGCGTCCGATGACCGGAGCAATCTTGTCCTGACGTGCCATTTTATTGAGCGATATGCCGAAATGTTTCAGGTAAGAAGGCAGCTCATATTTTTTGCGAATACGATCTTCTTCCTTCTGACGTTTGCGAATCCGCGTTCGTGCCGTCTGCGAAAGTTCTTCGTAACCGACACCGAGATTCTGCAAAATATCATTAAGCAGTGATCGTTCATCATTCGACAAAACATAGAACAAATCGCTCGCATCAATCACGCGGCGACCTTGCGATCTCGCTCGATCCATCGCCCGTTTAAATAAATCGGTCGTCTCCGGTGCGATGCGAAAGCCTTTGCCCGTATGCTGTTTGCCACTGTCCACACGCTTTTCGATCAGCAATCTCACCGACCGCGGATCAACCTGCAAATCCCGCATCGTCGAATTAAAAAGCTCCGCTTCTTCATCCGTCAACGAATGCAAAATATGCCCGATGGAAACATAATTCTGATCCCGACTCCGCGATTCATCCAAAGCCGCTTCCAAAACCCGCCGACCGCTGTCGCTGAATTTATCTTTGTAAGTTTCAATATCTGCCATATTATTATTTCTCTGTGTAAATCTAAGACCTATGTGATGCCTTCAAACAGAAATAAACTGCCTGTAAATTAAATTGTATCATTTGAGATAGGTCGGTAAAAGGGAAAGTACAAATAATTGTCTTTTATCAGTCAGATAAACTTCAGTTCGTCGAAACTGTTCGATTAAACGAGCGTTTCAATAGACTTCAATTTGTCGAACTTTTTTCGCTTATTCAATTTTAGTGTGAAGCGTAAGAAAAACGCGGATGGAATCTAAAAAATAATCTGCATAAATCTTGAATCTGCAATCAGTAAGCATCGGGAGCGGCTTTTTCCATCCAGCGTTCGGGATGTTTCAACTCCGTAAAACCATATTTTTCATAAAGCGTGTGAGCATCAAATGTCGCCAGAATCCAACGCCGAAAACCTTGCAGATCGGGATGTTCAACAATAACTTCCATCAACCATTTCCCCAAACCGTTTCCTTGAAATTCATCCAAAATATAAACATCGCCAAGATAAGCAAACGTCGCAAAATCCGTGACGACACGGGCAAAACCAATTTGCTTTTCATCTTTATAAACACCAAAACAAAGCGAATTTTTGATCACAGTTTCCATCTGTTCAAGTGTTCGATTCTTCGCCCAATAAGATTGATTTACGAGATAATCCAAAATCGCTTCAACCTGCAAATCTTCGCGTTTTGTCGTGATTATAAATTCATCTTTATTCTTTCGTAAGTTTTGTTTCACTATCTTTATCAAAATAAAACTCTTCTAAACCAAATTCTTCTGCGATAATTTTGGATATTTTAACCATTTGTTTTCCTTCAAAACTATCACCCCAATTTGGATTTGCATATTCGTAGATTCGATAAACTTGATTCTTATTAATTTCTACAATATAACTAAATCCATCTCTCACCATATCGCCCGGATAGTTTTCTATCTCCGAAGAATCAGGCAAAGTTAGAATTTCTGCATCTGTTAATTTTCGCCAAACATTTTGCCAACTTGATTTTGGATCTATCAATATTGTTTTCGGAGATTGATTTTCTCCCAAATACTTACTGTCAATATAAGTAGCAGTCCAACTTTCATCTGATTTTTTAATAACTAAGCCACTTTGTCTAGCAAAACTGACAAACCAAATTCTAATTTCTAAGTCATTTTTTGGTAAGACAGTTTCTCTTAATTTTCCCAACCCTCCCTCTTTCACTCCCCAATCAATAACTCTTGTTAGGGAATCAAGCGATTTTCTTTTTGGAATAATTAACTTTGGTTTACTTAATGAATTACTCAAACTTTCTTTTTGTTTAGGTGTTTGACCACAAAAAGAAAAGGAAATTATTATAATTATTAAAGTTATTTTCATTTAACTATTCGACTTAAACCGTCTGATACCGAGCCTTACAATTCGGGCATTCGATCATTTTTTTCTGCCCGCTGATGGGAATTGTCGGGATTATAAAAAAGAGCGTAATAAAACGCATTCCGGTTTTTTCGGTAAAGTTCGTAACCGTCCCGCATTCGGTGCAGCGAGTCATTTCCTGCATCTTTTCCGACCCCCAAGTAATAAATTTCGTGCCAATTACAAAAAACATAATAATTTTAACCAACCTTATCTGAATTTAATTCGCTGAAAAATCTTTCGAATTCCACATTAGATTTTAAGTGAAAAATGTTCAAGTTTGCAAAACTTTTCAGACGTGATTCAATCGAGGGGTTTTTATCACGCTCAAAATTCCAGACGTATTTTATGAAATCCCAATCGAATCGCTCGTTGCAGCCTTCCGCCATATCGGGACGCGTTTTCCCGTAATATTTCAAAGTTCGCTTGAGAATACGCCACGTACAGACAAATCGCGGAAAATCGAGCCAGATTACAGTGTCGCAATGTTTCATCCGCAAATCCATTGATCCGCCGAAATTTCCGTCTATAATCCATTCATCGCCTTTGATTAATTTATTAACGACTTCAAACCATTGCTCATCGGGCGGTTCTTCCCAGTTTGGTTGATGATAACACTTATCAAGATGAATAAGTTTCAAGCCCGTAACCGAATGCAAACGCCTCGCGAAAGTAGATTTTCCCGCACCGCACGAACCGATAACTAAAACTTTTTTCATAAGATAAAATCTGCTCACGAATTAGGTGAAGTTTTAAGAAAAAAAAGAAAAAAATTTAACCACAGATTGCCATAGATAAAAACGGATAAGAAAAAAAATATTTAATGATTAAATTGCCTTTTATCTCTTCTTATCTGCGTTAATCTGTGAAAATCTGTGGCTGATACATTTCTCTTATTCGTGTTAATTCATACTTTTCGTGGGCTAAAAAAATTAACTTTTAATTTGATAAAAACATTTGCGTCCCAAATATCTCGCCGAATCTCCCAATTCTTCTTCGATTCGCAGTAATTGATTGTATTTTGCGATTCTGTCCGAACGCGAAAGCGAACCGGTTTTTATTTGTCCGGCGTTTGTCGCCACTGCGAGATCGGCGATAAATGAATCCTCCGTTTCGCCCGAACGGTGCGAGATAACGGTGGTCATATTATTTGTTTTGGCAAGTTCGATTGCGTCCAAAGTTTCGGTCAAAGTTCCGATCTGATTGACCTTTATCAAGATCGAATTTGCCGCACCGACATCAATTCCCTTCTGCAAAAATTCTGTATTTGTAACAAACAGATCGTCACCGACGAGTTGAATCTTTTTGCCGATTTTTTCGGTCAGATATTTCCAACCGTCCCAATCGTTCTCCGCCATTCCGTCTTCGATTGAAATAATCGGATATTTTTCCGTCCAATCAATCCAATAATCCGCCATTTCGGTTGATGTCAGTTCACGGTTGTCGGATTTGTGAAAAATATATTTGCCGTCTTTATAAAATTCGCTTGCCGCCGGATCAAGTGCGATCAAAATATCTTCACCCGCTTCGTAACCCGCTTTTTCAATCGCTTCGAGAATCGTTTCGACCGCTTCTTCGTTTGATTTCAAATTCGGTGCAAAACCGCCTTCATCGCCGACCGCAGTTGAATATCCGCATGATTTTAGAACGCTTTTCAAGTTATGGAAAATTTCCGCTCCGGCTCGAAGTGCTTCCGCAAAACTTTCCGCACCGACGGGCATAATCATAAATTCCTGAAAATCTACATTATTGTCAGCGTGCGAACCGCCGTTGATAATATTCATCATCGGAGTCGGCAAAGTTTTTGCATTTATGCCGCCGATATACCGGTAAAGCGGTTGCTCCAAATAGGTTGCGGCGGCTCGTGCGGTCGCCAGCGAAACTGCCAACAGAGCATTTGCACCCAAAGCACCTTTATTTTCCGTGCCGTCAGTTTCGATCAAAACCGCATCAATTACCGTTTGATCCAACGCATCGTAACCTTTCAAGTCATAAGCGATCTTGTCAATTACATTTTCAACCGCCTGCAAAACGCCTCTGCCCAAATAACGATCTTCATCGCCGTCACGCAGTTCGACTGCTTCATTTTCGCCCGTCGAAGCTCCCGACGGAACTGCCGCCCGACCGACAACGCCCGATTCCAACGTAACTTCCGCTTCCAGAGTCGGATTCCCGCGGGAATCCAAAATCTCTCTTGCCCAAACTTCTTCTATTAAACTCATATTTTTATAGCTTGCTCCCAGATATTATTTTGTAAAACCAATGCGATAAATGTAGCCTGAAAAGAAACGAGGAACAAGGGACAAGGCAATTAAATGTGAAAAAATGGAAAGGGACGAGATAAGTATATTTAACTCTCTCGTCCCTTTTCATTTTCCCCTCATTACCAATTCCTAACTTTTCTCCATCCTCACCTTCAAAATCCTACGTTTATCAACCTCCTGAATTCTGAAAATATGTCCGTTGTAATTGACGCTTTCGCCTTTTTCCAAGACTTGTCCGGCTTCGCTCATCAGGAAACCGGCGATGGTCGTGTAGCTTTCCGAAATCGGGACATTTAAGCCGAGTTGTTTATTTAAATCACGCACGGCGAGTCCGCCGTCTAAAACGTAGCTTCCGTCTTCTTGTTTGTGGATTTGCTTGACGACTTCTTCATCAAACTCGTCGTCAATTTCGCCGACGATTTCTTCGAGTAAATCTTCGAGCGTAATAATTCCTTCGATGCCGCCGTGTTCATCAACGACGAAACCGAAGTGAAATTTTTCCAACTGCATTTGCCGCAGAACATCTTCAAGGCGTGCCGTATCAACAACATAGACGGGTTTTCGCAGAATTTTTTCAAGCCGATAAGTTTCCGTGTCCAGCAAGAACGGCATTATATCTTTGCTGTGAATGACACCGGCGATGTCATCCATCGAGTCACGATAAACGGGCAACCGCGAGTTGCCGCTGTCCTGAAATGCCTGTGTTATTTCTTCGATGGAAAGCGTTGCCGGAATTGCATTTATCTCGGTTCGCGGAATCATCGCCTCGCGGACGGTTGTTTCCGAAAACTCAAACACCTGATGAATCAGGCGTTGTTCGTCGGCGTTCAGATGTCCGCTGCGTTTTGAAATATCAACGAGTTGCCGCAATTCGTCTTCCGAATAGATCGAGCCGTGTTCGCCTTCCGAATGAATTCCGATCAATCCGACCATTTTGCCGCTTGCCCAATCGAGTGCGTGAATCGGAATTTTGAAGATCGTATAAAAAATCTTTGTCGGCAGAGCGGTTGCCAGAGCGATTCGTTCCGCCATTTCCAAACCGATCAGTTTCGGTGCTTGTTCGCCCAGAGTTATGTGCAGACTCGTAATAATCGAAAGCGAAATTACTAACGCGACCGGATGCTGAAACGATTCGGGCAGAACGGACAAAGGTCTCGTCAGAAGTTCAGCGACGGCGGGTTCTGCCAGAGTTCCGAGTGCCAAAGATGCAATCGTAATTCCGAGTTGGCACGCCGATAGGTATGGATTGAGATTATTCAAAATCTCCATCAGCCGGTTCGCAGTTTTTACGCCTTCGTCGGCAAGAATCTGAATCCGCGACTTTCTGACCGCAACGTAAGCGAATTCGACCATCACGAAATAACCGTTTATCAAAACGAGTACTAAAACCAGCAGAAGTTTCAGCGATGTAAAAAGGTAATTGACGGGTTGTTCCACCGAACCGGTTTCGGCAAAAAAGAGTATGAGTAACCTAGCGGGATCGTCCATTTTATTTAATGTTTGATTATAAAACTTTACAAAAAATTTGCCGCATCTGGAATTTTCTCTATATTTGAAAGATAACGGCAGCAATAAAAACCAATAATAACTTAGATGCTAAACTAAAACCCGTTGTGAATGCAACATTTGAAAAACTTCTTCGACTTTGTTTAAAGTAATATTCAAGTCCGTTCTTGATTCATAAATCAGTTTGGTATAGTAATGTTTCGGTAAAATTTTATAGAATTCAGCAGTTTCGGAAAGATGCAAAATATAATCGGATGGTTACAGGGACAATTAGGCGGATTGGGTTTAAGTCCCGAAGTCGAGACGCAGTTGCTGACCTCGTTCGTAGTGATTACGACGCTGATAATTCTGCGGCGGGTTATATTGTTTCTTGTTTACCGCCGTACGAAAGACATCGCAATTCGCTACCGTTGGCAAAAAACCACCTCGTATATCAAATTCGGCTTGATCGTTTTTATCGTCGGAAATATCTGGTTCAAAGGTTTTAACTCACTTTCGACTTATCTCGGACTAGTTTCGGCAGGCGTAGCAATTGCGTTGCAGACTCCGCTCGCGAATCTTGCCGGATGGTTCTTCATCTTGTGGCGAAGACCGTTTCACGTCGGCGATAGAATCGAGATCGGAGAAGTTCGCGGCGATGTGATAGACCAGCGTTTATTTATGTTTTCGCTGATGGAAATCGGCAACCGCGTTGATGCCGAACAAAGCACCGGACGCGTGATGCACATTCCGAACGGCAAAGTTTTCAGCGAACCGCTTGCTAATTATACCGACGGTTTTCAATATATCTGGAACGAAATCGCGGTTGTAATCACGTTTGAGAGCAACTGGGTTAAAGCAAAGGAAATTTTAACGGAAATAATCGCCAGCCGCGGCGAAGAATTTTCGCAAACCGCCGAAGCACAAATCAGACAAGCCGCCAGCCGAATGATGATCTACGTCGGCAAATTGACACCGATTGTTTACACCAACGTCAAAGAAAACGGTGTCGTTCTGACGATGCGTTACCTGTGCAATCCACGCAACCGCCGCGGTTCCGAGCAAGACATCTGGGAAGATGTTCTGCACGCCTTCGCCGAACGTCAAGACATCGGTTTCGCCTATCCGACGCAGAGATTCTTCGTCAATCACCTCGAAGGAAAACCCGAAGCACGTGCCGATCTCGAAGGCATAAAAATGCAGGAATGAATGCTCAACCAATAAATATTATAGTTAGTTCGATGACACCTGAAGACGTTGCAGAGGTTCTGGAAATCCAAAATGAAACAAATTTAAGCCGCTGGAAAGACGCTGATTATTTGCGTGAAATTGAAAACAAAGATTCGATCAATATAGCCGCAAAGTTTGAAAATAATGTGGTCGGCTTTGCGGTCGTGCATTTATTAGCGGGTTTGAGCGAAAATTCTTATGATTCCGCCGAAATTTACAATATTGCCGTCGGTAAATTGTTTCAAAATAAAAGCATCGGACAGAAACTTTTTGATAAAATAATGAGCGTTTTGTTGAAAAAAAACGCGGCGGAAATCTGGCTCGAAGTGCGGCAGTCAAATCGCAAGGCAATAAACTTTTACGGTAAAAATGGTTTTGTAAAACAATTCACACGAAAGAATTATTACAATAATCCGACTGAAAATGCTGATGTTTTGATGAAAACTTTAAGAGTTTAGAATTCAGAGTTGATCTTAAATCTTGAATCTTAAATAACGATGGCAAATTCGGGAACGAACAGATATTTTTTGGAAGGATTGGCGAGGGCTTTTGCCGGAGCGGTGATTTTTTCGTTTTCGATCATAATGACTCTGGAAATGTGGTCGCTCGGTTTTACAATTCCGCCTTATCGTTTGATTATCTACATATTTTTTTCGATTCCGCTGCTCGTCGGACTTTCGCATTTTGTCGGTTTTAAGGAAACGGAGAACATTGTCGATGACGTGATTGATGCCTTTGTCGGTTACGCCGTCGGATTTATCTCAACGGCGATTTTGATGCTTCTTTTCGGACTGATCAATTCTTCGATGTCGCTTTATGAGATCATCGGGAAAATTTCCCTGCAAGCCGTAACCGCCGCCATCGGGGCGATGTATGCTCAGAGCCAACTCGGTGGTTCAGGCAAAAATGCAGACAACAATTCCGAGAAGGAAGAGGAACTTGAAAGTTATTGGGGCGAACTTTTTCTGATGTTCGTCGGGGCGATTTTTTTGGCGATGAATCCGGCGGCGACCGAAGAAATTTATCTGATCGCATTTAAAATGTCCGATGTGCAGATGATTTTACTGGCACTCGGCACACTTGCGATAATGCACGCCTTCGTCTATTCGGTCGGATTTGCGGGCGAAGAAGAAACAACGGCAAAAGCATCTTTTTGGCTCGTTTTCTTGCGGTTCACCGTCGTCGGTTATGCCATCGCTCTGCTGACGAGTTTTTATTTATTGTGGACTTTCGGAAGTTTGGGCGGTTTGGCGTTCAAAAATATGCTCGAAGTTACAATCGTTCTCGCCTTTCCTGCAGCTCTCGGAGCCGCCGCATCGCGTGTCATACTCTGAAATTTGAAATAAAAATATGTCGGATAAAAATAAAGAATCACCGGACAGCGAAAATAAAACTCTGCGTGAAAGAACTTCGCTGCTCGAAGGAGCGACCGCTGTTATCGGTTTGATCCTGGTCGTGCTTTCGGTCGGCTACATTGCTTTCAAAGGATTCACGGAACGCGATTCACCGCCTGATCTGGTCGTCAGCGTTACCTCGATAAAAACTGTTACAAGCGGTTATTTGGTTGAATTTAAGGTCAAAAACGAAGGCGAAAAAACTGCTGCGAATGTTGTCATCGAAGGAAAACTGGCAAAAAATGATGAGGATTTCGACACGAAAACAACAACGATCAATTATATTGCTTCAAAATCCGAACAAAGCGGCGGTTTGTATTACGAAGAAGATCCGGCACAGAATAAACTCGTTATAAAAGCCGTCGGATATGAAAATCCGTAAAAATCAGAGTTCTCGTCAATGCTCATTTGACTAAGCATCGGGCATATTAGATTCTATTCTTACAAATTTACGAACACAGGGAGAAAAAAAATGACGGAAAAGACAGCGGAAAAATTTATTGACGCACTAAAAAAATTGGAATCGGACAGAGATCTGGAAACAATCGTCAGTCTGCACAGCGAAGATTGCGAAATAGGCAACGTCGTTACGGACAAAAGTTCGGACGCGAAGGAATTTTGGGAAACTTACCGCAAGAGTTTCGATGAAGTCAGTTCAAGTTTCAAAAACAAAATCTTTAGCGAAGGACACGCTGCTTTAGAATGGACGACGAAGGGAACGACTTCGGACGGGAACGATTTTGAATACGACGGTGTCAGTATTCTGGAAATCGAAGACGGCAAAATCAAACGCTTTTTCGCTTATTTCGATCCGGCTGAATTAGGCAAACAGATGTCTTGATTCAAACAAATAAAAGATTATGAAAAATACATTTATCATTGTAGTTTTACTCATGGCGGTTTTACTTATATCCGCCTGCGAACAACCGAATCCGGCACAGAATAATGTATCAAATACTGCTCTGAATACGCCGGAGAATGTAAACAAAACCGTCGAAGAAAAACCGACGGTGGCAAGCGAAAGACATACTAAAGTAAAAAGCGGAAACAATTTCGATGATACTTATGCGGCTTTGAAAAAAGCAATCGAATCCAAAAAACCTCTGACTGTTGTTGCCGAATTAGACCATTCGGCAAACGCGAAAAAAGCCGGTTTGGAACTTCGCCCGACGAAGATTATAATGTTCGGAAATCCGCAACTCGGCACACCTCTGATGCAGGAAAACCAAGCAGTCGGCGTTGATCTGCCGCAGAAAATGCTTGTTTACGAAGATGAAAGCGGCGATGTTTATGTAGTTTACAGTGATCCGAAAATGTTGGCAGAAAATCACGAGATAAAAGCACAGGACGAAGTTTTGAAAAAAATTTCGGAAGCCCTGAAAGGTTTAGCAGAAGCGGCAACTAAGAAAATTTAACTCGAATAAAAAATTATGGACGCATTTGAATTTATTAAGGACGAACACGACCGAATGGACAAAACTTTTGCGAAGTTGAAAGAAACTTCGGAGAGCGACGCGGAAAAACGCGTTACACTTTTCGAGAAATTGAAAAAGGATTTGGAAATTCATATGAAGATCGAAGAAGCGATTCTATATCCCGAGTTGAAAGATCATAAAAAGACCGAAGACAAGGGTTACGAAGGAATTGCCGAACACGATGTCGGGAAAAACATTCTGCGGGAAATGGACTCGATGCCAAAGGACAACAAGGAATGGACGGCGAAATTCGATGTTTTGAAAGAGTCTATGGAGCATCACAACAAGGAAGAAGAAGATGACTTATTTCCTGCCGCACGTAAAGTTTTAAGTCAGAAAAAGATTGATGAAATGGGTGAAAAACTGATCGAAGAAAAGGAAAAACTGGAAGACACGGTCGTTTAATTTAAATAGCAAAAAGTAACAGATTGCGGCGAAATCAAGTTTAAATCTTGGTTTCGCCGTTTTTATTTGTAATAATAATTTTGAAAATACAAATAGTTCAAGGAGATAAAATTATGACGGAAAATGAAAAATATATTGTCGCCGCACGAGTCGAAACAAAATACGAAGACTGCATCGTCGCTCCCGCAGACGCGATGATTATTGCGACACACAGCAAGGTTTTCGGTCCCGATACAAAGGAAAATTGCGAGAAGTGGAAAAGCACAAACTGTCAGTAACAAAAACTGCAATTTGTTTACTTTCAAATAATTACGAAGAAACAGCTCTATAGGAAATCGAACCAGGGAGAGAAAAAAACAATGGCACAAGAGTTTAAGAAAGGCGATAAAGTTCACTGGAACACACCGCAGGGAAAAACGATAGGAACGGTACAGAAAAAAATTACCGAACGGATGAAAATTAAGGAACATCAGGTTGATGCGTCGGAAAATGAACCGCAGTATTTAGTTAAAAGTGATTCCAGCGGTGATGAAGCGGCACACAAACCGGATGCGTTGGAGAAAGTTTAAAGAGAGAATTCAGATTGCAACAATTAGCGTTATTTACTAATAAATCAGAGAAACAATCATTTGAAGTAAAAATTTGAGTGATTAATTAAAGGAAAGCCGCACATTTATCGTGCTTTGATAAATGTGCGGCTTTCCTTGTTTTTATTTGCGTTTCGGTGTGGTCATCCACAGACATTTTCAAGTGCTGAAACTCTGTTTTATTTGATTGCAAGGCAATAAAATCACTTTGTTTGAAATTATGAATACATATAAATTACTTAAAAATCTGTTAGTTTTGATGCTCATCGCGGGCGTAGTTTCGTCCTGTGGAACAAATACAAAAGTGCCGCATTCTCCGATAATAATGCTCTGGGCGTGGGAGCGAAATGAAGATTTGCGGTTTATTGATACGGATCACATCGGTGTTGCTTATCTTGCCCAAACACTGAATATCACGGATGAAAAAGTGATTTTGATTCCACGCCGCCAGCCTTTAAGAATAAATCCTGAAACATTTTTGATTGCGGTTACACGCATCGAAACAAACCGTCCGCCAACCGAATTTTCCGATTCGCAAATTGATGAAACGGCAAGATTGATAAGCAATTCCTCGCTCCGCAAAAATATCAGAGGAATTCAGATAGATTTTGACGCAAAGGTTTCCGAACGTACATTTTACAAACGACTTTTAAAGCGTGTCAGAGAAAAACTTTCGCCGAATAAAACGCTTTCGATAACTGCTCTCGCGTCTTTTTGCATCGGCGACAGATGGTTGGAGAATTTACCGATTGACGAAGCCGTGCCGATGATTTTCGATATGGGAATTGATCGTCGACGGATAGATTCTTACCTAAAAAGCGGTAGAGATTTTGCCGAACCGCTGTGCCGCACGAGTTACGGATTTGCCGTTTACGAACCGAAAGATATAAAACTCGAACAAAACCGCCGCCGCTATTATTTCAACTCAAAATCCTGGAAACCAACCGCTACGGAGAAATTAAGATGAATAAAAACAAACGCCTGATAATCACGAAATACTTTTTGAGCCTGACGCTGATTTCGTCAATACTTCTCAATTCCGTCCCGCCGATCAACGCCTGCGGATCTTTTTACACTGATGTTTTATTCAGTTACGATGTTCGTCCCGATAATCTCGAAGAATTTGCGTCCGGCAAAATTGGGATTTTGCATCCCAATTACGCACGTTCATATTTGGTCGTCGCGTATCGGATTTTGAATGATCTGCCGCTTAATCAACAGCAGCAAAATCAAGCCGTCGAACTTTGGAAATACAGATTGGGAATTGATTTTCCCGAAGTAAATAATGACGATGGAGATATTTCAGCCACTTTAGAGAGATGGTCTAAGATTCGCAGTGAGTTTTTAAATAAAGATGATAAAATGCTGTCGGCAAACGATTTATGGATAACACAGCCGGATGATTACGATGCTAAGATAAACTGCACGAAATCAGGTTTTGAAACTGCCGCAAAAACACTTGAAAGCAGAATCGCACAATATCCGGGCGAAACTGAAAATATCAGAGAATGGCTGGACGGACAGGATACGGTTTTTTCGAACTGCACGAAAGCCGGAAAACTGCCGAACAAAGTCGGGACGGACAAACCGCAATGGCTGCAAAAAGACCGTGAATATCAGATCGCCACCGCTTTGTTTTATGCCGAAAAATTTGACGAAGCAAAAGACCGATTCGAGCAAATCGCTATGGATGATTCATCCGAATGGAACAAAATTTCGAACTATCTGGTCGCCCGCACGGATTTGCGAATGGGAAATTCAAACGATGCGGAATCTCATCTGAACAATTTGCTGATCGATAAAAAGATGAAGGAAGTTCACCGAATATCACGCCAACTTTTATATGTCATTGCCAATCGCTCGAAAACGGAAAAAAAATTTCACCAATTTTCCGCAAATTTATCAACGCAAAATGACATTCAGGATATGCGTAACGAGATTGATATTTATACAAAGTATCTGGATAGGTTCGGCTTCAAATCTGATGAAAAAGAAACGATTGCAGAAATAAATGCGAAAATTGAAGCTCAACCTGAATTGATCCAAAAAGCTGAACCGACATTCTTTGGATGGCTTTGGGAATGGGTGTTTGGTTCGGAAAATGTAGAAAAGAAAAATGATGACAACCTCGCAAACATTACGAATACATCAGAATCGACAGTTCAAACGGATGATTACACTGATTATGACAAGCCGACCTTAAAGAATTCGATGCACTTTTCTTCGGACACGGATTTCGAGAAAATCACCGAAACAGCCTTAAATGAAGACATCAGTGCGTGGATTTTCGCACTTCAATCGAATGACCGCAAAGCCTTTGAATTCGCTCTCGAAAAATGGCGGAAAACTTCTAAAGATCAATGGCTGCTTGCTACGCTTGCAAATGCCGAAGTTGACTATCAGGCAACTGAAAAACTCATCGCACAAGCCGATCAAGTTAAATCCAATTCGCCCGCACTGGCAACTATTAAATATCATCAAATCAGACTTTTGATCGAACAGGATAAACCGGATGCGGCACGTACGAAACTGGACGGGTTTTTAAACGAAAACATAAACAAAATGCCGCTCGCAACGCAGAACAGCTTTTTTGCACAGCGTCTGCTGTTGGCTCGAAATCTCGACGAATTTTTGAAATTTGCCCAACGCAAAACTATCGCTTATACATCTGATGTAGGTTTTGTTGATGAAACACTGGATTACGGCAAATATGACGAAATAGATACTCGCGGAAAAGGGGAATTGGCGTGGCGAAATCGTTGGATGTATGACGATGATGCGACCGAAATTTTTAATAAACGAATGCCGCTCAAAATGCTGATGGAAGCGGGTTTAAGAAAAAATGTTCCCGCATATTTACGCAAGGAAATTCTGATCTCGGCTCTGACGCGGGCGATTATACTCAAGGATAAAAATGCACAACGAAAAATAGCCGGCGATCTAACCGTCGTTGCTCCCGAAATGACGGCTGATCTTGCCACATTTTATCTCGAACCGAACGATTTGAACACTTTCAAGCTGCTGATAAATTATCCGGTGATGCAGCCGTTGGTTGATCGAGGTTTCGGACGATACACAATTCCCGGCAATTCGCTCGCTTACGACCGTGATAATTGGTGGTATCGTGAGGAACTGGAAATCAGAAACAAATATATTGACGCACCGCTTATTCCCGATTTTTTAAACAAAAATGACCTGAAAACTGCTGAAGACGAACGGCAAAAATTGTTTGATGAAGGTTATGCCGGAAGTTTTTTGTCGGAAAAAGCAACCATCGCCGCCGCGAAATTTCCAAACGAAAAGCAGCTTCCCGAACTGCTTTATAAAACGTTGCAAGCCAATCGTTACGGCGATATAAATTACGATGACAAAGACAGAAAATTTACCAGATCAGTTTTCCGAACGCTTCACGAGAAATTTCCGAACAGTGTCTGGGCAAAAAAATCTCCGGTTTGGTATTGATAAATTGAGTAAAAAACGGTTAATTTTATAGTGCCGGATTAACCGTTCCATATGAAAAATAATTTTACCCATAACACCAAAAGCTACGCATTCGAGCGTCATCCAGCAACGGAACAACGCTCATTGCAAGCGTGGAATGCTGCCGATGAATTGATTTTGGAGCATTTTGATTCGCTGGAAAAAGCTGAATCAAATGTTTCGATTTATAACGACAGATTTGGATTTCTGACTTGTTTACTGCACGAATTTTCTCCGAATATAATCTTAAATTTTACGAGTCAACAAAAATCAATTGTTCAAAATCTTGCGGCGAATCAATTATCAGACGACACCGTAAGTTTCGTCGAACCGTTTTCAAATTTGGATCAAAATATTAATATTGCCGTCCTGAAAATCCCGAAATCAATGGATTTGTTTCGGGCACAATTGATGCAGATTGTAAAAAGTTTGAATGAGAACAGCACGGTTTTGTGCGGTTTTATGACGCGGCATTTCACTTCGCAGATGCTTGAAATTGCCGGAGAATTTTTCACAAACGTAGAACAGAGCAAAGCCTCTAAGAAATCAAGAGTTTTGATTTTGAGTGATGTAAAACCGCACCAAGAACAAAATATAATCAATTTAATTTCGTATAAAGACCGGATATTTCAGCAATACTTCGGCGTTTTTTCATCGAATAATATTGATTACGCAAGTCAGTTTTTTGTCGAGAATTGGAAGATTGAAAAAGACATAAAAAAAGTTTTGGATTTAGCTTCGGGCAACGGATTCTT
>JBGTGO010000034.1:0-62146 GCA_041746675.1 Pyrinomonadaceae bacterium | reverse complement strand
AGACCTGTGGCATTATCAAAATCGGATATTTAGGAAAATCCTCAGCCACACAGTCGGAGTCTTTATAAATATGCAACTTGGCAACAAAGCACTCCAACTATCACTTTTAGATGAAGTGGTTTAAAGTCGCACACGAGGTATTACATATAAATTTAACGGAAAAAAATATATAGAAAGTAAGTGTTTAGTTGATGCTTATGTTGGCGACTCGCCCGATGATTCTAAATGGAAAATAATAAGTTGTATGAAATTTTATAAATAATTAGAAAATGAAACTTAAAAGGCTTCTATTGAACGTTTTCAATAGAAGCCTTTTATTAAACTAATTTAACCCAAAGTCAGTTATTAAAAACCTCATCCTGCTGAACCGCTTTTTTGTTTTTTCTTGAATTTCTAAATGTCGAAATTCCCTCTTTTGTCAAACTTGTAATCGTTTTGCGGTTGTCGTAGAGCAACCTCATCCAGTCACGTTTTCGCATTTGCGGAAAATAGATTCCGCGGAAAAATATGCGGGAAACAAAGTGACTGATGCGGAACTCTATCGGTGCATCTTTAATCTGTTCGAGTGCTTCGGCGTTGCGTTCGGGACTGTATGAACGCGACCAGGCATAATCAACTTCGGATTTTGCGTCGGTGATAGACATTTTTGAAGGCTTGTGTGCCATTTCAAAAGGTGCAAAATCAAGCCAGTGTTTTGGTCGTGTCAATCTCCCGTCTTTTTGCAAACGATCATAAAGCGGTGTTGACGGAAACGGTGTCAGTTGACCGAAAACGGGCAATCCCGGCGACCAGCTTTCAATTTCCTCAACAGTTCTTTCCGCAACTCCGGTCGTGTCGTTGTCCATTCCAAAAATAAATGAGGTGATGGCGTAAATATTTCGTTTGGCAAGTCTGTCTAAAACTTCCTTGTAATCGCCCGGTTTCGAGAAATTTTTGTTGACGGAAGCCATATTATCAGGATCGATTGATTCCATTCCGATAAATATCCATTTTCCGCCCGACAATTTTATCAGGTCAACCAATTCTTCATCTTTCAATAAATTCGCTGAAATTTGGGCAACCCATGGAAGTTGGGCTTCAGCATCAATAATTGCTTGAAGCAGAACTTTCAGACGCTTTTTGTTGATGGCAAGATTATCGTCAATAAAGAAAACCGCCATCTGACCTTTTTCTTCCTTCGCACGTTTTTTCAAGCGAAGCAGTTCTTCAACGACGCTTTCATTTGAACGAAAACGAATCGAATCGCCAAAAAATCCGGTAACGGTGCAGAATTCGCAGCCGTATGGACAACCGCGTCCGGTTTCAATCGGCACGACGAAAAATTTACCCCAACCGGCTCCCATCCGCGAGAGAATCGGTTTCATAAATTTTGGCACTAAACTGAATTGTTCAAGGTCTAAAGTTTCCCACGGAATATGCGGATATGGTTGGAGATTCGGTTTTTTGTCGTTGCCCTTCGGATCAACTTCCGGCTGATAAACTTCTTTCAAAACCCCGTTCGCGGCATCTTCGACGATCAAACCCCAAGTTTCGTCAGCTTCACCGAGTGCGACCGCGTCGGCGTGGCGTGGTCCGCCATCTCTGCCGAGTGCTTCGTCGGGACATTCAGTTACGTGCGGTCCACCCATTACGACCTTGAATCCGCCTTCACGCAATCCATCCGCAACTTTGTAAGCTCTTGCAACCATTCGCGTCATCGAACCGATTCCGACCAAACCAATATCTTCGTCACGGCAAAACTGCACGAGTTCTTCGATTGACATCGCCTTAGCATTTCCGTCAATTAAAATTACCTCGTGTTCTTTCGGCGTTAATGCTTGCAACAGAAACATCCATAAATGCGGCATAAAATTGCGGGTTATACCGTTGTCAGGGTTGTATAGTAGAATTTTCATAGCTCACCTAAACCTTGTAAAAAATAAATCAGAAAATATTCACCTATTTGGTTGTAAGGAATAGATAAACCAACTTATCAAGAATTATTCACAAAATAAATGTAGAAAATAATAATTTAACCACAGATTAGCACAGATTTACACAAGGCATTGTTTTATTAAGCATATATTTTATTAATTTGCTGACAATCCGGGCTTACCGATAGAAATCTGCGGCTATTATTTATTGTTCTTCGACAAATATTATCTTCTTGCCCGCCGCGAACGGGTCGAACGCTTGGTACGTCTGCTTCGAGTCGAAGGATTATCTTTTTTCGTTTGGAAAACACTACTCGGAATCGTCGCCGAACCGCCGAAATCATCCAACACGATTCGTTTGACTTTCTGTTCGGTCAATTTTTCAATATCCCGCATCGAGAGTTCTTCGTTCGGTGTAACCAACGTAATCGCCTGACCGACATTTCCCGCCCGTCCGGTGCGTCCGACGCGGTGAACATAATCTTCCGGTGCTTGCGGAACATCATAATTGATAACGTGCGAAACCGCATCGACATCAATCCCGCGTGAAGCAATATCGGTGGCGACGAGAATTTGTGTGGTGCCGCCGCGAAAACTTTTAAGGGCAGCTTCTCTCTGACTTTGCGAACGGTTCGAGTGAATCGTTTTCGCATTCAGATCGCGTTTTTTGAGAATATGTGCGATACGGTCGGCTCCGCGTTTGGTGCGTGTGAAAACGAGAACTTTTTCAAAATCCTTCGTTTCCAATAAATTTAACAGCAAAGCGGTTTTTGAAGCGACGGCAACCGGATAAGCCGTTTGCGTAACTGTTCTCGCCGTTCGATTCTGACGACTGACTTCGACAACCTGCGGCGAATTCATCATCGAATACGCCAGACTTTTGATTGAATCGGAAACCGTCGCCGAAAATAGAAGCGTTTGGCGATCTTTTTTAATCGCCTTCAAAATATCCCGAATTGCGGGTAAAAAACCCATATCAAGCATTCGGTCGGCTTCGTCCAGAATCAGAGTATCAACGGTTGATAAATTAACAGTTCCGCGTTTAACGTGATCGAGAAGTCGTCCCGGTGTAGCGATGACCACATTCACGCCGCGTCGCAGTTTGCTGATCTGCTTGTTCATACTCGCTCCGCCGATAATCGAAACGCAGCGAATATTGTTAGGTGCAAAGTCTATGTATGCCTTCTCGATCTGCGAAACCAATTCGCGGGTCGGGGCAACAATTAAAACTTTTACGCCGGCATTGTCTTGCTCTAGTAATTTTTGAATGGTCGGCAGAAGAAAGGCGGCGGTTTTACCCGTTCCGGTTTCGGCACAACCGATGAGATCCGCACCTTTCAGAACAAGCGGAATCGCCTCTTTCTGAATCGGTGTCGGTTCTGTGAAATCAAGGGATTCACACTTTTTTAAAAGTGTTTTGTTCAATCCCAAATCTGAAAATGTCATAATGTTCCTTATAGTTATTTAGCGTCGGAAAACCTGCAAGTTGCAGACAATGGATGTTTTTCATCTTGATTCGGTATCAAATACCGATTTTCCGTTTGCTGATTTTGTATAAATCAAAAATCGCTAAGCGAGTGATTCGAAAATCACACTATAAGAAAATTTCTTACTAAATTGGTCTTTAGACCGAGGCTCAACGATAATTCTATTTAATTGTAATTCATTCCAAAGTAAAAAGTGCCTTTCGACTTAAAACATAAGCGAAAAGGCACTTCTGTATTAATTGTTATTTGCGATTTGCATAACAGTAATTACCAACGGTTTCCACCGCCGCCGCCGCCATATCCGCCGCCACCGCCGCCACGATCTTCACGTGGTTTTGCTTCATTGACTTTTAGGTTACGTCCGTCAACATCCTGACCGTCAAATTGCGAAATTGCATTCTGACCTTCTTCCTGACTCGATAGTTCAACGAACCCGAATCCACGCGAACGTCCCGTATCACGGTCGGTAATAATGTTTGCCGACTGCACCGTGCCGACTTCGCTGAATAAATCTTCCAAGTCTTGCTCGGTCGTATCAAAGGAAATGTTTCCTACATATAGTTTCATATTGTTTTTAAATTCTAACCTTTGCCCTCAAGCGTAAAAAAATTACACTTAGGACATATAAAAGAAGCGTCGAATCGTATTGTTTTCGGAGAAACGGTCTGTCTGCGAAGAATCGTGTTTCGGATGCTCTAACTAAAAAAAGAAAAGCGGCTTCTGTAATGATAAACAGCCAACTCTCGAACTATCCAAAACGCCGTCAAACATTTTATTTTAAGACGAGCACATCACCGTTGATGTGCGAGAGTAGGATTAACAAGTATTTATGATGCACTTTTATTGATTAAGTTGCAAGCTAAATGTTACAACCTGTTTCGTGATACCAAACCTTAACTGCCTGCCCCCGCGTAACAGGCGGAAATCCTTCAAGAAAATCTTCCAAACTTTCGCCGCCTTCTAAATAATCGAAAAGATTTTTGATCGGAACACGAGTTCCCGTAAATACGGGAGTTCCGCTAACTTTATTCGGATTAACTTCGATAAATTTATTTTTCATACTTTCAATTTTACCACAAAATTAACTCGTCAACCTTAGATAAATATTCGTCAATTTCTCAGACAAACTCAAACTTTATATACTTTGAGAATAAGCTGTTGATAAAGCATTAACTATTTCCGAAGCCAACTGCAACGGTAAAAAGAAACTTTTTGGATAAACGGCAACCTCGCCTTTTTCGTCAATTACACGCACATATTCACCGCGTAATTTTACTTGATAAATTTTGAATGGAATCAGCAATTCGCTATCGTCGGTTTCAAGACACACGGCAAAAACTTCTTCCGAATTGTTTTCAGAATCATTCAATACTTCAATCTTTGTATCTCTTTCGGGTTTTAAATCTTTCTTCATTAGTCTTCAAAGATAATTTTATCTTTTACGTCTTTGTGCAAAACCTCAATAATTTCGCTCGGCTTTATCTTCGTTAAAACTTTGTCAATATCTTCGATCATTTCTGCGTGTGTTGTGAGCCGATTATTTAATGCACGTAAAACTAAAATTGAAATTTTGCGATTTGATAAATTTTGCTGTGTCTTTATATTTGTATCAGCCGTTATCAAAACATTAAAACCATTTTTCTCTGCAAGCGTAAGCAATTCACCGTTTAAAGCGTTTGCCCAACCCTGTTCTTGAGTTGTCGCGGTTTCATATTCGGTCAAATGATTCTTTAACCGTCGGTCTAAATTGTGGTCAAGTAAGATTTTCAAGCTTCAACCACTTCCTTAACCAAAGATTTTTTCGCCATTTCTAAAACAGTTATGGCTTGTTCGCGTGTTACCGGCGGAAAACCTTCAAGAAAATCTTCCAAACTTTCGCCGCCTTCTAAATAATCGAAAAGATTTTTGATCGGAACACGAGTTCCCGTAAATACGGGAGTTCCGCTAACTTTATTTGGATTTACTTCGATGAATTTATTTTTCATAGTTTCAATTTTACCACAAAATTAACTCGTCAAACGCCGATAAATATTCGGCAGTTTCTCCGGCAGACTCAGCACATCATCAATAATCGTGTAACCGACTTCGCCGTATAAATCCTTTAATTCCTGTTCGCTGTCGCGGTCAATCGTGATGCAAAATGGCGTGATGCCGCTCATCCTCGCTTCCATCAATGCTTCACGCACGTCTTCTTTGGCGTATTTTGCGTCGCCGTAATCGTGGTCGTAAGGTCTGCCGTCGGTGAGGATTATCATTAGTTTTGTGCGGGATTCCTGACGCAGCAATTTGGCGGCGGCGTGGCGGATTGCCGCACCTAATCGCGTGTTGTTTTGAAATGTGATGCCACCGATTCTTCGTTCGATCTCTTCAGAGTATTTTTCGTTGAAATCCTTAACGACGTAAAATTTTACATTTCTGCGACCTTCCGAAGTAAAACCGTTAATCGAATAAATGTCGCCGACAGCTTCGAGGGCTTCGCTCCTTAAAACCAAGCCTTCTTTTTCAATGTCGATGATGCGTCTGCCCGGATGCGTGTATGGCTGCAAAGGGGTGCGCGTAATAGTGCGGGCGGTTGATGAAGATTGATCAAGCAGGAGCGAAACGGCGACATCGCGTTCACGCCTAAGCCGTTTCGTATAAAGCCTTTCCGAAACATTTCCCGACGCACGGCGGTCAACAACGTAATCAATGACGGCATTCAAATCATACTCTTCGCCGTCCAATTCACGATTCACCCGGGTCAAATTTTCCGGTTTCATCAATTGGAATTGATGACGAACTGATGAAATTACGCCGCGATAACGGCTTCTCGCCAATTCCACAAAATTCCTGTCGCCAAGACGCACTTTTTTCTCGATCACGCGACACCAACCCGTGCGGAAATCGGATAATTCCCGATCCCATTCGTCGTAGGAAAATGCTTTGTCGCCGGCTTCGAGCGGTTGTTCGGGCATTTCGTTGAATGACCAGTTTTCCGAACCCTGCACATCCTGCGGTTCGCCGTCCTGATCGTTCATATCGTTCCACGCATTGAACAAATCGCGGATGTCTTCGGCTTCTTTGTGCTTTTCGATTCGCTTGACCTGCGAATCCGTTTTCGCTTCGCCGTGTGCGTCTTCTTCGGTGTATTCACCTTCTTGTTCCTGATCGTTATTGTCCGAATCTTCGGCTTGCGTATCGTCCGGCGAAACATTCTGAAACAGATCATAAACACGGCTCGTCGCCATCAGCGAATCGGCGACTGACGCATCTTTTATCTGCAAATATTTTTCGATTACGGTTTCGATCTCCGACACGATTTGCCCGTAAAAATGTTTCGCATCTTCGGTCGCACTGCCGCACATCGTTATTTGAAACAGCAGTTCCGACGGCACTTGATACATCGGCAGATCGAAAATATATGGTCGCCGCTTGCCTAAAAATTCCTGCATCAAATCTAAATCTTTAATTAAACCGCGATAATTCAGACGCAGTTTCCGATCAATTCTCGCATTTTCCATCGTGCCGAAAATTTTCTGGGCAAGACGCGGTTCGGGGAAAACTTTCAAAACCGTTTTGTAATCGGGATCTTTCGGAATCTTCTTTTTCTTTTTCTCGAATTCCCGCCGAAATTCTTCTTCAGAAAGTGCCGTTTCACCTTTTTGAACTTCTTCGATGTAACCCGCCAACGAAAATGCGTCGAGTTGTGCGGCGGTGGCTTCATAAAGTTCGTTCAAATTAGTGTAAGCCGCTTTAATTTTGCCCGTATTTTTTGCAAATGTGCCGAATTCGATCTGTCCCGCACCGTGAGCCGCGAGAACTTTATAAAGCCTGAAATCGAGATTTTCGTCATCAAATTCATTGACGTTTGATGGCAGATAAATCGTCTTGCCGTCGCCGATCTTCGATTCCTGCGGCATCGCCGAAAGTGGTGCGATCTCGACTTCCTTGCCCGTCAAACCTTCGACGTAAATCCGCAAAACGGTCTGTACGCTTTCTAATGGCAAACCCTTCTGTGCTTCCTGCAAAAGTTCGTTCGACTTTCGCGTTTCGAGTGCAAAAAACGAACGGCGGGCTTTTGCGGAAACGTCCTGTTTTGTTGCCAATCCCGTTTCAACCCATTCCTCGAATTGCTCCAGCGAAACTTTTCGCAAGGCTTGTGAACTAGACTTGAAAGCCGCCAAAGCACTCTCGGCATCGGCTTCCGCAATTTCCTTAATAAGTTGCAAAACACGCCTTGAAATCTGTGTCGCGTCCTTTTTGTTTTTGAGCGATGCAATGCGTTTAAAAAATTGCGGACTGACGCGAAGAAGCGAGATCAAAACCGCATTTCCGTGTTTCGCAAACTCGATTAAAAGTTCACACCATTCATCAAAAACCGCATCGAACCGTTCCAAAGTTTTCGCTCCCGAAGTGATGAAGTGAAGCGTGACGCTGCCGCCGTATTCAAGAAACTCAATTCCGCGGTTCATCAGACGCACGGTGTTTTTTGCCGATAGTTTCTCCAAAACTTCCGGCAGACTCGACCACAGATCAGCCGTCATTCCGCCCGTGCGGTTAGCAAAATGCGAAGCCAATTCGAGCGTCGCCTTTGAAACTTTACGTTTCTCCTTGCCGAATTTCTCAAAACCGGTCGCAACTTCGGGCGTTTTTTGCAGGAAATCCGCCGAATGTTTTGCCGAACGATTAGCGATTTCAGATGCGAGTTTTAGAATATCCGTAAATAAATCCTTGTCATTTATTTCCTTTGCCAAATTCGGCACGAGTTCAAAAGTTTCAATCGCAATCGAACTCGACAAAATAAGCTGCCGCGTGCAAATCTCAAAAACGACCGAACGCGATTTTGCCGGAATTTTTCGTAGCTTCGCCACGCCCGTCTGAAAAAATTCAACTCCGAGGTCGGCATTTGCCATCGCCACTTTTCGCCCCATTTCCGCCCAATCCCGCAAATCTTCCGCCGACAAAATCTTTGCCGCCTTCGGAACAGCTTCGACAAATTCACGGCTGACATTAAATGAAACCGCTGCCAACGATGCACTCATTTCCAGCGAAACCTTCTTTTTCTCCGCCGAAAGACGACTTAGACGCAGTGCCAGATTCGTATAACTGTGCTTTTTTTGAGTAGGTAAATTCTTTTCACTTTCCGCCATATTTATAGTTTAAATTGGATGAATGTTCATTGTAAATAGTGAATTGTTTTTTATTGAAGGAAAAGAAATAGAACGCAAATTCAGGAGAGTGAAATAGTTTTCGTGTCATAGACCGATTTGATTTTAATCGTAACTTTTTACATTTTAAAACCAGGAATTTATCTGCGAAATCAGACTTTTAAAAAAACACGAAGTTTTCGCAGTAAAAAGATGATTCAAATATCTTTTTCGTGTAATTTCGCAGTTGATTCTTTCCCGACTTAATCTAGATGATGCGTTCCCTTGCTTTCGCGTAATTTGGAAATATCTATAAATTTCACAAAGTCATCGAAGTGAAACATCTCATCCGATTTACAATTTTCGCAGTAATAGGAAGCGTCTTCGCCGAGATACATATCCTTGAAATGATAGGCGACAAAGCAGCCGTAACAGCGTTGAGCCCGTTTACCGAACGCCCGCAGAATCTTTTCTTTATCTAATTCTTCCATAACTTTTCTCAAAGTTTCGATTATAAATGTTTTCGCTCCGCTTGCAAAAAGTTTTTCAAAATGTTTTCATTTGAAGCTAGAGATGAAAAACACTTTCAGCACAATTCACGGACATCATCATTGGCTCAAAACACACGCCGACTAATCTTTGTCCGTCAAAATTTTCGATTAAAATTAGTTTTATTAAAATCAAGCGTGAACATCAACAAACATTCACGCTATTTTCGTGTTTTAAATACTGAAAAATGGATAAGAAGTTAAAAATTGCGATACAAAAATCAGGTCGTCTGAGTGATGATTCGATCAAGTTGTTAAAAAAATGCGGCATAACTTTCGGCAACGGACTCGGCAAACTGCGTTCGGTCGCAAGCAATTTCCCGCTCGAGATTTTCTTTTTGCGGGACGATGATATTCCGAATTACGTTGCCGATTCGGTCGCAGACATCGGCATCGTCGGCGAAAATGTTCTGGCGGAAAAGGACTGTGATGTTGAAATTATCGAACGCTTAGGTTTCGGTAAATGCCGATTATCACTCGCCTTGCCGAAATCTTTTGAATACGCGAACGTAGCTGATTTCGATGGAATGCGAATCGCCACGAGTTATCCGAGAATTTTGGGCAAATTTTTAAAGCAAAATAATATCGAAGCCGAACTGCACACGATCAGCGGTTCGGTCGAAATTGCTCCGTCAATCGGGCTGGCAGACGCGGTTTGTGATCTCGTCAGTTCGGGAAGCACGCTTTTTACAAATGGTTTGGAAGAAGTTGAAACCGTGCTTAAAAGCGAAGCGGTTCTAATTTCTCAGAAAAATCTCGATGGCGATTTGCAAAAGATTCTCGATAAACTTTTATTTCGCATCAAAGCCGGAAGATCCGCGACGCAAAACAAATATATTCTGCTAAATGCCCCGAACAAAAATCTTGATAAAATCATAAATCTACTGCCCGGAATGCGAAGTCCGTCCGTCCTGCCGCTTGCCGAAAGTGATTGGAGTTCGGTGCATTCGGTTATCAATGAAAATGATTTCTGGGAAGTCGTCGAAAACTTAAAACGCGAAGGTGCGGAAGGAATTTTGGTGCTGTCAATTGACCAAATGATTCAGTAACAGAGATTATAACTGGTAGTTTTTTCTTATCACTTATTATTTATTACTCAAGATGAAAATTATTAAATATCCAAAAACAGAGAACTGGCGTGAGATTCTTGCTCGTCCGGTGTTCGACACGAAAGAGTTGGAAATTATCGTTTCGACGGTTTTAGATGACGTTGAAAAATACGGCGATTCTGCCGTCAAGCGTTTTACGAAACAATTCGACAAGGTTTCATTGGATGATTTTGTCGTTACCGAGGATGAATTTATCGAAGCGGAAAAGCGTGTTTCCGATGAACTGAAAAACGCGATCAAGCACGCCAAATCCAATATCGAGATTTTTCACGCGGCACAGACTGAAACTCCGGTAAAAGTTGAAACGACCGAAGGCGTTTTTTGCTGGCGGAAATCAGTTGCAATCGAACGTGTCGGTTTATATATTCCGGGCGGAACCGCACCACTTTTTTCGACCGTTCTGATGCTCGCGGCTCCCGCTCAAATTGCCGGCTGCAGTCAGATCATAATGTGTTCGCCGCCGGATGAAAACGGTAAAATAAACGACGTAATCCTATACACGGCAAGACTTTGCGGCGTTACGAATTTTTACAAAATCGGCGGTGTGCAAGCGGTCGGAGCAATGGCATTCGGAACTGAAACCGTACCGAATGTTTATAAGATTTTCGGTCCCGGAAATCAGTTCGTGACGGCGGGAAAGCAACTTATTTCAAACAAAGGAGTTGCCATTGATATGCCCGCCGGACCTTCGGAAGTCGCCGTTTTTGCCGATGAAAGTTCTGTTCCCGAATTCGTTGCCGCCGACTTACTTTCGCAGGCGGAACACGGTGAAGATTCACAGGTTTTGCTGATTTCGACGAGCGAAAAAGTAATTGAAACGGCAAATGTCGAAATTGAAAAACAAGTCGCTGTTTTACCGCGAAAAGAAATTGCGGTAAAAGCATTGGAAAACTCGAAAGCGATTTTAGTTAAAGACGAAACCACAGCAATCAATTTACTAAATGAATATGCCGCCGAACATCTTATTTTAGCGGTCGAAAATGCTGATGAAATCGCTGAAAAGATAATAAATGCGGGTTCGATTTTCATCGGAAATTATTCGTGCGAATCAGCAGGTGATTATGCTTCCGGCACGAATCACACTCTGCCGACCAATGGTTTTGCCAGAAATTACAGCGGTGTGTCGCTCGATTCTTTCGTCAAAAAGATTACATTTCAAAAACTGACTGAAGACGGTGTCAGAAATTTAGGCAAAACGATTGAACTAATGGCGGAAGCTGAAGAATTGCAGGCACACAAGAACGCAATTTCGGTTCGTTTGAAACAGATTGAAAAATTAGTCACGAACAAACACGAAATTGCACGAAAATAATTTGTAGTAATTTCGTGTTTGTTCCCGTTTGTTCGCGGGCAAAAAATTCTTATGAGTTTTAATTTAGAAAATTTAATCAGAGAAAATGTTAAACGTCTAACGCCGTATTCTTCTGCACGCAAAGAATTTAAGGGAACGGCGAGCGTTTTTCTCGATGCGAATGAAAATAGTTTCGGTTCGCCGATTGAAACGAATTATCATCGTTATCCCGATCCGTTGCAGTCGGAAATAAAACGGAAAATCGCCGCTTATAAAGATATTGAGACGGATAAAATTTTTATCGGTAATGGAAGTGATGAGGCGATTGATCTTTTATTCAGAATATTTTGCGAACCGAAAAAAGATAATGTTTTGATAAATCCTCCGACTTATGGAATGTATCAAGTTTCGGCGGAAATTAACGATATTGAGATTAAAAGAGTAAATTTGACCGCAGATTTTGAGTTAAATCAAAATGCGATTGAAGATCGGATTGATGAAAATACAAAACTTATTTTTATTTGCTCACCGAATAATCCGACGGGAAACAGTTTGGATAAAGACGCAATCTTGAATCTGGCGAAAAATTTTAAGGGAATTGTTGTCATTGACGAAGCATATATTCATTTTTCGCGTGAGAAATCTTTCATAAATGAGATAAATAATTTCAAAAATATCGTCGTTCTGCAAACATTTTCAAAGGCTTGGGGACTTGCCGGATTGCGGGTCGGTCTGGCTTTTGCGAATACGGAAATAATTGAATTATTCAACAAAGTTAAGCCGCCGTATAATGTTTCGGAAATTGCTCAAAACGCGGTTTTAGAAGCATTGGAAAATAAAGATAAAGTTGAAAAAACGATTGCGAAGATCATCAGCGAGCGTGAGAAATTAGTTGAAAGTTTATCGGAACTGGAAATTGTTACGAAGACTTATCAAAGCGATGCGAATTTCGTTTTGGTGAAAACGGTTGATGCAGATAGCATTTATCAACATTTGATTGACGAAAAAATCGTCGTGCGAAATCGTAATAATGTCGAAATGTGCGAAGGTTGTTTGCGTTTGACGATTGGAACGCCGAATGAAAACGAAAATTTATTTAAAGCATTGAAGAAGTTTTCCCGCGAAATACGCGAAAGAACGCGAAAAAAAGAATAGGAAAAATATGAGAAAAAAGAATTTTTTAAAATCTGTTTAATTTAAATTCCTCTTAATTTTTTCTTTTTTTCGCGTCTTTTCGCGTATTTCGCAGGCATAAAAATTATGAAAAAAGTTTTATTTATAGACCGCGACGGAACGCTTATCTCGGAACCCGAAGATTACCAGATTGACAGTTTTGCGAAGCTCAAATTTTTGCCGCAAGTTTTTACATATTTGGGCAAAATCGCCGATGAATTGGATTACGAACTTGTAATGGTAACGAATCAGGATGGTTTGGGAACTGATTCAAATCCCGAAGAAAAATTTTTTCCGGTGCATAACTTTATAATGCAAACACTTGAAAATGAAGGAATTAACTTTGCCGAGGTTTTGATTGACCGCACGTTTGAACACGAAAATGCAGAAACCCGTAAGCCGCGAACCGGTTTGTTGACAAAATATATTGACGGCGGATATGACTTGGAAAATTCGTTTGTCATCGGTGATCGTCGCAGTGATATGGAATTGGCGAAAAACTTGAACGCGAAATCAATATTTATCAAAAATGAGTATTTCGATGCGGCAGATAACGATGACAAGATTGATTTTGTCGCGGAAAGTTGGAAAAGTGTCTACGATTTTTTGAAATTGCCGCCGCGAAAAGTTTCGCATCGGCGGACGACCAAAGAAACGGACATTTTAGTAGAATTAAACTTGGACGGCGACGGAAAATCCGAAATTTCGACGGGTTTGGATTTTTTCGATCATATGCTTGAACAGATTTCGCGGCACGGTTCGATTGATTTGAATATCGAAGCAAAGGGCGATTTGCATATTGACGAACATCACACAATCGAGGATGTTGCGATAACTCTGGGCGAAGCGTTCAATCTCGCATTGAAAGACAAACGCGGAATGGAACGCTACGGATTTTGCTTGCCGATGGATGATTGTTTGGCTCAGGTTGCGATTGATTTCGGCGGGCGAAATTGGTGCGAATGGGAGGCGGAATTCAAACGCGAAATGATCGGAAAAATGCCGACCGAAATGTTTTTTCATTTTTTCAAATCGTTTTCCGATAAATCTCACTCAAACTTAAACATCAAAGCCGAAGGCGACATCGAACATCACAAGATTGAAGCGATATTCAAAGCGTTTGCAAAAGCAATAAAAATGGCGGTCAGACGCGATGTATCAAGCAATAATCTGCCTTCGACGAAAGGAAGTTTGTGAAAATGGATAATGGATAACGGATAATGGATAATTAAGATTTCATTTTCCGTTATCCACTATCCATTATCCATTAATATGAAGGTTGCCATCGTAAAATATAATGCAGGGAACATCGAATCGGTCAAAAATGCCTTGAATCGGCTCGGCGTTGATTCGGTTGTGTCGGATGATGCGGAGGTTTTGCGGTCTGCCGATAAAGTGATTTTTCCGGGAGTCGGCGAAGCATCAACGGCGATGGAATATTTGCGGCAGCGGAAATTGAACAAAGTTATCAAATCGCTGACTCAGCCTGTTTTGGGAATTTGCTTGGGAATGCAGCTTTTGTGTGATTTTTCCGAAGAAAACAACACGCAAGGTCTGGGACTTTTGCCGTATAAAGTAAAACTTTTTCAGTCGGAAACTTTGAAAATTCCGCACGTTGGCTGGAACACGATTTCGAATTTGCGGGGTGAACTTTTTACGAATGTAAGCGATAATTCTTACGTCTATTTTGTTCATAGTTTTTACGTTGAAAATGGAAACGAAACGACGGCGACTTGTGATTATTCCACAAAATTTTCAGCTGCGATTCAGTATAAAAATTTCTACGCGGTGCAGTTTCACACGGAAAAATCGGGCGAAATCGGTGAGCAGATTTTAGAAAATTTTCTAAGAATTTAACCACAGATTAATACAGATAAATCAGATAAAATGATTTTTCTTATCCGCTTTTATCAGTATTTATCTGTGGTTAAATTCTTTTATTACTATTTATGATTGAAATAATTCCGGCAATTGACGTGATCGAAGGCAAGTGTGTTCGTTTAAAACAAGGCGATTTTTCGCAGAAGAAGATTTACAACGAAAATCCGTTGGAAGTAGCGAAGGAGTTT
Source organism: Pyrinomonadaceae bacterium (assembly GCA_041746675.1). GTDB lineage: Bacteria > Acidobacteriota > Blastocatellia > Pyrinomonadales > Pyrinomonadaceae > Aridibacter. The sequence continues at coordinate 47,430 of JBGTGO010000034.1, read as the reverse complement.
GAATCACACGGCTTAAAGCGTCTGCATATTGTTGATCTTGATGGAGCGAAGATCGGGAAAGTTACGAATTTGAAAGTGCTTAAGGAAATTGCGGCGAACACAAATTTGACGATTGATTTCGGTGGCGGAATCAAAACCGACGAAGATATAAAATCGGTTTTTGATGCGGGTGCGAAAATGGCGAGCATCGGAAGTGTAGCAGTTAAAGAGCCTGAAAAATTCGACAAATGGCTGGACAAATACGGTTGCGACAAAATTTTGCTCGGTGCGGATGTCAAAGACGGAAAAGTCGCAATAAACGGCTGGCAAACGACGACGGAATTGGAATTGATACCGTTTTTGAAAACATATTATGCCAAAGGAATTCGTAAAGTCTTCGTTACGGACATTAGCAAAGACGGACTTTTGGAAGGTTCGTCAAGGGAATTATATACTGAAATCTTAAAACAGTTGCCGCGTTTGCAACTAATTGCTTCGGGCGGAGTTGATTCGACCGAAGACATCGCCGAACTCGAAAAAATAGGCTGTTTCGGAGCAATTATCGGCAAAGCAATTTATGAAGATCGAATAAGTTTGACAAAATTGAGTCGCGGAAGATTTTTGGAAGAAGGAAGAAACTAAGTGATAAATTGTAGCTGATAACTGATAAGTTGGGAAATATATCAATTAATTATCAGTCATCAGCTATCAGTTGCAGAAAAATGTTAGCAAAACGAATAATTCCCTGCCTCGATGTGAAGGACGGGCGGACGGTAAAAGGAACAAATTTTGTGAATCTGCGGGATGCGGGTGATGCAGTCGAACTTGGAAAATTATATTCCGAACAAGGTGCGGATGAACTTGTTTTTTTGGACATTACAGCGACCAATGAGAAACGCAAAACATTGTCGGAATTGGTTAAAAAAATTGCGGCGGAGATAAATATTCCGTTCACAGTCGGCGGCGGGATCAATACGATTGAAGACATTGAAATTTTGCTCGAATCGGGTGCGGACAAGGTTTCGATCAATACTTCAGCGGTTAAAAATCCGCAAATTTTAGCGGACGGAGCAAAGAACTTCGGTTCGCAGTGTATTGTTTTTGCAGTTGATGCGAGACGAGTTGGCGAAAATTGGAAAATATTTTTGAATGGCGGACGGGTTGCAACTGAACTTGATGCAATAGAAACGGTTAAACGCGGAGTTGACGCGGGTGCGGGCGAGATTTTATTGACCTCAATGAATGCTGACGGGACGAAGAATGGTTTTGAAATTGACCTGACGCGGCAAGTTTCCGAAAGCGTCAATGTTCCCGTGATCGCTTCGGGCGGTGCGGGTTCGGAAGAACATTTTGTCGAAGTTTTTGAGCAGGGCAAAGCTGACGCGGGGCTTGCCGCAAGCATTTTTCACTTCCGCGAAATCGAAATTCCGCATTTGAAAAATTATCTGAAAGAGCGAAATATAGCGGTGAGAATTTAGAAAGCGATAATCGGCAACAGATAACGGATAACTGTTTTTTTGTAAAAATCTGCTGTCCGTTTTATAAAATAATGAAATTAGATTTTGAAAAATATGCGGATGGATTGATTCCGGCGGTCGTGCAGGACGCGGAAACGAATAAAGTTCTGATGGTCGGATTTATGAATCGGAAGGCTTATAAAAAAACCAAAAAACTTGGTCAAGCAACATTCTATTCGCGTTCGCAGGAAAAAATTTGGACAAAGGGCGAAACGAGCGGGAATTTTTTGGAAGTTAAACAAATCCTGGTGGACTGCGACAATGACACGCTTTTAATCAAGGCTTTTCCGCAGGGAAAGGTTTGCCACAAAGGAACGGACACTTGTTTTCAGGAGAAAAACAAGCCGAATAATTTTTTGATCGAACTTGAGAGAATTATTGAAGACCGTAAGAATAACCCCAAAAAAACATCATATACTTCTCGGATGTTTACGAGAGGAGTTAATTACATTGCCAAGAAATTCGGTGAGGAATCGGTTGAACTGGTCATCGAAGCAAAGGACTCGGACGACAAACTGTTTAAAGCAGAAGCTGCTGATATGCTTTATTTCTTTGTAGTTATGCTGGTCGACAGAGGCATCAAACTTGATGAAGTTCTCGACGTTTTACGAAAAAGACGCAGATAATAAATTTATTCCGATTAAATATTTACTATTAGTAGATAACCATTTACAATTTATGAATAACGAAATATGGAAATAGAGATAGTCATTGCCGTATCGCTTCTGCTTGCCTTAACTATTCTGGCATCGGTTGATATGGCTTTTTCGCAACTCAGCGATGTTAGTTTGCGGAAACTTTTTACCGATGCGGAGGATGACAAAAAACCGCGTTCGATCGAGTTTCTGCGTGAAGTCAGCGAAAACCGTCCGCGTTTTCGCTTCGCACTTTCTTCCGCGATACAAATTTTACTGATCGGTTTTTCGGTCTTTGTCGTCGTTATCGTCTATCGTTTCGTTCAAATTCCTTACTTAATGCTGATTTACTCGTTCTTGATTGGTTTAGCGTTTACGATCATTTTTCGGCAGATAATTCCGCGTTTTATTACATGGACGAAACCGGAAAGTAAATTGTTATTTCTGCTTCCGATCATACGTCCGATTTACAATATTTTACCGTTTATCGCTGATCCGTTCGAGCCTTCGTTTCGCGGCAGAAAGCAGTCGAAGGAAGATTTGACGCTGGTTACGAGTGAATATGACGAAAAAAACGACGTTGATGATGCGGACGATATTCAGGCATTTATCGAGGTCGGCGAAGCGGAAGGAATTATCGAGGGCGAAGACCGCGAAATGATCGAAAAAATGTTCGAGTTCGGCGATACGGAAGTCGACGAGATTATGACTCCGCGAACCGATATTATTTCGATCACGAAAGATTCGACGGTCAAAGACGCGAGGGACTTAATGATTACAGCAAAATTCTCACGGTTGCCGGTTTACAGCGAAAATATAGATAACATCGAAGGTGTTATCTATGTCCGCGATATTTTGAACGCGTGGGCGGACGGTAAGGAAAATAACACAATTGAAAGATTATTACGACCCGCGTATTTTGTTCCCGAAACAAAATCCGTCGCTGCACTTTTAAAATCAATGCAGCTCAATCACGTTCAAATCTCGATAGTCGTTGACGAATACGGCGGCGTTGCCGGACTTGTCACGGTCGAAGATATTCTCGAAGAAATCGTCGGCGAAATCGAAGACGAAGACACGGAACTGATCAGCGGCGAGATTATCGAAGTAACGGATGGTTATTATGACGTTTTAGGTTCAACCGAAATCGGCAAGATCGAACGGCTTTTCGGTATTGAAATCGCCGACGATGATTTTACGACCATCGCCGGATTAGTTACGACTGATTCCGGCTACGTCCCGAAAAAGGGCGAAAAACTGAACTTTCGCGGGCTGAATTTGGAAATAATAAAAGCCGATGCAAAAAAAATTCAAACACTGCGTTTGAGAAAAATGGACAGTGATGAATTAGCAATGGTAAACGGAAATGAGGCATAGAAGGAACTTGACTACGAAATATACTAAAAAGAGATACAAAAATTACAAATCTTTTTTTCGTATTATTTCGCATTTCTTATCTAGTGTATTTCGTAGTTAAAGTTTTAGTTAAAAAATAAGGAGTTATAAAAAATGGCGATCAGATTAGGTGACGAAGCACCGGATTTTACTGCACAAACGACGGATGGTGAAATAAATTTTCACGAATGGTTGGGTGATGGTTGGGGCGTTTTATTTTCGCACCCGAAGGATTTTACACCCGTTTGCACGACCGAACTCGGTTACACGGCGAAACTCAAACCCGAATTCGACAAACGAAATGTCAAAGCCATCGGATTGAGTGTTGATCCGTTTGATTCGCATCACAGTTGGCTAAAAGACATCGAAGAAACGCAGGGAACGGCGGTCAACTTCCCTGTTATTGCCGATGAAGACCGGACAATTGCAAATCTCTACGATATGATTCACCCGAACGCCGACGACACGTTTACGGTGCGTTCCGTATTCGTAATTGATCCCGACAAAAAAGTTAAATTAACGCTGACTTATCCGGCAAGCACCGGACGCAACTTCGACGAGATTTTGCGGGTAATTGATTCGCTCCAACTAACCGCTAAACACAGCGTCGCCACGCCCGTCAACTGGAAAGACGGCGACGACTGCATCGTTTCCCCGGCTCTCTCCGACGAAGAAGCAACCGAAAAATTCCCCGCCGGATTTACAAAGGTAAAACCTTATCTGCGAACTACTCCGCAACCAAATAAATAAAAATAATGCCCGCGAATAAACGCAAAATTACGCGAAATAAAGAGAGAGAACCGCAAAGGATAATTTTTGAGGGATGAAAAAGATTAAAGAGATTTATTAAATTGTTTGTTTCCCAAAATATCCTTTTTATCATCTTCATCCCTGTTAAAATAGTTTCTTATATCAATGAATAAGATCAAAATACTATCGGACAACCTTGCCAATCAGATCGCTGCGGGCGAAGTGGTCGAGCGTCCTGCGTCGGTGGTCAAGGAGTTGGTTGAGAATTCGATTGATGCGGGGGCGAAGCGGATTAAGATCGAGGTTGAACTTGGCGGGCGGCGTTTGATGCGGATCGCGGATGATGGCGAAGGGATGATTCGGGATGATGCGATTTTGGCGTTTGAGCGGCACGCGACTTCTAAGATCGCGGTTTTGAAGGATTTAGACGACATAAATACGCTCGGTTTTCGCGGTGAAGCGTTGGCTTCGATTGCTTCGGTGGCGAAAGTCGAGTTGATAACGAAGGTTTTCGACGGCGAAGCGGCGACGAAGGTGGTTATCGAAGGTGGAAAATTGATTGATGTTAAGGAAACCGCACGTCCGACGGGAACAACTTTGACTGTGCGGGATTTATTCTTCAACACGCCCGCCCGCCGCAAATTTATGCGTTCGCAGGCGACGGAAAATTATCATATTACCGGCACGATTCAGCATTATGCGTTGGCAAATCCAGAAATTGCTTTTACATTATCTAACAACGGACGCGAAACGATTCGGGTTGCGGCAGCGAAGGATTTGCGTGAACGGGCATATCAGTTATTCGGCGGCGATTTGATCGAAAGCCTTCTACCGGTTGACGGCGGACGCGAGTTTATCGCCAACGTTTCGGGTTTTATTTCCGCACCGCGTGAACGCCGAACTTCCAAAGATTCGCAGTACTTCTTTATCAACGGACGCTTTGTAAAAGATAAAATAATTACGGGCGGTTTGCTCGAAGGTTATCGTTCGGTCTTGCCGCACGGCGTTTATCCGGTCGCGTTTTTATTCGTCAAAATTCCTAACGAAGAACTAGATGTCAACGTTCATCCGGCAAAAACCGAAGTTCGCTTCCGTCGTTCGCAAGCCGTCAAAGATGTTATCGCTGAAACGGTTCGTGAAGCGTTGCAAAATGCAGGAATTCTTTCGAGTCCGGAGTCCGGAGTCCGGAGTCCGGAGTCGGAGAATCAGAGTTCAGAGTTCAGAGTTCAGAGTTCAGAGTTTTCCGACCGACAAAATGAATCATATCAAAAGTCCTCTGCGGAAAGTGAATCATCTTCAGATAATTTACGAAAAGTTCCGGAACCGAATCAATCTAATGCAACCGACAAAAAGAATGGCGATGATGAGCCGGATTATTTTGCAGAAAATATTATTCAGAAAGAAAAATCTTTTGAACAGCAGAAAATTGACTTTGAGATTCCGACGACCTCCCAGGATTTTGAATCTTTGGCGATTGATCGAAGTGTAGAAAAAGAATTTGAACCGCAAAAACGCAAAGACGCGGAAAATTTTGACAATCAATTTGAAAATGCTGTTTTGGAAAATCAAAGACCAAAAACTGAAAACCAAAGACCGATCAATGGACTGCAAGAAGCAACCAAACATCAAAATTCAAATATCGAAAATTATCCCGAATTGCCGCCCGTAGATTCGGCGGAAGCGATTCCGAAAGCGATTACAGTCGAAGATGTTTCTGCTTCGAAAATTCAGCCGATTGCTCAACTTCATAACAGTTTTATCATCGCTTCGGACGATGAAGGTTTGCTTTTGATAGATCAGCACGTTGCTCACGAACGCATTTTGTTCGATAAATTCCGTCAGGCGGAAACCGAACGCAGGATCGAATCGCAAAATCTTTTACTGCCGGAAACGATTGATTTGACCCCGGCACAAGCGGCGGCATTTGATGAGATTCAGGGAGAATTGGAGATTTGCGGATTCGGTTTGATGAAACTTTCCGGGCGAACCGTGGCGATTAAGAGCGTGCCGACCGATTTACCACCGTCGGAAGCTCGCAATTTATTCGCGGAAATTCTCGATTCGTTTGAAAAAGATAAACGCGGAAGTGCAAAGGCGACGTTGCGGGACGACATCGCAGCGTCGCTCGCCTGCAAAGCGGCTGTAAAAATAAATATGAAACTCACGCCGGAGAAAATGCGTTGGATGATTGACCAACTGCTGCTGACCTCTTCGCCGACGACCTGCCCGCACGGACGACCGGTTATTTTGCGTCTGACAATGAAGGACATCGAACGCAAATTTCATCGTTCATAACTTACCCACATTTCATTTTTTCACCAAAATTTGATTTAATCATCAGCAATGAAACCGAATGTAGAAGAAATACCGGATGCCGATTGGCGAAAAAAGATTCACGAAGTAATTTTTGAAGCTGACACAACCGCCGGTAAGGTTTTCGATATTATTTTGATCTGGGCGATCATCTTGAGCGTGCTGACGGTCGTGCTGGAAAGCGTCAACAGTTATCAAGCGAAATACGGCGAGATTTTTTATTACCTCGAATGGTTTTTTACGATTCTTTTTACCGTCGAATACATTTTTCGGCTGATCAGCCTTCGTAAACCGTTGCGATATGTTTTCAGTTTTTTCGGAATCGTGGATTTTTTAGCTATCGCACCGACCTACTTGAGTCTTCTCATTCCTGGCGTTCAGTATCTTTTGACGATCAGAATTCTGCGACTGCTGCGGATTTTTCGTATCTTGAAACTAACAGAATATGTCAGCGAAGCCCAGCTTTTAACAAAGGCTTTACGGGCAAGTGCCAGAAAGATCGGCGTTTTTATTCTCGCCGTGCTGTCGTTGGTTACGGTTATCGGTTCGGTAATGTATGTGATTGAGGGCGAAGCGAATGGATTTAAGGATATTCCGACCAGCGTTTACTGGGCAATCGTAACGCTGACAACGGTCGGTTACGGTGATATTTCTCCGCAAACAGCGATGGGGAAATTTTTTGCATCTTTTGTAATGATTATGGGTTACGGGATTATCGCTGTTCCCACTGGAATCGTTACGGTGGAAATTTCAAAAGCTGTCAATGCCGTTTCAACCCAACATTGCCCGAATTGCAACGCCGAAGGTCACGACACGGATGCGATCTATTGCAAATACTGCGGCGTAAATCTCTAGTAAATTTATTCTATTATCACCAAAATATCTCCGGCATTAACCGTGTCGCCTTCGCTGAATCTGATTTCTTTGATCGTGCCGTCCTTCGGTGATTTCATTTCGTTTTGCATCTTCATTGCCTCAATGATTATTACGCCATCACCGTCTTTAACTTCATCGTTTTCCTTCAGCAAAATCCTGACAACCTTTCCGGGCATCGCCGTCTTTATCTCGGCGATTCCCTCCGCATTTCCGACAGCATCAAAAGTTCCGCGAAGTTTTTTCGGATCAATCAGATTTATTTCAAATTCTTGCGTTCCTACTTTTACGTGAATGGGTTCGTGCTTATTTTTGTTAGGTGAAACAAAAACTTCATATATTTTCCCCGCGTGCTTCAGCAAATATATATTCGATTCGGGAACAGATAATTCCAGTTCATATATTCGTTCAGCGATTTCCGCAAAGACTTTAGAATCTTTGCGTTCGATATTTACTTGCTGTTCATTGTCATTGATTTGTGCGGTCAGTTTCATATTTTCAGACTTTTGTTAAAAGATTATAATTTGATGTTTTTTCTCGTCAATTTCAATTGCTTCGTAAATCCATTCGATAAAATTTTCGCCATATTCATTTAGAAAATATAATACATTGATGGAGCGTTCCTGCAAAGCATTTGCGGGCAGAACATTTATAAAAAGATGTTCGATTCGCCGATTTATTACTTCGTTTTTGATCGCTTCAGCACTATGAAATTTCTTTTTTAATGTTTCAATATGCCAGTTTATTTTCTGACGACGGTTTTCTGAATTTTCGGCTAAAGTCGGTTCGATGTCTATCAGCTTTTGGTTAAGTTTATCAATTTGTTTATTTATCGTGGCGATGGTTTGATCGAACATTTTGGACGTATCGGGATTGATAAATTTATCAATAATCTCAGCCATAATATCTTCTTTGCCCGCAAACAAATCTGCAAAATTCAAACCGTATTTATTCAACGTTCGTCGATGTTTGCCCTCGATGACCGTAAAGCCGGCACGATGCCGGATCGGTGTTAGCGGGCGGTTCAAAATTTTATATATCACCGAATTTTGTGCAAAATACGCGATTTCCGCACCACCGCCGAAATAGCAAACATTGGGAAATAAAAAATCCTGAATAATCGGACGCATCAAAGCATTCGGACTTAGTTTTTCGGGCGAAGTTTCGGCTACTTCAATCAAATCTTCTATCGAAAATTTAATCCCGGAAATCTGCGATTTGACCGCACTTTTGTCGTGATTGAAGCGGAGTGGATTGCGTCTGTTCTCGTCGTCAATATAGAAAAACGGAAAAAAGTTATCATCGACCAAGACTTGCGAATGATAACCTTCTTTCTTTAATTCACCATCTCTTTGCAGCAATTTATCCGTGATACTCTCGGCATTTGCGATGGCTTTTTTGTAAACGGGAGAACAGAGGCGACGAAGTTTCCGGTTGAGCGGTGAAACGAATATCAATCCGTAATCTTTAAGGATTCTTGCCAACAATTTGCCGAACGAAGAACCATAAGTTTCGCCGGGACGATAAGTTTCTTCGAGAAGTGTTTTAATATTTTCCGTAAATTCGGTTTTTGCCAGACTATCAAACAGAGAGTTCAGTGATTCTTCAATTGCTTCATCAATTTGGATCAAACCAATGGGAGAGTTTATATTTTCGGGTTCCTGTTCGGAAATAATCTTAACCGAATGCTCGTTTTTATCAATAAAATGCGTTGATGCGATTTCGCCGAAATCGTGATCTTCCGTAGCAATCCAGAATATCGGAACGACTTCGATTCCCTGTTGCGAGAGTTCTTCAGCGAGTTTTACGGCGGAAAGTGCTTTGTAAATCGTATAGATTGAACCGGAAAAAAGTCCGGCTTGCTGTCCCGTCAAAACCGCAACGCAATCCTTTTTACGAAGTTTTTCGATGTTCCGAAAAGTTTTTTCACCGGCTTCGTAACCTTCATTTTCGTCCGAAAGCAGATCGCACAAGACATCCCTATCAACTTGATACTCCGCCAACACTTCATTCAGAATTTCTGAGGTCGGGACGTTCTTTGATGGATAAAAATTATCCGATGCAACAGAATTGTTTTGGAAATCCGTAAAAAGTTTTGTTTGATTCGGAACTTGCTCAAATGAAATGGATTCTTGTTTGAAAATATTTTTGTTTCCGATGAATGCTGCCTTATGATTCATCCTGATATTATAAGACTCAGTGAACGATTCACACAAACACAAAAAGACGACCTTTAATTAAAAGACCGTCTTTTTGTCAGTTTGTATCAAAACCTGAGTTTTACTTTATTCCACCATCCGTAACTTGCTTCGGAACAGCTTTGTCAACTTCGGTTTCATCCGTATCGGGCGAATCATTGGTCATATCATCAGTTCCCTGCATGCTGCGTTTGATCTGATAGATACCCGACGATTGAGTTCCGGCTAACAATTGATTTTTGGTCAGCGGATCAAAAACGATGCTCCAGACACGGTTGCTGGCGATGTTATATGTTCTGGAATCAATCCGCTTCCAACTCCAACCCGCGTCTTCGGAAAAGAATATGCCGCCGTTAGATTCTCTGGCACTTCCAACGTACATTTCATCGGTATTATCAGGATTGATGAGAATACTGTTATAGTTGCCAAGCGGAAGATTTCCGCCGCGTCGCGTCCAGGTTTTGCCCCAATCCTTACTCATATAAAGAGTTTGGGTTGTGCCGACATAGATGTTTTCAATCTTTTTCGGATCGGAAACAATCGCACTGACGGGAACGCCTTGCGGAATCGTCGGGACTTTTGTCCAACTCGTTCCGCCATCGTTGGACATTAAAACTCCGGAAGTAGCAGTTCCAAGCCAGATTATCTCCGGAACTTTGGGCGAAACGTGAATCGCAAATATCTGTTGGTCAATATCTTCTCCGATTTCGACCTTTTGCCATCCTTTAGCAATGTCGTAACTTCTGTATAAACCTTCGTTAGTTCCCGCAAAGTAACCGTTTTTACCGTCTTCCGTGTGAACTATCGTGTTTACTTTAATTTCCAGTGCCGCGACGAATCCCGTCGGTGCTTCCACTACGGGTTCGACTTTCGGCGGGGCGGTGCGGCGACTGCGACGACTTTGGCGAACCGGCTTCGGCGGCGGCGGCATTTTTAGTTGCTCCCAACTCGCTCCGCGATTCATTGACTGAAAAACACCGAAGTTAGTTGCCATATATATCTTGTCAGTATTGACTCGATCCTGAACCAACGAAAAAGAGATGGTCCGGTTTGTATCAAGATTTGTAACGGACGGATTCCACGTTCGACCGAAATCATTACTGACGAAAACGTAACCGCCACCGGTTGCCGTATTGATCGTCGTCGAATATAAACGATTCGGTTTTTCGATGTCGGCAATTATGTTATAAGCAAAGCGGCTGGTGAAGTTTCCGTTATTGAGTCCAAAATTCAAACCGGCATCATCCGAAACGAGAAGTCCGTAATTGTTCGTTCCGATATAAACTCTGTTCGGATTATCGGGATGAATTGCGATTGAATTTATTTCGATGTCCTTTGAAGTCGTCAAACGAAAACTTTGTCCGCCATTCGTGGACATCCATAATCCTTCGGTCGTTCCGGCATAAACGTAACCGGGTTTGCCGGGATTATGTTTAATATCTCTCGTGCGGCGTGATTGTGAAGGAATTCCCTGAACCTTGCTCCATTTTTCGCCTTTATTCGTTGAAAGATAGATTCCACTACACGCGGCAGCGATGACGTGATCGGGGTTTACGGGATTGATGTCTATTGAAAAAACGTCTGAATCATCAATCATTCCCTCTTTGACCAAACGCCAATTGTTTCCGCCATCGGTTGATTTATATGGACGATACCAAGTTCCGGCATACATCGTATTCGTGTCCCGCGGATCGATAGCAAATGTATCTAATTTGTCGGGAGCCGATTCATTCGATATTTTCTTCCAAGTTTCACCCGAATCTTTTGAAATCCAAACTCCTGTAACCGAACCGACAAGTATCACATCCGGGTCTTTCGGTGATTGCACCATTGCGTGAATCGCTTCTTTTTCCAGTTCTTTAGCTTCATTCCAGGTTTTTCCGCCGTCAGTTGACTTGAAAAAACCACCCGGGTTTTTATGTCTGTGTCCGGCTGTGTAAAGAATGTCGGAATCGCGTGAATCAACAATAAAATTGTCGAGGATAAGTTGAGGACGATTCAAGTTGACGACGAGTTTCCAGCTTTTGCCGGCATCGAAGGAGGTATGAACTTGCCCGTCGAGAGTTGTAACAAACAAATGTTCTTTGTTTTTAGGATCAATAACTACCGCACGAATATCTCCGCCGGTTGGACCGATAGCATTCCACTGCTGAAATCTTCCATCGAAATTATTACCTGCAAATGTAAAAACACTTACGATGCCAACGACAAAAAGGATACTCCAAATTTGCCAAAATTTAAGTTTTTTATTTGCTCTCATATTTTTTTTTATACCAAACTAAATTAGTTTACGCGAGAGGCGTAACGGGGATTGTCAGGAAAGAAGGAACGAACTACAATCACATTCTCTGATGTTCGCAACAACCGCTAATGTTGTCCGAAAACTTCGAGGTTGAATATGTTGATTTTTAATTTTATGTGGCTGATTGAAATAAATAGAAGTTAAAGTAACTTCTTAACAGATAGATGTTATCTTAATGGTAATTAAGTGTAATGTAAAGCAAAAAAGCGTGAAATATCTTGCAAGATATTTCACGCTTTTTAATAAATGTCCGTATTTCCCATTAAGGAAAACTCGGAGCTATAAACTATTCATCAATTTGGCTAGGATCAGCACCCTGCGGAACAATCCACAATCGGGTTCTGACTTGTGATTCAACACCACCGTTAACGAAAACGATGTTACTTAACGGATATCCACGCAATTCTAAGTGGTTTCTGATAAGATTTTCACGTGTTCTAACTTGTGCAGCTGTGCCGTAGTTAAGAATGTAGCCTTGCGAACCAGGATTGTTTTGCAGTTCAGTTATGAGCGAGTCAATTCGGGCTCTAACATCGTTAGCAGTGATATTTCCGAATTCGTCAAATAGTCTCGCTCTCGGTGATCCGGCAACGATACCCGTTTCACTTTGCGTTTTGTCACAATTACAAGTTGTATCACTTGAACTTGTGTTTACTGTGGCTGTAACGGTTTCGTCATCTAAACCTGTTGTTGAAACGGTTATTGACCTTGTTCCCTGACCACTTATGATCTCACCCTTGTCAACGCTCCAGGTATATGTAATATCCTGCTGATTCTGATCACCACCATTGACTTCAGCACTAAAGGTTAATGATTCTCCAGGACTAACCGATGACTGCGGTGCTCTTATTTCGAGGTCTCCGCAAACACACGTCGGCGGTTCGCAATCACAAGATGCAACTGTAACCGTTTCCGTTTTCGGTTGAGCACAAACACCACAACCGTCATCAATAGTTGTCGTTATCGTGTAAGTTCCTTCATTCACGCCACTCAAATCCCAGGTTACGTTGGCACCCGTGCCTTCAACGCGTCCACCTGAAACGGTGTAGTTATATGTTAAGACATCATTTTCTGTATCTGTTGCATTAACACGAACATTGATCGTTTGATCGTCGGTACAAACTTCGCCTTCTTTCGGTCGTTGACCTTCAGGACAAGGAAGTTTGACGGTTGTTTCACTCAACTCAACCGAGTTGATGACCGGAGGAATGTTGAGAACTTCCTTCTGACGCTCATTACGTCTTCCGGCAAAGAATTGAAATAAGAATCCGTGCGGATCATTAGATGTTCTGAATCCTGCCGGAACGCCAGTCGATGATGTTCTTGAAATGGTATTACCGTTGAATACCGTCGTATTCGATGTTGTAAAACTATCATCGAAACTATCACGATCTTGTTGGTTAAAGTGATAACGATAAGCGGCACTAATACCAATATATCTTGCAAAAAAGAATCTCGCACCGGCAAGACCGTCTAACGGATTGTTTTCAAAAGCGTTAGGGGTTCTACCACCGACATATTGTTGTGAACGAAATTCCAAAATTGGTTGGAAATATTTATTAACCGGAAAGTCAACCGCAAAGGCTGCCAGCAGTTCATCACCGCGATCCAGTAAAGTAACGTCTCCACCACCTAAGTCTGCTTTAATATCGCCATTATATATGTATCCGATGTTAGCCGAGATATTCATATAAGAGCGAACACGAGCATCAGCGAAACCAATCAAACCGATATCGCCGCGTTTAGCACCCGGACTTGAACCTCTTTGAAGTTGGTTAAATCCTGCCGCATCATCCGCATTATCCTGATAGAACCGATAAAAAGGAATGACACCGACACCGACCGGATTATTCGGTCCGGTAAATCTGATTTTTGCACCGACTGTGTAAGTGCTAAATGAAGATGTTCCGTATGGACGACCGATAAGCGGTGCGTCGTTCAAATAACTCGGTACCGAAGTGAAGGATGCCGGAGCAGTTGAAACTCCACCGGGACCGACTCCAACGGTTGTCAAGACAACACCCGGAAGAATACTTCCGTAAACCGAACCGATGCCGGGGAAATTATCCGCTGCACCACCCGGTGTAACGCCAAGGACCGGACTACCTGATGTTGTGCCGGGAAAACCGAATCTACCGGCTGATCCGCCGATAAACGGAAATCCGACGAAAGGTTGGTTTCCAGCCGGACGAAAAACTGCTTGTCCGGCGAACTGTCCACCTAACAAACCATTCGGTGCCAGGACAATCGCCGCTTGATTACCGAAAGTTGCGTTCGGCAGATAAAAACTTGAAAGATTTCTGGGCGAATTGACTTTGACCGCACGATAGCCGTCCGTATTAAAGAAGAGTTCCAGATTATCGCTTAAACCGATTTGAAAACTCAAAGGAACTTCAACAATGTCAACGTCCCCCGGATCGCGGTCAAAATTACTATACGCTACGCTAAAAGTGAACTCACCTTTTCTCAAGGTTTGTCCGTCATATACTGTAAATAAACCTGTTGGACCGCCAACGGGACCACCCGTGCCGATGGTCGGGGCGATATTTCTATCGTCCTTATCAGGTCTTAATGTTTGAGCTGACACTAATAATGCAAGTGTCAAAATTGTAAGTGTTGCTAAAAACAACTTATACGCGAGTTTCATCACATTCCTCCGCCGAAAATAAAATATTAAAATTTAAAATGTAAAAAGTAGCTTTTCAAGAAAAAGATATTAACATAACGTTTTTCAATAAGCTACGTAATTATTGCAAGTGTAGCAGATTATACGATTTTCTTCATAATCATAACGTATAATCTTAAACTATACCTTTGTAAAACTAATCTGATTTACGAATTGTATTGGGATGCATCGAAAAAGCAAAACGCCTCTTGATTGATTAAAATCTCAACCCCGTTGAAAACCTTACTTCAGATTGCGATTAAAATCAAGTATTTATATCAGTTTAACCCAAATAATTTCAATTTATCGATAATCTTTGCGAAAAATTTAACACTAAACATTCGTGCGTCATCAATTCCATACTAAATTACGGATTTGTTACAAAATGCAATAGTGGCTGTCCGCTAAAAACACCAAAATCACCGTCCGATGCTGGTTCAGTGTCTGATAAACTTCAGTTTATCGAACCGCCCGACACTTTAATAAACCTCGATTAGTTGAATTGCCTGCGAGGTTGAAATAACTCCAGCCCAAACGAAACGACTTCAATATCACAAATCGGGCAATCTTACATTCGAATTCGATAGTAATTTGTATTCGTCTTTGGATTTTTAGACATTCAATAACTTATTTTTTAATTATGTAAATGAGCAGCAAACTGAAATTTATTAAACATTGATTTAAAAACTTGAGCAACAAACTGAAGTTTATTAAAATCCAAAAATCCAAAAATGCATTAATTTAATTGATTATTATCGCTCGCTAATACTTCATTCATCGCTCCGCTTCTGAAGCCATTGAGGTCAAGCGTAACATATCTGAAACCGAGTTTGCGAAAATCGGCAGCGAGTTTTTCGATAATAGCTTTATCGAGAATTTTTTCCATTTCCGTCGGCGAAACTTCGATTCTGACCAGTTGTTCATGAACCCGCACACGAAATTCGGTGAAGCCTAGTTGACGCAGTAGATTTTCGCCGCGTTCGACCTTACCGAGTCGTTCGATGGAAACCGGAATGCCGTATTGAATTCTTGAAGCAAGACACGGACTCGCCGGTTTTTCCCATGTTTCCAAGTTATGTTCTTTGCTTCGTTCCCGGATTTCGTCCTTCGTAAACCCCAACTCAGCCAGTAAACTCCGCACATCGTTCTCATTCGCCGCTTTACTTCCGGGACGGTAATCGCTCAGATCGTCCGCGTTCGCACCGTCTAAAACTACGCTGATATTCTCACCCGCAGCGATTTCCGTAAGTTTCGTGTAGAGTTCGGATTTGCAAAAATAACACCGATTGGTTGGATTTGCCTGATAATCAGGATTCTGCATCTCCTCGGTTTCTATTACCCGGTAATTGAATCCGAATTCATCGGCAATTTTTAACGCCTGTTCCCGCTGAACTGCAGCGACGCTTGGCGAAATCCCGGTGATGCACAAAGCTTCTTCGCCAAGTTCCTGCGTTGCAATCAAAGCCAGATACGAACTGTCAACGCCACCGGAATAAGCGACCAACACGGATTTGAAATTCCGCATCATAGAACGCAAGTGTATTTCTTTCTGTTCGGTTGTCGAAGCTTCAGACGATTTAGTTAATTGTGATTTTGCAGTCATTATTTCAGTATTTATTCTTCATTGAAAACTAATACTTTATGTGTTTCCAATGTAAAAATGTTATCTTAGTGCAGCGTGTCTAAGCAAATCACCCGAATTAAAAGTTTTTGAAAGGTTTTAATAAAAATTTTATAGACGCTCGGTTGCCGTTCGTGCTAAAATTTCAATACTACTAACAAGTTTATCTACCAAGACAGGTTTTTTAAATGTCAATATTTCATAAAAATCGACGATTTATTTTCTCCGCGTTGTTTATTTTTTCAATTCTGATTTTCTCGGCGAATTCTGTTTTTGCACAGGAAGATGAAGAAGAAGAATTTACGCAGGGCGATGTCTCGGCGAAGGTGCAGAATTCGCCTAATGAATATATTGAACTGTTCAATAAAGGTCAGGAAGCTCACGCTAATGGTGATTTTAGAAATGCTCTAAGCTTTTATGATGAAGCAATCAAGGCAAATCCCGAATTCCCCGAAGCGGAGTTTCAACGTGGTTCTATTTTTCAGATTCTCGGTAAACCCGCAGAAGCTGAAAGAGCATTTCGCCGAGCAATCGAAATTCGCCGCGATTGGACTTTGCCGATGTCCGAACTTGGAGGATTGCTGATAAACAAAGGTGAATATGTCGAAGCTGAATCTCTGTTAGATAAAGCAATTCGGATAGATTCGATGAGTTTTCCGGCGTATGTGGCACTGACCGAGTTGAAACTCAAAACGAATGCACCGAACGCGGACTTGAAAAATATTCTTGCCAAACTCCAGTATTTGACGACGAAAACTAAAATTCCCGCATCGGTCTGGTCAGCGAGAGCGGCAATCGAGCGAAAACTGGGTGATTTGAATTCCGCCCAAAAAAGTATCGGTCGGGCTTTAAGCATTGACGAAAAGAACCAATTCGCACTCTCGGAAAGCATCGAACTTGCTCTGATTGGGAGTGATTTTAAAGGAGCGTTAAAAAATGCGGAAAATCTGAGTCGGCTTTATCCGAATTCGATTAGTGCCAAAATGCTTTTGTCGCGTTCGTTATACGCCAACGGAAAATCGGATGAAGCGGTCGCGACTCTCGCGGCGATTAAACAACCGACACAGGAAGTTCTGCTACTGAAAGCGTCGCTCGCATCGATAAACAGCAATGACGACGCTCAAACTCTCGAAAAAATTCTGGAAACTGACGACAAAAATATCACTGCACTCGGGCGTTTGTGTACAATTTTAAGAACCGCACAACCGCAGAAAGCATTGGTTTACTGTCAAAGGGCTTCCGAACTCGAACCGAATGAAATGGCTCATGCCATCGGCTTCGGAGCGGCTCTCGTGCAGGTCAAAAGATACGCAGACGCGGTTAAATTATTCCGCAAATTAACGGCAATTGCTCCTGAAAATTATACGATTCGAGCGAATTTAGCAACGGCTTTGTTTCAGATGGAAAATTACGTCGAAGCAATTAAGGAATATCAGTGGATTACCGAAAAGCAACCCGATCTACCCGTGGCGTATTATTTTTTGGCGATTTCGCACGATGAATCCGAAGAATATATGGACGCAATGGCAAATTATCAGCAGTTTTTACGGCTTGCCGATGATCCGCTGCAACTCGAAATTGATAAAGTAAATCTGCGTTTGCCCATACTGCAAAGGTTGATTAAACAAGGAAAAGGTAAAAAACGGAGGTAAAAATGTTCACATTAAACAACAAAAATTCACGATTCAATGATAATTCCCACCTGTTTCACGACTTCAATTTTTTCGGTCAAGTGAATTTATCAAAGCGACTGCTTAATATTTTTACTTTCGCCGTTATGGTTTCGCCGTTTTGTTTGTTGTCGGGACAGACGATTTTTGCTCAGGTCGATGAGAATGCAAATTACAGCGAACAAAAGGTTTTGACAAAAGACATCGTTCCGCCGCCGCTTAATTCTGTGACGACTGATGAACGCAGACAGCTCAAAGCCGAATCGAAATTAAAGAACCGCACCGATCTTGCCCTCGAGATGATGGAGGCGAGATTATTGAATTCGGAAGAATTTCTCAAAAATGATGATTTTCAGCAATCGCTAAATCAACTCGGCAATTTTCAGGGACTTTTAATATACACTTTGGATTTTTTGAAGAAAAATCAGGGTGAAAAATCGTCGTTGAAGTCATTCAAAAAAATTGAAATAAATTTACGGGATTTTATGCCGCGACTTGAGCTTTTACGCCGCGAGATGCCGTTTAAGTATAGTTATCACATCCAAAAACTGATGATATACGTGCGGGATTCAAGAACTGATGCACTCAGTCCGATGTTTGGCAACACGGTCTTAAACGAAGGTGGAAATTAAAAAATATATGAGTCTTTTATCAAAGTTTCGCAACAACAATTTGCTGTTTATTTTAAGTGTGTTTGCAGGATTTATCTTTTTATTTCCGCAACCTTCAGTAATCGCTCAGAACCGCGATCACCTAACTGCCGAAGAGGTCGAGATCGTTCGCGATGTGCAGGAAATTGATAAACGAATGCTGGTTTTCACGAAAGCCATCGAACGCCGTTTTTTGGTTTTAGACGGCACGGATAAACTAACGCAGGAACAAACTAAACAAATCGAGAAAGACAAGGAATTCTGGGGCGAACTGCCCGCCGGAACAAACGCTCAACTGCTTTCCGATATAGACAAAATAATTGATGAAGCGATAAATAAGATCGAAGATGTATCGGAACGCGAGGTCGAGAGTGAAATTTTTCCGGTGGCGTTTTACATTTTATCCGACCGGGCGAAAACATATATACCGCGGCTCGAAAAATTCGCCGAAGCATCGAAAGACCGCCGCGAGCTTTCCGTTATTGACAGTGCCGTCAAAAATTGTAACGAAATTATCGAAGCCTCCGCAAAAATCAAAAGACCGGATGAAAAATTAATGAATAAGCGAAGTAAAAAAATTGGACACACAAAACCGCCGCCATTCTAAAAAGTTTTACGAAAACGCGGAAAATGTCCGTCAACTCGTCGAAGCCACCGAAGGTTTAGACAGCGGACATTTGATCGGTATTCTCAAAAAATACTTAAAACCCGCTTCGACTGTTCTGGAAATCGGAATCGGTGCGGGCAGAGATTTAGATATTCTCAAGCAAACCTTTAAAACCGTCGGTTCTGATTATTCCCAAACTTTTCTCGACCTTTACCGACAAAAAAACCCGACTGCCGAACTGCTTCTGCTCGATGCCGTAACTTTGAAAACCGAAAATAAATTCGACGGCATTTATTCCAACAAAGTTTTACATCATCTGACGACGGAAGATTTGAGCAAATCACTTTTGCGGCAGAGAGAAATTCTATCCGACGGAGGAATAATCTTCCACACATTTTGGAACGGCACGCAGCGAAACAGCTTTCAAGACCTGCAATTTATTCAATATACACGGGACGATTTGATAGAAATAATCAAACCTTTTTTTAATATTATCGAGATTGATTTTTACGAGGAGATAAATTTGAACGATTCGATTTATGTAGTTTTGCAGGTAAATTAGTTTGCTGACATTCCGCACCGAATAATTCTAATCAATCCATTCTTGACGCTTCCAACTTGCGAGTGTTAATTTCTTTTTTTACACTTATTCTTTACAAAACATTATGTCAGAAACAAATTTGCAAAAAACACCGCTTAATGAAGTTCATCGTGAATTGGGCGGAAAAATGGTTGACTTCGGCGGTTGGGATATGCCCGTGCAATATACCGCCGGAACAATGAAGGAACATCTTCGCACCCGCGAGGTTTGCGGACTTTTCGACGTTTCGCATATGGGCGAAATTTTTGTCGAAGGCGAAGACGCGATTGAATTCGTTAATCGTTTGACGACGAATGACGTAACGAATTTGATTGACGGACAGGCACATTATTCGGCTTTTACAAAAAAAGACGGCACGGTGGTTGATGATTTATTGGTTTACCGCTTTTTTCAAAACAAGCTTCTGCTCGTCGTTAATGCCGGAACGACCGATAAAGATTGGGATTGGATAAATTCTCACCTGAAAGATGAAAAAGTTACGCTGACGAACGCGAGTAAAGATTATTGTCAAATCGCCGTTCAAGGTCCCGAAGCGATCAAAATCGCACAAAAATTTACTGACGTTAAACTGGAAGATATAAAGTATTATCATTTCACCGTCGGCAACTTCGACGGAATTGAAAGTGCGATAATTTCTCGGACGGGTTACACCGGTGAGGATGGTTTTGAGATTTACGCCGCTGCCGAATATGCCGGGAAAATCTGGAACGACCTGCTTGAAGCGGGAAATTACGGTGGCGAAAACGGCATACTTCCCTGCGGTTTAGCATCGAGAAACACGCTGCGGCTTGAATCGGCGATGTCTTTGTATGGACACGAAATCAGCGACGAAATCACGCCGCTCGAAGCAAATCTCGGTTGGATCTGTAAATTGAAAACCGAATTTATCGGACGTGATGCGTTAAAAAATCAAAAAGCGGAAGGCTTGCAGAAAAAACTCGTCGGATTTGAAGTAACCGACAAAGGAATCGCCCGCGACGAAATGGACGTATATATCAATGATAAAAAAGTCGGTTACGTAACGTCGGGAAGCCACGCACCGTTTTTGAAAAAGGCAATCGGTTTAGCTTTCGTGCCGACCGAGTTTGCAAACGTCGGTCAAGAGATTAAAATTGATGTTAGAGGAAAACACTTAACGGCAGAAATCGTGCCGACACCATTTTATAAAAGAGATAAATAAAACAAAATAATAATAAAATTATGGCAGACAAAAATATACCGGAAGAATTAAAATACAGTAAAGATCACGAATGGGTTGCGATTGATGGCGATGTAGCGACCATCGGGATCACGGATTATGCACAACACGCACTCGGCGATGTCGTTTATGTTGAGTTGCCGAGCAAAGGCGACAATTTTAACTCGCACGATGCGTTCGGTTCGGTCGAATCGGTCAAAGCGGTGTCAGAAATCTTTACGCCCGTCGCGGGTGAAGTTGTCGAATCGAACGAAGATTTAAATGACACGCCGGAATCGGTCAACGATGATCCGTATGGCGATGCGTGGCTTGTCAAAATCAAGATGGACAACTCCGGCGAAGTTGACGCACTGCTCTCCGCAGAAGAGTATGCGGAATTTTTAGAATCAGAGGAAGAATAATTCCATTTCGGAATCTAGATTTTGGGATAACAAATAATAATGAGTATTTGTCATTCACTTAGAACCAATCCAAAATCGCACATCCAAAATCCAAAATCAAAATGAGATATATACCAAATTCACCTGAAGAGCGTCAGGAAATGCTTGAAGAAATCGGTCTTTCAACGGCGGCTGAACTTTTTAATTCGATCCCGAGTGATGTTCAATTAAACCGCAAATTAAAAGTTACGCATCCGCTTGCCGAGAACGAAGTCATCGGCGGAATGGAAAATTTTGCCGCAACAAATACCGCATCACGCAAAACTTCATTCCTGGGCGGTGGCGTTTATTCACACTTTTCGCCGACCGTGGTTGACTATTTAATCCAACGAAGCGAATTTTTTACGTCTTATACGCCGTATCAACCGGAAGTTACGCAAGGAACTTTGCAATATATTTTTGAGTTTCAGACGCTTGTTTGCCAACTTACCGGAATGGACGTGGCAAATGCTTCGATGTATGACGGTTCAACCTCGATGGCGGAAGCGTTTTTGATGGCTCAGAGAGTGACGCGACGCGATAAAGTTCTGGTGGCGGAAACCGTTCACCCGGAATACTTGCAGGTCGGCAAAACTTATACACAACACGGTGATTTGACGCTCGGAACAATCGGTTTTGATGCCGAATCAGGTCGGGTTTTGAGCGATGATTTAAGCAAATTAGATAAAGAAACCGCCGCTGTCGTCGTGCAGTCGCCGAACTTTTTCGGTTGCATCGAAGATTTGAATACAATTGCTGACAAAGCCCACGCGGTCGGGGCATTGCTGATTGTAGTTGTGACGGAAGCGATCTCATTCGGTTTGCTGAAAACTCCGGGTGATTGCGGTGCGGATATTGTTGTGGCGGAAGGACAAAGTTTCGGAATCCCGATGTCTTACGGCGGACCGCACGTCGGATTGTTTGCCTGCAAAGATAAGTACGTTCGAAATATGCCCGGCAGACTGGCGGGCGTGGCTTATGACAAAGATGGAAATCGTGGTTTCGTTCTTACTTTGGCAACTCGTGAACAACACATCCGCCGCGAAAAAGCGACTTCGAATATTTGCACTAATCAAGGTCTGATTGCACTTGCCGCCACGGTTTATATGGAAACGATGGGTAAAAAAGGCTTGCAGGAAGTAGCGATGCAAAATGCTCAAAAAGCGGCTTACGCGGCGAAGAAGATTTCTGAAATTGACGGTTATTCGCTCACTTTCAATTCACCGAAATTCAACGAATTTGTCGTCACGGGACAAGATAATGCGGAAGAATTACTCGACAAACTAAGTGAAAACGAAAATATTTTAGGCGGTATCGCTCTGTCGAGATATTACGAAAATCGCCCGAATGATTTTCTTGTCTGCGTCACCGAAACTAACACTAAAGAGCAGATTGACAGTCTGGTTGAAGCATTGAAAAGCTAGCATTTGTAATGATTGGGACAACTGAAATACTTTTAATTTTGTTCGTATTGCTGATGGTTGCGGTCGTTCCTTTCATTATAATAATTATTTATCTTTTGAAATCTTCAAAGAAAAATACCGAAAGTTTCAAAAAATGCCCTTTTTGTGCCGAACAGATTCAGGTTGAAGCAATTTATTGCAAGCATTGCAGTAAAGATTTGGTAAAATGATTGTCGGGAGATTTTTACTGCACAAAACACATTAGTAAGTAGAGTTAAAGGTTTTACCAATTCGGCAGAAATGCTTTTGCTTTTGAAAGTGAGTGTGGAACGAGTTTGATTTGAATTTTAACTGACAGTTTAATTTTATAAACTTTTGAATTGAATGAACAATGTTTGTCCCTGACCCGGAAGTTACATTTACGCAGCAGATTGTAATGTACAGCTTTTTTATCGGGATGCCGATATTGCTTGCGGTGTTCGTGGCGTTTATGAGTTATAAGGCATTTGGGAAAAATAAAAATTCACTAAAGTGTGAATCCTGCGGAGAGATTGTTCAAAATGGAACGAACTGCATATTTTGCGAAAAAGGTTTAGATGATTAGAAATACGGGTGATTAAAATATAATTGAGCGTTACAAAATTAATTATAATTTGCATTGTTTTCATTGTCGCGGCAACACCTGTTTTTATGTTGGTAATGTATTTAAATTCATCGAAACAAGAGCCGTCCGGCTTGATAAAATGTAAAACCTGCAGAGGTATCGTCAGGGCGGAAGCGGAAGTTTGCAAATTCTGCAACCGCAGTTTAGGCAATTGATTGGGAATTTTTGATAATCGAAATTTGATAAAGTAAATTTATCGTTAGAACAGCATAGCTAAATAAAAAATAATGAGTATTACAAAGGTTACACAACATCCGACGCAGAATGAAGCGTTGATTTTCGAGCGTTCACAGACGGGTAGAGTCGGTTATGCTTTACCGAAATTGGACGTAGAAGAAATCGACATTAACGAGATAATTCCGGCTGAACTAAGACGGAATGATGGTCTTGAAGGCGTGCCGGAAGTTTCGGAAGTCGATATTATCCGACACTTTACGCGGATGTCAACGTGGAATTTTTCGATTGATCTCGGAATGTATCCGCTCGGCAGTTGTACGATGAAATATAATTCACGTTTGAACGAAAAAGTCGCCAGAATCGGCGGATTTACGAATTTGCATCCGCTGGCACCTGAATCCGACTCGCAGGGTGCTTTAGAATTAATTTACCAATTACAGGAAGATTTAGCGGAAATCACGGGACTTGCCGGAGTTTCGCTGCAACCGGCGGCGGGAGCTCACGGCGAAATGACGGGCGTTATGGTAATTCGGGCGTTTCTTGATAAACGCGATGGCGAAGCGTCGAAAGACCGCCGCGTAATGCTCGTTCCCGATTCAGCCCACGGAACCAATCCGGCATCGGCGAGAATGGCTGGATTTACGGTCAAAACAATTCGTTCAACCGAAGATGGTTTTACTGATATGAATCATCTAAGAGAACTCTGCGGCGAAGGCGGAATTGCGGGTTTGATGCTGACGAATCCTTCGACGGTTGGGATTTTTGAGAAAAACATTAAAGAAATCTGCAATACGATTCACGAAGCCGGCGGACTTGTCTATATGGACGGTGCAAATATGAATGCTCTCGTCGGTGTAGCACGTCCGGGCGATATGGGCGTTGACGTAATTCATTTGAATTTGCACAAAACATTTTCGACTCCGCACGGCGGCGGCGGTCCGGGATGCGGTCCATGTTGTTGTACAGCGGAACTCGAACCGTTTTTGCCGAAACCGCAAATCGTTAAGGACGGCGACAAATATAAATTAGACCACGACCGTCCCGATTCAATCGGACGCGTCAAGGCATTTTACGGTAACTTCGGAATGATGGTGCGGGCATTGGCGTATATTCAAACTCACGGCGACACGGGTTTGCGTGAAGCGACCGAAACCGCAGTTCTGAACGCACGTTATTTATCACATTATCTGCAGGAAGATTTTCACAAGCCGTTTGAAGCTGATTGTATGCACGAAGTTGTTTTGTCGCATAAATTTCAAACGCGAAAAGGTGTTCACACACTGGATATTGCAAAACGCCTGATTGATTATGGTTTTCATCCGATGACGGTTTATTTCCCGCTAATCGTCGAAGGTGCGATGCTGATCGAACCGACGGAATCGGTCGGACGACAGGAATTAGACGATTTTGTTCACGCGATGAAATCCATCAATAAAGAAACTCAGGAAGATCCGCAACTCGTCATTGATGCACCGCACACAACCCGAATCGGACGGCTTGATGAAGCAACGGCGGCACGAAAGCCGGTTCTGCGTTGGAAGCCGAATATGGAAGCGACCGCTAAAGGTGCATAATTTACGAATAACATAAAATGTTAAAAAAAGAGTCGAAATTCGGCTCTTTTTTTATTTTTGCGAAACTTTTTGTAAAACCAACCGATAACTCTTATAACATTTAGGAAATAGGAGAAAATTATGAGTGTAGGTTCGGCAACAAATGGAAATTCCAACGCGGGCGGTGTCGGCTCGAATTTCGTTAATGGAAGCAGATCGGCAACGGACAAAGCGAACAATTTTAAAGTAGATTCAACGGTTTCGGATGTTCAGACGAGGAACATTTCCACCAAACTAAATACGGAAAGTTTAGCGAATATTTACGCATCACGGACGGGAATCACGACAGTATCGGCAAGAGCAAAGATCGAGAACAATGCTTTTGCGAAAGTCGAACCTACAAAGATTGATGACAGAGAGTTCGATGGTCATCTGGTTGGAAAAGACGGGAAAACCTATGCTCCCGGCACTTCTCTGAGTGGGATTGACGCGGTTATGCCAAGAACCGGCGTAACCAATGACCGCACGATTATTCACGTCAACGGAATTAGTACGGATGTTGCCACACAAAGCACGAGTTTGCAGGCGATTGCAAATCAGACGGGTTCGAGAGTTATCGGCGTTCACAATGCGACGGCGGGCGGAATCCGTGATGTCGTCCAGAGTCTTGGCGATAAACTTGATATTGGCACAAATCCGGCGGTAAATTCATTGGCTGATACGATTTATGATGAACTCAAAACCGGACGGCAGGTTGATCTGATGGCACATAGTCAGGGAGCGATTATTACGAGTCGGGCGTTAACTGATGTTAGTAATCGTTTGCAGCTTGAAGATGGAATGACACGGCAGCAGGCTGAAACATTGCTTGGAAACGTCAATGTCGAAACCTTCGGCGGAGCATCACGGCATTTTCCCGACGGACCGCAGTATGTTCATTATGTCAATAAAAATGACCTTGTGCCGATGGCATTCGGATTAAGAAATTTTCTTAATCCGTTCGCTCACGCCGGACGCGGTGCGGTTACGCATTATTTTAACGAACGTAACAACGCTCACGGTTTTAACGAAACTTATCTACCTGTACGAGTTCCCTTTGAACAGGCACGTGCAGGAAAATTTAATTAGTTAATCGAATATATATGACAAAACAGCAGGCTAAAGAACAGATCGAAAATTTTCTTACCAAGATCGGCGACACAAATTCGACCGTGTTCGATAACAAAAACTTCGCTAAAGCAATGATCGGCGAAGCGATTATGGGATTCGTTTACAACGGCAATAATAATCTGAAGTGTCAGTCGTTAATTTACCGTTTTCGCACATCTCCGAAGGAATCCGTGATGAATGCAATTGAGAAAGAAAGTAAAAATGCCCCGAAAGGCGGTGGTGAAATTGCCTTTGACGATGAAAACTTTACACTCGTCTTACAGAAAGATTATGAGGATAATGTTTCCACAGAAGATTTTTACGATGATATGCAGAAACTTGCTCAGGCAAGCCTTGTGTGGAGTAGTGAAGTTATGCAGAGAGTTGCGGTAAGAGCAATTCCGCAATAGTTTTTGTTAAACTTTTTTCAACGCTAATCGTTCAACAACTTCTCCACCAATCAGATGTTTTTCGATAATTTCGACAACATCTTGTGCTCCAACATGTGCATACCAAACACCTTCGGGATAAATAATTACCGCCGTTCCGATTGAACAAAACCCAACCGAACCGCAATCGGTCAGCAGTATCGTCCCGTTCGGATTTCGTCCCTTCGATTCCTTGCCGTAGCGAAGTTCTCGATCTTGCAATTCCCTTACAAACGCTTCTTTAACCTCCACCGCACCGACCGCGGCACAGGATTTTCCACCGCATACGAAAACGTGATGTTTTATATCTGCACCAACAACGGGTGCGAGTTTTTTCAGCTTTTCTTTGTCATCTATAAATTTCAGTTCTGCCATACCAAAATTATCGCAAAATTTGCAAAATATTCCAATACTATTGTTTTCTGAAAACGCAACTCCGTTCGTTCAAGTAAATGCCGTGGTTATAAATTCCGTCGGTATCACGACAGTTTAATCGTTTTATTTAATGATCCTAAATTTTTTACAAGAAACGCCTGTTTCAATAAATTATTTATTTCCATAGACTTCACAAGTGAATTATATTGTAAGTTTATGGTAAAATTCATTTTCAAATAATTAAGATATTTTGTTGGATCTAAGTTAAAGATGGCAGTCGGCATAATTATTCACGTTTCAATCGGACAGGAAAGACGCACCGAATATTTCGGTGCGGAGTCAATCCGTGTCGGTTCGGATGAAACAAGCGAACTGCAAATTCACACGAAAAAGATCGAACACAATGGTTTATTATTTGAACTCGAACTCACGGACAATGTTTACCGCGTTATAAATTTCGTTGAAGATTTAGATTTAAAACTCAATGACAAACCGATTCATCGCTTCGCGGCGGTTGAAGACGGCGATAAAATCTCGATTGATTCCGCCGGTATTTTGTTTTCATTTTTCTCACTAACTTCCGAATCTTCGCTGATTACGACCAACCGCGAACCGCACATCGCACCATTTATCGAAGATGCGGCGGTCGAAGCGGCAGCGACGGAAAAACGTGATGATGCAAAGGCGTTTCTGCGTGAGTTTTCACGCGAGCTTTTACGCGAAATCAGTTGGACCACGAAGTTGATAAGTTTGGCATTGATTATCGGGATGCTGAGTGGTTTATTTTATCTGGGTTACGGATTTTATTTGGAAACGCGGCGGAATCGGCAGTTAACGGAATTGCAGAACTCTCGGATTCAACAGCTGCAGGAACAAATTTCTAAGACGAATAGTCAAATCGGCGAACTCGATAAATCCAACCGCATCGTGCGGGACATCGTTTCGTTGGCGGCAAATCTGAACGCCGATTACGGCAAAGGAATTTGTCTGATTTTCGGAGTTTATGATCTGGTTGACCGCAAATCCGGCAAAATGCTGCGTTATCCCGATCCCGATGCGTTTCAGCCCGATCCGTATGAACCGCCGCCGATGGAAGAAGGAATTTATGAAGTTCCCGAACAGCAGGGTTTGACGACTTTCGGCAACGGCACGCCGGTCGAATATGATTTTATCGGCACGGGTTTTCACGTCGGCGATGGATTTGTGGTAACGAATCGTCACGTTTTGCAGCCGTGGACGGAAGACGATCTCGTTAAACAATTGATGAAGGAATCAAGCGGACGGGCGAGAATCAAGAAACTCGTCGTCTATTTCCCGAGTTTGGCAAAATCCTTTGCACTCAAAGTCCGGCAGGTTAATTACAAGGAAGATGTCGCCGTCGGTTCTTTCAGCGATGCCGAACTTATCAAAAATATTCCGGTTCTGCCGCTCGAACCGGACGCTTCGGAAGCGATAGCAATCGGAAAAACGGTGGTTACGATGGGTTATCCGAACGGTCCCGACCGGCTGATGGCGATGCTTGACGACAACGAGGCGAAGGATTTTAATAAACGCTTCGGAACTTCGCGGCAGGCTTTGATAAATTTTTTGGCACAATCGCAAAAGATCGTGCCGCTGACGACGCAGGGAACGATTACGGATTTGGACAAACGCCGCATTGTTCACGACGCAAAAACAGCGGAAGGCGGTTCGGGAGCTCCGTTGTTCGGGCAATCGGGCAAAGTTATCGGCGTAAATTTCGGCGTTTTCACGCAAAGTACAGCGGTCAACTTGGCAATTCCGATAAAATTTGCCGTCGAACTGCTCAAAAAAGCCGGCTGGTCGGGAGTTGCCGATAATTCCAAAGATGCAAAATCTAAACCCGAACAAACCGCCGTGAATATGACTAACCCGAAGAAACAGTTGCAGTAGCAGTAGCCGAAAATCTGCAAAAATAATCATCAAAAACTTTCAACTTTATACTTTGAACTTTGAACTGGAAAACAATGGATAATCTCGTTTTTTCAAATTTTCTTCATCGTCCGGCACGCACGATTGTCAGTGTTCTCGGAATTGCCATCGGCGTTTTGCTGATCGTTTTTACGGTCGGTCTGGCAAACGGTTCGATGCGTGAACGGGCGGGACGCGAAGGTAATGTTACGGCGGAGATTTTTATGTGTCCGCCGGGTTCGATCTGCATCACGGGAAATGCTTCGTTTCAGCTTTCGGTTGATGAGATCGAAAAGTTGAGCAAAGTTGAAACGGTTGGAAAAGCGATTCCGATTGGTCAAACGACTGTTGAAGTCAAAGACAGCAAAACCGGCGAACGCTTAATTGACGGCGTAAATTTTGAAGAGTATTCATCCATCGTTAATCTCTCGATCATCGAAGGAAAAAAACTGGGCGAAAGCGGCGATGAAGCAATAATTGACACGGGTTTTCAGAAACAAAAAAATTATAAAATTGGCGACAAAATGCGAATGTGGGAACGCGATTTTACGATTGTCGGAACTTACGAACCCGCCGCCGGAGCAAGAGTAAAAGTTCCGCTACAAACAATGCAAACCCAACTCGGCGGCGAAAATAAAGCGACCGCATTTTTAATTAAGATTAAAGAAGGTCTGACTCCCGAACAAGCTGCTCAAACTATTCAAAAAGATTTTCCCGACAACCAACTAATTTTGACAAAGGATTTGGAAGAACTTTATTTATCATCAATTCCCGCCCTCGGAATTTTCCTGAACGTCATTATCGGAGTCGCCGCCGTGATTAGTGCATTGGTGATTTTGCTGACGATGTACACAACCGTGACTGAACGCACACGGCAGATCGGCGTGATGAAATCGCTCGGAATGTCCAACGCCGGAATCGCCTGGATAATTACGCAGGAAGCACTTTTGCTCAGCTTTTTCGGAATTTTAACGGGAATCATTCTGACATATCTATTCAGATTTGTGCTAACATTTATTACTACTTTGGAAGTCGAAATCAGCGTTTTGCTTATGGCAATCGTTACCTTTGTCGGACTTTTAGGCGGAGCCATCGGCGGGCTTTATCCGGCACTCAAAGCTGCAAAAATGGATGCCGTTGATGCGTTGAATTATGAATAAGTGATAATTTAACCTAAGTTCGGGATAAAAATTTTCTTACCGCAAAGGTCGCCAAGTTTTAAAGATTATTTATTTGAATCAAAATAAATTTTATTAGGAATTTTAATGGGTTTGATTATTTTTTCACTGGATTTTTTGCGTTCTTGGCGACCTTTGCGGTAAAGTTTCTTTTTTCAAACTGACATTAAACTTGAACTATTCGACCTCAAACTCTATTTGTTCAGATGCGATATTATCAAAATAATCCGCAACCGAAACTTTTATAAAATATTTACCAGCTTTTAATTGATCAGCATCTAAGAAACCCTCCCGCATAATTCTCCCCGAAACTTCATTAGTGGCAATATATCGGAAAATCGTTTCGCCCGTCGCTCCCGATTGACTTCCCATTGCATAGACCAATTTTGCGGCTTCATCGGGCGGAGTTCGCTTGAATTCAATCGTCCATTTCGGTGCTTCAAATTTCGTGAGCAGTTCTTTGTCTTCGTTTAAAATTTGATAACCGACTTTGTAAACACCGAGTTTGCGACGGTCGGCGTTTCCGTCCATCTGATCGAACGCTTGCACGACGACGCGAATTTTTCCCTTGAGTTTTACAGTTTTTTCGTCTTTTTGCGGTTCGATTTCCCGCCAGTTTTTATCATATAATTTCACTTCCTGAATGGTTGGTTCCCGTGAATCCTCCACCTTCGGCAAAAGTAGAGCGTCAAGTGCATTCATCTCGCTGCCGTTGCGTCCGGCGATTAAATGAACGTGATTAAAACGGTTTAATGTGCCGATCACATCGCCCGCGACGAATTTCGTGCCACGCGGAATTCGGACATCGGTCGGCTTATTATTTTTATCGAAAGAAAACTGAAAACGCTTATCATCGAACGGTTTTTGCTCAGCATCGCGTCCGAGCCGAATGTGGATATAACCGATGGTCGGCAAACGGATCAATTCGCGGACAGTTTCAAAAAATCGGGCAGCGGTCGGTCTAAGAATTTTTTCATCTCTAATAAAATAAGCCTTTTCGCCATAGCTTCCGGCAACATCTAAGCCGTTGTGAAATCTGGCGGTCGAGTTTTCGTCAACAATTTTCCCGCGAAGTTCGCCGAGCGTTCCGGCAATATCGCGGACGGAATCAAACGGTTTATAAGTCCAACGCGATTCCCCCGATTCCCGAAATTGTTCGGGCGAAACTCCGGCTTTGTCAAATTCTTGGATTGCAACCGTTGTGCCGATTTTGTTTCCCGTAAAAACTCTGACAAGTTGATTGTCCGCATCGGCAACGAGTAAATTCCCCACATTATCGAACGCCAAACCGCTCGGACGATTGAACTTTGCATCTTTCAAATTACCGTCGGCAAAACCGCCTTCGTCACTTGAAATAGTTTCGACAACGGGAATAAATCTGCGTCCGATGACACGAATCGTATTTTCGTCGGCAATATAGATCGAACCGAATTTATCAACGGCAACCGCCGTCGGCTGGACGTATTCTGCTTCGCTCAAAAGTCCGTCAGCCAAATCGGATTCTCCGTTGCCGCTCAAAGTCCAGATATCGCCGTTTTGCTCAACGACGCGAATTCTACGGTTTTCCGAATCGGCAACTAAAATTCGTCCGTCCGTCCAAACTGCCAAACCGAGCGGCGTGTCAAGTTCCGCCTCTTTGCCATCGGCAAAACCGCGTTCGCTTCCCGCCAAAGTTGAAACTTTTCCATTTTCGATCAAACGAATTCGGTCATTATATGTGTCGCTGACAAAAATTTTATTTTCCGTTACTGCCACGCCGATTGGTGAATTAAACAAGGCTTCCGACGCTTTTCCGTCGAGCGAGCCACGCTTATTTTCAACTCCGGCAACCAACTCGACGTTTCCATTCGGACGAACTTTTTTAATCGTGTTCGTTCCTGCATCGGCGACGATTAGATCACCTTTTTTATCAAAAACAATCTGTGAAGGCGTGTCTAATTTATCGGTTAAAACTTCCATTTGACCGTTTGCGGAAATTTTCCAAATTTTTCCGTTATCACCGTCTGAAACATAAGTGAAATTATCTCTAATGGCAATTCCGAACGGTTCACCGATTTTTTTATCGAGTCCCGTCAGCGTGTTCACTTTCGACCACGGCTCGAACTCGTTCTGTTTTGAAAATCTGCACGAAACGGAAAATACAATGCAGACTAACAGGAGGATTCTTATTATTTTCATTGGTTTTGCTGCGAAAAACTTTAGCTGATTAGATTGATACGACATTTAAAAATTATTCTGATATTATTACGTGCAAACGGAAAATTAAAAACCGGATATTAAAATTATTATTAACAGGAGAAAAAATATGTTTTCATTAGAAGACCTTTTAGGACAACAACAAGGGAATCAAGCGGTCGAGCAAATAAGTCAGAATCTCGGTGCAAGTTCGTCGGTCGTCAATACGGCGATTCAGATGGCTCTGCCGACAATTTTGAGTGGTTTGGCAAATAATGTGCAATCGCCGCAGGGTGCGGAAAATCTTAATCAGGCGTTGGAAAAAGATCACGACGGAAGTTTACTCGGCAGTTTGAGCGATTTTCTGACCGGCGGCGTTCCGGCTCCGCAGCAAGCGACGCGGCAAACTAACGGGGCGGGAATTCTCGAACATATTTTAGGCGGCAATCAGGCGACGGCGGCACAGGAAATCAGCAACAAATCCGGGTTGAGTATGGGACAAGTGGCGAGTCTTCTGATTACTTTAGCTCCAATCGTAATGTCGTTTCTCGGCAAGAAAAAACAGCAGGAAAATTTAGGTTCGGGCGGACTTGCTGATCTGATTCTCGGACAGAAGCAGCAGATGCAGTCAAGCGGAAATCCGATGATGGATATGGCTTCGAGTATGTTTGACAAAGACGGGGACGGAAGTGCGATGGACGATCTCGCTTCGATGGCGAAGGATTACTTTTTGCGATAGATTTTAAGGTTTTTTTGACGCACAAAGTTTGGTAAACTTCAGTTTATCGAATCAAGAAAACTTCACTTATATAACGGGTGAAGTTTTTCCTGAAGAAGCCTTGCGAAACTCTGATACATTTTTGATAAATAATGTGAAAAAAAAAACTGAATGTCCCTTTATTTACGAAAAGCCGTTTGCAAAGTTTGCAGATGGCTTTTTTGTTGGCAAAAGGTATAATTAATTTCTCCAAATCTATATATTTAAAGTGAAGTAAATAATTATGAATCAATTCAAAATCCGTGTAAAATTTGTAAGTTTTTTCCTCGTCGCAGTTTTTGCATTCGGACAAATTGCCAACGCCCGACCGCTTGAAGTGTTTAGACCGTTTGAGATTTTTCAAGATAAACAAGACGATAAAAAACCGCTTCCGCCGATAAATTATGTCCGCAGTCACGATTTTGATCAGAAACATATTTCGCTCGATCTGCGGTTCGATTGGGAAAAGGATCAAACTTACGGAACGGAAGAATTTACATTTTCGCCGCTGAAGTCTAACTTTAAGCAATTAATTCTCGATGCCGGTTTGATGGTTTTTAATTCGGTTAAATTAAAAAGCGGAGAAGAACTGGCGTTTTCCTATGACGACAAAAATGCCAAGCTTTATATAAATTTTGAAAAATCTTATGACATCGGCGATGAAATCACGGTCGTCATTGATTATCGGACAACGGGAGAAACGGTTGATAACACTTTAGGATTTGGCGGCGGCGGCGGTTTGAAATTCGTCAAACCAAAAAACCCGACACCAACCAATCCGCGTCAGATTTGGTCGCAGGGCGAGAGCGAATATAACAAATACTGGTTTCCGTCATACGATTATCCGAACGATTTTCGCACGACCGAGTTGAAAGCAACGGTCGAAAAACCGTATCAGGTCATATCTAACGGAAAACTTGTTGAAACCAAAGAAAACAGCAACGGGACGCGGACTTTTCATTGGAAAATGGACACGCCTTACTCGAATTATCTGACATCAATCGTCGTCGGCGAATTCGTCGAAATCAAGGGAAATTATCTGGATATTCCGGTTTCGACATACGTTTACGCTCCCTGGAAAAAAGAGGGCGAAGTTACGGCGAAAAGACTTCCGGCAATGGTTAAATTTTTCTCGGAAAAACTTAATTTTAAATATCCTTATACCAAATATGCTCAAACTATCGGCAACGAATTCAGCGGCGGAATGGAAAATATTTCGGCGACGACGCAAACCGACAGTATGATAATTGACGCGAGAACCGAACTCGATCAGGATCCGGACGGTTTGCAGGCACACGAACTTGCTCATCAGTGGTTCGGCGATTTTGTAACTTGCCGCGATTGGTCGGAAATCTGGCTCAACGAATCGTTCGCAACTTATATGGAAGGTCTGTGGCAACTCGAATCGAAGGGTAAGGATTATTTTCTGTTCAATGATTTACTGAACAATCAAAATCAATATTTGAATGCGTGGAAAAATGGCAATCGTCGTCCGATTGTCACGAAATATTATGCGAATCCCGATGCCGTCTTCGACACATACGCTTATCCACGCGGCGGGGCGGTGCTGCATATGCTTCGCAAACAACTCGGCGACAAAAACTTTTTCCGATCTTTAAATCACTATTTGAAATCGAACGCCAATGAACCCGTCGAAACCGAAGATTTACGCATCGCCATCGAAGAAACGACCGGACAATCAATGGACGCATTTTTCGATCAATGGCTTTATAAAATGGGACATCCGGTTTTTGACGTAACCAAAAATTATGATGCTGAAAGCGGCGAATTAAAACTCAATGTAAAA
Source organism: Pyrinomonadaceae bacterium (assembly GCA_041746675.1). Lineage (GTDB taxonomy): Bacteria > Acidobacteriota > Blastocatellia > Pyrinomonadales > Pyrinomonadaceae > Aridibacter. Next base: position 12,442 of record JBGTGO010000034.1, on the reverse strand, counting down.
CAGGTTCAAACAATGGATTTGACCTCGGATTTCCCGCAGGTCAGATATTTTCAAACGCCGGTTGAGATAGAAATCGTTACACCGAAGGGAGCGAGAATCGAAACGGTTTTCATCGAACCGAAAAAAGATAATACGTTCACATTCAAAAATGTCGAATCGGATCCGCTGATCGTTGACTTTGATAATGAAGGAACTTTGATAAAAGAAATCGAATTCAAAAAGTCATCGGACGAATTGATTTATCAGGCAAAGAACGACGGCGATATTCTCGGCAGAAATTGGGCGATGGAAGAATTAGTCAAAACTGCTAAAACTGAAAATACTTCCGCCGCTGATAAAGGAAAAACTCTGGATTTCCTAAAATCGGTCGTTGTTACGGATGAAGCTTGGCAATTACGGGTTGAAGCATTAAATAATATTGCACAACTTTTAGTAACACAAAATCCGAACGGCAATCGAACGGAGGCTGTCGCGTTGGACGAAACAACAACGACAATGCTGAAACGTGCCGCTACCGACAAAAATTCACAAGTTCGCGGCAATGCAATTTCTCTTTTGAATGTTACGAAGGATGCGAAATACACCGACATTTACACAAAAGCATTGACCGATCAGAGTTATTTCGTTATTGCTCGGGCGGCAACCGCACTTGCTAATACAAAGGATAAAAACGCTTACGTGCTGTTGCAAAAACTCGTTCAAACCGATTCGTGGAAAGATAATTTACGGGTTATCGGTTTGAATTCGCTGGCAGCTTTAGGTGATAAAAAAGCTCTGGATTCGGGTTTCAAATATGCAGGTGATAAAACTCAAACGCCGGGCGTGCAAACTGCCGCACTCGCCATCGTCGGAGCAGTCGGAAAGGGCGATTCACGGGCTTTTCCGTTAATCTACGAAAGCTTGAAAAAAGCCGTCGAAGCCAACGATTTTCAAAATATAGCCGTTGGAATCAATTCAATCGTGACTTTAGCCGATCCACGCGGACAGGAAATTTTTGATATGCTCCTCGTAAAGTTCAAGGATAATCAAAGAGCATCGGCTTTTTTCAGCGGTAAAGAACAGGAATTCAAAAAAGCTATCGAAGGGAAAAAGTAATTCGAGTTTCAACATCCGTTATTCAAGATTTAACAATAATAATTCAAAATTCGAGATGGAAAAACTAAAACTAAACTTACGGACATAATAATCCGTAAGTTTTTTTGAATTATTCTGAATTGCACTTTGCGGCAAATCCAATTTTACAAACCGCGATCCGAATGTGTATTTTTAAATGGTAGGGTTTCAATGAATTATTCGTAAATAATCTTTTATCGAAGTCCTTTTTTTAAAAAAACATACGATAGAGGGGAATTAAAATGACAGATCACAAAAAGACCGAAAGTAGAGAAGAAAGTGTCAAAAAAATTGGTGAATTTATAAAAGAGATAAATTTTACAATGATGACGACGATTGATGAAAACGGTGAGTTACAGTCGCGTCCGATGGCAACGCAAAAAGCCGAATTTGATGGAACGGTTTGGTTTTTCACTTACGAAGACACGCACAAAATCGAACATATCAAAGCGAATCAGCACGTCAATCTGGCTTACTCATCGCCCGCCGACCAGACTTATGTTTCGCTTAAAGGAAACGCGGTTATGCTTAAAGACCGAAATAAAATGGAGGAACTCTGGTCGCCGGAGTTAAAAGCGTGGTTTCCCGACGGTCTTGAAACAGACGGCATAACATTGATGAAAGTTACCGTCGAAACCGCTGAATACTGGGATTCGTCATCAAGTATGGTCGCCCACGCCATCGGCTTGGTAACATCAATCGTTAGTGGAGAGCAAGCTCACATCGGCGACAATGAAACCGTCGAAATTAACTAATCATCAACTCAAAAAGCACGAAGTTAAAATCATTAACTTCGTGCTTTCAAATATTTTTCAATCAAAGTTTCCGCTAAAATCTACCAACTCCCGAACCCGAAAAAATACTGCAAAGCCAACAAAATACTTAACGAAAATGCAATCCCCAAACTAAACCACATAAATCGGTGAACTTTTTCTTTGCTAATCATAATTTAATTTTACTTGATATTGATTTACTATCAAATCAAATTTCACAAAATCATATTTTATCAAAAAAATCTACGGGTAAATGTTCGCCATAAGTGCGAAAATAGAGTTGTTTTTTAATTTCCTCATCCGATAAATCTTTCGGCAGAGAAGCAAGGAATAATTCACGGGCAGACATAAACATCTCGCAAGCCATTGCAATCCGTTTGTTCGGAGTCATTTTCAACATCAATTCAAATTGCATTTTTTCGATTTCAGGCGTAGTGTCTTTCAATTTCCCACCTCATTTAAGCATTTGAAATATAAATCTTTTACTCCAAGTTCATCAAGCCATTTTTCCGCATAAATTTTGTCAAAACCTGAAAACATAATACTTTTAATATCCGTAAATTGCATTTCCGACAAACTGTCTTTTGCCCACCAAAGTTTTGAAAGAATCAAATCTTCTTTGCTGATGATCCAAATTTCATTGCCGTAATAATCGGTTTTTTGTCGTCTTTCAAAAGCTTTTTGTTGGAAATTAGTTGATTTTTTCGGAACACAATCAATCTTAAATGCAGTTTCAATATGAATCACATTGAACATCCGTTGTATTTCAAAACCACGACTGACTGCATTATGAGGAACATAATAATCAGGCTCAAGAACTTTTATAAATTTGTCCTTTGATTCGGATTCAAATTCGAGAATCATATCAATATCCGCCGTCTGCCGAAAAGAGGCATAACGCATCATCGCCATCGAACCCGTCAACATATATTTAATACCAAGCGGTTCAATCCTCCCGACAAAATCGTGCAAAACTTTGGTTGGAACATATTCCTTTTGTTTCATAACCTAAGTATAATCCATTTCTATTATTTCCATAGATTGATTTGCATAATCCGCACGATAAGATAATTTATGGTTTGGCGAGTATTTATGAGAAGTTAATGTCGAGTCTTTGTAAATTTCTTTTCCGTCAATATCAGAAATCAAAAGCCCGTTTTGTTTATTCAATCCGATAAATTGTTTTGTATCAGAATCAAAAAATAGTTCACCGATTACTGCTCCGTATTCGGAAAAACCGAAACCTTCAAACTCAATTCGATTGACGATTTTATTTTCCAAAATATCTACAAAAACAATTTCGGAAGGAAAATCACCTTTTCCATCTTCTGCTTCCTTTTTGTTGTATCCGATTCCAATTGTTTTATTATCAATCCAACACAAAGGTCTGTCCCAGTTGTAACCATCCGTTCGAGCATAATCAATTTGAATATTTGATAATTCAAATTTTTGCAAAAATTCTTTGATTGAATATGTGGTAATTATGTCATAAGGCTGCCAAACCCAGCCATTGCTTGTGAAATGTTTAGAGTCGGGCGAAACTAACAAAGAACTATGAAAATAATCAAAGTAATTTGAATCAGTATCGCAATCAACAATTCTATCCGTTAAGAGTTCATCAGTTTCCAAATTCGTTATATCCAATCTGTTCCAATCCGTGCCATGAATTAAAAAAGTTTGATTTTTGTTATCGAAAAAAGCGATTGGAAATGAGCAATGCTCTACGCAGTAATTCCCGCGTTTTAATTCTTTTCTGAAATCTGAATTTTCAAGATTGAAAACCACACCGTCTTGTCCGTATTTTTGAACAATGCAAGCGTAATTTTTATAGTTGTATATTTGAAGAAAATCTTCCGATTCGACTGTTAATTCGGAGTATGTAAATAGATCCTCCGAATATTTATGCGAAAACTTAATATCACCCAATTTCCTATTTTTTCTGGTGTCAAAATCAAAGTGAAAAACATTTCCGCTTCTACAAACTGCCATCAATTCCAGTTTTTCCCGATTAGTTAATTCAGCAAAGATTATTTCTTCATTTTCAATTTTGAAGGAAAGAATTTCTTTCATAATTGCTCCACATTAAAATACTTCGCATCGGGATGGTGCAAAATTATTGCCGACGTTGATTGTTCGGGTTCGTATTTACTTTTTCACAATCGCTTCTTGGAATCAATTGTAAAATTATGAGTAATCAGATCATCACGCACAACTACACAGTTATTCTTCATATTTTTGGCAATCATACGAGCCAATTCAACAATTACACTACGTACTAATGGCTTACCATATTCGGGGTTGATTAGCTCTCCAAGAAAACCAACTTGGACTTTAAACGAATAGGGATAAAACTCATCGTCAATTTTAAGTGGCGGACCGAACTTTCCATACTCACTTAGTTGTATCCACAATCCTATTAATTCAACGTAATACAAATCATAATATTCCCAATTTTGAGAAAGTTTCATCGGAACTCTTATGATTTGTTCGAGTTTAGTTTTTATGAGCAGAATTTGTTCATCACTTTCAATTAATATTTTATAATCTGAACTCATACTTTCTATTCCACATTAAAATACTTCGCATCGGGATGATGCAAAATTATAGCCGAGGTTGATTGTTCGGGTTCGAGCATAAATTCGTCGGTTAGTTCGACTCCGATTCTTTCGGGTTTTAGTAATTCGAAGAGTTTTGTTTGGTCTTCAATGTTTGGACACGCGGGGTAGCCGAAGCTGTAACGTGAGCCTTGGTAGCCTTGGTGGAAGAGTTTGGTCATTTCGGTTGCGTCTTGGTCGGCGATTCCGAGTTCTTCGCGGATGCGTTTGTGCCACATTTCGGCGAGTGCTTCGGCGGATTCGACCGACAGACCGTGGAACAGAAGATATTGGGTGTAATCGTCGTTTGCAAAGAGTTCGGCGGAATGTTCGGATGCTCGCCGTCCCATTGTTACGAGGTGAAACGGCACGACATCAATTTTGCCGGACTCTTTTGAAGCGAAGAAATCGGCGAGACAAAGGTTTTTACTGCCGCGTTGTTCTAAAGGTTGACGCGGAAAGGTGAAACGCATTCGTTCCGTTTTTTCGTCGTCTTCGTAAATGATTAGATCGTTGCCTTCCGATTGGCACGGGTAATAGCCGTAAACCAATTTTGCTTCGAGTAACTTATTTGCGATGGCTTTAGCTTTGATCTCTTTGAATTTTGGCAAAACGGTTTCCTCGACGATCTCTTGATATTCTTCCGTAGATTTTTTGCCTTGTTTGTATTGCCATTGACCTTTGAAAAGTGCGGTTTCGTTGATGAAATCGAAAACTTTGGTCAAGTCTTTTATCTCGACAACCTTTGAACCGTAAAAAGGTGCGGTCGGAATATTTTCAACTGGCTTGATGTCAGATTTTGTTGTATGCGTCGTGTCGCCTGTTTGTTTTGCCGAAACTCTCGCGGCTTGTTTACCAAGTTTTGCGTCTTCGCCGACTAAATCTTCTTCGTCAGTAACTGTGTTGATTGCGTTATCGTCATCTGACACGCTTCCTAACGGTCGCGTTTCTGCCTCGTTACCATTTCCCGCTGTCGCAGTTTTCACCAAATCTTTCTTTGCGTCCTTCGCGTCCTTTGCGGTTAATTCATCCATTGCGTTCAGACCGTCGAACGCATCACGGGCGTAGAATAATTTGCTGTTGAAAAGCGGAACGAGATCATTATCAACATACCGGCGATTGAGTGCCGCACCGCCTAAAACTACGGGCGTTGTAATTTCCCGTTCATTCATAATTTCGAGATTATCACGCATTACGAGCGTTGATTTTACGAGCAGACCGCTCATTCCGATGGCGGTAGCTTTGTGTTCAACGGCGGCATCTAAGATCGTGTCAACGTGCTGTTTGATGCCGAGATTTACTACGTTATAGCCGTTGTTGGTCAGGATTATATCAACCAAATTTTTGCCGATGTCGTGAACGTCGCCTTTGACTGTGGCGAGAACCATCGTGCCTTTGTGCGTTTCGCCTTCGACCTTTTCCATAAAGGGTTCGAGGAATTTCACGGCGGCTTTCATCGCTTCCGCCGACTGCAAAACGAACGGCAATTGCATCTGTCCCGAACCGAACAGATCACCGACAACCTTCATTCCGCCGAGCAGATGAACATTAATGATTTCCAACGCTTCATATTTTTTGAGTGCTTCATTTAGAGAATCTTCCAAGCCGATCTTTTCGCCGTCAATGATGTGATATTTCAACTTTTCTTCAATAGAAAGTTTGCTCGTATCTTTTTTCATTGATTGCGTCGTTTTGCCCAGAAACAGCGTTGTGAATTCGGTCAGCGGATCGTATGTACAAATGTCGCCTTCAAATTGGCGTTTGTCATAGATTAATTCTCTCGCAACTTCAATTTCGTGTTCGTTAAAACGATTGAGCGGCAGAATTTTCGACGCGTTGACGATTGCCGAATTCATTCCCGCTTCGACCGCATCGTGTAGAAAAACCGAATTCAAAACAACACGCGACGCGGGGTTCAAACCGAATGAAACATTTGAAACGCCTAAAATTATATTCGCATCGGGCATTTCTTCTTTAATCTGTTTGATCGAAGCAATCGTTTTCGCCGCATTTTCGCGGTCTTCTTCGATTCCCGTCGAGATCGGCAATGCCAGCGGATCAAAGAAAATATCGTGTGCGGGAATGCCGTATTCGACGACATCTTTGTAAGCACGACGGGCGATTTTAACCTTGTCTTCCGTGGTTCGAGCCATTCCTTCTTCGTCAATCAAACCGATGACGACAGCCGCACCAAATTCTTTGCACAGGCTTAAAACTTTATAAAAACGCTCTTCGCCATCTTCGTAGTTGGTCGAATTCAGGATACATTTTCCGCCCGCATATTCGAGTCCGGCTTCCATTTTTTCCGACTCGGTCGAATCGAGCATAATCGGAATTTTGATGTTCGTTACGAGCCGCGAAATGAGTTCTTTCATATCGGCAACGCCGTCGCGTCCGACAAAATCCACATTCACATCGAGAATGTGAGCTCCTTCGCGTTCCTGCTCTTTGGCAAGGTTGACGAGTCCATCCCAATTTTCCGCGTCAAGCAAATCCCGCATCTTGCGTGAACCCGAAGCGTTGACTCTTTCGCCGACGATAAGGAATGAAGCGTCTTGAGAATAAGGCTGTCTGAAATAGATCGAAGATGCCGAAGGTGCAAGTGAAGCGTTACGTTCTTTTGGCGAAATTCTTTCAATTTCTTCGCGGAGCATTGCAATATGTTCGGGCGTAGTTCCGCAACAACCACCGACAATATTCACGCCGCAATCCTTCGCAAAATGAACGACCTGTTTTGTAAAACTTTCGGGCGTTTCGTCATAATGCTGTTTACCATCTTTAACTTCGGGCAAACCCGCATTCGGCAAGACCGACACGGGCAATTCGGCGTGTTCGCACAAATATTTGAGCGACTCAGCCATTTGCTTCGGTCCCGTTCCGCAGTTCATTCCTATAACGTCAATCGGAAATGGATTTAGAGCAGTCAAAGCCGCACCGATCTCAGTCCCATTAAGCATTGTCCCAAAAGTTTCAATTGTAACTTGTGCGAAAACAGGAAGTTTAATTTTGTGCTTTGCAAAATAATCAAAAATTGCCGAAAGTGCCGCCTTTGTTTGCAGTAAATCCTGACAAGTTTCAACAACCAACAAATCAGAACCACCATCAATCAAACCGCGAACCTGCTCAACATAAGCATCCTTCAAATTCGCATAAGTAATATGCCCAAGCGTCGGCAATTTCGTCCCCGGACCAATCGAACCGGCAACAAAACGTGGTTTGTCCTTCGTCGAATAATCATTTGCCAGACGCTTCGCCATTTGAGCCGCTTTTAAATTGACATCGTAAGTTTTCTCAACGATCCCGAATTCCTGCAAGACAACTTCCGAGCCACCAAAACTATTAGTTTCAATCACATCGCAACCCGCTTCCAAAAAGTCTTTGTGAACAATCTCAATCGCGGACGGCTTCGTATAAAGCAGATTCTCAGAGCAATTCTCAAACTCCTGCCCGCCCCAATCCTCAATCGTCAATTCCTGAGCCTGCAAACTGCTTCCCATCGCACCGTCAAAGACGACGATTTTTTCTTTTAATAAATCTAAAAAGTTTTTCATAAAATAATTTCTATAAATGTCGCGTAGCGACCATCAGAATTTAGCCGTGTCTTTCAAGGCACGGAAAACTTGATAATATGTCCGTGTCGCGTCAGCGACAATTGAATCAACCAAATAGATATTTTTCATCAACAATATTTATTTCGTGTAACTCCAACAATTCTTCATATTCTGCTTCAAACGACTTCCCTTTATGTTTCTGCCTTTGATTTGCAATGTAATCCACAACTTTCGGGATAATACTTTTGCTGACCGAAAAAACCGAATAACCGTCTTGCCAACCGAATCTTTGCATTTTCGGAAATTCTTCGTGAATCCATTTTGAGGATTCGCCTTTTATAAATTGGGCGATTTGACTCGGAGCGTATTTCGGCGGCGATAAAATCAATGCGTGAATGTGGTCTTCAACTCCACCTACACGAATCGCCGAGCATTGATGTTTGCGGGCGATTCCGCCAATATAAGCCCACACGCGATTTTCAATTTCGACATCAATCCATCTCTCTCGGTTTTTCGTGCTAAATACAAAATGATAAAAGATAGATGAATATGTATTCGCCATAATTCAGTTATCGCTAACGCGACACAAATCTTTATAAAATAAGTCCGTGCAATAAATTACACGGCTAAATTCTGATAATCGCTACGCGATATTTAAGGATTTATTCCTTTCATAATCATAATCATAATCAAAAAAACTCTGCACCAAACAAGCACAGAGTTTTCGTTAAAATTGATTTTATTGAACTCACGGGCTGTTTAGCGGTTTATTTTTCGTGGTCGCAAGTCGCTGTAACTCACCACGTTTTAAAGTTTAATTGAAACATTTACGTCTGCAAAAATCAAGTTTCGCAAAGCCTTACCAAATATAACTGACTTTTAATTCAAAGCCTTGCAAAATATCTTCGCCGGAAATAGTTTCAGGATTATCTAAAATTTCAACTTTGCCGTTTGCTTTGTAAATGTGAACTTTGCTTTTTTTTCGGATCAATCAGCCAACCTAGTTTTACGCCGTTTTCGATATATTCTTTCATTTTGTTTTGAATCGGTTTCAAACTATCTGTCGGCGAGCGAAGTTCGATCACAAAATCGGGAACAATTTTTGCGAATGTTTGTTTTTCGTCATCGCTCAAACTGTTGTATTTTTCCTTTGTCATCCAAGAAACATCGGGCGAACGCTTTGCTCCGTTCGGCAGAGTGAACATTGTTGACGAATCAAAAACTATTCCTGTTTTATCTTTTCTTGACCAAATTGTTACCTCCGTTGTTAATTCGCTGTTTTTCCAGCCTGCTTCGGGACTTGTCGGCGGCATTATGATTAAATCTCCTTTTTTGCTGAGTTCAAATTTTATATCACGATGATTTCTACACAAATTTTCAAATTGCTCATTAGTCAATCCGCCGAAATTGAACACTATCGGATCGGAAAAAATGTCTGAAACGGCTTTGATTGTATTTGTTGTCGTCATTTTTTTATCTCCTGTGCAAATAATACTGATTTAATTTATTGCAAAAATCATTATACCTTAAATGGTTACTTACCAAAATATTTTACAATTTATCTGTATAGTCAGACAGATTTTACTTGCGTATCTTTTCCGAAAGTTATCACCAACATTCTGCTTCGCTCTAAAACCTTCGCCGTGTGCCAAGGTGTTTTATTTTCAGCTAATTTTATTTTTATCATTATACTTAGTCAACGCTAAAAATGACGCTGTTTAAATATTTTTTTTTGCAATACGTTTAATCCTTAACTAAATTTAATAAAATTCAAAAACAATAATATTATTTCTTTGCTATAATTGCTCGATAGAAAACCAACTAAGAGGACAAAAATTATGAGTGAAGAATTAAAAAACCGCGTTAAAAAAGATGCGGAAAAAACAGCCGAGGAAGAGAACTCAGCGTTAAATTTGGATGAAGGAAATATCGGAGCGACGGGACAGATTATCTTGGGCGAAATAGAAAAAATCGGCGGAATTTTAACTGCTAATCCGACGGCTCAGGCTCAGGGAGAATATAATATCGAAGCGGGAAAACTTCGCCGCGAACTGGCTGAAGATTTAGTCGAAACCGAGCCTGAGAAAGAATAGTTGGACCGGCATTAGTTTATTTTTAATTATATTCGATTTAAGTATTTAAAAAATTATGAAACACAAAATTTTTATCGCCGGAGCGGGCGGTATCGGTGAAGCGGTGGCGATACTTCTGCGGGAATGGTCGCGGACGGAAGTTGATGTTTATCTGGGTGATATTTCGGAAGAAACGCTCCATAAAACGCAGATGTTCGTTACTCATCTGTCGCAGAAAACGAGTTATGTCGCAAAGGTTCTGATGGCGAAAGACGGAATTAATGACGCGATGAAAACGGCATTCGGTGAATGTCAGATTCTGCTTGATTGTTCGCCCGGGTCACAAGCTCCGCGAATGGCTCAGTTTGCGAAAGATTTCAAAATGCACTACGCGAATCTGACCGAATATGTCGCGGAAACCGACGCGGTCATCGAAATTGCGAAGAATGCCGAAACGGGTTTTGTCGTGCAGACCGGACTTGCTCCCGGATTTATCAATGTTTTGGCAATGTCTCTGTATAATGAGTTCGTCGAAAAACACGAGAATGAAACGGTCGAGCGAATCGGAATGAAGGTCGGAGCATTATCAACGCACGCTCACGCACCGCATTTTTACGGCTTTACGTGGTCGCCGATTGGCGTGGCGACGGAATATGTCAAAACGGCTCGTGTGTTGCGGGATTTTGAACGCGTCGAACTTCCCGCTCTGTCCGAACGCGAAAAAATAATTATCAACGGTTACGATTACGAAGCCGACCTAACTTCGGGCGGAGCGGCGAATCTGCCGACATTTCTAAGCGGCAAAGCAAAAAATCTCGACTACAAAACGCTGCGGCATCCGGGACATTATAAATGGGTTGAAGGTTTAATCAAACAATTGCCGTTTAATGAGAATCTGCCGCAGAATCTGGAAGATGAAATGCTCGAAAAAGTTCCGTCGGTCGAGGATGATTTCGTTTTAGTTCACTCATCGGTCGAAGGTTTTGACGCAAAGGGCAGACGCAGAATGGTCGAAAAAGCGTTTCATATTAAACCTCTGGAAATAAACGGACACTTTCTGCGAGCGATTCAAACAACGACTGCTGCTCCATTGGTTGAATGTGCCGATATGCTCGCGTCCAATAAATATAAGGGCGTAGTGATGCAGAGCGATATTGATCCGAACGAATTTTTATCGGGCAATTTTGTCAGCCGGGTTTATAATTCTTGAAAATTGTTTGAAAATTCAGAAATCGGGAAATTTGAAAATGCAAATAGTTTGTCTGTCCGATACGCACAATTGCAACGAACGAATCACAGTTCCCGACGGTGATTTGCTGATTCATTCGGGCGATGCGACGAGTCTCGGTTCACGCAAGGAAATCAACGCATTTTTGGCGTGGTTTTCCTCAATGCCGCACCAATATAAAATCTTTGTCGCCGGAAATCACGATTGGCTCTATCAAGAAGATAATCGCCTTGCTCGATTGCTCACGTCAAATTTTAATATCGAATATTTACAAGATTCGTCAACCGTCATCGAAGGTTTGAAAATCTACGGTTCACCGTGGCAACCGCAATTTTTCGATTGGGCATTCAATCTCAAACGCGGTCGGGAGATGGCGGAAAAGTGGGAGATGATTCCGGCGGACACGGATATTTTAGTTACCCACGGACCGCCGCACGGAATTTTGGATAAAACTCCACACGGCGATTTTGCCGGATGCGAAGAACTGCGAAAAAAGGTCGAAGAAATTCGTCCGCAACTTCACATTTTCGGACATATTCATCACGGTTACGGGACTTGCGAAAAGTTTGGAACTACTTTTATAAATGCAGCAACCTGCGATGAAGATTACGAACCGAGTAATCCGCCGATTGTTCTGAATTTATAAAAGCACGAACGCGAATTTTAGTTCGCCGATTCTAACACGCAATCTAAAATTCGCGTTCGTGCTTTTTTGTAGCCGATAAGAGTCATATCGCCGCAATTGTTCAGTGAGTTGATGATCTGTGTGTTTTCGAAGAAACCATAATTCTTGTTTCTGACTGATAAAGAATGAAAATTTTCGGCGGGAGGATTTTCAAAAGCAAAATACCTGAATCTATTTAAAAGAAAAAAGAGGAAGCACCTTAAGAAATCTCTCGTTGCTTCCTCTTTAATATGTTTGTTCTACTGAGCGGAATAGACAGTTGGCAGAACGACATCGTTCGTCAGTCCGAACTGGATGAACTGCACTCCCGTTTGTGTTCCGTTGATATACCACGTCCGGTCTGATCTTCTGAACACCGCCGCATCCGTTTTCCCGTCACCGTCATAATCACCCGCCGCCGGCACATCCGTCGAGTTTCCGAACGGA
>JBGTGO010000033.1:0-109124 GCA_041746675.1 Pyrinomonadaceae bacterium | reverse complement strand
ATGCGTCTGGCATTATATGCCCTGGTCGGTAAAGGCGGCAAGAACGAACCCGTTCATCCCGATCACGTCGCATATTATTCATACAGCACACTCAAACTTTTGATCGAACGGGCAAATCTTAACGTCAAAGATTTCTATTTTTACGATCTCGGCACCGAACACCGTGAATTCAACCGTAAAATAATAAATATTTTTAATGATTTAAGTATGAAAATCTCACCGCAATTAAGCGACGGAATCATTGCCGTCTGCAAATTAAAACAATTTTAGTTAAAGTTCAGAGTTCCGTTTGTTCTGTTGCTGCTGCGGTGTTATCGCGGATAAATTGAACCCTGAACCCTTAAACTCTGAACAATCTTCATAAGCAACTCCAACGACCGTTGACGACCATTGCCGGAGAACCGCTTCCGTTACCGCGACAGGGATTTCCGTTGCGTTGGCAGTCTTCGCAGTACAGAAATGATCCGTTGGGTTTGTCGTTCGGTAATTGAATGAACTTTAGATTCGGCAACTGGATCGGCGTGCCGAATTCAACATCGTAACCGAAGTAGGTCGGATGTCCTTTGACCTTTGTTTCACCGGGTTGTCCGGTCATAAAAATAACCGTCGCATTGTCAAAATTGTTTTTCGTGCCGCCGACACAACCGAGTATAAATCCGTCATAACAGAAACGGTCACCGGTTGAATAAACCCGCAGCATCTTGTCGGCTTTAAATGTCGCGGCACCATAGACGCTTCCGGTCGAAACGAAGGTGCGGCGGGCTTTGAAGATAATCGGATCTCCGAATAAGCTCCCGATAATCGTAATCGGATAGGAATAATCGCCGGCGGAAGGATTTTCGACCTCGTTGTAAACTATCGAGTTGGTCATAGATTCGGTTTGCGAACCGATGATCGTGATTCCTCCGCTGTCTAATATATTCAGATAAGTTCCGCCGCGTGCTTCAGGAAAGCCGCCGCCGAAGGTATCTTCGATTAAAACCCCTCCGACTCTTTCAAAATTCATCGAATCGGCTCGCTGCGTCGGTGTTCGCTTCGGATTGATAAAAAGTGTGCCTTGAATCTTCCAATCGGAATTTCGCAAATTCGTATAAATTCCGGCATCGGTGTTGAAGATAAAGCGGCACTGATTGACTTTAACATAATCAAACTGCCAACTGAGATTTGTCTGCGGCAAACCGACGACCGAAATTCCGCGATAAAATCGGTGAAACGTAACATTATCGAAATATACGTCCTGCGTTGATGAATATGCACCTAATGCTTCGACACCGAATGTGTTTTTGCTGTCCTCAGCATAAAGTTCGATGTCCCGCAGACGCACCTTTTCGGTGCATTCGCCGATGCGGAAAAGTGCCGTGTTCGGTTTTTTCAATGTGATTCGCGTCGGGTTTTTATAGACGACATTATTAGTTCCGGCATTTGTGTGAATGCCATTGATGCCCTCAATAGTGATACCGGAAGGTAGAGTCAATGATTCATAAACAGCATAGTCACCTTCGGGAAATTTCAAAATTCCGCCGTTATGGGTTGTAATAAAAGCCAAAGCACTGCGAATCGCCAGCGTATCGTCGCTAACCCCGTCGCCCTTCGCACCAAAATCCCTGATGTTGTATGTGCCGAGATTTTTCGCGTCCGGAGTGGCGATCCAATCATAAGTTACTTGTCCGGTATATTGATCGCCCTTAAAAGATATGCGGTATTTTTCATCTTCGCCCTCAAAACACCAACGATAATTTCTGCCGTCGGCGTTGACTTTTGCCGTCGTCGGAGATATTTGCGTGAGCGTTGTTCCGGCTTGCGAACCGCCGCACGGTTTAGTCCGCATTGATGTCTGCGGATTCAAATCGGTTACGATAATATCCGTTGTCGGCGGAACATATCTAATCGCACAGGTTGCCGATTTATGGTCTTCGGGAACATTCAAAAGAATATTATATCCTTCAAATTTATTTTGTGCCTGAGCAAAACCGGAGAATAAAAGGATAAATACTAGAAATAAAAAGTGTTTGTTTGTCATAGCGGTAAATTTATAAAACAGTTATTACATAGCTTGAGTCTTGAATTAGTGTCTCAAGTATTTGTTTTGCCCATCAGAAAACGCACGATTAAAAGTCCCAGAACCGATATAAAGACTACTTTAATTGTATATGGAATGATCAAACCGTAGGAACCCTCGTAAGAGATTGACGTCAGCGTCATATAATAAAGAACCGCCCGCCAGTAAGAAAAACTGTAACCTTCGATTAAAACCGAATACATTAATCTTAGAAAAATTCCCAAAACCATCATTCCCAGAGGAATTCCCCACGGACCGAAGTTTCTTAGAAGATCGCCGAACGGTGTGAGCGTAAAAGAATTTTCACCGAAATCAAAATACAATTCGCCGTAACTGAACGAATCGGTAGCAACGACTTTATCCGACCAGAGAAATCTCGGAATCAGAAAATTTACCGAGTCTTTCAAGATGTTATTATCAAAACCGTAACCGGCTTCGTAGGTTGAAAGTTTTTCGTAATTAGAAACGACGACGGCAACCGAACTGACCGATTCGACGCGTTCAGCTAAACTACTGACACCTTCTTTGAATATGACCAACGTATCTTTGTCTGATGTTCGATTAAAAGTCTGAAAAATAACATCGGCATATTCTTCAATCGGAACTTGCTCCGAGGTTTGCTTGATGTTGCGAAAGGTCGTGCCGTATATGATTCCGACAGAAACGGCGAGGATGACCAGTCCGGCGGCAAGTACCTTGTGTTTGAGTTCGATTTTCCGCTTCGACATCACAAAGGCAAAGGCAACGAGAATAAAAATCGAAAGCAGACTGCCGCGGTTTCCCTGGAAAGCCGCTTTGATCAGCGATGTTGCCAATAACAAACCTATTATCAAATAATGATGCAGAAGAAATTTTTCGGTTCTGAAAATACACAACCAAAGCAAAAAACTGCCCTGTAACCAGAACAACGTAATCAAAAAAAGCAAACCGTCAAAAGTTCCGATCGCGGCAACCTGTTGAAAGCCGATGATTCCCGCCGAAAATGCCAGGATATTATTGAAAAATCCAAGAACCAACAAAAACAACGCCGGCAGCAAAAGTTTTTCGGTGTCCCAATTCCATAGGGGAAGTTTATTTCCGAGAGAATTACCGATACGACGGCTGTAAGGCAGATAGAATCCGCCCGCCATACTCAGATATCCGATTGAAATATAAACCAGAGTCAGCGGCAGATTATATCTTTCATCCTGGACGAAAACCAGAAAAAACGGTTGCGATAAGCCGAAAGCAAGAATCAGCCCGCCAACGGCGAATGCCGGGAACAAGTATGACCACGCCGGAAAAACAAGCGGATGAAAGGGATCGAACTGATTCGTGTAGATTAAATATATACTCGGAGCGACGATAGCTAAACCCGTCGCAAAACTCCATGGAAGCAGATAAAAATTTGTCTGCGGACCGAACAAAAAGGAGTCATAAACGTGATAGCCGAAAACTATAAATATAATCGCACCCCACAGCACGGCTATCGGATATAAGACATTCGGTCGAATCGGGGAATGGTGTTTGATATTATGAAAGTTCGATTTAGACATATGCTGACATTGGTGTAACATTTGTTTCAGGAAAATTCAATTTTACAGTTTTTAAAACGAATCTCAAAACTTCATAAATCAAACCAACCAAGACGGTATCAATGGATTTACACGGACCATTTACGAAACAGAATATTATCATTTTATCGGTGATTAGCATATTAGTTTGCGTTCCTATCTGGTCATTCGACTATTTTTTAACTCAGGATGGTTCAGCTCATCTATACAGTGCTTATGTAATCGGAGAGATTCTTAAAAATAATGAGTTTTACACAAGTATTTTAGAACTGAATCATCTATCGACACCGAATTCATCAACTCATTTTATATTTGCTCTGCTCCTTAAAATTTTTCCGACGCTTGTTCTAACTAAATTAACTGCCACAGTTACATTGCTGTCCCTGCCTGTTTCTTTAACTTGGTTACGATATTCAACTAATGGAAAACGGGATTTAACTTTAACTTTTTTATACGGTCTGGCAATCAGTTTTAACATCTTCTGGTTATTAGGTTTATATAATTTTCTATTCGGTATAATTTGCTTAGTTTGGACATTAGGTTTCTTTTATAAATGGAAGCAGGAATTGAGTTTAGCTAAAGCTGTTATTCTAAGTATCTTGTTCGTTATTATTTTTTTGAGTCATCTGATTAGTTTTCTTATTTTAGCGGGAAGTATATTTGTCATAACTATTTCCGTCAAAAAAGAAAATCTTAATCGAACTGCGACTTATATCGCCGCCGCATTCATTCCGGTAATTCTAGTCTTTCTGCACTATTTTTTAACGCAGACTGACGAAGGAAATCGGTTTCGTCCGGTTTGGAATAATGTAGAAAATCCTTTTTCAGTATTTCAATGGATCAGACAATTTACATCTGTTGATATATTTATCATCATCAGCCGCAAAACATTTCCATTCATTGAATTTTCTTCAAGTATGTTCTATTTGCTGACACCATTGTTATGGATTCTGTCAGCAACATCTATACTTATGTTCATTACAATATATAAATTTGATCATAAAAGTATCTTCACACGCGAGAAACTGCCTTTTATATTCCTATTTCTTTTTTCAACATCATTTACCCTGTTTGCACCGGACAATTTCGGGGAAACCAAGGGAACTCTGTTGCGTGAACGCGTATTTATTTGTGTTTTTATATTTTTAGTTCCGATTTTCAAAATCAATATCGGATTTAAGTGGAAAACATTAATAACCTTTTTACTGTCTTTTGTTATTTTATTCCAGACGCTGGCAGTTTTTAACTATATATTTCAAACAAATAAAAAAGCATCGAACTTTATGCAGGCGAAAAAATATTTGTCAGAAGGTGACACTGTTGCTACGATTTTGATTTTGACCGAGAACGATCTAAGATTTTCATCCAATCCTCTGGCTCAGATTAACAATATAAACGGAATTGGGATAAATATTTTGATCTGGGATAATTACGAGTTTGGTCATTATTTATTTCCGGTCGTTGCAAATACTACTCAAAATCGTAAAATTAGACACGAATTCATCACCAGTAATGTGATTGATCCGAAAATTGAAAAAACGACCCTTTTGAAAAAAATAAGATCGGTAAATTTCGTCGTTGCAGACCAAAAAAATGATATTGATAAGATAATTATTTACGGCAAAGACACGGAGATAGAAAACGATTTGAACTTTATCAAAGAATCTACAATACTTTATTCGGATCAATATTTGTCTGTCTATCAATTAGCAAAAAATTAATTAGCTGAGGTATCACATCAACTAATATCACTGATTGTAAATGCAAAATTCTAAATTAATGAAATTATATGAGCAAAGTAGTTTTTACGAATGGCTGTTTCGATCTAATTCATCCCGGACACATATATTTGCTTGAGAAAGCAAAGTCCTTTGGCGATAAATTAATCGTCGGCATTAATAGTGATAAATCGGTGCGTTCGATCAAGGGCAAAGACAGACCGATCAATACGCAGAAAGACCGGGCAGCTGTCTTAGCCGGGCTAAGTGCCGTTGATGAAGTGCGTATTTTTGATGAACTTACACCTGAAAACCTCATCAGAGAGATAGTTCCCGATGTTCTCGTAAAAGGCGGAGATTGGCATGAAAAAGAGATTATCGGTGCGGATTTTGTTAAATCAAATAATGGAGAAGTCCATTCAATACAGTTTTTAGAAGGTTTTTCTTCAAGTGATACAATCAATAAAATTTTGACAGCAAAACCGGAAGAAAATCTGTCGGATGGAAAAAAAGCCGAACAAACCAGTACGACTAGAAATTCACTCGATCAACATATTCAACTATTCAGCAATTTGCGGCAGAATTTTTGTGAAGAAATTGAGGAGTGTGCCGAAATAATCTATGCCGCATTTCTACAAAACAAAAAGGTTCTGATTTGCGGTAACGGCGGAAGTGCGGCGGATGCTCAACATCTCGCCGCCGAATTCATAGGACGTTTTGAAACCGAACGCAAGGCATTAAGAGCAATTGCTCTGACCACTGACACCTCTGCAATTACCGCACTTTCCAATGATTACGGTTTCGAGAAAATTTTTTCGAGACAGGTCGAAGCACTAGCTGAAAAAGACGACATACTGATTGCCATCAGCACGAGCGGTAATTCACCGAATGTGATCGAAGCGGTGATGACGGCTCGTCGGATGGGGTGCAAAATTATCAGTATGACCGGAGAAAAAGGAAAAAAACTCTCATCTCTGAGTGATGCCTGCATTATGATACCTTCACCGAGAACCGCCCGTATTCAGGAAGGACACATCGCGATTATCCACATTTGGTGCGAGATAATCGACGATCATATCAAAAATATGTGATTGGCGTTTTAGAAAATTAATCAATGAAAAAACTTTCTGATAAATTTGCCGATGTCCGGGTGTTGATCGTCGGTGACGTGATGCTCGATCAATACTGGTGGGGAAATGTTGAAAGAGTATCGCCTGAAGCTCCAGTGCCGGTCGTAAATTTAAAACGAAAAACTTTGATTCCCGGAGGAGCGGCGAATGTTGCGGCAAATATCGCCGGACTCGGTGCTAAAGCATATCTGATCGGCGTATTAGGCGAAGATCAGGAAGGTCTCGACCTCACGAGAATTCTAAGTGAACGTAGAATATCCGCCGATTATTTAATTAAAAATTCCCGCCGCCCGACCATCGTTAAAACGCGAATTATTGCTCAAAATCAACAGATTGTAAGGGTTGACCAGGAAGACATCGGCGACATATGTGATAGGGAAGAGGAATCGGTAGTAGAGAAATTTACATCTTTGATAGAAAATGTTAATGTCGTTATACTTTCAGATTATGCTAAAGGATTGATAACTGAAACTATTGCTTTGCGTCTGATAACGACGGCGAATGCGTCTAATAAGATGATTTTAGTTGATCCAAAAGGACGAAATTACAATAAATATAAAAATGCGACGATTCTGACACCGAATAAAAAAGAAGTTTATGAAGCTATCGGAACAGATTTGGAGAATTATGATGATTTAGAAACAGCCGGTAAATATTTGATGGGCAATTATGGTTTCGAAAATCTTTTGATTACGAGAGGTGAACAGGGAATGACTCTTTTTCAAAAAGAAGAAAAGCCTCGTAATTTAAAAGCCACAGCTCGTCAAGTTTATGACGTAACGGGTGCCGGAGATACGGTTATCGCAACATTAGCCGTCGCGGTCGCAGCCGGCAAAAACTTTCTTGAAGCGGCAGGTTTAGCAAATACGGCGGCGGGTCTGGTGGTCGAAGAAGTCGGTACAACCGCAATTAACATAAATGATTTGGAACTGATTGCAACGGATTGATTTTTTTCATAAATTTGACACTACGTTTATCGTAATGTGGCTAATATTCATTTAATTTTTGATCTAACACGCATTGTGTTTGATAATGCGGAGAATTTACTCTGACTTTTGCCTTAAAACCGAGACTTTTTTTATGAAAATCAGAGTTATTTTTATCGAAAGGATGTTTTGGAAATTTGTCAGTATCGAAAAGGTTTTCAGACAGATCGCGGATAAGTTGCCAAAAGCGGAATTTCAAAGCAGTTTTCAAAAGTTAAAATTTGGAAACAATCTAAGCGGAACATTGAAAAATCTGATCTTATTCAAATTGCCCGCTGCTGATATATTTCACATAACCGGACATATTCACTATATGGCATTCAGAATGCCCGCCGAAAAAACCGTTCTGACGATTCACGATCTCGGTCTGCTGAGGGTTAATCGGGGTATCAAAAGATACATTTTGAAAAAAATATATCTTGATCTGCCCGTCAGAAAGTTGAAATATATTACAACTATTTCTGAAGCCACTAAGTCTGAAATTATATACTACACCGGGTGCAGTCAAAACAAGATTCGCGTAATCGAAAATCCGCTGTTTGAAGAATTTTCAGTTAATAAAAAAAAAAAAAATTTCAACCAGCAGTGTCCCACGATTCTGCAAATCGGGACGGGTGTTAATAAAAACTTGCTGAACTTGATTGAAGCTACCAAAAATATAGTTTGTAAATTGGATATTGTCGGTCAACTGAGTGACGTGCAAAGAAAACTTTTGCTGACAAACAAGACTTTGTATGAGAACAGTTTCGAATTGACCGACCGACAAATGCTCGAAAAATATAAAGATGCCGATATAGTTTCGTTCTGTTCAACGTTTGAAGGATTCGGGTTGCCGGTCATCGAAGCACAAGCGATGCTGACACCGGTAATAACCAGTAATATTAGTCCCTTGAAAGAAGTTGCCGGAAACGGTGCCGTAATAGTCGATCCGGAAGATAAAAACGCCATAACTTCCGCTATCAACAAAATTATAGCGGACAAGGAGTTTCGTGAAAAATTGGTAGATGACGGAAGGGCGAATGTCGAACGCTTTAGGTCGCATATAATCGCCTCTCAATATGAAAGTCTCTACCGGGAGATTATCGAAAATTGTCGTATAAAATAAACTCTCAAAAGTTCGGTCTATGAATTCAAAACCAATTATTTTGATAGTTTGCGATTATTATCTGCCGGGTTACAAAAGCGGCGGCGGAATGCGGACTTTGGTAAACATTGTCGAACGTTTAAAAGAATTTTACGATTTTCGCATAATCACGAGAGATCACGATGGACCGCAGGACAGAACTCCTTACGCAGATATATCGAATGATAGTTGGAACAAAATCGGCGGTGCGGAAGTTTTTTATTTGTCGAAGAGAAATATACGCATCTCGAAACTGCGGAAATTGATCTTGGAAGTGAAACCGGCATCAATTTATCTGAACAGTTGTTTCGCCACCCCGGCAATTTTGGTGTTACAACTTCGTAAACTGAAACTGATACCGGACATTAATATAATCGTCGCTCCGTGCGGTGAATTAACTCCCGGGGCGTTGGAGCTGAAGAGCAGTAAAAAAAAGCTTTTTTTAAACTTTGCCAAAATTACCGGGTTATATAAAAATGTTATTTGGAAACCGTCAACGATTTTTGAAAAAAAGGAAATAGAACGTCTGCAACCCGTCAACGCGAAATATTTCATCTGTCCGGATATGACTGCAAGAAGTGTGTTGCCGGAGAGAATTAGTATGAAAAAACCATTTAAGAAAGCAGGTTCAGCAAAGGTCATAATTTTGTCGAGATTGATGAAAAAGAAGAATGTAAAATGGTTATTTGAAAACTTAAATATCCCGGATGGTAAATTGCAGATTGATCTGTTCGGACCGATTGAAGACGACATTTACTGGAAAGAATGTGAAGCAGTTTTTGAAAAACTTCCGTCGCATATCAAAGTCAAATATGGCGGTGGCATACCGCACGAAGAAGTTGCCGGAACACTTCTGAAATATCATTTTTTCTTACTGCCGACGCTTGGAGAAAACTTCGGTCATATCGTTCTGGAAGCTCTGGCGGGCGGATGTCCTCTGATAATCAGCAATCGTACGCCCTGGAAAAATTTATCCGAAAAAAAAATTGGATGGGATATTCCGCTTGAAAATCCCGAATTATGGAACAGAGTCCTGACAGAAGTAATTGCGATGAATAATGAAGATTATAAAATAATGTCGGATAATACCGTTAAATTTCTTGAAAAATGGTTGTCGGAAAATAATTTAGAAAGCGAAACGATTGAAATGTTAAATTACAGCATTACCAGCACCGGACAATGATTTGTCAGCAAATTCAATGTTTTTAATAAAAATGGTATAGATAGTTTTGTTAAAGTAAATTCTGGAAGTCTGGATGCCGACATATAAAGTGATACATTAAGAATGAAAATACTAATACTTGGCGGAAGCGGTTTGCTCGGTCATAAACTCGTACAGATTCTGGGCAAAAAATTTGATGTCCGGCTGACGTTACGAGATAATTTCGCAGCTTACGAGCATTTTAATATATTTGATAGAGACAAAGTTTTTGAAAATGTCTATGCTGAGGATTTTGAGTCCGTCAGTAAAATTATCAGAAGATCAAAACCGGATGTAATTATTAATGCGATCGGCGTTATTAAACAGAAAGCCGAAGCGAGGGATGTAGTTAAAACTCTCGAGGTTAACGCTATTTTTCCGCACAAGGTGGCACGGCTGGCGGGTGAACTGAATGCCCGTTTTATCAGTTTTAGCACGGATTGCGTGTTTGACGGGAACAAGGGAAATTATACCGAGGAAGACACCCCGAATGCGACTGACTTATATGGTTTGAGCAAATATCTGGGTGAAGTCGATGATAATCAATGTCTGACTCTGCGGACTTCGATCATCGGTCGGGAACTGAGTACGTCGAGAAGTCTGGTCGAATGGTTCCGGAGTAATCAGGGCGGGACGGTCAAAGGATTCTCTAATGCGATATACTCCGGCTTTCCAACGATTATCGTTGCCGATGTGATCTCTGATATTATTGAAAATCATCCACATTTAAGTGGAATTTATCATCTGGCGAGTGAACCGATCAACAAATTCGATTTGCTCAAATTGATTAAGAAAAAACTTGATCTGAACATCGTCATCGAACCCTTTGAAGATTTTAAAATCGACCGGAGTTTAGATTCCGGCAAATTAAGAAAAATAGTTGATTTTCAAACTGATAGTTGGGAAATACTGGTCGGGAAAATGCTCGACGATCCCACCCCCTATGAGAAGTGGCGAAGTTTTGATAGAACTTAAATATTTGTGAAAATAATGACGATATTCGGAACGCGACCGGAAATAATTCGGTTGAGTCTGATAATGAAAACACTCGATCAATACTGCGAACAGATCACGGTTCATACCGGACAGAATTTTACGGAAAGTCTTTCCGATATATTCTTAAATGATCTGCAAGTCAGAACGCCCGATGAACATCTTGGCATCACTGCCAACAGTTTCGGTCAGCAGGTCGGTAGAATGCTTGAACAAACAGACGATTTGATCGAGAAGCATAAACCCGAGAAAGTTTTGATTCTCGGTGATACAAACAGTGCTTTGTCGGCAATCGTTGCCGCCCGTAAGGGAGTTCCGGTGTTTCATATGGAAGCGGGAAATCGCTGTTATGATAATCGTGTACCGGAGGAGGTCAACCGCCGCATCATCGATCACTGCAGTACGATTTTAATGCCGTATACCGAACGCAGCAAGGAAAATCTCGTTGCCGAAGGCATCGAACGCGAGCGGGTTTATACGACCGGCAATCCGATTAAGGAAGTGCTTGATTACTTTAGTGAAGAAATAGATAAAAGCAATGCTTTTGAAAAATTCGCGGTTGAAAAAAGCGAATATTTTTTAGTAACACTCCACCGGGCGGAAAATGTCGATCTGCCGGAGCGTCTGACCGAGATTTTTAAAGGCTTCAAAACACTTGCCGATAAATACTCTAAGAATATACTAATCAGCGTTCACCCGCGTACGGCTGAAAAAATGAAAGCCTTCGGCATCGAAGTCGATTCCGATAAAATAAAACTGCTCGAACCACTCGGATTTTTCGATTTCGTCAATTTGGAAAAAAATGCTTACGCGGTTTTAACCGACAGCGGCACGGTGCAGGAAGAATGTGCGATATTCGGGATTCCGAACGTAACTCTGCGGGATGTAACCGAACGCCCCGAAACCATCGAATGCGGCAGCAATGTGCTGACCGGAATCGAAACGGAGGCGGTGTTGCGGGGAGTAGATTTAGCTGTTTCCAACACGAGCGTCTGGGCGGCACCGCCGGAGTATCTGGTCAGCAACGTATCGCAGACGGTGGCGAAAATCGTTCTCGGTTATACGAGTTTGAGAAAACATATTTCATAGATAAACCTTGCGGAAAATTTGTGTAAAATAAAAACCGGATAAAAGGTTTATGGAGATCAAGAAAAAAGAAAAGCTGTGGGTTGTTTCCGAATTATATTATCCTGAAGAAACTTCGACCGGATATTATCTGACTAAAATTGCAGAAGGTCTGGTCCAAGATTTCGAGGTTGGTGTCATCTGCGGACAACCGAATTATTCAGCCAAAAAAATCACCGCTCCTGCTTTTGAAAAACACAAAAAGGTAGATATTTACAGGGTTTTCGGAACGCGTTTCGATAAAAATAAAATTCCTCTGCGGTTGCTCAATATGTTTACATTGAGTTTTTCCGTATTTTTTAAATGTCTCTTCAAATTTAAAAAGAACGAAACAGTTCTGGTCGTAACGACTCCGCCGCTACTGCCATTCATCACCGGAATCTGTGCCAAAATTAAGCGTGCAAAACATATTCCGCTGATTCACGACAATTATCCCGAAATACTAATCGCCGTAAATAAAACCAAAAAGGATTCTCTGTTCAGCAAATTGTTGAACTATTTTAACCGGAAGCTGTACCGGAACGCCCACCGCATCATCGTTGTTGGACGGGATATGAAAGAACTCGTGGCGGAAAAAATGAGTCATAGCGAAAGGGGGAAAATCTGTGTGATTCAGAATTGGGCTGAACTCGAAACCGTGTCGCCCGCACCGCGGGAAACAAATCAGTTGTTGAAGCAACTTGGTTTGAAAGACGAACTGGTATTATTATACGCGGGAAATATGGGATACCCGAATGATATTGAAAGCTTTCTGCTGGTTGCCGAAAAACTTCTCGGCGAAGATTTGTTTCATTTTATATTCTTGGGAGCGGGAGTCAAACTTAAATATTTGCAGAACACCGTTGAAAAAAAAAAATTGAAAAATGTAACCATTCTGGAACCGCGACCACGCAGCGAACAGAATATGTTTTTGAATGCGTGTGATGTCGGAATCGTCTCACTGACCGAAAAAATGCGAGGCGTGTCGATGCCGAGCCGCACCTATAATATAATGGGAGCCGGAAAACCGATTCTGGCTTTGTGCGAACCTGATTCGGAAATCGAACTGGTTATCAAAGAAAATAAAAACGGTTGGGCAGTCATCCCGGATAATCCCGAATTACTGAAAAAAACAATCGAAGCAATTGCAACTCAGAAATATAATCTGGCTGAAATGGGACGCAGATCAAGAAAAGCAGCTGTCGAAACATATTCACTGGAAGCCGCGATCGAAAAATATAAAAAAGTGCTGAACCCTAATGCGTCTGATAACGAATAATTGTTCAGCCAATAAAAGTCAGGATTGTTTATGAATATCCTCGTTACCGGAGCCGACGGATTCCTCGGTAGAGAAATTTGTTTTTATCTTGGAAAAAAAGGTCATAAAATTAAGAAACTTGTCCGAAGCAACAGCGTTATCTATCAAAGTGTAACCCCGGACAGTAATTCCAAAACATTCTTCGGAGATATTACCGATTCTAAAACCTTAACAGGTGTCCGATCAGCCCGGGACGTAGATGTTTTGGTACACACCGCCGGACTAGCTCATCAATTCGGTGCCGCCGATGATAGAGAGTTTTGGAAAACAAATGTTGAGGGAACGCGTAATACAGCTAAGTTGGCGGTTGAGTTAGGGGTCAAACATTTCATACACATCAGTTCGGTCGCAGTTTACGGCACGGATGCTGAAACTACCGCAGTTCGGAGTCGTGATGAAAACTCGATTTGCAGTCCGGCGGGAATATATGCGGTTACAAAGTTGGAGTCGGAAAAATCGTGTCTGGAAATTCTATCAGGTGAGCCGGTCGCACTTACGATCTTAAGACCGGCGACGATTATCGGCGAAGAGGATGCCGGAAATGTTTTTCGGCTGATTAAGGCGATTGATTCGGGTAGATTTATATGGATCGGGAGCGGAGCAAACAGTAAGAGTCTGATTTACAAAAATGATGTTGCCCGAGCGATAGAGATTCTAATAAGGAATAAAAACAATTCAACCGAGATTTTCAATGTTTCAGCAGAGCCTCTGTCAATGAAGCGAATTGTCACCGAAATTCAAATGAATCTCGACAAACGAATTCTTCCTATCTCGATTCCGGGAATGCTTTCTCTGGAGGTCTCCGGTTTTCTGTATCGTCATCTAAAATTAAAACGGCTGAAAAATGTCGCCGATTCTATTCGAAAGTGGATGGCTGAAGATGTCTATTCCGCCGACAAACTATTTAACTCCTATGGATTTAAGCCGCCGACAGACATTGCCGAAGCATTGAAGAGAGAAGTCGTGTGGTATCTCGAACGAAAAAGTTGATGTATCTGCTTATATTTATAGGAACGTTCGCGGCAACATTCTTCGGTGTGGAATTTTTCCGGCGGTGGAGTGTCGAGCGGGAAATTCTCGATGTGCCGAATGCCAGAAGTTCGCACGAAGTTCCGATTCCGAGAGGCGGCGGACTGGTTTTCGTCGTGGTTATATTAGCGGCGTATATTATCTATCAGATTTTTTTTGCTGAAATCAGAATCTGGTCGTACCTCGTCGGTGCGGTTTTGATCGCGTCCATCAGTTGGTTGGATGACATTTTTTCGCTGTCGTTTATCTGGCGTTTGGCTTTCCATATGCTTGCGGCGATTGTCATCGTATCGCAAATCGGCTACTGGGATTCAGGATATATTCCATTGATAGGAGTTACACGATTTGGGTATATCGGTTATGGACTGACAATTTTTTGGATCGTCGGATTGACGAATGCTTACAACTTTATGGACGGAATCGACGGAATTGCCGGAGTTCAGGCAATCACCGCGGCAATCGGCTGGGTGTTGACGGGTTACTTTTTGGGTTTAGAATTCTTTTTGTTTTTCGGGTTGGTGATTATTTTTGTTCAGATGGCGTTTCTGTATTACAACTGGCAACCGGCGAAGATTTTTATGGGCGATGTCGGCAGTTCTTTTTTAGGCTATACGTTCGCTGCCTTTCCGCTGCTGGGAGCGTCCATCAAAAATTCTAAAAATATGACTGAATTATTTCCTTTACTGGCGGTGCTGTTCGTCTGGTTGTTTGTTTTTGACACATTACAAACTATCGTCAGACGTTTGATCAGAGGCGAAAAATTATGGGAAGCACACCGCCGCCACATCTATCAAAAGCTGATTATTGACGGTCGGACGCACGCCTCTGTTTCAAGTCTATACGGAGTGCTTTCACTACTGGTCGTTACTGCCGGAATACTGTTTGTGGTCGTGTTTGCAAATGACTTATGGCTGCTTATTTCAGTTACGGGAATTACCTCGGTGCTGCTGCTGGCAGTGTTTGGCAAGTTTCTGTTGACTAAACAAAATTAAAGTGTTAGTTTCAAAACATACTCGGTAATGATAAAAAGTCGGGAAAACATTTTAAACACAGATAAATTTTTCACATTTGAATCCTTCGGTGTCGTCATCCGAATTGGTGCGACCATTTCTAAACACTCCGAAAAATTCAAGCAAATGTTAAAACTTGCTCTTCCCGAAAATTTCAAGCTAGTTGATAACCAGATTTCCGCTGAACATACCTTTTTTATTGAATATACGAGTGCCAAAATTCTGAAAATGTTTCAGAACGGCGAGTATATTAAGGAAGCGGATTCTGAACTGAGATTTTTTAATTATCTCGAAAGCGTCGTCAGATTAACCGTCGGTGAACACGCCAAGGCGAAATTATTTCTGCACGCCGGAGTGGTGGCGATAAACGGCAGGGCTCTGATTATACCGGCGAAAAGTTTTAGGGGAAAGACAACCCTCGTTAAAGAACTCGTTTTGCGTGGAGCGGTTTACTACTCCGATGAATATGCAATCTTGGATGAAAACGGTTTGGTCTATCCGTTTCCGAAGACGCTTTCAGTGCGGGGAATTACTGATGAATATCAACAACTGGAAGTATCGGTCGAAAGTTTGGGCGGAAAAGCCGGTTCGGGTCCGTGTCCGGTTGGAATGGTTCTGATTACGGAATATTCTGCCGATGCAGTCTGGCAACCTCAGAGGTTAAGTGCCGGAGCGGGAATTATGGAAATTATTCCGCATACTCTCGCCATCAGAAAACAAACGAAATTTGCCTTGCAGGTCTTGAAAAACCTTGCAAGTCGTGCGATAATTTGCAAGAGTTCAAGAGGGGAAGCGTGTGATTTTGCTGAAAAGATAATTGAATTTTTTGAGGAAAACGCTTAAACAGTTTATTAAATTTACATTATAATAATAAAGGATAGATTAGGAGGAAAGATGAATAAAACTCAAATTCCAATGGCTCGCAAGGATGGTTTAGTAGTACAGGAAATGCCTGACGAGTTGTTAGTGTATGATCTCGATACGAATAAAGCACACTGCTTGAATCAAACGGCATTAAATGTCTGGAAAGCGTGTGACGGAAAAAATAATATTGCCGATTTAGCCCGGATGTATGGTTCCGGCAACGAAGATTTAATTTGGTTGGCAATCGATCAGTTGAATGAAAACGATTTGCTTGAAAAAGAATCGGAACTTGATTTCAACGGACGCACCCGCCGCGATTTAATCAAAAAAGTCGGCTTTGCATCGGTTATTGCTCTGCCGGTTGTGGCTTCTCTGACCGCACCGAGCAGTATCTTAGCAGTCGGTTCGTGTGCTTGTACAGCAAATTCTGATTGTGTTGCGGGAACACCAAATGCTAATGCCGGATGTCCGACGGGAAGCTGTGGTGCTACTGCCTGTGTCGCCTAAAAGGATAGATGAATTTCTATTTTCAGATTTAAGATTGACGATTAGATTTTGAGATTAATCGGAAAGAGCAGTGCGGATTTAATGCCGACTGCTTTTTTTATTTTAAATCTTCGCATTATTTTTACTTCAAAAAGTTGATATGAACGCTGACGAAAAAAAATGGTGGAAACTTCAGTCAAAAATTCAGCAGACACAGATCGAAAATGTCTTTAAAATGTTTCGCAGCGGCGGAGTCGAACCGATTCTGATTAAAGGTTTTGCCATTGAAAGACTCTATCCGCCGACGGTTGCAAGAATTTCAACCGATATTGACCTGGCAGTTAATCCTGCTCAAATCGATGTTGCCAAACGGATTGTGACCAAAAAAACGGTCAATATACACATTGATCTGCATGAAGGCTTACGGCATCTGGACGAACGGGATTGGGAAAAACTCTTTGAAAACTCCGTTCTGATTAAACTTAACGGAACAGCCGTCAGAGTTTTATCGGAGGAAGATCATCTGCGGGTCTTGTGCGTACACTGGCTGACGGACGGCGGTGAAAATAAAAGAAAACTTGAGGACATATATTATGCCATCGATAATCGTGCGGCGGACTTTGATTGGGAAAGATGCTTTGCGGGAACCGAAGAAAAAAGGCGTCTGTGGATAATATATTGTATCGGCATCGCTCATAAGTATTTGAATTTAGATATATCGGATTTGCCGTTCGCGACAGAAGCATCTAACATTCCGCGTTGGTTGCCGCGTACGCTCGAACGCATCTGGCGTAGAAAATATCCTTTTACACCTCTTTTTACGGCAGTTCATAAACCGCAGGTATTTATCCATCAAATATTATACAGACTTCCACCGAACCCAATTATGGCGACCATCGGTGTCAATGGTCACCTCAATGCGAAAACCAGAATATTTTATCAAATCGAACATTTTCTCAGACGCACGATACCTTCCATCAAATCTCTGACCCGGCGAACAATAACCAACAGAGATAATGAGTAATTACTCCAAACGCAAAAAAAATATGATTGTGGAAAAAAACATAGCCCTAGCCGTAGATACTTGTTTTTCAAATGGAAGTTTTTCAATTTGGAAGGAAGATCACCAGATTGCGTCTAAGAAAATAGATGCCGAAGTTCTGTTATCAAAGGAGTTGATCGTGCAACTCCGGCAATTTTTATCGGAAAATAGGCTGGATGTAACTGATATTAAAGAGATTATATACACGAACGGTCCCGGGAGCAATACGGCAGTGCGGGTCGGTATCGCTTCGGTCGTAGGAATATGCAGATCGCTGAAAATTAAATCATACGGTGTTTCCGGCATCGAAGCACTCTCGGTCGAAGGCGAAACCGGCAAGTCCTACACGGTTGCGATTTTGCAGAGCAGACATTTTTGTATCTACGAAAAAAGCTCTGAAATAGAAAAAAGTATCAACTTGAACCTCACATTAAGTCAAAAAGAGTTGAAACCAAACCAGCTTACGCTCACAGATTTTGCCGAACAGCATCTACTTCCAACGAGTGAACACATTGTCTGCGACCGGGCTTTATATGAAAAATTGATGGAACTATGTATTTTACCAGGTGAACATAAACAAAGAATTACTGTCGCGTCTGATAACGAATCAATTTTAGCATATAAATTTTATATTAAAAACAAGGAGTTAATCAGCAAACGCGATAACAGAATTTCCTATACAGGTATCTATTAAAAGATTATCAACATCCTGCTTTTATTTTAGAACCAACTTGAAACTTTTATGTTATTTGAGATAACATAATTTTCTGAGGCGGAACTTATCTTGGATTTAATCAAAGTTAAGGCTTCGTACAAGTTTCAGTGGTAGTTCTTTAACAATAAAAATAAAAAAAAAGGATGGAAAAAAATTATGGATATGTCGAATACGGAAGTATCAGAAGAAATCAAACAAGAACTAATGAAAGAAAGTCAAACCTTCAGAGATTTAGTAGAGCAGCACGAAAGTTATGAAGGGCGACTAACCGAACTTGCCGACTTGAGTTTTCCTAATGACAAAGAACAAGCTGAAGAAGTAACCATAAAAAAGAAAAAGTTAAATGTTAAAGATGAAATTTACTCGATGCTTAGTGATTTTTCAGAAACACAGTAGTTTTTCGAGGCGATATGCTGCATTTTGCAACGAACAAGGCAGGTTTGATTTTATTTCAAACCTGCCTTGTTCGTATTTGTGAGAGCATTATCGAGTATCTTGCATCACCTGTTTAATAGCGGCACAGTCCATCGCATAGAAATAGAGTCCTTTCTGCGTCGGCAAAATCAGTTGATTGCCGACGCTCAGCGGGGAACTGACAAAATAGGCGTCCTTTTCTAATACTATGCGGTTAATAATTTTGCCACGCACCAGGTTTATTATGAATGCAGTATTTGTCCCCTGCGGCAAAACCAGTATGTTTTCTTCATCGAGAAAAGCTTTGCCGATAATTCGCCCGCCCAGGTTGATCTTCCAAATTCTGTTTCCGTTTTTTTTATATAAAAGATATAAATAGTTGTCATCCGAAGAAGCCAGGATTGAATCCTTCAATATACTTATATCTGTAATTCTACCACCCGTATAAGATTTCCAAACCGCTCTCCCGCTCAATAGATCAGACATATACAGAGAACCCTTGGTATCACCTGTTACAATAAAGTCGCCTCCAAAATTAACCACGCTCGGTGTCGTTTTAGTATATATCTGCCGGGTGATCCGACCACTATCCGCCGAGATAAAAATCAGCGTATTATTTGCTGTTCCAAAAACTATCAAACTTTTGTTTTGATTATCCGTAAAAAAAACAGGTTCGCCGGTCAGTTCCGTATTTAATTTATTTGTCCACTGTATTTTCCGTAGAGTATCAAAAGATTCTAAAGTCCCCCTGCCGCTAGAGATAAAGTAGCCACCGGATGTTTTGTGAAAATATTTTGTGTTTTCATAATTCAATGAGAATTTCTCTAAAACTAAACCGTCATTTTTCGATACGATACTAATATATGATCTATCTCCGGATCCAGATTCTTTGCCGATAAAATCTCGGTCCATAACTTCTGTCACAACATACAAAAAATTCTCATCCGATGTAATTTTTTCCGTGATCCCGCCGCTGACTTCGGTTGTCCAGACTCTGGCACCGGCGGTTAAATTTATTGCCTCGATCCTCCCGTCAGATTTTGGCAAATACAGAGTATTTACATTATCAGACGCGACTTCAATCGTTGACATATTTTCTGTTAAATATGTCCGACACTGTTGGAGAGGAGAAGTCCAATCAATTTCGGTTTTGGGAAAAACATCTACCGGAAGGGAAAAAAGTAACCCGATCGGCAAAAATATCTTGAGAAAACCGTTTAGAATTATATGCATTAAAGTTTTGTGTTTTTTAACAAAGATGTCTAAAATTATATTCATATCAGAGCATTTTCGGAGTAATTTCCAATATCGTTGGATGTGTTTGAATTTATCAGCGGTTTGCCCGGAAATGTTTATCAAATTAAATTTGGAGAATAAAATATATGTCCTATAATAAAGTAATTCTAATCGGTAATTTGGGTCGTGATCCCGAATTGCGTTACACGCCGAGTGGTTTAGCCGTCTGTGATTTTTCCGTTGCCACCAACGAGAAAAAAAAGGATAGTAATGGTGAATTTCAAGATATAACAACTTGGTTCAAAATCACTCTCTGGGGAGATAAAGCTGAAAATGCTTCGAAGTATCTGGAGAAGGGCAGACAGGTTTATATCGAGGGGCGAATCCGTCTGTCAGAATGGACCGACCGTGACAATAATACCCGACAGACGCTTGAAGTTACTGCCAGCGAGATGCAGTTTCTGAGCGATGGCAACCGCAGCAGCAACGTATCCGGCGACGGTATGGATGATTCCGAAGTCATGTCCGGCAATGATTTCGGCGATGCTGATAATTCCCGTAACTCTAAGGAAGTTTCGAAAGCTCCGGTCGAAGTTCCCGCCGATGATGACATACCGTTTTAGATTCCGGCTTCGTCGATTGCAAATTTACCGTTAAATTACAGTCAACCAAATACCAAACCGCCCGGTGGTCCGGAGAGATACACTTTGGGTCACTGAGCGGTATTTAATCGGTATTCAGGAATTTACCCATATTTCTAAACTTCAGATATCTTTTTTCCTTACGTAGAGCACTTCCGATATCTGATATTTCAATTAGATTCCGAATCAAAACGGTTTTGAGATTTGCGGTGACCTTATCCATCTTCTCTGAATCAGCAAAATTCTCACTTAGAATCCACGGTTCATCTTCCGATACAATTTCATCAATAATACCGAGTTGCTTTAAGTCCTCCGCCGTCAGACGCAGACTGTCTGCCGCTCGTTTAGATTGTCCGGCATCCTTCCATAAAATCGCCGCACACCCTTCCGGGGATATAACCGAGTAGACCGAA
Source organism: Pyrinomonadaceae bacterium (assembly GCA_041746675.1). Classification (GTDB taxonomy): domain Bacteria; phylum Acidobacteriota; class Blastocatellia; order Pyrinomonadales; family Pyrinomonadaceae; genus Aridibacter. The sequence goes on along the minus strand of JBGTGO010000033.1, from coordinate 88,089 downwards.
TTTTCCATCATTAAAATCCGGTCGCCGATACCTATCGCCAGGGCTCCGCCGGAACCGCCTTCGCCAAGTACGACCACAATAATCGGGACTTTTAAACCAGCCATCTCACGGAGGTTATATGCAATTGCTTCGGCTTGTCCGCGTTCCTCGGCATCAATCCCCGGATACGCTCCGGGAGTGTCGATAAAAGTGATGATCGGACGCATAAATTTCTCCGCCAGATTCATCAGCCGGAGTGCTTTACGATAACCTTCCGGTTTCGCCATCCCGAAGTTTCTCAATTTCCTCTGGTTGGTATCGCGTCCCTTCTGCTGACCGATCACCGCAACTTCGAGATCATCCAGTCTGGCAAATCCGCACACCACAGCCGCATCCTCGGCATACCGCCGATCACCGTGAATCTCGACAAATTCATCGAACATTCCCTCAAAGAGATCCAACGAATACGGACGCTGCGGATGTCTTGCCGTTAAAACTCTCGCAAAAGCGTCGGATTCTTCCGATTCATTTAGTTTTACCGGTCCCTCTGAAGCTAACGCTTCCTGCTGTCGGTCTGAACGGTCTGGATTGTTTAAGATTTTTTCCATAGATATACCTTTTTATGCCGTGTCTAAAAATTATTAGCTGCTGCTTTAAAAGCAACCGTTTTCAGTCAGATTCTCTTATAAGTTAAAACTTATTTAGAACAATACATCATTAGTTAAAGTCCCATGCAACCCGGCAGCCTTTTAACTTTAACTCTTTTTCGATACTTTGCGAACCTCTGATCCGCAGCGGTCCGACAACGATCTGCGACGTGTAATTTTTACCGATGCCGACATTCAGTAAAACCTCACAGACTCCCTGTGTTTTTCCCAAAAGAGTAAAAATTTCTTCGAGATATTTCTCGTTACAATTCTTCTCCGGCAGAAAAACCTTCAATTGTCTGGCATTTTTATAGACATTATCGGTCAGACTCTGAACTTCATCAATTATAACAGTCATTTCCTGCCCTTCATTCGAATCGATTCTACCCTTGAGTATCACCAGTTCATCTTCGTTTAGGATATGTGCGAATTTACCCAGAGCCTCCGACCAGGCGATACACTTGGCACCGCTCGTCTGATCCTCCAATCTGAAGATGCAGAAACGGTTTCCTTTCTTGCTGTGCCTGATCTGATACTTCGTCACCATTCCCGCCAGGATTATCTGTTCGCCGACGTTTGCCGTCGAGTGTTCGGCGATATGTCCGATTCTCATATCCTTCAGATTATCCGCAAAGACATCGAGCGGATGAGTTGACAGGTAAAATCCGATTGCCGCCTTCTCATTTTGGGAAAGTTCCTTCTCCGTCCAGGCAACGGCGGGCGGCAGTTCAATCCGCACCGCGGCATCTACGGAATTGGTAACGGCGGCGAAAAGATCGGTCTGACCGCGGATCAGATCGTTCTGAACCCTCTGCCCGTGTGCGAGTGCGGCTTGAATTCCGGCAGACAACTTTGCCCGCCATAAAAATATATCTTCATTGACCGGATCAGGGTTAACCGAATCGTAAGCACCCGCCGAAATCAAACTTTCTAACGCCCGACGGTTGACCGACCCCTGTTCGAGCCGTGTCGTAAAATCAGTGAGAGAATTGAACTTACCGCCTTCCCGGCGGGCATTTATAATGGCATCGACACTCGCCGTGCCGATTCCTTTGATCGCCGTTAAGCCGAACCGGACAGCGTCCTCGAGCGGCGTAAAATTGGCATCGCTCTCATTGACATCCGGCGGCAGAAGCTGCAAACCGGCGTTCCGCATTTCATTTGAGTATTTGTAAACTTTCGCCGTGTCATTTGATTCACTGGAAAGGACGGCAGCGTAGAAATATGTCGGAAAATGTGCCTTCAGATATGCCGTCTGGAAAGCAACATAAGCATAAGCGACCGAGTGGCTACGGTTAAAACCGTAATCGGCGAACTGTGCCATCAGTTTGTATATCTCTTCCGCCTTTTCGCGTTTAATATTATTGGCAACGGCTCCCTCGACGAATTTTTCTTCGTGAAGAGCCATCTCGGAACGCTTTTTCTTACCCATCGCCCGCCGCATCATATCTGCCTCACCAAGCGTATATCCGGCAAGTTTTTGGGCAAGCTGCATAATCTGTTCCTGATATACGAGAATTCCGTAGGTATTGGCAAGAATCTCCTTCATCTGCGGAATGATATACCGTACGGGTTTTTCGCCGCGGTGCCGGGAAATAAAATCATCGACCATTCCACCGTCAAGCGGTCCCGGTCTGTATAAAGCGTTTAAGGCGGCTAAGTCTTCAAGTTCCTTCGGCTTTAAGCGGCGGCAGATTTCCTGCATCCCGCTTGATTCAAACTGGAAGATAGCGTCCGTCTGTCCTTTACCAAACAGATCCATCGCTTTTTCGTCGGTCAGCGAAACCTTCGCCCAATCAACTTCGATACCGGTTTTTAGTTTAAGCGATTTTAAGCAATCGCTTATTACGGTTAAGGTAGTTAAAGCAAGGAAATCCATCTTAAGCATCCCGACTTTTTCAAGGTCACCCATCGGATACTGACTGGTCAGTTCTTCGTTCCGACTCGAGACGGCAACCGGCACCAGTTGTTCGAGCGGTTTCGGCGAGATGACGACTCCGGCGGCGTGAACCGACGTGTGCCGACCACAACCCTCGACCCGTCGTGCCAGATCAACCAGTTCTTTAACCTTCGGGTCTCTTTCAATCAGAGATTTTAGTTCGGCAACCTGTTCGATTGCCTGCGTAATACTGACATTTCTGCCGCGAACCGGCGGCGGAATCAGTTTAGCGACCCGCTCGACATCGGCATACGGCATATTCAACGCCCGCCCGACATCCTTGATCGAAGCCTTCGAAGCCATCGTTCCGAAAGTGATGATCTGACAAACCGAATCCCGCCCGTAGAATTTCGATACGTACTCGATCACTTCGGCACGCCCGCGGACGCAGAAATCTATATCTATATCGGGCATCGACACCCGTTCAGGATTTAGAAAACGCTCGAACAGCAGATCATACTGAATCGGATCGATGTCGGTTATCTCCATACAGTAAGCGACCAGCGAACCGGCAGCCGAACCGCGACCGGGACCGACCGGAATATCCTGCTCGCGGGCATACCGCATAAAATCCCAGACGATCAGGAAATAACCCGGAAAACCCATCTCGTTAATGATCCCGATCTCTTCTCTGATACGTGCTTCGTAAACATCGAAGTCATATTTCAATTCATCCCGTGCAGTCTGTAAATTCCAGACCGTTTTCTTTCTTTTTTCAAAACCCTCGTAGATTACCTGCTCAAAATATGCGGCAGTCGTCTTGCTTTCGGACTCGACCGGAATCGGAAACTCCGGCAGAGCCAAGTTGTCCGTGAGTGGTATTTCGACATTGCAGCGTTCGGCGATTCGCACGGTATTGTGCAGAGCGGACGGTAATTCCTGTCCGAACAGATGCCACATCTCCTCGCTCGAACGCAGGTAGAACTGATCACTTCCGAGAACACTGCGGGTGCTGTCATTGATCGTTTTGCCCTCACCGATGCACATCAGAATCTCCTGTGCCTGTGAATCATCCTTCGTCAGATAAAAAGAATCATTAGTGGCAACCAGCGGCGTGTCGGACTTTACGGAAAGCTCGATCAATTCGTTTCTGATCTTTTTTTCTTCGGTTAAATTATGTTCGGAGATTTCCAGAAAAAAACTATCTTCATTAAAAATTTCCCGCAAAATACCGTTTGCTTCCAAAGCTTTTTGAAAGTTGCCCAGACCGAGATGATGTCCCACCGGTCCCTTCAAGCCGCCGGACAATCCGATCAGTCCCCCCGATCTCTCCGCCAGAATTTTCAGGTCGATTCGCGGTTTATGCAGAAAACCTTCGGTATAAGCTCTCGAAGCCAGATAACTCAAATTCAGATAACCTTCAAAATCTTTAGCCAGCAGAACGATCTGGTAGTAGGGTCTTTCACCGGCTTTAACCGCCGTGCTTTTTTCAAAACGATCTCCGAACGTGATGTATGCTTCATAGCCTATGATCGGATGAATTTCATTTGCTTTCATCGTATTATAAAATGAAATAGCACCGAACATATTGCCGTAATCTGTGATCGCACAGGCTTTCATATCGAATTCAAGAAGTTTTGCGGCAAGCGGCTTGAGTTTTATTGCTCCTTGCAGAAGGCTGTAATCTGTGTGCAAATGCAGATGGACAAAATCTTCGGATTTATACATAATATTATTTAAAGTGTGCAAGAATCTTTAAGACCGACGGAACCAAAGGGTAAAAGAATTTATGAAAAAAGTTTATTTAGAAACTTTCGGATGTCAAATGAATGTATCTGATTCGGAACGTGTGGCGACGCTGCTCGAAGCTGACGGATTTGAGTTGACCTCCGATGAACTCCTTGCCGATGTTGTTATTCTAAACACTTGTTCGGTCAGAGAAAAGGCGGAACACAAACTTTTTACGCGAATCGGGCAGTTAAAGAAGAATTATGCTGATGAAAAGAAGGTCGGCGTAATGGGTTGTGTCGCTCAACTCGAAGGTGAAACGCTGTTTGATCAGCAGCGGGGAATAGATTTCGTGATCGGCACCCAGGCGGTCGGACGCGTTTCGGAAGCCATTGACAAAGTTTTTGCGAAAGATGAAAATTTTATAGATTTGGGCGTGCGTGAAGATGAATATGACTGGTCAACCACACCCCGCCGCCGCCATAATGAGTTTGTCGCTTTTCTGCCGATCATTGAGGGCTGCAACAAGTTCTGCACATATTGTATCGTTCCATTTGCGAGGGGACGCGAAAAAAGTCTATCCGCTGAAGAAATTATAAAGCAGGTTGAAAAATTGCGTTCCGAAGGTGTTCGGGAAATTCATCTGATCGGTCAGAACGTCAACAGTTACCGACCGCAGAGTGTCGCCGGACTTGAAAATTTTGCGGGAGCGACGGCATTTTCCAGATTGTTGCGGGCGGTGGCGGCAACCGGTTTCGAGCGGATCAAATTTGCAACTTCTTTTCCGAGAGATTTTCATCCCGATATCGTCAGGGCTCTGGATGAATACGAAAATTTATGCAACTGGGTGCATCTGCCGGTACAGTCCGGAAGTGACAAGATTCTGCGGGCAATGCGGCGTGGGCATACGATTGAAAATTACAAAAAGAGGATTGACGCGATCCGCAATTCGCCGCGAAAGATCGCTCTCTCAACCGATATCATCGTCGGTTTTCCGACCGAAACGGATGAAGATTTTCAGGCGACTCTGGATTTATTCGAATACTGCGAGTTCGACAGTTCATATATCTTCAAATACTCACCGCGACCGGGAACTCCGGCGGCGGCGTTGGAAGACGATGTTTCGGAAGCGGTCAAGAAAAGCCGCTTCTTCGAACTGGAAAAGGTTATGAGGTTTCAGCAGCAGAAGGCTTTCGCCAAAAACGTGGGCGGAGTTCTGAGTGTACTGGTTGAAAAAATTTCCGATAAGCAGAGCGGGCAACTCTCCGGTCATACGACTTGCCAGAAGGTCGTCAATTTCAAGGGCGGCGATTGGATGCTTGGAAAAATCGTCAGAGTCAAAATCACGGAATCCAAAAGAAATACTCTCTTTGGTGAAATTTTGTAAAATTTTGTAGGATATAAAACAAGATGTTGGTAGAAGTAAAAATTGGTGCTTTAATAATGGATCCGAACAGCAATACTCCGATTGTCGTGCTGAAGGGTGTCGATTCCGAAAAGATTCTTCCGATCTGGGTCGGAGCGTTCGAGGCTAACGCAATTGCTCTGGAAATTGAAAAGATCGCTCCGCAGAGACCGATGACTCACGACCTTCTGCGGAATTTTATAATCGAGATGGGCTACACGGTCAGCAAAATTGTTATCTCCAACTTAAAGGATAATACTTTTTATGCGTTGATCGAACTGGTCAACGATAACGGCGATCACGCCTCGTTCGATGCCCGACCATCCGATGCCATCGCACTCGCCCTGCGAACCGATTGCCCGATCTTCGTTGCTGAGAAGGTTTTTGAAATATCGAATCAATCGAACATCAGCAGCGAAATCTCCGATCAACCCGATCTTGCCGACGATGAAATCCTTCCGACTGAAGAATGGGACGACATCATTTATTAAGTTGAATTAAATGGATTGCATCGGATTTTTATCGGGAAGGATTTGAAATTAAGCCGATGAGTAAGCGAGCAGATAGGTATCTGCAAAAAAAACGTTAAAACTTTTTAATTTCTAAATATTTCAATTCACTGTTCACCATATTCACTGTTTACCAAATGCTTACTTAAATTATCGATGATTATTGTAATTGCAAACCAAAAGGGCGGAGTCGGTAAAACGACGACCGCGATCAATCTGGCTTCGGGCTGTGCCTTACGTGGAAAGCGTGTGCTGCTGATAGACCTTGATCCGCAGAGTAACAGTTCTTTGTCGTTTATCGGACAGGACACGATTAACGGCAGTGCTTACGAAATGCTGACCGATCTCGAACAGAGTCTGGATAAGTTTATCTATCCGACCGAAACCAAGGGACTCGATCTGATACCCTCAAAGATTAATCTGGCGAAACTGGAGTCAAAATTGGTCGGGGATTTTGATGCCGTCTTCAAACTCAAAGACCGGCTCGAACCGTATCGTGAAAAATACGACATCATCATTTTCGACACACCGCCGACGCTCGGTTTGATCACCGTCAACGCCCTCGTTGCGGCAAGTCATATTCTGATCCCGATCCAGGCATCGTATTTTGCTCTGGAGGGAACCGACGATTTGCTCGAAACTATCGAAAAAGTGCGTTTGCGTCCGAATCCCGATTTGAAACTGCTCGGTGTACTGGTAACGCTGGTTGATAAGCGGACCTCGCTTGCTAAAGATGTCGAGGCTCATATCAGAAACGTCTTTGCGGAAAAGGCTTTTAAAACGACCATCAGCCGCAGCGTACGGCTCGAAGAATCGCCCGCTCATAAAGAAACCATCTTTACCTTCGCACCGAAATCCACCGGGGCGGTCGAATACGATAAATTATGCCGGGAGGTAATCAAACGTGCCTAAGCGAGGACTACCGACAACCGTTAAAATGCGACACGATTCCCATTATGTCGAGGAACTGGTGCGTGCCAACAAGACCATCGGGAAAATTATTCCCCTGGAAAATATCATTCCGAACCCGGATCAGCCACGGGTTGATTTTGGTGATTTAACCGAACTCACTGCTTCGATCAGCGAACAGGGTGTGTTGGAACCGCTTTTAGTTAAACCTAATCGGAACACGGGAAAATACATGATTATCGCCGGTGAAAGACGCTGGCGGGCATCGAATCTGGCAGGCTTGGACGAAGTTCCGTGTATCGAACTGGACATCGACGAGCAGACAATTGCGGAAATTGCTCTGGTTGAAAATTTACAGCGAAAAGACCTGACGATCTGGGAAATCGCCGATGGTCTAGCCGATTTATGCGACAGATACGGCTACACGCATTCCGATATTGCCAAAAAAATTGGAAAAAGCCGTTCGACCGTGACCGAGTCTATCGCCATCGCCGGATTACCGTCTGACATCAGAAAACGTTGTGTGACGGCTAAAATCAACTCGAAATCAGTCCTTATCGAAATTTCGAGACAATTTGACGGCAAGGCGATGCACGATTTGCTGGACCGGATGGCATCCGGTGACTTGAACCGGAAGGAAATCCGCCAACACGGGAATCCTGAAACCGATAAAATCGGGAAAACCGAGAAAACTGCTGAAGCCGCTAATGATCAAAGTGCCGACCAAGGTGAAGAAAATATTTCTCACAGCACAGCTTCCGAAGTTCACTCTAACAAAGTTTTTAATTTCAATTCGCTAAAGAATGATTTTAAACTAACAATCAGATTCAAAGACAACATCGAGGACGAACGCGAAATTCTCAAAGCACTCAAAGAAGCGTTTGATACCGTAAAAGCAGATTCAGAATAGATTTAAATAACATAATCTTTATTATCGGACGCAGTAGATGTATTTCTCTGTTTTGGTTTAATAGTCTGTTTTCTGCTGCGGAAATTGAAATCACTAAATCCAATTATATCTACACTAAAAATTTAACGGACTTTGACACATTTTGATTAAAGCGATAGACTTTTCCTTTTGTAAAAATATCCACAAATTTAGATAATCCCTTTATAAAGGAGTATAAAACAATTGAGCAATAAAAATTATTTATTTACATCGGAATCCGTTACTGAAGGACATCCCGACAAAATTTCGGATCAGATTTCAGACGCTATTTTAGATGCTATTTTAGAGCAGGACCCGACCAGCCGGGTTGCTTGTGAAACTTTGGTCACGACCGGTCTAGCCGTTGTTGCCGGAGAAATCACAACTAAAGCAACGATTGATTATCAGAAGATTATCCGTGACACGATCAGTGACATCGGCTATAACGACGCGTCGTTCGGCTATGATTCTAAAACCTTGAGCGTACTGAACGCACTTGGCACGCAGTCACCCGATATTTCGCAGGGTGTTGATACGGGCGGAGCGGGCGATCAGGGACTGATGTTCGGTTTTGCTTGCAACGAAACCCCGGAACTGATGCCGATGCCGATTCAACTGGCTCACGAATTAACCTTAAAACTGACTGAAGTCAGAAAAAACGGAGAACTTCCCTACTTACGCCCTGACGGTAAATCGCAGGTTTCAATCGAATACCGCGACGGCAAACCGTTTCGCGTCGAAGCCGTCGTCATTTCTTCACAACACGCCGACGATGTAACTAACGAACAATTGCGTGCCGATATTAAAGAAAAAGTTATCGAAGCTGTAATTCCCTCAAATTTATTGGACGAAAACACGAAATATCACATCAATCCGACCGGGCGTTTCGTTGTCGGCGGTCCGATGGGTGATGCCGGTCTGACCGGTCGCAAGATTATCGTTGATACATACGGCGGCTATGCCCCGCACGGCGGCGGAGCGTTTTCCGGTAAAGACCCGACCAAAGTTGACCGTTCTGCGGCATATATCGCCCGCTACATTGCCAAAAATATCGTCGCGGCTGAATTAGCCGATAAATGCACCGTTCAATTGGCATACGCCATCGGTGTTGCCGAACCTGTTTCCGTTCTGATTGACTCACACGGAACTTGCAAAGAGGGTTTGGACGACGAAATGCTATCCGAACTGGTTCGCAAAAATTTCAAACTGACTCCGGCGGATATTATCGAAACATTAGACTTACGCCGTCCGATCTACCGTCAAACAGCAGCTTACGGACATTTCGGACGCGACGGATTTTCATGGGAAAAAACTGACAAAGTCGAAGCATTGAAAAACGGTGCGGCGGAAGGTGCAGCTTCGGGAAAGTAGAATTTATTTGAACTGAGTCAAGAGTTGAAAATATCATAATTATTTTTGGCTTTTGAATTTTATATTATTGATAACAAAGGATTTAATAAAAACATATATGGCACAAGAAGGAACAGTAATGCAATACGACATTAAAGACATAAATCTTGCCGAACAAGGCAAACAAAGAATTGAATGGGCGAATCGGGAGATGCCTGTTCTGGAACTTATACGTGAGCGTTTCAAAAAGGAAAAACCACTCGACGGTGTGAAAATCGTAGCGTGTGCCCACATCACGACTGAAACAGCGAATTTGGCACGAACTCTGCAAGCCGGTGGTGCGGAATCCATCCTGATCGCATCAAATCCGCTGTCAACCCAGGACGATGTTGCGGCTTCCCTCGTTAAGGACTGGAACATTCCGGTTTTTGCAATTAAAGGTGAATCAAACGAAACTTATAATCGTCACGTGCGAATCGCTCTCGATTCAAAACCCGACATAATCATTGACGACGGTTCGGATGTTGTAGCGACGCTTCTGAAGGAATATCAGGAACACGCCGACAAAATTATCGGCACGACCGAAGAAACAACGACCGGCATCGTGCGTCTGGCAGCAATGGAAAAAGCCGGTGTAATGAAGTTCCCTTCGATGGCGGTTAATGATGCTCAAACAAAACAGTTTTTCGACAATCGCTATGGCACGGGACAGTCAACCCTGGATGGAATAATCAGAGCGACCAATGTTCTGCTTGCCGGAAAAGATCTGGTTGTCGTCGGATACGGTTGGTGCGGAAAAGGTGTCGCTATGCGTGCCAGAGGAATGGGAGCGAATGTCATCGTCACCGAAGTTGATCCGATCCGAGCGGTTGAAGCAACGATGGACGGATTCCGCGTAATGCCGATGGATAAAGCCGCCGAAGTCGGTGATTTCTTTGTCACCGTTACCGGAAATCGCCACGTTATAGATCGGGAGCATTTCGGTAAGATGAAAAACGGAGCAATGGTCTGCAACAGCGGACACTTTGATTTGGAAATAAACCTCAAAGCACTGGCGGAATTATCCGAAGAACCGCAGGATCGTCGCCCATTCGTTCAGGAATACGTTCTCCAAGACAGCGGAAAAAGCGTTATCGTTCTCGGCGAAGGTCGTCTGATAAACCTTGCTGCGGCAGAAGGTCATCCGGCAAGTGTGATGGATATGAGTTTTGCCAACCAAGCTCTTTCGACCGAATATCTGGTGGTTAACAAAGGTAAACTCGAACATAAAGTTCATAAGTTGCCGGTCGAAGTTGATCAGGAGATTGCCGGATTAAAACTGAAAGCACTCGGCATCGGCATTGACGTTCTGACTCCTGAAATGCTTGAGTATATGGGTAGTTGGGAAACCGGAACCTAAATCTACGGTTCGCAAGTTATTAGTTAAAAAGAGTCTGTTCCGACCGGAACAGACTCTTTTTATTTGCCGAAGTTTTATAAAATCTCTACGTTCTAATCTTAGTTAAAAGATACATTCCGATTACCGTAAATAAAACCAACGGACTCCAGATGGATAACGCCGGAGAGATAAATCCGCTCTGTCCGAGTTGCTCGAAAATACTGATCGTTCCCATAAATAAAAGCCAAACCGCAATTGCGTAACCAATTGTTATAACATTTCCTTTTCTGCCGAGCGTCAAAGCAAAAGGTGTCGTGAAAAGTATTATTATAAAAGGGAGAAAAGGTGTCGAATACTTTTTGTAGAGAGCGATTGAGTAATTTCGTTTTTCTTTGACCGAAGTTGATTGATTTATTTCTGAAGTAATTTGTGAAATATTCAAATGATTTGAGTTAGAAGTTTTTTTCTGAAACGGATTATTTTTCTCTAAATATTGATAATCGTTGACCTTTGAGCTGAAAACCACATTATTTTTCCAACTTATCTTTTCAGCCTGGTCTATAAATTTGATTTTATCAACGTCCCAAAATGCCTTCCCGACTTTAATGATTGATTCTATCCGATTATTGGCAAACTCATAAATAGTTAGATCTGTAACGAAACTTTTTTCGTTATCAGACGCGTTTAATTTATTGAATGAATATATATTGTGTTCTCCCGCAACCCAAAACTTATTCGAATCATCGCTTTTTGCATTTTTACTTCGGAGTTGTTCACGCAGCGAATCCTGTTTGACATTAGAATTATTCAACACTAATTCTTGAAATCCGAAATTAGTCAGCCCGATAATAAACATCAACATAAAGCAAGGCAATAGTAGTCTGTACACACTTAATCCGGCAGCCGTCCAGACGACTATTTCATTCTGTCTGGATTTGATGACATAAGTTGTAATTGCTGCGATCATCAGAGCCGACGGTGATAATTGGATGTATATAAATGGGAGCAGATATATCAGATACTTACCGAGGAGCCAAATTCCCTGTTCCATCTCACCTGCAAACTTCCATAACTCGAATGCCGTAAATATCACAAAAATAGCTGATAAGAACCCGACCGTGAGAGCGTAAAATTTCAGCAAATTTAAGATCAAATCAAAATCAAGGATACCTGTGGACAAACCTAAATATGAGTTTTTCGAATCAAGTTTTTCATTGCTCCCGGATATAAATTTTTTCTTTAACACTTCAAGCAATCCCGAAGATTTATTTATGACGAAGCGTTGCGAAATGAACAGCCAGGTGATTGTAAAAACACTCAGCACCAGCGGAATTAATGCCGCTGTGATGACTTTGATAACTTCGGTGCGGGCGAGTTGTTCGCCCAATAATGTTATAAGATAATAGAAAACCAAACAGAATAAAGACAAAAAAGCACCGAACCCTCTCCCGCCGCGGTTAAATTTTGCTACGAGTGCCGTTCCTAAAAGTGCAAAGATAAGCGGTGTAACCGATAGTAGTAAACGTCTCTGCAAAAGTATATATGATTCGATTCGGTCTTTTCCCGTCAGAGTTCTTCCAAAAGCCGCCAACTCCTGCAATCCCATCTCCTCAGGTGATTCTTTAGCTTTGGCGATTCGTTCTATCAATTCTCCACGTTTTGTTTGAATAACGAGTCGTAAGTCTTCAATCTTCTCCGTAATCACTTTACTTTCAGAACCTTCCTGAAAGGTCGTTACCGAAGCATCTTTCAGAGAAATTTCACTATCCTCACCATTGGTATCAATACCACCCTCATTCGACGTTATCAGACGCACTTCATTAGTCTTTTTGTCTTCCTGAAAAATAAAAATATCTTCCCAGTTTCCCTTAGCGATATTTCCGCCCTTAACATAGATTGTAAAATTGTTGATTTCAGAATTAAAGATGCCCGGTTCGATTGGCGATTCTAATTTGTATAATGCCGCTTGCAGAGCGACCTGCCGCACTATCTGAGCAGCTATCGGCACACCGCTCAAATTTATAAAAAAGGCAAACAAGGACAAAAGTATGCCCAAGAAAACAATCGGCAGAGCTACTTGAAAATTACCGACTCCGGCGGCACGCATCGCGACCATCTCACTGTCCCCTTGCATTCGGGAAAGTCCGATGATGACCCCGACTAAGACCGCCATCGGACAGGTAAATGCGATCACGTTCGGAATCAAAGCAAACGTAAGTTGCCAGATCAAGCTGTTCGGAAGTGCCGTATTAAACAACAAATCAGAATAACGGCTTGCCTGCTGAACGAATAAAATTACGCTGATCAGTAACCAAGTGAATATAAAGTAAGGTAAAACTGCTTGAAAAATATACCTTGATATTGAAAAGCTAAAGCGTCTCATTTTTTAATTAGGAAGTGTATACAAAAACTTTCTATCGCTCAGTTCCCTACCTAAAACCTGCGACATAATCCTTTTGAGAAGACCTGAAATGGTAGCGATGTCTGCGGTCGCATACCGGCTGAATTTAGCGAAATTGTGCGGTGATTGTTTCTGAGCTTTACAGTATATATGACGCTGCAACGAACTAATGTGCAAACCATTCCGCCCGGTTTGACAGTTTTTGCACAGAATCTGAAAATCACTCTGCAGAACAGTTATTTCCGAGTCATCAAATTCTTTTTTGCAGGAATAGCACTTCTCCCAGAGCGGCAGATATCCACCCAGCTTCAGCACCCAAATTTCAAAATAGAATGTAATACCATCGAGATCTGCCGGATTGTCAGCGGCGGTCTGAAAGCAAATTTTGGACATATTGTAGAGTCTTTTATTCGGATCGTGAGGCGGTGCAAAATCTGTCAAAAGTTCAGCCAAATATGTAAATCTCTGTAAAAACTCGATCTGACTCGTATCTTTAAAAAATGATCTGACCAGTTCGATGTCATTAATCATAACCAGTTCGCGTTCTTCTTTTTTACTAAATGCCAAATCAACGATGGTAAACGGCTCCAGACTACCACCAAATTTACTTTTAAGACGCTTCGCTCCCTTCGCCACGCCGCGGATCAATCCTTCTTTTTCGGTGAGAAAAATTACGATCTTATCTGCGTCCGACAAATTGTATGTTTTGAGAACCAAGCCTTCTGTTTCAACTGTTGCCATAAAGAATTTGACTACCACGGTAAAAAATAGAATATCCAAGCCATCAGCAGACTTATGCCGATAAACTGTCCGAAATACTTCAGTCCGATTATAATTTTTTGCTTATCCGTCCCCTCGGAAAAAACCGCAAAAGCAACAGATACAACGAATGCAAAAATTGTTAGATATACGAAATGAATCATTTTTTCCTCCCCGAATGTATATCGAAAACGTCTATTACAGCTAAGAAGTTCAGCAATCCTGCAACTTCTAAAAATCTGCCGCCATACTCGAATGTCATCAGAGCAGCAACATTTTCCGGCGGATTTGTATTCAACATAGCCCCGATTATTGCTCCGCTACCGTTACCGAGCGTAGAAAATATGTTGAGTAAAACCAGTAGTTGTCCCTCTTTGAATGTTAGCCCGGGATAATAAGCACCACCGCTGATGATTGCGATAATAAACATTCCCCAGATAACGCCGCCAATTATTAACCCGCGTTTGAGTTTACCGAGCAGAAGATGCCCTGCCCCGGGAAACAGCCAAGACAAAATGCCTATCATTAATGGATTTTTCATAGTGGATTTACTTAAGTAAAAGGTTAGGTGTCGGCATTTCGACAGTTAAAGTAATTTGCTCAAAAACAACCGCTAAATCTCTGCTAAACATACTAATATACTAATACAACCAATATTTTCGGGTTAAGTCCTTAAATGAATTTTCATCGCTTTTCCAGTCATTTTGGATGTTCTTCAGTGAGTTTCCGTTTTCTATTAATTCTCTCAATTTCAAAGTTCCGGCAATGACATCGAATGGATTTCTGACATATTCATATTCATAAGGAGTATCCTTCCATTTAAATTTACCGGGATACATTTCCAAAGCAGTTTTAATAAGTGCAACCCCGGTAATTACCGGTTTAAATGTTTTTCTGTCTATGACGTGCAGGAAAACTCCGCCACAACTTTCGCCCGTGTGCTTTTGAAAGGTCGGCATAAAATTAGTCGCTCTGAAGATTACTCCCTCAATCTCTAATGAATTTAGAGCGTCAGCATAATCCGAAGCATCTATGTAAGGACTACCGACAAATTCAAAGGGTCTGGTTGTTCCGCGACCTTCGGAAACTTGAGTACCTTCGAGAAAAACAGTTCCGGGGAAAACTACGGCAGTTTCAACCGTCGGCATATTCGGCGACGGGATAACCCACGGAGCATCGGTTTCATCCAGATAAGATTCTCTATCCCAACTATCCATCTGTATTACTTCCAAATCACAACCGATGCTGAACTCGTTATTAAAAAACTCGGCTAATTCACCGACAGTCAGCCCGTGCCGCATCGGAATCGGGAACTGTCCGACGAAAGATTCATGTCCTGCCTCCAGTAAGTTACCTTCGACATCAACCCCGTTGATCGGATTCGGACGATCACAGACAATAAACTTTTTGCTGTGTTCGGCACAGGCTTTCATCGCATTCGCCATCGTATAGATAAATGTATAAACCCTACCGCCGATGTCCTGTAAATCAAAAACTAAAACATCTATATTTTCCAACATTTCTTTGGTCGGTTTTCTTATTTCACTATAAAGCGAATAAATTGGTAATCCGGTTTTTTTATCAAAAGTATGTTTCGTTTCGATCATATTATCCTGAACATCACCGCGAATTCCGTGTTGAGGTCCGAACAAAGTCGTCAGGTTGATTTCAGGGTGTTCAAAATACAGATCAGCGGTATGCTCAAACTGATGAGTAACAGATGCCTGATTACAAATCAGCCCTACCCTATTATTGTTAAAGTATTTTCTAGGAGTTGCTAAACTCTTTTCTGATCCTAACTTAACCTGTAACATTTGATGTTTTACCATAAATATATAATGTATTACCTGAAGGTTCTAAACTTAAAGTAATTTATTGATTCTATAACATATTTCAAATCATAATTTACGAAGCCAATTCAGACTTAGTTCACATATTACAAGTTTGGTGTAAAAATATATCTGTGAATTTGTCTGCAAATTGAATAATAATTTATGTTCAAACAAAATCTGCTTGCTGTCAATTTGAGCATTTCATATTAAAGATTTATGATTACACTTTAAAAGATATGAAACACAAACAAAATACAAACAAAATACGCTCAACTACAGTTTTGTTGGTCAAACGAAATGGTCAGACCGCAATGGCGGCGGACGGTCAGGTGACACTTGGTGAAACGGTCATCAAGGGCAATGCACGAAAGGTCAGAAGGCTCTTCGGCGACAAGGTTCTTGCCGGATTTGCCGGAGCAACTGCCGATGCTTTTACGCTTCTGACGCGGTTTGAAGCAAAACTGGAACAGTATAAAGGACAGCTTGAGCGAGCCTCAATTGAGTTGACTAAAGACTGGCGAACCGATAAATATTTGAGAAATTTGGAAGCATTGATGATTGTTGCGGATAAGGATGATTCCTTCTTAATATCGGGAAATGGTGATGTGATTGCCTCCGATGAGGGTTTGTTGGCGATCGGTTCCGGTAGTATGTATGCCCTCGCTGCTGCCAGAGCACTGACAAAACATACCGATCTATCGGCACAGGAAATTGCCCGCGAATCTCTCAAGACTGCTGGAGAAATCTGTATATACACAAATTCGGAAATAATTTTAGAAGAAATTTAAATACAAATACAAACTAACAGAATAAAATGGCTATAATTTTAAGTGGAGAAACAAGTGAAGTAATGAACGAACCGAAACTCGACGATTTGACACCGAAGCAGATCGTCGCTGAATTGGATAAATACGTGGTCGGTCAGGGAAAGGCAAAACGCTCGGTCGCAATCGCTTTGCGTAATCGGATCAGAAGACAAAAACTGCCGCCGGAGATCGCCCGCGACGTTCTGCCGAAAAATATTCTGATGATCGGCTCGACCGGAGTTGGGAAAACTGAAATTGCCCGCCGTCTGGCACGTCTTGCCAACTCACCTTTCATTAAAATTGAGGCTTCGAAGTTTACCGAAGTCGGATATGTCGGCAGAGATGTCGAAAGTATGGTGCGGGAGTTGACCGATATTGCGGTTGATATGATTAAGCAAAAATCTTTCGAGGATGTGCGTGAACGGGCGGAAAAAAATGTTGAAGAAGATATTTTAAATATTCTTTTGCCATCGTCCGGCAACTTTGAAGAAGATTTTGAAGATGATAATAAAATCGACGTAATTGACGAAACTCCGAAACCGAATCTAAAAAGAACGCGGGAGAAACTGAAAACTCAACTGAGAAACGGTGAACTCGAAGAGCGTGTAGTCGAAATCGAAGCTCAGGATCGTTCGGGAAGAATGTTAGATTTCGTCGGCGGACAGGGAATGGATGATATGGGTGTCAATCTCGGCGATATGTTCGGAAACTTGTTTCCGTCGAAGACAGTTCGCCGCCGGATGAAAATTTCCGATGCGAGGACTTATCTGCTCCGGGAAGAGCAGGAAAATTTAGTCGATATGGAGCAGATCACACGTGAAGCAATTGATGTCACGGAATCATCAGGAATCATCTTTCTTGATGAAATTGATAAGATTGCCGGCAGCGAAGGCAGAAGCGGCGGTGCTGATGTATCCCGCGAAGGGGTTCAGCGGGATTTGCTCCCGATCGTTGAAGGAACAACCGTCAACACCCGCTATGGAATGGTCAACACCGACCACATTCTGTTCGTTGCCGCAGGTGCTTTCCACGTTTCCAAGCCGTCCGATTTGATTCCCGAATTACAGGGACGTTTTCCGATTCGAGTCGAACTTGAATCCTTAACTTTAGACGATTTTAAGCGGATACTTATACAGCCTAAAAATTCGCTTATTAAGCAATATCAAGCACTGCTTAATACAGAAGGCATCAGTCTTGAATTTAAGGAAGATGCTATTTCAAAACTAGCTGAAATGACTGAGGAAATCAATCGTAACACCGAAGACATCGGTGCCAGACGACTCCATACTCTTTTGGAAACATTACTCGAAGATATCAGTTTTGAAGGAAGCGAACTGGAAAATAAAAATCAGATAATTGATGAAGAATACGTTATACAGAAACTGGAAGGACTTGTCGAAGACCCCAATTTAAGACAATACATTTTGTAAATTATGCACTTGCATATTAAACAATTTAAGCACCGAAAACTAAACATTCTTATTAAACGATTGCTATGCTTATCTGTTTTAATAATATGTTTTATAACTGTTTTAAGTTGCGGCATAAGAAAACCACCACTGCCGCCGGTTGAAAAAGTTCCGCAGCGGGTGGCGATTAACGGAATTCAGTTCGGCAATGAAATCAGGATTGTTTGGCAGATGCCCGCTCGCAATGCGGCGGATGGCAGCATTTTGAATATCGAACGGGCGGACATATATCGCTTAACTGAAACGCTCGATGCACCGCTCAGTTTGACTGAAGAAGAATTTGCTTCACGAAGCACGGTAATCGCAACCGTGCCGCTTACCGAAGCCGATTTCGCATTAAAAGAGAAAACTTTTACGGACACATTGAAATTTGCAGGACAACCCGCCCGACTTCGATACGCGATCAGATTCGTCAACTCAGAAGGTCAGAAAGCGGCATTTTCAAATTTTTTGGTGATTGAGCCGTCCCCGAGAATTGCCTCGAATCCGACTTCTCTAGCAGCGATTATCGAACAGGATAAGATTACTCTGAACTGGACTGCTCCCGAAAAAAATGTTGACGGTTCAACCCCGGCGAATACTCTGGGATACAATATTTACCGTCGGAGTTCCAGTGAGATGACCAGACGCTTGAACGAACGACCGGTCAACCAAACGACTTTCGAGGATGAATTCTTTGCGTTTGGGAGCAGCTATGAGTATTTTGTCCGTACAGTTTCTAACGGTTCAAATGGCGAACAGGTCGAAAGTGTCAGTTCCGATATATTGATGGTTAAACCTGGAGATACGTTTAAACCTAATCCGCCGGATGCCATCACGATTGCCGCCGCACCGAACAATATAGCGATATTTTTTGCTATCAACCGTGAAAAAGATGTCGCCGGATATAAAATTTTCCGCACGGATAATCCTAATTTGCCCAAACAAAACTGGACACTTTTGACGAAAGAAATTTTGCCGGCAAATACATTTCAAGATACTAAAATCGAATCCGGCAAAACATATTATTATTATATAATTGCCGTTGACACCTTCGGAAATGAGAGTGATCCGTCCGAAACAGTTTCGGAAACCGCATTTTGATTATGAAAGATAAAATGAAATTTGAATTGGGATTCCCGTCTAAAATTGTCTGCGTCGGACGCAATTATTCCGCCCACGCTAAAGAACTGGGAAACGAAGTTCCGACGGAACCGCTCTTATTTCTCAAAGCTCCGTCATCGCTCATCGGACATAATGAAAATATTCTGATACCAAAACAATCGAAGCAAGTCGAACACGAGGGAGAACTTGCTGTGATTATTAAAAACGACTGCAAAAGTTTAAGTGCGAATGAAAATCCGCTGGAATATATTCACGGCTACACCTGTCTGAATGACGTTACCGCCAGAGATTTACAGCGTTCGGACATTCAATTTACCAGAGCTAAATCTTTCGATACGTTCTGTCCGGTCGGCGAGATTTTCTGCGGCGAGATAGATGTTTCCGACCTACGGATCATTACAAAAGTTAATGGTGAGATTAAGCAGGACGGGCGAACATCCGAAATGATATTTGATATTCCTTTTTTGATAAGATACATTTCAAATCAAATGACGCTAAAAAAAGGTGACATCATTGCGACCGGCACCCCGGCGGGAGTTTCCGCGTTGAAAGAAGGTGATATATGCGAGATCGAAATCGAAGGTGTCGGTTCGCTGAAAAACTATATCAAAAATATATAAGGGATTATTTTTTAAGAATTATTTTAGGAGAAATTATGAAATTTTTTATTGATACAGCAAATTTAGATGACATCCGCGAGGCGAGCGAACTTGGGTTAATTGATGGAGTTACAACTAATCCATCGTTGGTGGCAAAGGAAGGAGATATTGATTTCAAGGAACGAATCGCCGAAATTTGCGACTTGATTGACGGCGATGTTTCAGCGGAAGTTACCGCTCTGGACACTGAAGGAATGCTTGAACAGGGACGCGAATTAGCCGCTATCGCAGATAATGTCGTCATCAAATGCCCGCTGACTTGGGATGGTTTGAAGGCGACGAAAATTTTTAGTGATGAAGGAACGAAGGTCAATGTTACGCTCTGCTTTTCGGCTTCGCAGGCACTGCTTGCCGCCAAAGCCGGAGCCGGTTACATCTCGCCTTTCATCGGTCGTCTGGATGATATTTCGCAGGATGGAATGCAGTTGATCAAAGACATCGCCCAAATCTACGACAATTACGGATTCGAAACTGAAATCCTTGCTGCCAGCATCCGGCATCCGATGCACATTGTCGAATCCGCCTTAGCCGGTGCTGATGTGGCGACCGTTCCGTTTGATGTTTTCAAAAAATTGATTAAACATCCGCTCACCGACAAAGGACTTGATGCCTTTATGAAAGACTGGAAAGACAGCGGCAGAGAATAATCTCTACTGAATTTAAAAAGAAGAATGGATGTGTTGCAAAAACACATCCATTCTTTTACTTCAAAAATTCGTTAATTTCTATCTTCAGCTTTAATGCTTCCGGCAAATTCGGTAAAACGGCATTCAGTTTCTCCTTAAATTCGACATGCTCGGAAGATTCTTCACCAAGTAAATCGAAACTTTCTTTGTAAAATACATCGAGCATTTCCTGATCCATTCCATCGTTTAGAGCGAACGCTTCATCTATTCTGACAATTAGCGTAGAAATTTTTCGTAACCATTCGAATCTCTCATCACTTAGAAGCATTTCAAGAAATTTGCCGCTCGATAAAGCACCGAATTCCCTCTCATAATTCTGCCGGTCATTGTCCAGCAAAATTTTGTGCAGTTTCAAAAGTTTGTTTCTAATTTCCTTCAGGCTTTGTTTCTGTTCGCCAAAATTTTTGTTCATTTTTATTCCTCAAAATTTTATTAACCATATATAAGATTTCATATATTCGGTTCTTTGTAAATCACTCGAATAAACCCGAAATCAGATTTGTGATTGTGTTATTATTCAGATATTCTTTAGCTAGCTAATAAATTATATATTAGTTAGCTAAGGAATAATTGAGCTGAATTTTGCTTATGAATACACATATCAATAGTTTATTGACCACCTTGAACAACTCGCATCGTGAAATTAATCAGAAGGTTTTAGCTGACATTGGACTACCGTCGGGACAAGCTCAGATCGTGTCGGTGTTATGGTCGAGGGACGGTTCAACGCAAGCTGACATTGCCAGAGAATTAGACATTTCCGCTCCGACTGTAAGTTCCTTAATCTCGAAACTTGAACTAAACAAATTCTTAAAATGCAAAAAATGTAAGAGTGACAAGCGATTGGTAAGAGTTTTTTTGACAAAAAAAGGCTTCAATATTCGTTCACTAGCGGAAGCAAAGTGGCAGCAAATCGAAGAAATTATTCTGAAAGATTTTAGCGATACTGAAAAAATTATGGTAATGATGCTACTTGAAAAAATCAAAAACAATCTGCAAACTGATATCTCAGAGATATTAAAAGACAAATGATGACAGAGTTGAATAATTCCGAAGTAACGATAAATACACGCAAGTTCGATGGTAAAATTCATCGGAGTTGGAAAGCCAATCTGATCGAGAAAAAGAATTCATTACTTACCTTTGTCGGCAAATTTGAAAAAGAAGTAATTCATCCTAAGTTGGGAACTATCATTTGCGGAACAATTTCCTATGAATACTATTGGCTTGATCGTTGGCATAACATTTTTTTATTCAAGGAACCGGATGGACGGTTCAGAAATTTTTACTGCAATATAAATATGCCTCCGACTTTTGAAAAAAATGTCCTGAATTATATTGATCTCGATATAGATATTTTGGTTTGGAAAGATTTCAGCTACGAAATTCTAGATGAAGATGAGTTTATTGAGAATGCAACATTCTATAAATATCCATCCAAAATAAAGAATAAGGTTTATGAAAATGTTTCAATTTTAGAAAAAATGCTCAAGAACAAAGATTTCCCTTTTGACAAAGAAACTTCCTAACGTAGCTTGCTTCGTGTTTAATAAGCATTATCTAGGAAGAAATTAATCTTGCTGAAGATTAGATATTAAAGATTATTTCGATGATTTACCATTTTAACGAATTCGGCTAAACTTATTTTTATGCAATCACAAAAAACCGTTAAGCAACAAGAAAAACTTGAACTGCTGGAGGAGAAATCCCGTCTTGCACAAGCAGGCGGCGGTTCCATCAGAGTTGAAAAACATAAGGCACAGGGGAAATTGACGGCACGCGAGAGAGTGGATTTTTTTCTTGATGAAGGAACTTTTGAAGAGTTTGACAAATTCGTCGTGCATCGTTCGAGCGACTTCGGATTGGGCGAACGTAAATATTTAGGCGACGGTGTAATCACGGGTCACGGCTTGGTTGACGGGCGGGAAGTTTTTATATTTGCTCAGGATTTTACCGTATTCGGCGGCTCTCTGTCTGAAACACATGCCCGTAAAATTTGCAAAATTATGGACTTAGCGATGAAAACCGGATATCCGGTTATCGGACTCAACGACTCCGGCGGTGCCAGAATTCAGGAAGGCGTTGTATCGCTCGGCGGGTATGCCGATATTTTTCTGCGAAACACTCTGGCGAGCGGAGTTATTCCGCAAATCAGTTGTATTATGGGTCCGTGTGCCGGCGGAGCGGTCTATTCTCCGGCGATTACGGACTTTAATATAATGGTTAAAGACACTTCATATATGTTTATCACCGGTCCCGATGTGATTAAAACAGTTACGCACGAAGACGTTACAAAAGACGAACTCGGCGGTGCAATGACGCACAATTCAATCTCCGGTGTCGCTCATTTTGCCGCCGAAGATGATGAACATTGTTTGCGTCTGACGAGAGAACTTCTGTCATTTATTCCGTCGAACAATATGGAAAATCCACCGTTCGTTCCAACTTCAGATTCGAGCGAGAGGGCAGACGAAAAACTAAATACAATCATCCCCGAAAACTCGAATCAACCGTATGACATCCGCGATATTATCGAAAATGTCGTTGATGAAAATTATTTTTTTGAAATACAAGAACATTTTGCCCCGAACATTGTCGTCGGTTTTGCCAGACTTGGCGGATATTCGGTCGGATTCGTTGCTAACCAGCCGGCTTTTCTTGCCGGTGTTCTGGATATTGATGCCTCGATCAAAGCCGCCAGATTTGTGCGTTTCTGCGATGCTTTTAATATTCCGCTGATTACGTTCGAAGATGTTCCCGGCTTTCTTCCAGGTGTTAATCAGGAACATCTGGGAATTATCAGACACGGTGCAAAACTTCTTTATGCCTTTGCCGAAGCGACCGTTCCGAAGATTACGGTTATTACCAGAAAGGCTTACGGCGGTGCATATTGCGTGATGGCTTCCAAACACATCCGTACAGATATCAACTTTGCTTATCCGACAGCGGAAATTGCTGTGATGGGAGCGGAAGGTGCGGTTGGAATTTTATATCGAAATGAGTTCAAAGACTCAACTGATGCAAAGACCCTTCTGGAAACAAAGAAGAACGAGTTTACTGAAAAGTTTGCAAATCCTTATGTTGCAGCAGAACACGGATTTATCGATGAAGTTATCAAACCTAAATTTACGCGTTCGAAATTGATCAGAGCTTTATCACTTTTACAAAATAAACGCGATACGAATCCGCCTAAGAAACACGGAAACATTCCGCTTTAATGTTATACATCAACTGTCGATAGACAGACATTTAATGTACCGTCTTAACATAGTAAAAGGAGGAATACTTTTGAGTATTCCTCCTTTTACTATGTTAAGATAACTTTTTCTGAATGCCGAGGGCGGGACTCGAACCCGCATGGATCGCTCCACACGCCCCTCAAGCGTGCGTGTATACCAATTTCACCACCTCGGCATATTTTCAAAAACTCTGTAAGTCATTTACTTATTACTTTCTTCTTTCTTATCGGCTGAATTCACATCGCCTTTAGATTTCTCATCCGTTTTCACTTCTAGATTTGAGGTCGAAGTATTGACGGTTTTCGTGGCGGTGTTTGCCGTATTAGTGTTTCCCAAATTCGTATTTGTTGCCGGTGCATTTTGTTTAATTCCCTGAGTGTTCATAACCGAACCCTTTCCGGTCAGTGCGGGTAAAGACAACATCAGAGCCGATAACATAAAGGTAGTTGCGGCAAAAATTGTAAGTTTTGACAGGACTGAAGCCGTTCCGCGTGGATTCATTGCCGCACTCGCAACTCCGCTCGTGAATAAAGCACCCGCATCGGTTTTTCCCGGTTGTAATAAAACTGCCAGAATCATTGTGACACAGGACAGAAAAAAGACTACGTATAAAAAGGTTTCCAAGATTATTACTCCAAATTACTTATAATTAACAATTTGAGCGAAGCTGCTTGCATCCAGACTCGCTCCTCCAACTAATGCACCGTCAATATCTTCCTGACTCATTAATTCTTTAACATTATCGGGTTTTACCGAACCGCCGTAAAGAATTCTTGTATTATTCGCCGTTTCATCCGAATGATTTTCAGCCAAAACTCCACGGATAAACTTGTGCATATCTTGAGCCTGTTCAGGCGAGGCAGTTTTTCCGGTGCCGATTGCCCAGACAGGCTCGTAAGCGATTATAATACGTTCCATATCCACAACTGTCAAACCATCCAATGCACCTAATATCTGTTTTTTCACGACATTCTCCGCATTGTCCGATTCTCGATCTTCGAGTCTTTCACCAACACAAACCATCGCTTCCAAACCAAAATGCAAGCACGCTTTCGTTTTCTGATTAACCGATTCATCCGTTTCACCAAAAAATTGCCGACGTTCGGAATGTCCGATAATTATATGCGAACATCCAATGTCTTTAATCATATCTGCACAAACTTCGCCAGTCCTCGCCGTATGCTCCGTTTCCGTCGAACAATTCTGTGCCGCAATTTTTACATTTGAACCTTCAAGCCGCTGTGCGACAGTTTTCAAATGAACAAAAACCGGTGCGATAATCACTTCACAATGATTCGCGTTCGCCACCAAATTCTTCAAGTCCAACACCGTATCAATCGCTTCATCAAGCAATTTATACATCTTCCAATTCCCTGCAATAATAGGTTTTCTCATAATTTTATTTATTATCCAAAGCCGAAACTCCCGGCAACTCTTTACCCGACAGAAATTCCAAAGCGGCACCGCCGCCGGTCGAGATATGCGAAATTTTATCGGCAAGTCCGGCTTGATTTATCGCCGCAACTGAATCGCCGCCGCCGACAACTGAGAATGCTCCGTTTTCAGTGGCTTTGGCAACGGCATTGGCGATGGCGATAGTTCCTTCGTCAAAGGGTTTTTCTTCAAACATTCCCATCGGACCGTTCCAGATAACAGTTTTTGCACCTTCGAGTGCTTTTTCAAAAACCGCACAACTCTCTTTACCGATGTCCAAACCGACCAAACCGGTGTTGGTAAAATCAATCGGCATCTCACGCATTGAATTAAGCGGATCGAATGAATCAACCGTTTTATGATCGGTCGGTAAAATCAATTCGATGCCAGCATCTTTTGCTTGTTGCTGAATTTCCAGAGCCATCGGCATCATATTGTCTTCGCAGAGAGATTTACCGATTGTATAACCCATTGCTTTAAAGAATGTGTAAGCCATCGCACCTCCGATGATTAACTTATCTACCTTCTTTTCTATCAACGACTTAATGATCGGAATCTTATCCGATACTTTAGCACCGCCGAGGATTGCAACAAATAGTCTTTCAGGATTCTCTATAACTTTGCTTAACACCTCAAGTTCTTTCTCAAGTAATAATCCGGCGGCAGATTGATCAACAAATTTTGTTATTCCCACCGTTGAAGCGTGTCCCCGATGTGCCGCACCGAAAGCGTCATTTACGTAAACATCAGCATTTGCTGCCAGTTGTTGAGCAAAATCTTCGTCATTGTCTTTTTCGCCATTGTGAAAACGTAAATTTTCCAATAACAGAACATTACCTTTTTTCATTGCTGAAACCTGTTTGCTGACCTCTTCACCGATGCAATCAGCGGCAAACAAAACATCTTTTCCAAGCATTTCAGATAACTTATCCGCCACGGATTTAAGACTGAATTTGTTTTCCCTCGCTTCCGTCGGTCGTCCCAGATGAGAAGCTAAAATCACTTTCGCACCTTTATCTATTGCATATTTGATCGTCGGCAAAGCACCTTCGATGCGTGTGTCATCAGCAACTTTTCCGCCTTGAAGCGGGACATTGAAATCAACTCTGATGAAAATTTTCTTCCCTTCCAGATCTAAATCCGTAATTGATAATTTATTCATATATATATTAAAAAACAAAGCCTAAGAAATAAATCTTAGACTTCATTCATTTTACTAACTATTGCTTATAAACCTTTGTCAGCAACAAACTTAACCAAGTCTCTTACCCGACACGAGTAACCCCATTCGTTGTCATACCAAGATAGAAGTTTGATCGTTTTTCCATCCATTACCGATGTGTTATCCGCATCGACAATCGAAGAATTAGAATTTCCTTTATAGTCCATCGAAACAAGCGGCTCTTCGGAAAAACCCAAAATCCCTTTCATTTCTCCGTTAGCGGCATTTTTCAAAACTTTATTAACTTCTTCCGCTGACGTTTCTTTTTCGACATTAATAACGACATCAACCAGCGACACGTTCGGAGTCGGGACACGCACCGAAATTCCGTCAAATTTCCCTTCGAGTTCGGGAATGACAAGTGAAACGGCTTTTGCCGCTCCGGTCGAAGTCGGAATCATCGAAAGACTGGCAGCTCTCGCCCGACGTAAATCTTTGTGCGGCAGATCAAGCAGACTCTGATCGTTCGTATAAGAATGAATCGTCGTCATCATCGCATTTTTAATCCCGAAGTTTTCGTGAATTACTTTGGCGACGGGTGCTAAACAATTGGTCGTGCAGGAAGCATTCGAGATTATATGATCGGTTTCAGCGTCGTATATTTCTTCGTTGACTCCAAGTACAATCGTTGCATCGGGATCTTTGCCGGGAGCCGAAATAATGACTTTTTTAACCGAATCCCGCAGATGTTTTCCGGCATTTGCCTGATCTGTGAAAAATCCGGTCGATTCGATCACGATTTCCGCACCGACTTCTCCCCAAGGTATATTTGCCGGATCACGTTCGCTGTAAACACGAAACTCATCGCCGTCGACCGTAATCGAATTTTCAGTGTGCGAAATTTCCTGAACGAGATTTCCCATAACCGAATCATACTTTAATAAGTGTGCTAAAGTTTTAGTGTCGGTCAAATCATTCACCGCCACAAAATCAATAGCATCATCATTCAAAGACGCTCGCAATACATTTCTGCCGATTCTTCCGAACCCGTTTA
The DNA here is from genome assembly GCA_041746675.1 of Pyrinomonadaceae bacterium. GTDB lineage: Bacteria > Acidobacteriota > Blastocatellia > Pyrinomonadales > Pyrinomonadaceae > Aridibacter. The sequence continues at coordinate 60,772 of JBGTGO010000033.1, read as the reverse complement.
TTCCTACTTTTACTCCCATTTTTTTATAAATTCCTCCAAAAAATATTTAAGTCTTAAATGATTGAAGATAACGCAAAACAGTTCAAAGTTCAAAGTGTGCCGGGATTTGCTTGAAAAGATTTATTTGAAACATAGATGCCAACACAAGCGTAGTAATTCCTAAGTTTTTATCAATTTAATAAATGTAATTTTTCATATAAACGGAGTTGTAAAATATGATATTTCGGCGAAATAGATTTATATTAGGTTTTGGTTTGGTGACTATTTTTTTTGGCATATCTGTTTCGGCTCAAGTAATTCCTGCCGAAGACGAACTTCCGGCACAAACATCCGCTCTCATTTCTGATAAACGGGCTGTAACGGATAGTATCGCTAAAATCGAAGGTTTTGTGGAAACAACGTCAAATAAAATGAGTACGGATTCCTCAACTTCTAGTAATTCATATCTCAAACGAAGCGGTATCAATGCTTCGCAAACAAAATCTTTGACATTGGATCAGGCGATTCGTCTGGCATTAAATAACAATAACGATATTGAAATTGCAAGGGATGATGTCCGCATTGCTGAACTCGGTTTGAAATCTCTACTTGGAAGTTACGACGGGATTTTTACGATTAATCCAAATTACGACCGGAATTCAACTACCGGACAAAAATCAACCGGCGATCTTCGGATCAATTCCGATTTCACTCAATTAATTCGCCCGGGCGGGGGAAATTATCGCGTTTTTTTTAATAATTCACGCACTGAAAATGCCTTCGCTCAGGCACAAGCGACACAGGGAAACATCGGTTCGGGCGGAACAAGCGGACTTTATTTTACAGGATTGGGCGTTGCTTATACGCAACCGCTGTTCAGAAATTTCAAAACGGACAACAATCGTCGGCAAATTAAGATTCAACGAAAAAGAATTGCACAAACAGATGCAGATTTTCGCCGTCAAACGATTCAAATAATCTCACAAGTACAGAGAACTTACTGGGATTTGGTTTTTGCTCTGCGGGATCAGCAGAATCGGGTTGCTAATTTGAATCTAACGCAGGAAAACCTCAGACAGATCGAAGCCCGCATCGAAGCCGGAGCCGCCGCACCTTTGCAGAGAGCCGAGGTTGCCACCGAACTTGCCACCCGCGAATCCGATGTTTTGGTCGCACTACAACAGGTTTCAATTGCCGAAAATCTCCTCAAACAATTGCTTCTAAAAGACCCGAATGCTCCGGAATGGTCGGAAAGCCTGATACCGACGGATTCGCCAGTCATCAACTTTGACGATATAAATTTACAGGATGCGTTGGATGATGCAATCAGAAATCGCCCTGAACTGAATCGTCTGAAACTTGAAGCGGAAGTCAACAAAATCGATGTGGATTTTTTCAAAAACCAAACTAAGCCGAGAATTGATTTAAATTCAAGCTTTTCTTTGGAAGGCATCTCATCAACGGTTGCTAATAATAATGCTAACGGATTGAATATCCCTTTGATTTCGGGCGATCCGAATACCAATGCGGACGCGTTTTTACTCGATCAAATTCGAAAATTAAATGGAGGAAATCCGACTGACGGACAAATCCCGACGGTTTTTATTCCGACTTCACCCGGATTTTTAAGCGGCGGATTTACACAAGGTTTGAGAAATATTTTCCGCTCCGATGCACCGAATTACAGTGTCGGCGTAACGATTAGTTTTCCGCTGAAAAATACACAGGCAAAGGCTGATTTAGCTTCAGCAAGAATTCAGGAAGAAAGAATTGTTTCGCAAAAACTGCTGCAGGAACAAGCGATAATCGCCGAAGTTCGTAATGCCGTACAAGCGGTTGAAACCGCTCAAAAACGGGTTTTAACCGCCCGTCGTGCTAGAGAAAATGCTCAAATCCAACTCGATGGCGAACAAAAGTTATATGATGTCGGACGTTCGACGACGTTCTTGTTATTTCAAAGACAAAACACTCTGACCAATTCGAGAAATGCTGAGATTCGGGCAGAAACCGATTACAACAAAGCACTTGCCGATTTGCAGCGGGCGACTTCGACAACACTTCAATTGAATAATGTTATTGTAGATTCTCCTATGGATGATAATATCAATGATAATGATGGGGACGGAACATAGATAGTTAAAGTAAATTTTCAAATGTCTGCGTCCCGACACTTTAAGTTTTACTTTAACTCTGTCAAACTATCCCTGTGAAAATTTCTGCCGTCATAATTGTTTTCAATGAAGAAGCGAACGTCGGAGATGTTTGCGAAACTGTCAAATGGGCAGATGAAATCATAATTGTCGATTCTAATTCCATAGATCGTACGGTAGAAATTGCAAAGAAATACACGGACAAAATTTTCAACCGGGAGTTTCGTGGATATAAAGACAAACACGAATTTGCCGATTCTCAAACGACCGGCGACTGGATATTTTGGATTGATGCGGACGAAAGAGTTACTCCCGAGTTGAAATATTCAATTGATAATCTAAAAAAAACAAATACTGCCGAGCTTCCCGACGGTTTCAAAATCGCCCGCAAAACATGGTATTTGGATCGTTGGATAAACCATTCGGCGTGGTATCCCGATCATCAGATGCGTTTGTATCGCAAAGCCGCAAGTTTCTGGGACGGTGTAGCTCCGCACGAGATAGCACACGTGAGAGGCGAAGTTAAGATTCTCAGGGGTGAATTATTACACTACACCAAAAAAAACCTAAGCGAACATCACACGGTTCTCGATTCATATACGTCGCTGGCAGCGGAGCATCTGTACAAAAATGGAAAAATTGTCGGCAAATCCAAACTTTTTTTTAATCCGGTCGTTGCATTTTTGCGGACTTTTGTATTAAAACAAGGCTTCCGCGACGGAGTTCCGGGATTGATGATTGCGATGTTTACGGCTTACGGAGTTTTCCTAAAATATGCAAAAACTTGGGAAAAGGAAAATATTAAAGATGAAAACAGCGATACTTTGCGGCGGTCGGGGAACACGTCTCGGTGAACACGGAAAATCTCTGCCGAAAGCACTGATCGAAATCGGCGGCAAACCGGTTTTGTGGCACATTTTGAAACTGTATACATTTTACGGATTGAATGATTTTGTTTTATGTCTTGGATATTTAGGGAATGAGATCAAACGGCATTTTATCGAGCAGAGGTGGTTAACCGATGATTTCAAATTTGATTTGAAAAAAAATGACCTCACGTTTCTGACTGAAAGCACATTGGAAAAATGGGAAATAACTTTTGCCGACACCGGACTCGATACAAATACGGGCGGAAGATTGTTAAAGATCAATCATTATCTGAGCGACGAAGATACGTTTTGCGTAACATACGGCGACGGTTTAGCGAATATTAATATCGGCAAATTGATTGATTTTCATAAATCTCACGGTAAAATTGCGACGTTGACTTCGGTTAATCCGCAGTCAAGTTTCGGCTTAATTAAAATTAATGAGGGAAATCTCGTGACTGAATTTCAAGAAAAACCGCAATTGCAGGATTGGATCAACGGTGGTTTCTTTGTTTTCAACCGGAAGATTTTTGACTATTTGGACGAAAATTCCGTTTTAGAGCAAACTCCGTTCGAGCAGCTTGCACGGGACCAACAACTCGCCGCATATAAACACAGAGGATTTTGGAAATGTATGGACACCTATAAGGATAACATCGAATTTAACGATTTATGGTTTGAAAATAAAGCACTTTGGAAGGTTTGGTAAATTATGTTTTGGAAAAATAGAAACGTTTTCGTAACGGGTGCAACGGGTTTTATCGGTGCTAATCTGGTTGCAAAGTTGTTTGAAACCGGGGCAAATGTTATCTGTTTACAGAGGGACTTTGTTCGCCCGAATTCGCTCGACATATTAAATTTACGGGACAAAGTAACGATCATTGACGGTTCGGTTGAAAATCTGGAGGTGATTTCAAGGATTCTCAACGAGTTTGAAATCGACACGGTTTTCCATCTCGCGGCTCAAGCTCTTGTCGGAGTCGCTAACCGTTCGCCGCTGTCAACTTTTGAATCGAATATTCGCGGAACATACATTCTTCTCGAAGCCTGCCGACTCAATAAAATTGTTAAACGAATCGTTGTTGCGTCTAGCGATAAGGCTTACGGGAGCCATGACGAACTTCCCTATCAGGAAAATTTCGCTTTGCATGGTTTGTATCCCTATGATGTTTCAAAAACCTGCACAGATCTGATTGCCCAATCGTTTGCACACTCTTATGATCTTCCGCTGACAATCGTTCGTTCGGCTAATGTTTACGGCATTGCCGACCTCAATCTTTCAAGAATTATTCCCGGCACGATTACTTCGGTTCTGAATAATGTAAACCCGGTAATTCGTTCAGACGGAACACCGATCAGAGAATTTATATTTACTGAAGATGTCGTTGACGGATATTTAGTGTTGGCTGAGAAAATCGAGAAAGCACGGGGTGAAGCCTTTAATTTCGGAACCGACAAGCCTATTCAAATGCTTGAATTAGTTAAACTTATCCTAAATCTGATGAATAAGAGCAACGCACTTTCGCCTGACATATTGCTCACCGGCAAGATCAAAAATGAAATTGACGCTCAGTATCTTTCATCGGAGAAAATCAATCAGACATTCGGCTGGAAACCTAAAATTGCCTTGGAAACAGGTTTGAGAAAAACGATTGAATGGTATCGCTCAAACTACGAATCATTCAAATAACCCGCTTGCATCGCGAATCGTCCGATCAATACAACCTATAAAATTTAGCTGACATCAAAACTTTTGCAATTGACGGATTTAGGTTATATTTTAATTAGCTTTTTTATGCTTCCGCCGATCATATTATGAAAAATATTTTATTAACAATTTTGCTGACAGGTTTAACCGCAATTTCCGTTGCAGCCCAAAACACCGAAAAAGGCGTTGATACTCAAACGAAATCGATTCAAAAGGAAACGAAGGTCAATGACCGCAGTCACGATGTCGGGCGTTCGTTCAGTTTCGGAAAAGGCAAAACGAAGATTCGGGCGAAACTCGATAATCCGTATCCGCTGACGGCACGTCGCGACTTTTTGATCGATACGATTTCAGGCGTTTTAAAAGATAACAAAATGATTCTCGACGAATCGGCTTCGAAACTGAATCAGGGTTTGATCGTGACGAAACCATACACATTCTCAAAGGGCGTGATTCTAACGAAAAATGAAATAAATCGTTACGCCGATACTTTGTCACCCGATCAGGTTTTTTCACGCGGACGCTTTTCATTAACCGTTGAAGTTCAGTCAATTGACGGTATCAGAAATAATGTTTTGGTGAATGCAAGTGTCGAAGGTCGTTCGGAAAACGGTTTATTTTCCGAATGGACTAATCTATCAAGTTCCGGCGAGGCGGAAGACGAATTCCTGGCAAAATTGGTCGAGGCACTCGGAAAGGATTTGAATGAAGAAGGAAGAAAACCTTAAATCAAACTTAGAAGTATGATAGTGAAAGTTTTACAATCATTGATATTCGTTATTGTATCAACTATTTTCGTAGTTTCCGCCTCGGCACAAACGCTCAAAGCCTGTGCTTACGTGGACAATTTGCAGAGAGGGCAGCGGGAGGAAAAACTTCCCGACAATATCCGTGACAGACTAATGGAGTTGTGCATCGAAGACAACAAAAAGGAATTCGATCTGCTTGTCAGCCAAACTGAGGAAGTCGCAAAAATTGGTCAGGAGATTGACGAATCATATACCAAAAATAAAAAGCTTTCATCGGATGATAAAGTTAAATTGAAACAAGCAAATAAGTTGCTCAAGGATATTCGTAAAGAACTTCGGGCTGATGACGATGATGACGATGATGCCGAGAAACTCAAATCAACGATGGATGCGATCAGAGACTTGAAAGAAAATACGGCGAATCTGCTTGATGAAATAAAAAAAACCACCCGCCACAGTATTTCAGCGACAGCGATTCAAACTTCCAGTACTGTTCTGCGAATAATCAAATTTCTCAGATTTAATAATTAGCTATTTTTAGCGAATTCTTCGAAATTGGTATTTTTCGACCTTAAAAGCATATTTAATCGTGATGAGTTTCTTAAAATTAAAATACACTAAAAGCCATACGAAAATTTTTAGTTCATTGATTTTGATTTTCTGGTGCAGCTTTTTGCTGAACAGTTTAGTGTATTCACAAACGAAAAAAGATGAAGAAATTATTACGATAGATTCTTCAATAGTAATATTGAATGCCACGATTACAGACAGCAAAGGAGCAACGGTCAATGCATTGACAAAAAAAGATTTCCGGCTTTTTGAAAATGGGTTTGCACAGGAAATTGATTTTTTTGAACCACAAAAAACCCCTTTCGCTGCGACCATTTTAATTGATACATCGGGAAGTATGGCGGCTCAGGTGAGTACGGCGAGGGCTGCGACGATCAAATTTTTGGATGGATTAAGAGTTGATGACAACGTCGCAATTTTTAATTTTGACACTAAGGTTACACTTGTGCAGGATTTTTCAAACTTGCGTGATTTGAATCCGCAGGTTTTCGATCTCAAAGCAAATGGCTGGACGGTTTTGAACGATGCAATCTACGATGCTGCTCTTGAACTCGAAAAACGTCCTGAGAAAAGACGGGCGATTATCGTATTATCGGACGGAGCGGACACAAAGAGCGAACATTCCGCGTCAAAGGCACTCGCTGCCGCACTTCGGGCAAATGCCGTAATTTATACGGTTGATATGTCGGCAATGAATTCCGCTCAAAATAAGCAGTCACAAAATCGCAGCGTTTTAAAGAATTTTGCAAAAAAAACGGGCGGTCAATTTATTCAAACTCCCGGCGGGCAGGCAATGCGTCAGGCATTTGAAAACATTGTTGCCGATTTAGGTACTCAATACACGCTCGGTTACTATTCCAACAATTCTGAAAATGACGGCAAATGGCGTAAAATCGAACTCAAAATCCCTGATAAAGATTTGCAAATCCGCACCCGCGAAGGTTATCACGCTCCAAAAAATTGAAATGGATGCGTAAAAATTTACGCATCCATTTCAAATTTCGAATTTTTCCGTTAGGTTTAATCATTCAAAACGAAAGTAACCATCATCGTTACATTATATTCCGTGATTTTCCCATCTGCAACGGAAACTTTTTGCTCTTTGACCCAAGCACCTTTAATATCTTTGATTGTTTCGGATGCTTTGGAAATTCCTTGTTTGATCGCATCTTCAAATCCGACCGTTGAAGTTGATGCAATTTCTATATTTTTCGCAACTGACATAATGTTTTCTCCTTGTTATTTTATTTATAAGTTAGTTTTGTTTCTGGTCTTATCGGCATTTCTTTTTAATGCAAATTCAACCAAAAGATCAATGATTTCCGTAAATTTCTTTCCCGATCCCGCCCACATTTTAGGGAAACCGGAAGCATCGGTCAAACCGGGAATCGTGTTTATCTCATTTATTAGTAATGCTCCGGTGTCATTCCGCAAAAAGAAATCAACTCTGGCAAAACCTGAAGCATCGAGCGATTTGTAAGCATCAACCGCCATTTTTTGGATTTTTTCAGTCAACTCTTGTGAGAGTAAAGCGGGAACGACGAACTCATTATTTCCCGTTCCGGCATATTTTTCCGTATAATCTAAAAAGGCTTTCGTTTCATCGTGGATAATATATTCACCGGGCAAACTTGCCTCCGGTTCTTCGTTTCCGATAACGGCACACTCGATCTCACGCATATCGAGATTTTCTTCAACAATTATTTTGCGGTCATATTTGGCGGCGAGTTCAATTCCTTTTCGTAAAGAATCAACATCATCCGCCCGCGTTACGCCGACCGATGAACCTAAATTAGCGGGTTTGATAAAACACGGATAACCGAGTTTTATTTCGATCTGCGTGATCACAAGATTATTATTTTGTTCCCATTCACTTCGCAAAAACCAGACGTATTGACATTGCGGTAATCCGGCATCGCGGAAAATCGTTTTCATAAAAACTTTATCCATTCCGCACGCCGAAGCTAAAACTCCACAGCCGATGTATGGAATCCCGGACATTTCCAACAAGCCTTGGATCGTTCCGTCTTCACCAAAAGTTCCGTGCAGAACCGGAAATATAACGTCCAGCTTCGTTAACATCTGCTCATTTTCATTTGTTCCGAATTTAGTCAATCCTTGATATTTGGTGTCACCCAAGACAGCAACTTTACTACCCGTAAAACTCGAAAATTGATCCGACAACATTTTGCGGGTCTGAACAGGTAACAGTTCCAACGATTCAAGCGGATTCAACCAGGTTCCTTCCAAAGTGACGGCAATCGGAAAAATCTCGTATTTTTCTTTATTTATCTGATTGATAACGGTATTTGCCGAACGGATTGAAATTTCGTGTTCGCCCGAACGCCCGCCGAAAATAATTCCGATTTTTGTTTTTTCCATATATACTTTCTATTAAAGAATGACATTTCCCAAAGCCGACAAAATCAATTCACCGGCAAGTTTGGCGGTGATATTACTGCGGTCGAGCGTCGGATTTACTTCGACAATCTCGAACGAACGCATTCCGCCGATTTCGGCAATTGCTTCTAATGCCAAATGTGCTTCTCTGTAATTTATTCCACCGCGAACGAGTGTTCCCGAACCCGGTGCAAATCTCGGATCCATCACGTCAACATCGAACGTCACCGCAAATCCGCCGCTTGCCTGCGATGCGATTTCGATGGATTTTTCAATGCAATGCCGCATTCCGTGGAGATCTATATCGCTCATCGTGAAAAAATGTTCCCGCATTCCAATATCGTGGATATAATTTTTTTCGCCCGTGTCCAGATCTCTCGCTCCGATATGAGCCAGGTATTTTTTATTCAGTTTCGGTGAAAATCCTTCCAAGTTAACCAGTTTTGAATCACCGTCGCCAAGCAAAGCCGCCAGCGGCATTCCGTGTGTATTTCCACTCGGTGAAGTTTCCGGCGTGTTCATATCGGCGTGAGCGTCGAACCAGATTAAGCCGACATCCTCATCTTTTTCGTGAAAGTAACTCGAAATACCCGAAAAAGTTCCCGTCGCAATCGAGTGATCGCCGCCCAAAATCACCGGCAAATCGCCGTTTGATAAAATAGATTTGACCTTTTCTATCATATTTTGCGAGGAAAGCAGAATTTCATTCAGATACTTCGGATTTTCGTGAGCTTCGGCTTCGTAGGTCGGATTGATGATTTCGACATCGCCGTAATCATTTACTTCGTAGCCCAAATTTTCAATATGTTTCATCAGACGATTTCCGCGAAATTTTGCCAGACGAATAGCTGTTGCTCCGAGTTCGCTTCCCACCGTTCCCGCACCGAATCCGAGCGGAACTCCGAGAATTCCAACTTTTTTATCTCTTCCGGGAGTAAATCTTTTTTCGTTTTCCATAAATTTTTTATTCTGGTTTAAATCAACCCTTAACTAATTTTCGTCAAAGCCGTCTCTAAACAATGTCGATACTTTTTCAAAGGCAATATCTTCGTCCTCGCCGTCAATTTCCAGTTGCAAAGTTCTTCCTTTCGCAGCAGCTAAGGTCAGTATATTCAAAATCGAAGTGGCATCAACCGATTCGGTGGAATCAGTGCAAACCAAATGTATCTCGCTTTCAAATTGTTCCGCCAAACGCACTAATTTCGCCGCCGCCCGTGCGTGTAAGCCTAAATGATTAACAATTTTAACCCGACCTTCACGCATCTTTTTTCAAACGCTGCGGTAACAAAATATTCGCCGCCCGGTAAATTGATTCCTTTCCTTCTTCTTTTATAATCTCCGCCATTTCGTTGAGTGTAATTTCCTCTTTCTGCGAAGCAAGCTTAATGACCATCGGCAAATTTACGCCGGTTACGACTTCGATTTTGTTTTCTTCGATGAACATCGCTGAAATGTTGGTCGGAGTTCCACCGAACATATCGGTCAGAAGTAAAACTCCGCGATCTTGCGAAACACTTTCAATCGCTCTTTCAATTTCCGATTGAGCCGCTTCGACATTATCGTGCCATCCGATTGAAACCGCAGAAATATGCGGTAAATCTCCGACGACCTGTTCCGCCGCTGCCAGAAGTTCATTGGCAAGCTGTCCGTGTGAAACGATAACAACACCAATTTTTTTCATAATTATTCCTCGAACTCTAACTATTTTTGAATGTCGCGATGACTTGATTTTATCTCGAAATTTTTGTTATTCAAGTTTTCAGCCAATTTATTCGTAACATAAACCGAACGATGTCTGCCGCCGGTGCAGCCGACTCCGATAGTTAAGTATGATTTACCTTCGATCTTATAAAGCGGCAGTAGATATTCAAGTAAATCCGTTAATCTTCTGATCGTTTCTGCAACTTCATCTTGTTTTTCCAGAAACTTAATCACTTTAGAATTCGTTCCCGGCAGCGTTTTTAGATTTTTCTCGAAATACGGATTCGGCAAATGCCGCACATCAAATAATAAATCAACATCACCGGGTAAACCGTGTTTGTGTCCGAAACTCAAAATCTGCACTTTCAGCGGAACGCCCTCTTCACTGTGGCTGAATTTTTGAATCAGCGAACGCCTGAGCGTGTGAACCGTGTGTTCGGATGTATCAATAATCATATCCGCATTTTTACGGACATCGAGCATCACGTTTTTTTCAGACCTGATCGCCTTGATAATTCCGATGCCGTCATCATTCGGATGCGGTCGCCTCGTTTCACTAAAACGTCTTTGCAGGATTTTATCCGATGCTTCGAAAAACAATATATATGGTTTCAGCTTAATTTTCTTGAGATCTATCAATTCATCCGAAAATTCTGAGAGAAAATGCCTTTCGCGAATGTTAATCACAAGAGCGGCTTTCTCGATGGCGACAATTTCTTCCGAATTCGGTTGGAGAAGTCTGGCAAAGGTCGAGATCATTGTTACCGGCAAATTATCCACACAAAAATATCCCAAATCCTCAAAAGCATTTGTCGCCGAAGACATTCCCGAACCGCTTAATCCGGCGATAATGATAAAATTTTGCTGATTTTTCAGATCGGATTGTTTTTCAGACATTGATTGTTTTTTTTCTTTGCAAGTTATCTATAAATTATTTGATTTAAGGTTGAATCAAGCCAAAGTTGCCGTCTTCACGCTTATAAATTACCGAAACTTTTTCATTGTGAGCATCTCTGAAAACAAAAAACTGACTTCCTTCATCTTCCAGCATCAGCCGTGCTTCTTCCGCCGTCATCGGTTTAACCCGGTAGTTATCGGTGCTGATTATTCGCGGTTCGGTGTCCGCCGGGGCAACATCGGCGATCGGTTTCGGGGCGACTTCACCGACCTTTTTCGCTTTGTGAGATTTATCTATGACTTTATTTTTAATTTTCAACGCCTGCTTGTCGATCTTGTCAATCGTCATTGAAATTGATTTATACATATCTTCGAGCGTTGTGTTCGCCGTTAAAATCTGATTACGCCACTTGACGACTATCTCCGAACGATGCTGTCCGTGTTCGACCTCGATGATGATATGAGCCCGATCAGCTTCTCTTTCAAACAGATGATCAATTCTTTCAAAATGCTCTTCCACGTGATTTTTTATTGCCGGAGTAACTTCCAGATGCCTGCCGGTGTATTCAAATTTCATATATTATTCTCCTTGCATTTATTTAATATTTAAAAAATTTTGTCGGTCAAACGACTATTTTCCGTTCACGCGAACCCGGAATGTTCATCTGATCGCGGTATTTCGCCACTGTTCGACGCGATAGTTTTACGCCGTCTTTGCCAAGCTGTTTGGCGATTTTCTCATCGGTCAGAGGTTTTTTGCCGTCTTCTTCCTCGACCATTTTTTTGATTTGCAGTTTCAGAATTCTGGTCGAAACTTCTTCGCCGTCTTCATTCATCATTCCTTCGCTGAAAAACCTTCGCAGTTCGATTACGCCCTGCGGCGTGTGGGCATATTTTCGATTAACGACACGCGACACGGTCGAAAGATGCATTCCAATATCTTCGGCAACATTTTTCAGCATCATCGGTTTGATGTGTTCGACACCGTGTTCGAGAAAGTCCGATTGCCTCTGCACGATACATTCAACGACTTTGTAAATCGTCTGCCGCCGATGTTCGATATTCCTCAAAAGATCAACCGCCGAGCGAACTTTATCCTTGATAAAATCTTTCGTTTCCTTATTCGTTTCTTCCTTGCCGATCATATTTTGATAAGTCCGGCTGATCCGCAAACGCGGACTTCCGTTGTCGGCAAAATAGATCACATATTCGCCCTCGACCTTTTCGACATAAACCTCCGGCGAAACATAGATCGGTTCTTCGGTCGAATATTCGCGTCCCGGATACGGATTCAAAACTCTGACTTTTTCAATTTCTTCATCTAAATCTTCAACGCTGACACCGGTTTTTTTGGATAGATGCTGCAAACGGTGCGGCTGCATATCTTCAAGGTGGTTTGCCACTAAATCCGCCGCTAAACTTTCACCTTCGCCCCTGACTTCCAACTGCACCAGAAGACATTCCCGAATATCCCGCACGCCGCAGCCGACCGGATCGAGCCGCATAATAATTTGTCTGGCTCGTTCGACAGTTTCATCGGAGCAACCGGACATTTCGGCGATTTCTTCGTTGGTCGCTTTCAATCTGCCGTATTCGTCCAAATTTCCGATGACGCAAATTCCGGCATTTTCAACTTCATCACTGATCTTCTGCATATTCAACTGCCACTCCAGATGATCGGTTAAAGTTTCCGAAGCAGACAAAAATTGCTCGAAGGTCGGGGCATCTTCTTTATATTCAAATTCCTGAGTTTTATAACCGGGATCGAGATAATCCTGAAATTCCCTGCCTAAATCCACATCGTCGAACGGATCAACCGCTTCTTCCGAATCCTCCGCATCGCTGCCGTCAATAGAATCTTCGATTTCCGCTTTTGTTTCGTCGGAAGCATTCTCGTCATTGCCGTTCAACTCCGGCTCGAAATCATCACTAAGTGAATCCGAACTTTTATCCATCTCGAAATCGCCTTCCGCACCATCCGAGTTTTGATCGAGAATTTTTTCGGCAAGTTCCTGAATTTCCTCTTCGGTTTCAACTTCTTCGAGAATCGGATTTTCATTCAGTTCATTTCGAATCAGTTCGCTCAACTCAAGCGTCGTCATCTGCAGCATTTCAATCCGCTGACGCAATTGCGGCGTAAGCACCATTCTTTGTTGCAGTTTTTGAGTTAGACGTAAAGATGACATTGATTACTTAAACTGAATTTTTCAAACGAAATTTTGTGGATTTGAATTAAAACTTAAAACTCGAACTTATTATATACGAAGTTGACCTGAAATGTGAAAATTACGTTAGATTATAATCTAAATCTTTCACCGAGATAAAGTCTGCGAACTTCTTTGTCTTCAACTAATTCGTTCGGATCGCCGCTTCTTAAAATTTTCCCTTCCGCCATAATATATGCCCGATCCGTAATCCCCAGGGTTTCCCGCACATTATGGTCAGTGATTAAAATCCCGATTGACTGTTGTTTCAAGTAGATAATTATTTCACGAATATCATCTATCGCAATCGGATCAATTCCGGCGAACGGTTCGTCGAGTAAGATAAATTCCGGCTCGGTCGCCAGACAGCGGGCGATTTCGACACGTCTTCGTTCACCGCCGGAAAGTGCATCGCCGCGGGTTTTGCGAACGTGCGTGATGCCGAATTCTTCCAACAATTCTTCCAATCGCTCAAATCTGTCGGCACGCGGCATTTTCATTGTTTCCAAAACCGCCAGTATATTTTGTTCCGCCGACATTTTACGAAAAATCGAAGGTTCCTGCGGCAGATAACCGAGTCCTAATCTCGCCCGCAGATACATCGGCAGTTTCGTGACATCATCGCCGTTCAGAAAAATTTTGCCATTTTCGGTACGTTCGAGTCCGGTCATCATATAAAACGTCGTCGTTTTTCCCGCACCGTTCGCTCCTAAAAGCCCGACAACTTCGCCCTTTTCGACAAACAAACAAACATCGTCAACAACCCGCCGCCGACCGTAAGTTTTTTGCAGATTGTCCGCTTTTAATAGATTGTTTGAATTTGATGAACCGTTTTCCACTGGAATTGATTATAAAGGATTTAAACACTTTAACGAAAATAGTTTAGCTAAAATTTAAATCTTGAATCTTAAATCTTAAACCTAATTGATTTTTCCGTCTTTTATTTTATAAACCGTGCGGATTCTGCCCGTGCCGTTGTTTGTCGTTGAACCGTTACTGACGACGCGATTTTCCTTCAAGTATAAAATAACTTCCTGCCCGGACGAAGACCCGTTTTCGGAATCGCTGACATTTGCCGGACTTCCGCGAAGGATTACCGACTCATCAGCGGCGTTATATTGTGCAAAAGTTCCCGTTGCACGCCGGTTCGGCTGCGTGATAACAACATCGTTTTCCACTACCGTTTTAGCTAATTGATTGTTATTATCCAGATAAACATTGGCGATTTGTGCAACGATCCGATCAGTTCCCTGCCGAATATCAACATTATTTTCATAACGAATCAAATTATTGCGGCGTTCATAAAGCATTTTTTCCGCCGAAGCATAAACCGGCGTGTTCGTTTTTTTTCCGCCGACGGTGCGGGCGGTATTGTATAAAAGACTCTGAACTTTTCCTTCGGCAAGAAGTCGGCTTTCCTTCTGCTGCAAAAATATTTTGTCGGCACGAATGTAGTTATTTTCCTGCCAAACTCTCGCATTTCCGGTATATAAACCCGTCTCCGCCCGATGATCGAATTTTGCATTTGCCGCCGTCAGAAATACCGGCGAAGCGGTATCGTTAAATGGTGTCGCCCCGTTCGTCTGTTTTTGGCTGTAATAGGTCGTGCTGACTTTTCCGTTCAAAAAAGACTTTTCATTGCGAACATCCCAGTCAATTTCTTCGGCTTTCGCTCTCGCACTCGAATCCCAAATCGTCGGTTCGCCGCCCCGCAAGCGGACGTATTCATTATCTGCCGTGTAAGAAATTTGATCGGCAATGCCGCGGCGGTCGCCTTCGGAGAATTTCGCATTTCCATTCGCGTCAAAGCGTTCGATGTCCTGAGTTTTCGGATCAAAAATCGCGTTCAATTTATTTGCCGATAAATTTTGTTTACTTCGGCTCGAAACGGTCGGATAGCGTGTAACTTCGGATTTTCCGTTCGCCGTACAGCTTTTGGCGTTATTTTTGTCAAAAAAGTCACAATCGAAACGCGATGAATTAACCACTGTTTTATAATTTTCGTTTGATGAACGATGCGGTTCAACGATTAATTCAGCGTCGCCGACTGCCGCCGCACTTGCCAATTCGTTACCGTTGTTGCGAAAAACCGTGTTTATTTTATCCGCCGTCAATTTTTTATCAGCCGCATCCGGTGAATTGTTCGGCGAATTGAGTTTAATTGTCGTTCGTCCTTTCGTCTGCAGATTGCTCAGTGTCCCGTCGTTTCTGAAATCGAGATTGATCGCGTCCGCGGCGAACAAACCGAATCTCGTGTAATCGCCCGCGTTTGCCGGAATAATGACAACATCGCTGTTTCCTTTGGCATTCGCTTTTTGAACTTTTTGATCCTGATTAAAAATTGCGTTCAGTTCATTGGCGGAAAACTCGGTTTTGCGTTCGGAATTTTCCTGTTTCAAATAAGCGTTTCCAAAAATATCTGCGTAGATCAGCTTTTTATTTTTATTCAAATCGGCGTTGATTCGATCACCTTTGACAATATCTTTGCCCTGCAAAATCCGTGCATTTCCGGTCAGAAAGATTTTTTCCGTCCGTTGCTGATAAACCGCGTTCGATGCCGTAATTTTAGTCGGCTTTGAATTTTCAGAAGTGTCAATGACAACGTTTTCTTCGAGATCGAAGCGGTCGGCAATTCGATCATAAACGACTTTTCCGGCAGTTATTTTTGTTTGATTGCCATTTTCAAACGTAATTATTTCGACGTTTTTTTCCAGTGCAAATTTATCGGAATCTTTATCATATTTCGCCGTTACAGCACGAAGCCGCGTCGGTTGCGAATTGTTCGCCGTCGTTTCGATTAAGACATTATTATACAGATCAAGTTTTTTCAGTTCACCGTCAATTTCCGCCACCGCACTGTCGGATTTCGTCCGTGTCCAGTTTTTGTTTGCGTCAGTCGGTTTTTGGTAAACGTCAACATTTCCTTCGAGATTTATTTTTCTAATTCGCTTATCGGAAAAAAATGCCGTCGCTTTATCAGTCTTAATGTCGGTCGGCTGATCGAGTTTGCCGTTGGATTTATTTTTCGGTGTCAGGTAAATTTCGACATTTTCTTCAAATTTAATCTTCTCCGCCGCTTGATCTACAAATGCCCGACCGGACTTCAAATTCGCCGTTTTAATGTCATCAGTCAATGAGCCTTTTGCGTTATCAGACGCATAGGAATTTATCTCGACATCTTTCAGCAAATCCAGCGTTTTATTTTGAATATTAACAATTGCACCGTAAGATTTACCGGAAACATTTTCTCTCTGAAAGTTTATCAGTTCGGATGAATCGGCGATTTCGGTGGATTTATCATAAGCGATTTGTTCGGTTTGAATGTTGAGATCGTAGCGGGTTTTGACATCAACATTGCCCGCAAAATATATTGTAAAGTTTTTCGTTTTATCTTTCGCGGGAATATAGATCGCTTTATCGGCGTTTATCTTATCGGAAATCTCCTGATCGTTTTCGTCGAAAACCTGTAGGAAAACATTTTGCAGTTCCTGATGTTCGTCGGAAAAAGTCGTCGCTTGATCTGCTTTGATAAAGTATTTCAGATTTCCGTTGTCACTTTCACGTCGTTCATAACCTTTAACAACACCGACGACATCTTCCGATAGCTGCGTGTGCTGCGGTTTCAGGCGAAATTCGTCCTTCCCGATATTGAAGTAAAAACCGATGCCGATTACCAGAATTGTCGCCGCCAACCCGAAGATTGCCGCAACCCGCAAAATAAAAGGAAACTTTGCCCGCAGTTGATATTTTTTTTTAGTTTTTTCCTCTTTCGCCATCAAATTTTATCCGGTTGATTAACAAACGACTGCAAATGTAATTCCTTAGGATGAACATTTTACAAAAAACGCTTTCTGCTAATTTGCCACTAAATATGCTTGTAAAAACATTGAATTGGCATTTTTTAGAGCAAAGACGAAGAAATGCAAAGACGCAAATTTTTATTTAGACGAATAGAATTTCACAAATATGGAATCTTATCTTTGCACCTCTGCGGCTTTGCGTTAGAAATTCTTCTGCGTCAAACAAAGATCACATCACCCGCACGTCTTTCACAACTAATTGCAGTCGTGTATTTCCCTTCCACGCATTGGCTTCGGGCGTGTGGGCGATCTCGACAATTGAATCAATCTGCAAATCTTTGTCTTTTGATTTTTCAACGCCGTCCCACCAGACGGCTTCGAGTTGTCTGCCGTTTTCGTCGGCGAGTTTCAGCTTCAAGTGTTTATCCTTCATAATCCACGGATCATTGGTCAAAATCAGATTTTTTGTCGCAAAAACCGGCTTCGGATTGCCCATCCCGAATGGTTCGAGTTGTTTCAGTTCCTCGATCAGCTTTAAATCAAGCGTATCGGCGGAAACATTCGCGTCAATTTTGATTTCCGGCATTACATCTTCCGCCGACAGATTTGCCGTCGCGTGTTCATCCATTTTTTGTTGAAGCAGTTCGATATTTTCGGCTTTGATTTTCATTCCCGCCGCCGCCGCGTGTCCGCCGTAACTTTCAAACAATTCGGCACACGAATCCAAACCTTTTAATAAATGATAATTACCAATCGAACGTGCCGAACCGTGTCCGATTCCGTCGTCATCAATCGAAAGAACGATGGTCGGACGATGGAGTTTTTCGACGATCTTCGATGCCGCCAAACCGATTACGCCGCGATGCCAGTTTTGTCCGGCAACGACGATAAAGTTTTTTTCCGTGATATTCTCGGTTTCCAGTAGAGCCTTTTCAGTAATGTCAATCTGAACTTTTTGCCGTTCGATATTTTTCGAGTTCAGATATTCCGCCAATTCCTTCGCCCGTTCAAAATTATCGGCTTCCAATAATTCGACGACGTTTCTCGCCGCATCCATTCTGCCCGCTGCATTTATACGCGGGGCGATACGAAAACCGATGTGATAACTCGTCATTTCCGCCCGGCAATCGGAAACTTCCATTAAAGCTTTCAATCCGTAATTGACCGTATTCGGCAAATCCTGTAAACCGATGGAAACGATTGCCCGATTTTCGCCCGTCAGATTCATCACGTCCGCGACCGTTCCGATAGCGACAACTTTCAGGAAATGCGGAACGACATTTTCTTTTCCTTTTTCACGCAAAAGTGCGTGGGCAAGTTTGAAGGCGACACCGACACCGGCGAGGTTTTTGTCGGGATATTCGCAATCCGCCTGATTCGGATTGATTACCGCAAACGCATCGGGATTCCCTTTTTCCTTCGCCAAATGATGATCGGTAATAATAAAATCCATCCCGTTTTCCTTCGCCCACGCGACCGGCTCGAACGAAGTAATGCCGCAATCAACACTGATGACGAGTTTATAATTACGTTCTTTTGCCTTTTCAAGCATCGGAATATTGATGCCGTAACCTTCGGTAAAACGATGCGGCACGTGAAAACCGGTTTCCGCACCAAGAATTTCGAAAGCCTTTCGCAAAACGGTCGTGCCGGTCGTGCCGTCAACATCGTAATCGCCCCAGATCAAAATTTTCTCTTTGTTATCAACCGCTTGCAAAATCCGTCTGACCGCTTCCTTCATTCCCTTTAAGAGATTCGGTTCGTGCAGATGTTCATACTTCGGATACAAAAATTTATGGGCGGATTCCTCCGTATCGTAACCGCGTGAAGTAAGCAATGCGGCAACAATCGGCGAAACATTAAGAGATTCCGCTAATTTCTTGACCAATTTATAATCGTGTTTTTTTACCGTCCAACGCTTTTGCATATTAAATTTGAGGAGAAATGACACCGAAGTAAAGCAAGCCGAGAATTACCGAACCTAAAACGATGCGGTAAATTATAAATACGGCGGTTGAGTAACGCTTCAAAAATGCCAGCAAAAACCAGATTGCCAAATAGCCGACGATTCCCGCAACGACCGTTCCGACAATAAGCGGTGTCCAGCTATTATCGGGCAGAATGTGCCACGCTTCCTTTAACTCGAGTAATCCGCTGGCGGTGATTGCCGGAATCATCAACAAAAACGAAAATCTGGCGGCGGTTTCACGTTTTAATCCGGTGAAAAGTCCGCCCATAATCGTCGAACCAGAACGGCTTGCTCCGGGCATCAATGCCAAAACCTGCGAAAATCCGACGACCAACGCATCGAAAATTCCGAGTTCTTTGATGTCTTTTTTCTGTCTGCCGACCAATTCCGCCAACGCCAAAAGCACGGCGACGACGATCAGCATTGTGCCGATCAGCCATAAATTCTTGGTCAACGCACCCTCAATCGTATCCTTCAAAGCTAATCCGACGACTGCCACCGGAATCGAACCGATCACGATCAGCCATCCCAACCACGATTCATCCGACATCCAAATCGGTCGAACGCCGTTTGTTCCCGAATAATTTTTTCTATTGCCCGTCAGCAAAGCAAAATGATCCTGCAAAAAAGATACCGAGATGCCCCAGATGTCCGCCGCAAAATAAACAAAAACGGCGGCAAGCGTGCCGAGTTGAATGACCGCCATCGTTGCCGTGATTTGTTCGGGATTTCCGCCGTAAAGATTGGTGTAACGGCTGGCAAAAACAAGGTGAGCCGTCGAACTAACGGGAATAAATTCGGTCAAACCTTGCACAATTCCAAGTATAATTGCTTGTAATAAGTCCATAAATTATGGGTAAAAAAAAGAAGGGCTTTGTGATTAGATTAAAAACTTTCTGAATTTTCTTACTTTTTCGCACATACGTCAAAACTTGGAATCTAAATATCTGTTCTCTAAATCTCGCCCGCCCCGCAATTCGGTCATATAACCACACGGGAAATATCTTTCCGAGTTTGACGAAATATGCCAATTGCCACGGAAAAGCCGCGAATTTTTGTTTATTTTCAATTGCCTCCAAAAACAAACGAATCGAATCTTCGAGTTCCATTATGAACGGCATTTTGCTTGCTCTATCCGATGTCAGAGGCGTTTTGATAAATCCCGGTTCAATTATCGTGACATCAATTCCCTTGTGCTGTACGTCGAGCCGAACACTTTCAAAAAACGCCGTCATTCCGGCTTTCGACGCTGAATATGCGGCAGATTTTGGAAGCCCGCGAACTCCTGCCAAACTTGAAACTGCCACAAGTTGACCGCTTTTGTTGGCAATCATCTGCGGCAGAACTGCGGCAACTGAATTGACCGCACCAAGCAAATTTACGTTGATAACTTTTGCCACCGCATCCGCGTCAAGATTTCTCGTTTCAGCATTATTCCCGCCGATTCCGGCATTTGCAATTAAAATATCAACTCTGCCGAATTCATCCCGCAAACTTTCCGCCGCCGCAAATAATTTCTCTTTTTCCGTGACATCGCAAACAAAATATCTCGCCGTTCCGCCGTTTTGTTCAATAGTTGCAACAATCGGTATCAACAATTCTTCGCGGCGTGCGAGCAAACCGATTTTCGCACCGCGTTCCGCCATCGCATACGTCAATGCTTCACCGATTCCGCTCGAAGCACCCGTCAACAATACGATTTTATTTTTCCAAAAATTCATCAGAATTTATTTACTACAAAGACACAGAAGACAAAGAGTTGTTAAAGTATATTAGTTCAAACAAAAAATTCTCCGTGTTCTCTGTGGCTTCGTGGTGAAAACATCTTTTCTAACAAACTTCATCCACAAATCCACGCAAGGCTTTCAAAGCTTTTGCCAGATCATCTTGCCGAACCAAAACGTGGTCGCGGGAGAATGATGAGATCGGCAGAATTGAAATTCCCGCTTCGGCTAAAATTTTGGCGATTTGTGCCATAAATCCGACGACATCGAAATCTAAATCAACATCGAAACTTAGAAAACGAAAATTCTTCTCAACTTTCGCATCCCGCATCAAATGCCGAATCGTTGCAAAATCAATCTCATCAAGCACCAACGTAACTTCCCACTTATCCTTAAAAAGCATAAACGGGGCGGTCATCCGCGGCGACAATTCGGGATTTTCAAGCAGTTTCTGCCAGTCGATCCCGTCAAGCGAAATAACTGTAAAAGTTTCCGGCGAAACTTCGACTTTAGACTTTTTTAACAAATTTAAGACTTTATTAGTTGACATTTGTTGTTTGTTCTCTGCGAATATTGATTGATTTGATCGTATCCTCTTTCGCTTTCTCTTTTTCACCCATCTTTCTGAATGCTTTTGCTCTTTCCTCATAAGCAATAGCTAAGTTATGATTTAGCTCAATGGATTTATTGAACTCTGAAATAGCTTCTTCAAAATTGTTTTTTCCTGCTTGTACTAATCCAAAATTTAAATAAAGTTCGGGCAGAGTTTTATCAATTTTTTCTGCTTTTCTGACATATTTTAATGCTTCATCGAATTGTTTTTGTTTAATATTTAACAATCCCATATTATTTAAGGCGAATTGATGGAACGGATCCAAATCCAAAGCTTTTTTTAGATCTCGTTCTGCCAATTTTAATTTATTTAATCTTAAATATCCGTAACCGCGATTGTTATATCCCCAAACACCATTTTTTTCGAGTTCAATAGCTTTTGTTGCCTCTTTAATAACATTCTCAAAATCTTCAATTTTAGCAAAATCAACTGATCTTGAAATATGATTGTCTGCAATATCTATCAAACTCGGTTTAATATTTTGAATGTTCAAATTGTTTAGTTTTCTTACTGAATTTCTCTTTACTTCTTTTTCTAAATATCTTAATTTGTTTTCCAAAGAAAAAATGTAAGCCATAGTTCCAACGACTATTAAAACTGTAATTAATTTATCAATAGGTAATTCAAATTTTTTCATAAGTTTTAAATCTCGATAATTGTCGGCACGATCAGAGGTTTGGTACCGGTTACGTTTTTAATATAACGCATCAGATGGATTCGCAGGGTTTCCGCCAATTGCGTTTTGTCATTCAGTTCTTGAAACGACATTTTGCGGATTTGCTCGGAGATTGAATCTCTCGCACTTTGCAGCGTTCCGTTAAGCGGATCAATTCTCGCCACGCCCTGAATTTCAATGTTTGGAGCGGTTTTCAGTTCTTTCGTTTTTTTATCGAGCGTAATTACCAGCGAAATAATACCGCCGACGGCAAGGCGTTTGCGTTCTTTGACGGTTTCATATTCGAGTTCACCGAAGCGGCTGTCGTCAATAAATATCTTACCGACTTCGTTGCTTTCGATGACTCTCGCCGAATCCGCCGTTAGTTCCAGAACATCGCCGTTTTCGATCAAGACGACATTTTTATCTTTGAATCCGAGATGGTTTTTCGCAAATTCCTTATGCCGGAAAAGCATCCGGTATTCGCCGTGAATCGGGATGAGAAACTTCGGACGAACGGTTTCGGTCATTATTTTGATGTCTTCCTGAGCCGCGTGTCCTGAAACGTGGATCAAGCGGCGTTTTTCTTCGATAATATTGCCGCCGCGACGGTAGATCGCACCGATCATCTGCGAGATACGACGTTCGTTGCCGGGAATTATTCGTGCCGACAAAACAACCGTGTCGCCTTCCTGAATTTTTAAACCTTTAAAGCTGTGCGTCGCCAAATTCCACATCACCGCCCGCGATTCACCCTGCGAACCCGTAACCAAATAAACAATATCTTCGTCGTGTGTGCGGCGGGCAGTGCTTAGATCAACCAACGTGTCGGGCGGAATATCGAGCAGATTCAGTTCGGCGGTCAGATCAACATTATTCATCATCGAACGACCGAGAACGCAAACTTTTTTACCGAAATCCGCCGCTAAATCAAGCACGATTTGCAGACGATGCAGCGATGACGAGAACGTCGTGACAAACATCCGTCCTTCGGTTTGTTCAAAAATTTCCTCGAACGCCGGAATCACAGCTTGTTCGGAAGGCGTTCTACCGGGAACGGTCGCATTTGTGGAATCCGCCATTAATGCCAAGACTCCATCGTCGCCGTATCTTGCGAGCGTTTTCAGATCGTAAGGTTTGCCGATGACAGGTGTATCGTCAATTTTATAATCGCCGGTGTGAATAACCGTTCCGACCGGCGTTTTTATCGCCAGTGAAAAGCAATCAACCAGCGAATGCGACGCGTGAATATATTCGACCGCAAAATTTCCAATTTCCGAAACGTCGTTCGCCTGCACGCGGTGAAGCAGAACTTCATCGAGCATTTTGTGTTCGTCCAATTTTCGTTCGATAAACGCCAGCGTCAGACGCGAACCATAAACCGGAACATTGAATTTCTTCAAAAAATACGGAACTGCCCCGATGTGGTCTTCGTGTCCGTGCGTTAGGAAAAGTGCGGTTATATCGTCTTTATATTCATCCAGAAAATCGAAATTCGGCACGGAAATATCCACACCGTAAGGAGTTTCTTCGGGAAAACCCATTCCCGCATCTACCACGATCATTTCATCTTTGTAGCGAATTCCCATACAATTCATACCAAATTCGCCGATTCCTCCAAGAGGTATTATTTCAATTTTTTCCACTATTTATTCACTTCTATACTAAATTTTATTTTAACATAACAGTTTAGCACAAAGCGTAAACCAAACTCATCAGCAGATGTTCAAAATATCGGAACTCAAATTATTGCCGGCGTGTCCGTCAGCAGACTAAAGTTTGATTTCCGATATTTTTTTCGTCAAAGTGATCCATTCGGTCAATTCAAGCGTTTCCGCCCGCCGTTTCGGATCAATGTCGCAATTGTTCAGAATTTCTAAAATTCCGCCGTTTGCTTCGATTTTGTCAGATAATACTTCGGTCGAGTTTTTCAAATTATTGTGAATCGTTTTTCGTTTCTGCATAAATCCCAGACTGATGATTTTTCTGAACAATTCCTCATCGAAAACGTTTGAAGCTGATACTTTTTTCGTTATCAGACGCACAATTGCACTTTCCACTTTCGGGATTGGTCGAAAAGCGTTCGGCGGGACATTAAATAACTTTTGAGTTTCGAAATATGCTTCGATCAAAACGGTCAAAAATCCGCGTTCCTTGTTTCCCGGTTCGGCGGTTATTCGTTCGACGACTTCCTTTTGCAGCATCAAAACCATCTCGGAAAATGAGTTTCGATATTGAATTAAATGCTGCAGAATTGCGGTTGAGATATTATACGGCAGATTTGCGACCAATTTTGTTTTGTGTGGCGGACTTTGTAGAGCGAGCAAATTTAGAAAGTTGATTTCCAACGCATCCTGTTCGATCAGTTGAAAATTCTCGTCATTCAAAAACATCACACGCAAACCCGGAATCAGTTCCCGATCAATCTCGATTGCCAAAAC
This sequence comes from Pyrinomonadaceae bacterium, assembly GCA_041746675.1. Classification (GTDB taxonomy): domain Bacteria; phylum Acidobacteriota; class Blastocatellia; order Pyrinomonadales; family Pyrinomonadaceae; genus Aridibacter. Next base: position 36,343 of record JBGTGO010000033.1, on the reverse strand, counting down.
TTTTCCCGCCCGTTCAACCAGATTCGTCGTCAAAGCACCGCGTCCCGCCCCGATTTCTACGATTGTTTCATCTTTGTTCGGGTTAAGCGATGAAATTATTTTATCAATGACATTCCGGTCAACGAGAAAATTTTGACCGAGCGATTTTTTTGCAAGTGGTTTGTTTTTTTTTGATCTACTCATTCCAATTCGGATAGCCCGTAATTTCAAAATCCTTGCCGTGCTGCGAAATTTCCAAATCGTTCAAACGCATAGCATTTGACAACATTTGCGAACCGTTTCCGCCAATTGCCGGCGGTGCCACTTTTCCGCCGATGACAATCGGTGCGTAGATAAACGTCAACTTGTCAACCAACTTCGCATCGACAAATGAACCGGCAATCTCGCTTCCGCCTTCGACCAAAATGCTTTGCAAATCTTTTTTTGCCAAGACATCTAAGACATCCGGCAAAACTCTGGGATTTATTGAAATAACTTCGACACCTTTTGATTCCAGACGCTTTATTTTTTCGGAATCTTCCGAATTTGAAAAAATGATTGTCGGCGAAACATCAACAGATTCCACAAGTTTTGAATCTTCAGCAATCCGCAAACGATTGTCCAAAACGACACGCACGAGTTTTCGATTTCGTTCTTTTCCGCTTCTGTCGGTCAAATTCGGATTATCAACCAAAGCAGTGTTTCCGCCGACCAAAATCGCATCATTTTCATATCGCCAATCCTGAACTCTTTCGCCTGACTCCTTTCCCGAAAGTGCCGTCGAAATGTTCTTTTCCAACGAAATTCGCCCGTCCAGAGACATCGCCATCTTCAAATGCACGAACGGTCTGCCGAATTTGTGCCAATGAATAAATTTCTCGGACAACTTCTCCGCTTCATCCTTCAAAGTTCCCGCAACGACTTCGATTCCATTCTCACGCAACTTCGCAAAACCCTTTCCCGAAACAAGCGGATTCGGGTCTTCTATCGGACAGACAACTCGTTTAATTCCCGCAATTATTAACGCATCCGTGCAGGGTTTCGTCCGCCCAAAATGATTGTGCGGCTCAAGCGAAACATAAGCCGTCCCGCCTTTCGCTTTTTCACCCGCCTCATTTAAAGCCAAAACTTCGGCGTGCGTCACATTTTTATATAAATAAGTTCCCTCGCCGACGATCTCACCATTTTCGGACACGATCACACAACCGACCAGCGGACTCGGAGAAACTTGCCCGATGCCTTTCGCCGCAAGCTCTAAAGCACGCTGCGACATTTCTAAATCTATCTGTGAAAAATTTATTTGTTCCAATTCAAAACCGTCAAACCCGTAATTCGGTTAAAATGACTTTCATTATTAGTTACGATTGCCAAATTATTTTCAATCGCCGTAGCCGCAATCAAAATGTCCGCATCACCGATTATTTGACCGCTTTTATATAAATCAGCGTAAATATCGGCGGCTCGAACAATTATATTGTCCGTTAGTTCAATAATTTCATTGTTCAAACAAAACATATTGAAAAATTTTAATTGTGAAGCCGCATTTTTAACCTTCATTCCGCGTAAAATTTCAAACCTTGTGATAATCGAAAATGTAAATAACTGATTATGCTTTAAATAATTTTGTGCTTCGGAAATAACTTTCGGTGATTTTTTAAAATAAAACGAGAGTATATCTGTATCTACCAGAACTTTCGGCGGAACAATCATACTTTTCTATCTCCAAAAAAGTTTGAACGGTCAAGTGCAATTTTTTCAATTTCATCAATATCATCATCCGAAAGACCTTCATAAACCTTCCCTGCCAATTTCAACATTTCAGCAGGCGAAAGTTTTTTATCTTCGATTATTATTTCCACAGTTTCGCCTTCCATAATTTCCGCTGCAACAGGCGTAATCGGCTTAAACATACCATTCTGATAAATTGCTTCAATTTTCTGTGTCATTTATTTCCTCCTACAATCCGATTGATATTTTAAATTATTTTATCATCAAATTAAATATTTTATTCGGATAAACCTTTGCAACGTGAACCATTTATGAAATCACACATTCGACAGGTGGACTCTGTGAAACTAGCACGATGCCTTTTTCACAAGTTCTTATGCACATAGCAATACTTCTAAATCCAATTTTGAAAAATTATTATTCAAATGCTTTTTTAGAATTTGTTTCCTCAATTAATATCTGATCAAAATTATTTCTTATATATTGCAATAATCTATCGCTACATTGATTTTTAGCGAGTTTAATATCAAGTTCTTGAAATTTGTCTAACATTTCAGAATCAAACTGTTTTACTAAATGTTCACGATGTGTTTTTGAATTCATTTTTTCATTTTTGGGAAATACATTTATTGCTTCTAGTAAAATTGACTTAATCTCATACAGTTTCATTTCTTCTAAACCATCAAGAGTTCTTTGATAAAAATCTCCTGATGGATTTAGAAAATATAATGAATGACCACCGTGAAACACTTCACCCAGATATATGGAATACAACGTAATATTTCTTTCTGCTCGATTGAAACCATATTCAGGTGCAATATCATTTCTTGGCAATAAATACTGGTCTAATCTAAAAATAGTCCCTTGCCCGTCCTCGTCAAAAATTATCCTTTTAATTAATTCTTTACTAACTTTTCTTTTAAACATCGAATTTAATTAAACAACCCATTCACATAGTCTTCCGCATTGAAAACCATTAGATCGTCAACGCCTTCGCCGATTCCGACGTAACGAATCGGCAGATTCAATTCTTTTGAGATGGCGACGGCGATTCCGCCTTTTGCCGTGCCGTCGAGTTTTGTCAGGACGATTCCGGTAACGTCGGCGGTTTTCATAAATTGGCGGGCTTGTTCCAAACCGTTTTGTCCGGTGACGGCATCAATTACGAGCAGAGTTTCGTGCGGTGCTTTTTCAACTTCTCTTTCGGCGATTCGTTTCATTTTTTCGAGTTCCGCCATCAAATTCGATTTGTTATGGAGTCTGCCGGCGGTGTCCACGATCAACACGTCGGCATTGCGGGCTTTGGCGGATTTTAGTGCGTCGAACAGAACTGCCGCCGGATCAGTTCCCTGTTTTTGTTGGATTAAAGTCACTCCGGCACGATTTGCCCAGATTTCCAGTTGTTCGGAAGCGGCGGCACGAAACGTGTCGGCGGCACAGATCATCACTTCGTTTCCTTCATCTTTGATCCGTTGGGCGAGTTTGCCGATAGTCGTCGTTTTGCCGACACCGTTGACACCGACGACCATCAAAACATACGGCTTGATATTCGTCGAAATTTCGGTTTCTGCGGCTACTCCTTTATTCCCGGTGTTCGCCAGAATCTCCAGCAACTCGTCCCGCATAGCTTTTTTCAAAGCCGGAAGATCATTGATTTCCTGTCTGCCGACTCCTCTGCGAATCGCATCCAAAATTTGAAATGTAGTCGAAACGCCGATGTCGGTCGAAATCAGCATTTCTTCGAGTTGTTCCAGAAAATCTTCGTCAATCTGTTTGCGATTTTCAAAAACCGTGTCTAATTTATCGTTGATCGAATGCCGGGTTTTGGCAATCGCTTTATTAAAACGAGTCCTGAATTCGCGGTCTATTGCTTCTTCTTCGGCTTTTAATTCCTCGATTGATTTATCTAAACCGAGTATCGAAGTCGAAAATTTATCCTTCTTTTTTCTACGCCAAAATGCCATAAATGTGTCAGTCCCGAGTCCAAAGTCTAAAGTCCTGAGGTCGGACTTTAGCAAACTTTTAATTATAGAAAAGAAACGACGGACAAACAAACAGTCATTTTAAACTTAAAAAAGACAGGAGATTTCTCCCGTCTTTATAATATTATTTATTTTATAGGTTGAAACTAATTCAATTCTTCGCAAATCGCTCCGCAGTATGGACACATTTTTTCCTGCGGGCAAGATTCACAAAAATTGTGCGAACAAGTTCCGCAAAAAAACTTGGATGATCGTTCAGAATGAATCGTGCAAAATTTTGAATCGGTGAATTCAACCGATTTTTCAAACGCATTTGATTCTGTTGCTAAATTTTCAGTTTGAAAAAAACTTCGCAGATGCGGCACTTTTCCGGCTTCGAGCCAACGCAGATTGCCGCGTTTCACCTTATCAGTTTCTGTCAGAGATTTTTCCGCAATCCATTGTGTTAGTTGGTCAAGCGTGGCATCGTAGATTTCGCCGTTCACTTCCGTTTGCCAGATTTCATCGGTGTTTTGCATATTTTTTACTAAAATTCAGCTTGATTGTTTCAAACCTCGAGATCCTTATAAGTTATGTTTTTCACGGGTGGAATATTGTTATATTTAGATTCAACGCTCGCTTGATTTTTATTTTCGACATTGGATTTTGAACGCAACTTCGGTTGTGGCTTAAAGTTATTTAATTTCACCCGTCCGACTCCGATCTGTCCGTCGGCACATGCTCGAATCAGAGCGTTGACAACGTGTATATCATATCTAGTGCCGACAAAATCCTTGATGCGGTCGAGTGCTGCATTAAGTTCCATTCCCTTTTGATACGGGCGGTCAATCGTCATCGCATCGAACGTGTCGGCGACGGACACAATCTTCGCCTGAAGCGGAATTTCTTCGTCTGTCAAACCTTGCGGATAACCCTGACCGTTAACCATTTCGTGGTGCATATACATTCCAGGCAGAAAATCCTTCATCGCCGGAATATTTTTCATAATTTTATAACCCGCTTTCGGATGTTCTTTCATTATTTCGTATTCTTCATCGGTCAGGGATGAAGGCTTTTTCAGAATCGCATCATCAATGGCGATTTTCCCGACATCGTGCAGTAACGCACTGATCCGCAGTGTTTCAAGGTCTTCTTCGCTCATCTTCAAACGCTGTCCGATGGCAACCGAAACTCTCGAAACCCGTTCGGAATGTCCGCGGGTGTAACGATCTTTGCCGTCAATCGCGGCGGCGAGTGCTTTGACCGTACCGATAAAAAGCTGCCGATTGTCTTCCGCCGCCTGAGCCAGATTTGCGATGTGTTCGGAAAGATCGTCACTCATTGAATTAAAGGCATCACCGAGCGTCGTAATTTCCGTGATATTTTTCGATTCGATGCGGTGTGATAAATCACCGGAAGCGATTCTCTGAGCGGCTTCGACCAGTTTTGAAAGTGGCGATGTCAGATGTCCGGCGAGAAATAAACCGATCAGCAGGACAACGAACGCGACCGCCAGACTTATCAGCCAAACCTGCGTCCGCATTTCCCAAACCGTTACCAGAGATTTGCTCTCATCCTGCATTACGATCACGCCGAATTTAAGCTGATTACCGAAATTTGCGGTCGAATACGCCCCGATCATCTCGTAATTTTTGCCCTTAAAAGTTGCTGTAAAAGGTAAGAGTGCGGACTGAATCTGCGAATTTGTTTCTTTCCATTCGGCGACAATCTTGAGATTCGTAAGCGGTTTTCGGTTTGAAATATTGTTCGGATTCGGATGAAAAATCGCCCGTCCCTGTTCATCAACAACAAAAATTATCGGCAGACCCATTTCCCATAACTTATTTTCACTAAAAGATTTATCAGAAACAATCTGTGAAATTCCATTGAGTGAAACGACCGCTACCACCGCTGCCGCAATATTTCCTTTAATATATACGGGCGAAGCGATGGCGAGTGCGATTTCACCACTTTTTTCGATAATCCGCGGCTGTCCAACGACGATTTTTTTGCCGTCGATTTCACCCAGAACTTCCTGCGTAAATGTTCCGACCTCTTTCTGCTGTATAACTTCGTTGCGAAATGCCGAAAGCGATTCACCTTGGAGAGGCTTAATGTATAATGCCAGTAAATTCGGGTTTTCAGATAGCGTTTTGCCGATTTTTTCCTGCGTTTGATCGGATGATAAAACTTCCGGATTATCGGCGATCTCGAAGGCATCGGCATAACTGCTGACTAATTCGACCGCTCTTTGACCAAAAATTTCGATCTGCCGGGCTTTGTCCAAAACGAGTTGAGTTTGGTAACGTCCTTCCGCCGAACGCAGTTCCGTTCCGCTTTTATTGGACAAGAACCAACCGGTTACCAATAACGGAACAATGCCGACGAGCAGCAAAGTTACCATTACGATCATTCTTAAACTTATTTTTATTTGATGTTGTATCATTGCAGATTAGCTTTGAGAGGGCGTGGAAAAATCACTAATCTATTCTATGAAATAATTTACTTGCGGTCAACAATTTTTAACATAAATCTACGTTGTTATTCTTTTCGTTTAACGATAACCAAAGTTATATCATCATTTGCCGGTGCGGTTTTAGTGAAAGCCGACACTGCCGATTCGATTTTGTCCCGCAAACCGGAAGCCGATTTTGCATAGTTGGACTGGACGACTTCCTTAAATCGTTTCATTCCAAATTCTTCCCCATCAATGTTTTCGGCTTCGTTGACACCGTCCGAATAGATAATTACACCTTCGCCGGGAGCGAGTTGGATTTTGCCGAGTTCATATTCCGCCATCGGCATTATGCCGAGTGGGAATCCACCGGAATCGAGTTCTTCGACGGAGCCATCGGCACGCGACACGAGCGGCGGATTATGTCCGGCGTTGATATATTGAATTTCGCCGTTGACGGGATCGAGGGCGGCGATAAAAAAGGTTATAAATCTGTTGGAAGGCGTGTTGTCGGAAAGATATTCATTGACCGATTTGACCGTTTCGATAAGCGAACTTTTAGCCGCGGTCTGAGCGTGAATCGCAGCGTGCAGACTCGACATTAAAAGGGCGGCGGCTGTTCCTTTGCCCGAAACATCGCCGAGGGCGACGAGCATTTTACCATCGTATCGCGGAATAAAATCGTAGTAATCGCCGCCGATTTCGTAACAGGCGAATGAAATTCCCTGCAACTCGTAATTGTCCATCAACGGCGGTGCGGACGGCTGAAAACGCTGTTGAATTTCAGTTGCCAACGCAAGTTCACGCTCCATCCGTTCGCGTTCGATACGTTCTTCCGTCAGAGCTGCATTTTCCACCCGTATTGAAGCGACCGAGGCAAGCGTCGTCAAAATGTTCAGATGTTCTTCGGTAAAAGTGTTTTCGTGAGTCGGCGAATCGGCGTAAATAATTCCGAAAACTTCCTCCGTATTGACACTTAACGGAACTGCTAGAACCGACCGAACTCCGAGCAGGGACATCGTTTGACTGGCAAATTTCGGATCGTGCTGGGCATCGGCGGTCAAGACCGATTTGCCGTTGATCATTACTTCTTCCATCACGGTACGGCTGATGCGAACTTCATCCGGTTGCGAATCGTTGCCGCGTTCGCGGGCGACGGCGATTTTCATTCCGTCATTTTCGGTTTCGTCCTTGAGCATTATGACGACGCGATCCGCCGGAACCGCATCGAACACCAGCGTCGCCACCTGATCGAGCGTATCGTCCAAACCACTCGAAGACAGTAGAGCCACGCCGACCTTGCTGATTAAACCGAGCAGATCATTACGTGATGACGATTGATTATTTTCGATCAGATTCGAGGTTGTATTTTGATTCCGCGTAAAGGAAATCGTCATCGAAGGATCGAGTGCCTGTGTGTTATCGGCAATTAGAGTCGCATTTTTATTGACTTTCTGCTTTTCCTGCTGAAACGTGATTTTGGTTTCGCCAATTTGTATAACGCCGCCGGAAACCAGCGGAATCGGATTTGAAACAACATTACCGTTATACCGTGTGCCGTTCGCCGAACCTAAATCCTGTAACCAGAACCCGTCGCTTTCCTGCCGCACTTCGGCGTGCAGACGCGATGCAAAAGCGTCGGGAATACAAACATCGCTCCGAGCCGATCTGCCGATGGTCGTGCGAAGCCTGGAAATCGGGTAATTTTCCTGTGAATCGTCAGAATTTTTTACAAATAGCTGGGGCATAATTCTTTCTCGTATTTTTTCGAAATTTCAATTTCTGTCGGACAAAAACGCGTTGATTAAAATATGTAAATTTAATTTCAATCTGTTGACGCTATGTTTTTTTTGCCTTGGTCAAATTAGAACTCGCTTTGATTGCTTTCGGTTTATTTTTTTTCAACCAGTGATTTTTGCCTTATACTCTTTTGACCGAAAACAACTGTCGTTCCTGCCAAATAATCGTGCAAAGCTCTGCCGTTAGATGTAAATGCCGCCAGCAAAAAACCTAATCCGCCGGTCAAAAGCGTGATTGGATAACCGACAAGATGCCGCAGTAATAACGTACTGAAACCGGGCATTGTGCCATCTTTGTTGGTGATTCTCAAGCCGGTCAGCAGTTTTCCGATACTTTGTCCGCTGAACATCGGAAAGATCACGAAATTCGTCAGTGCAAGTAAAATCATTATCAGCCACCCCGCATTGTTGATCTCGCTGTTTAAGAGTTTCGAGCCGTCATAGCCGATAAATCTGCCGAGCAGAATGCTGCCGGCAGGAACACTGACAATTAAAATATAATCAATCAAAAGTGAACCGCAACGCAGTAAAAACGGGGCTTTTAACTTTTCGGTATCGAATCCAACAATGACTTGTTCAATTTGCTTGCTCTTCGGATATGCGGGTGCTTTTGCGGTTCTTGCGTTCATAATTTTCCAAACAAACCCAGTGCTTTTTTTAACCGACAATAAATTGTAGAGTTGTATCACCAAGTTTTATTTTATCGCCGTTCTCCAGCGTCTGTGACTGATTCGGAATCAGTCGGCGGTTTTCGCTCAGGGCGGATTTCAGATAAGTTCCGTTCGATGAACCTAAATCTTCCAACATAAATTTATCACCGTTCCGCCAGATTCTGGCGTGTTTGCGGGAGATTTTTGTTTGCGGATCGAATTTCGACAAATCAACTTCAGGAAAAATGTTTGACATCGGATCGCGTCTGCCGACCAGATTTTCGTTTTTAACCAAGTTATATGCCGGAAATTCCAATTCACTCGTTCCCTCAATCATAAGTTTAGCGGTCGCTTGTGAAACGTGATAGTCCTGCGAGTGTACGCCCGTTTGTGCGAGTGGCTGTTTTGCTCCGCAGAAGGCACAGAACATATCGGTCGCGACGATTTTTTGTCCGCAGAATCCGCAAAAAACCGACTCGTCCGCCAGAGCAACCGTTTGCGGTGTCCGCCCCACGCCGTATGAAACTTTTCCCGCCTTTAGATTTTCAAGGTGATCTTTCAGAATATTTTTCATTTCCGCCGCCGAATTAAAACGTTTTTCGGCGTTATATTCAACCGCCCGCATCAGAATTTTCTCCATCTGATCGGAAATTTGCGGATTTATCTGACGCGGACGCGGATGTTTTTGAAAATCAAAGATCAGCAGTGGATTATTTTGTGGATCAGCTCCGGTTAAAAGATGAAACATCGTCGAACCCAAACTATATATATCGGAACTCGGCTGGACATTTCCGCTGAAAAGTTCGGGTGGTGCATAGCCCATTGTACCGACGGCAGTAACACCTTTTTCAATCTTGTTGATGCTGCGGGCGATGCCGAAATCAATCAGCATTACGCGGTCGGTATTGCCGTCGATCATAACATTGGCTGGTTTCAAATCACGATAAACGATGACCGGTTCCTGCGTGTGCAGATATTCCAGCACGTCGGCGATTTGACAAGCCCAGTCAGTAACGCTCAGTTCGTCAATTTTTCCGGTTGCCGAAGAACGAATGCGACCCGCCAGATCGCCGCCCGAAATATATTTCATCACCAGATAAAATCTGCCCTCGTTCTGATCAAAAAAATAATCGTAAATCGTCGGAATCGCCGGATGATCGAGTTTTGAAAGCAGCAGCGACTCACGTTTGAAGTCATTAACCGCTTTTTCCTGCTGTTTTTCTTCGATATAAGACTGAACCATCTCCTTGACCGCCCGCAGGGTGTCGCCGAGATTCTTGTCATTCGCCAAATAAACCGCTCCCATTCCGCCGCCGCCGATTTTCCGTGTGATTTCGTAACGACCGTTTAGAAGCGTTCCTTCCTCCAACGGTTTCAGTTTTGATTTACTGCTCCCGTCAGTATCTACGCCTCCAATATCGGGAGTTGTTGCCGGCAGCAGTTTATTTGACGTTTCGTCAGATACATACGGTTTATCAACAGCATTATCAGATTCTTTAAGTTTTTCTTGTTCATTAATATGTTCTTCACCAGCCATTTTTTCCGAACTATGTTCAGTTTTTAACGATTTACTGTCGGCTTCGTCCGGCAATCCGGCAACGGCGGTTTCCGAATTATTTTCGGGTTCGATTTTGTCCGGGCTACTTGTGCTTTCTAGTGAAATATCAATCTCTTCTTCGGCATATTCAACAGCATCATCCGAAATTTCCGGTTCGAGTATCGAAACTTCGTCCGTAATATCCGAAACTCCTGAAACCGTTTCCGCAACGGATTCATTCGCGTCCGAATCATTGTCGTCATCATCGTCAAACGCCTTGCCTGAAATTAAATCTGTGACAGGTTCAAATTTCTGTTCGTCGGAAAATGATTCATAAGGATGTCCCGATTCTGCATCTTCTGAATGTAAATCTGACTTTTCGGCTGAAATTCGGTCATCATCGGAAACCTCCTCACCCGCATCTAAATTAATGATTGAAATATCCGAATAACCGGCATTTTTCGCTTCCAAATCCGTATCGGCAAAAGCCGAATCATTGACATCTGCGGTGTCGGACATATCAATTTCTTCAGCCTTTGCCGATAAATCAACGGCATATTCTTCTGAAACATTTTCCGGTTCGGTAAACATTTTCCCACTTGAATTTTGAAAATCGGGAGTTTCACCGGATTGTTTAGAATCAGTGTTTGCGTCAGTAGTTTCAAGCAAATCATTAGATTGCAGAGAAATTCCGCAATACGGGCAGAATTTTTCCGCTTCAGCAATCTCAGAACCGCATTCTTGACAATAAATCATTGGTTTATTCTGTTTAAGTTGATAATTGAAACCAAGTTCTTGGTAATCTCTCAGTAATTATAACCCGATCAATTTAAGTGAAATCTTAAAAAAGTTTTTCCGACAATTATTTCGTCGTTGTTTCTCAGCGGGTGCGGATTACCGGGAATCAAACGCCGTCCGCGATTGATAAAAGTTCCGTTCGTCGAACCTAAATCTTCCAGCATATACTGTCCGTTTTTATGCAGTATGCGGGCGTGTTTCCGCGAAACTTTGGCTTCCGCATCGTGAGCATCGAGATCGACATCGGGAAAAATTCCGTTGTCGGCATCCCATCGTCCGATGTATGATTCGTCGGATGAAAGCGAAAACTCGGTACCGATGGCTTGTCCGCGTTCAATTATCAACCTCGCGTGATTCGTTTTCGCCGGTGGCGACGGTAATATGTCATCGACCGAATTTCGTGCTGAAGTTTTCAATTCAATTAATTCCATTTCATCAAGCGATTCGTCTGCGGAAAGTTCATCAGCGAAGTTTTCACCGCCCACATTCTGATTCGAACCATCTTGAACCTCAATGTCTTCGTCAAGCATCGGAATTTCGATGGAAGTGACATTCGCCGATTGAAACACGGGAATTTCAACGTCAGTGGATTCCGGATTTTCTGATTCATCATTCAAAGCCTCAATAACTTGCGGGGCTTTATATTTTTGTTGAGAATCACCGCATTCATCACAGTATTGTGAACCATCCAAGTTTTGAGTTCCGCAGGTTTGGCATCTAATCATTTTTTATATCATCCGGCGTAATTTGTCGATCCATACTAAAAATTTCAAGGGTATTTTAACCTGTAAGTTTCCGTTCGTAAATGGCAAATTCGGAATTTTCGATTTACGGTCGAAATATATAAATTATTCTTAAATATATATATGTGCAAAGTTTAGGTTGATTATAATTCTTTTTGAAACTCTTTGATAAATTTTGTCGTACCTAATTTTCACAACTTAATTTAATGATGCGTCGAACGGTTTAATTTACGTTTCATCAGATTACATATCATATCCAACAAACTTTAAGAGGAAAAACAGACGATGGCACTTAGCCGAAAAGCAAAAATCATTATCGGAATCAGCGTGGTATCGGTACTCGTGATTGTTACAGTGGCAAGTATTCTAGCAACCCGCACCGATTCCCCGGAAGTTACAATTGTCAAAATCGAAACCCGTCCGGAACTTCGTTCGACGGTAACGGCACCGGGCGAAATCAGACCAATTCAGTTCATCAATTTAACCAGTGAAGTTCAGGGCAGAATTGAAGAAATTTTCGTGCAGGAAGGTGAAAAGGTCGATATGGGACAGCAGTTGGTGCGGCTCGATCCGAATCAGTTGCAATCAAGTACCGATGCTCAGGTTGCGGCGTATGAGGCGGCACGCGACGACGTGCAGTCGAGTCAATCGCAGGTTACCGCGGCACAGAATCAACTTTCGCAGGCACAGCAGGGATTGAATGCACAGGAAGCGGCGGTTTCGACGGCTCAGCAACAGGTGGCGACAGCACAGGAAAGCGTTAATCAGGCTCGTCAGCAGGCGGTTACGTCACAGACCGAAGTTGACCGCAATCAGGTTGAGGTAAATGCTGCCCAACGTGAACTCAAACGAACGGAAGAACTGCTCGAAAGCGGCGTTGTTTCGCGTTTGGAATTCGATCAGGCAAAAGACCGTGTAGCAACTGCGATTGCCAATTTGCGAAATGCACAGGCACGTTTGAAGGCACAGAATATTGCGATTAAAGAAGCCCAGAACCGCGTCAAAGAAGCAACTGCCCGGGTGAGCGAAACAAGAGCGAGAACGAACCAGCAGGCTTCGGCGGTGAAGGATGCCCGACGCGGAATTGACACGGCACGCTACGGCGTAAATTCCTCGCAATCAAGAGCAAATCAGCAAGCCGCGGTGTTGCGTGGACAGCGAAATCAGCGTGATAAAACTTTGCAGGTTGCCCCGATTGCCGGTGTTATCGCCGATATTCCTTCAAAGGTCGGACAGTTTGCCACCGCTAATCTCTCTTCAACGCCGTTACTGACCATTGCTGATATGTCAACGGTCAATGTCGAGGTCAAAGTTGACGAAACCGAAATCGATAAGGTTGAAGTCGGACAAACGACGAAGGTTAAAGTTGACGCATTAGGCGAACAGGAATTGGAAGCGAAAGTTATTCAAAAAACACCCCTTGCCGTCGGAAAATCACAGACTTCCGGTGGCTTATCGACTACCATTAATACCTCCGAAGCCAAAGAATTCAAGGTCGTAATCGAACTGGTCAATGTTCCCGACGAATTACGTGACAGTTTGCGTCCCGGAATGAGTGCGACGGCGGTAATTACGACCGATGTCAAGAAAGAAGTCGTCGCCGTACCGATTCAAGCCGTCATCGAGAAAAAAGTCGAAGCGGAAGTTGATCCCGCAAAAACTCCGGGCGGCGAAGTTCCCGCACCGAAAAAGAAAAACGGTCAGGACGAAACGATTGAAGGAGTTTTCATATTCGAAAATAAAAAAGCTAAATTTATCGAAGTTCAAACCGGTATCAGGGGTGAATCTGACATACAGATAACCAGTGGATTAAAACAGGGACAACAGATTATTACCGGTCCGAGCCGTGTTCTAAACAAACTCAAAGAAGGCGATGTCGTCAAAGAACAGGTTCTAAAACCGGGTGAAAAAGAAGACGGGTCTTAGGATTTGAGATTAAAGATTCAAGATTTATGGTTTGAGATATGGAAACAGAATTGGAACAAATGGAGATAATTGAGCAGGTTCAGACTGTTACGGATGAGATTTCGCATCCATATAATTCGCTGATCAAAATGCGTGGGATTTGGAAAACTTATCAGATGGGAACTGAACAACTTCACGCTCTGCGGGATGTGGCGTTTGATGTTCGGCAGGGTGATTATCTGGCGATTATCGGACCGTCCGGTTCGGGGAAATCAACCTTGATGAATTTGATCGGCTGTCTGGATTCACCGTCGAAAGGCGAATATTGGATTAACGGCGAACAGGTGGCGAGTATGACCGACGACGAACTTGCCCGAATCCGCAATAAAGAGATCGGTTTCGTGTTTCAGACGTTCAATCTTTTATCGCGGGCGACAGCTCTGCATAATGTCGAACTGCCGTTAATTTATGCCGGTATCGGTTCTGCCGAACGCCACAAAATGGCGGTTGATTCCTTAACCGCCGTTGAATTGGGCGACCGCATTTCACATCGCCCGAACGAACTTTCCGGCGGACAACGTCAGCGTGTGGCGATTGCCAGAGCGTTGGTCAATAATCCTTCGATTCTGCTTGCCGATGAGCCGACCGGTGCTTTAGACACCCAAACCAGTGCGGAAATTATGACGCTGTTTGAAAGATTACACTCTGACGGCAACACGATTATTATCGTGACGCACGAAATGGAAGTTGCCGAACGAGCTCATCGCGTCATTACCATCCGCGACGGCGAGATCGAAAGCGATGAAAGAATCAGATAACCGATGCAAAATGTTCCGGCTTATGTTTCGATCACTTTTATTTTAACCACTTTTCTTGCGATTGGCTTTTTATTCCACGCCTTCAAACAAAGCGTCTATGACACGACTCCGGCAAAAATCGTTTATACAGCAACTGCTTTCTGGATAATTTTTACGACAATCACAGCGATTAGCGGATTTTTTCTGCGAACTGACACATTACCGCCGAGATTCATCTTCGCACCGTTACCACCTTTGCTTCTTATCATATTCCTGTTTGTTTTCTACCGCGAAACTTTCATCGAAAAACTTCCGCTGAAGATTCTGACGATGCTGCACATCGTCAGAATTCCGGTTGCAGTCGTTCTCTACTGGTTGTGGCAAAACGGACAAGTTCCGCCGGTGGTAACCTTTGAAATTCGTAATTTTGATATTCTCGCCGGAATTACCGCACCGTTTATATACTGGCTGGCTTTTCGCAATAACAGCGTCAACAGACCGCTTTTACTCGGCTGGAACTTTATCTGCCTTTTGCTTTTGATAAATATAGTTGTTGACGCAGTTTTCCCGCTGCCGACTTCGTTACAGCAGTTCGGACTCAACCAACCTAATGTCGCGGTCTTATATTTTCCATATTTATGGCTTCCGGCAATAGTTGTTCCGATAGTTTTGTTTGCACATTTGGTTTCGCTTTGGCAATTATTATCAAAATCACATGACCGAAAATAAATTCGTAACTCTCTCGCAACTTTCTGCGTATAACATTCAGCAACCGAAGTTGGGCAAAGTTCTGCATTTTTCCGACGTTTCAGCAAATGCTCTGTTATAATTGAAACTATTGAACGATTATGAAGTTTATCGAAACACTAAGACTTGCTCTGTCCGCAATTTGGGGGCATAAATTGAGATCGTTTCTGACGCTGCTCGGAATGATTATCGGAGTTACGGCTTTTATGGTCGTTCTCTCGATTTTACAAGGTTTCAACGGCTACGTTGATGAAAAAATTGCGGGAATCGGATCGAATTCGTTTGCTGTTCAACGATTTGGTTTTGAAGATTTCCAGGATTCGGACAGACTTGCCGAAGCACAGCGGCGGAACAAGGACTTGACCTATGAAGAACTCGATTTCCTCAAGGAAAATGGTGATTTAATTAAGCAGATCGGTGCGAAAACGAGAGGTAACCGGGTTCAGGTCAAAAGAGGTTCGGTTAATTTGGAAGATGTTTCGATTGAAGGTGTTGAACCGATAATCGCCGAAATTGATAATGTCGAGATCGAACAAGGAAGATACTTTGTCAATCAGGAAAACGAAAATGGTATTCGCGTCGCATTTATCGGAGCGGACATCGAGAAAAATCTGTTTCCGGGCAGTTCGGCAATCGGTAATGAAATAAAGATCGGCGGAATTCCCTATCGTGTCATCGGAGTTGCGGTTGCTAAAGGAAGTATTTTTGGAATGCCGCAGGATAACTTTATACAGGTTCCGATAAAGACTTATTCAAAAGGTAATAATCAATGGAGCAGTTTATATTTTGTCGGCACTTCATACACCGATGAAACCTTTCAGGATGCGGTTGAGCAAGCTCGAACTCTGATGCGTATTAAAAGGAAAGTTCCGACCGGCGAAAAAGATAATTTCGGAATTTTTACGCCCGACGCGATCACGAAACTACGCGATCAAATTTTCGGTCCGATAATTATTGTGATAATGGTCGTTCCTTCGATAGCACTTGTCGTCGGAGCCATCGTTATTATGAATATAATGCTTGTTGCCGTAACCGAACGAACGAAGGAAATCGGAATTAGAAAAAGTCTGGGAGCGAAACAAAGTGATATTTTAAAGCAATTTCTGGCTGAATCGGCAACGCTCGCAACTATCGGCGGAATTCTCGGTTTGATTTTTGCCGAACTTATCGGCGTTATTATTTCGCAATTTATTTTTCAGACGATAATTCCCTGGTGGGCGATTATTCTGGCAATCGGAGTTTCCGCCGGAGTCGGAATTTTGGCTGGATTATTTCCGGCGTGGAAAGCCGCTCGACTCGATCCGATTGTGGCTCTCAGTGCGGATTAAATTATTATGGCTGTAAATTCTATATTTTTTGAAAATTTTAAGATGGCGTTCTCGACTTTGAGAAACAACAAACTGCGTTCATTTTTGACGATCATCGGCGTTATTATCGGTGTTATTACGGTGATGCTGATTTCTTCGATGATTAGCGGAATAAATGTTGCGGTTCAGACGCAGGTCGAGTCGTTCGGAACAAATTCGATTTTCTTAAATAAAAATAATCAGGGAATCCAAGTCGGCAATCGTTCACGTGAAGAAAGAATGCGTCCGCCGCTAACCCTTGAAGATGCTGACGAACTGGTAACTTTGCCGACCATCGAAGCCGCTGTCCCGATACTTGACGTTTCAAGTGATCGCTGGGGACAAAAAATTATCGTTTCAGGCAAAAACGGTAAGCAGTCATCTTCCGTTTCGCTCAAAGGAACTTCCGCCGATTTTGACAAAACGGGAAGAGAAATTCTGCTCGAAGGTCGTTGGTTCACCGCCGGAGAGAGCGGAACTAAAACGGATGTTGCCCTGATCGGACAGCAAGTTGTTGAAGGTTATTTTCCGAACGGTTCGCCGCTCGGTGAAAAGATCGAGATCGGCGGACGCGAATTCAGAATTATCGGAGTTTTGGAGAAAAAAGAAGAACTTTTCGGAGGCGACGGCGGCGGTTCTTCAAACGTGATTTATATGCCGATGGGTTCGGCTCAACGGATTAAACCGAATTCCGAGGATTTACAGATTCTAGCCGTTGCTAAAGACGGACAGATGATTTTGGCAAAAGATCAGGTTCAGGATTTGATGCGTGTCCGCCGCCAGGTTCCGTTCGGAGATGACAATAATTTTTCGATGGAAACCGCCGCCAGTATTATCGAACAATTTGAATCAATCACATTCGGAGTTTTTTTGGCGATGTTCGTAATTTCGATGGTCGGTTTAATGATCGGCGGAATCGGCGTGATGAATATAATGCTCGTATCCGTAACCGAACGTACCCGCGAGATCGGAATCCGTAAGGCGTTAGGAGCAAAACAGAGCGATGTTCTGCTGCAATTCCTAGTCGAAGCGGTAACTCTGACGGGTTTCGGCGGACTTACGGGACTTGCAATCGGATGGATTCTGACAACGATTATCGGACTTGTCTTCCCTTCTTACGTTCCGCTGTGGGCTCCACCTATAGGATTTTTTGCCAGTATCGGAATCGGAGTAATTTTCGGAATCTTCCCCGCGTGGAAAGCCGCCCGCCTTGATCCGATAGAATCGCTCAGATACGAGTAATCGGAGTGCGGGCAAGATGTCCGTACTCCGCAGGCATCAGCTGAACATATTTCCAAATGCTAGAGCTGAAACAACCGTTAGAGTTAACCCGAATAAATATACAACAATTCCAGCCACCCAACCGGTTGCAGCCGAAACATTATATCCGGCATTTTTCAAACCAACGGCGGTTAAAAATAAACTGTAGAGAGCAGTCAGACTCAGAGCAGCCAGTAAGACATATAAAACCGGATTCTGACCGGACGAAACCAAAAAGCTCAGATTATCCATTAAAAGCGAATTCTGTCCCAACATCGGATGAATTTCCGACGGCTCTTTTAGAAACAAAATCAACAAACTGAAAGATTTTTGTATCAAAATTATGGCAAACATCGAGTAAGCAGCAACCGACAGCGACTGCCAGTAGTTTATTTTCCCGCCCATCGCTAAAATTATCAGCAGATAAACCGCTCCAAGAAGGGCGGCTAAAAAAGTATAGCCGACAAAGGAATTGATAAAGTTTCCGACCTTGGCAACCGGACTTTTTGCAACTTCTATATTTTTTTTTTTGGTAACGGATATTTCCTCCTGCGGAATCCAACCCGATTCGCCGAGCTTTTCGGTATTCTGATTGACAATTACTTCAGGAGTCAGTCTTTGATAAAAAGCTAAACTGTAAACTCCCGCAAAGATTGAAGCAATCAAAACAGCGACCATCCAACGCGGATGGTATCTGAAACTCCTGAAAAGTTCGGCGGGTGAGAAAAACACTTTGACCAATCTTTCCCAAACCGGCATCGGTTCGCCGATTTCTTCCTCGCTTACCGGACGCGGAATAAAATGAAAACCGATGAATAACCCGCCCAGCAAAACCAGAAAAATTCCTGACGAATTGACATACGGCAAGACATTGGTAAAACCTAAAATTGCGATTGCAATTCCTAATATTACAGTGGCAATTCCTGAATAGAGATACATTACTTTTCTCCTTATTTGAATGAAATATTTTGATGCAACATCTGTTGATATCTACGAGAACATAGATGAATAGTTTCAAATCCTATTTCAAAGCAGGAGCATTCTCGTAGTTTTCGTTTCTGATGCACGCTGAAAAATGTTCAGGTTCGATCTCTTTTAATTCCGGTTCGATTGATGCACATTGCTCAATCGCTTGCGGGCAACGGGTTCGGAAACGGCATCCTGACGGTGGATTGATCGGTGTCGGAACATCGCCGGTTAAAACGATTCGGTCGCGTTTTACTTTCGGATTCGGAATCGGAATCGCCGATAATAACGCCTGCGTGTATGGATGAAGCGGTTTTTTATAAAGCGTTTTCGAGTCGGCAATTTCAACGATCTTGCCGAGATACATTACGGCGACGCGATTTGAAATATGTTCGACGACCGCTAAACCGTGCGAGATAAACAGAAACGTCAAACCGAATTCGTTCTGCAAATCCTGCAACAGATTGACGACTTGTGCCTGCACCGAAACGTCCAACGCCGAAACGGGTTCGTCGGCGACGATCATTTTCGGATTGAGTGCCAAAGCCCGTGCGATTCCGATGCGTTGCCGCTGACCGCCGGAGAATTCGTGCGGATAACGCGACATATAACGCGGATCAAGTCCGACTTTTTGGAGCAGTTCGGCAACCATCTCTTTCCGCGTATTCTTATCGCCGATGCCGTGAATTTTAAGGGGTTCGGAAACGATTGACTGTATGCTCAGACGCGGATTAAGCGACGCATACGGATCTTGAAAAATAATCTGCATCTCGCGTCGTAATTTTTGCAAATCCTTGTTTCCAAGCGTCGTAATATCCGTTTCTTCAAACCAAATCTCGCCCGAAGTCGGTTCATAAAGTCTTAGTAAACATCGCCCGACGGTTGATTTTCCGCAACCCGATTCGCCGACCAATCCGAGCGTTTCACCCGCAAAAATATCGAACGAAATCCCGTCCACCGCCCGCACCACATCAACGGAATTCTCAACCGGAAAATGCTTCACCATCTCGCGGACCTGCACAAGTTTTTGTTTTTCAGTTTTTGTTGCTGTTTCGTTCATCAGATACTTTTTTAACTAACGTTTTTTGGCGGATTGTGATTTTTCTTCAACCAATGACATCGGAGGTAATTTCAATTTCAGATAAATAAGTTCAATACTGATTTCGCAGTTTAACGATTTCAAATCCACAATGTCATCGAGTTTTTCATAAATTTTCAAAGTCCAAACATTATTTTTTTGCTTGGAAAAATGCTCGACTCTGATGCGTTTTTGTGAAACCAAAACATAATCCTTCAGAGATTTTAACTTAAAGTAATCTTCCGCTTTGTCGCCACGATCTCTCTGTTCGGTAGATTTTGAAAGAACTTCAAAAACCACGACCGGGTTAAATAATACAGTTTCATTTTCATTTGTTTCAATTTCTCCGCAAGCTACAGCTATGTCAGGATAGACATCGTGTCCGGCACGCAGGTTCACTAAGAAATCCCCCGCATATAATTCGCAATCGGTTTCACGCAATTTCAAACTCAGTTCCGTCGAGATATTACTCGATATAAGATTGTGCTTGCGTGTCGCTCCAGCCATCGTAAATAATTCGCCATCCATATATTCGTGGCGTATTTCCGATTCTTCTTCAAGCAAATAATATTCGTTTTCCGCTAAGTAGTCATCAGTTGCAACCTTGCTCATAATTTCATTTTTCGGTCATATTTCAAACTAGGATGAGATTTAACGATTCCGTTTTTGTTGCTGTTTCATTCATTAAAAACTTATATTGTCGCTAATTTTTCTTTCAACTCTTTCAAAAACGACTCATCATTGATAAAGTCTGTTGAATTTTTATTTTTACTGCTTGAATCAGATTGCATAATTTCACGCAACTCGTCATTTATCTGAGTTTGATAGGTTTTGTTCCCAATCTTCAACAATTATCGCCCACCGTTCGTGGTCGCACCATTTACCGTCTATCATCAGGTATCTGCGGGAAAATCCTTCGTGCGTAAATCCGCATCTTTTGATCAAATTTATCGAAGGCAAGTTATGCGGCTGAATGTTTGCTTCCAAACGGTGCAGCTTCAAACCATCGAATGCGAATTTTATCGCCAGATTCAAGGCTTCGGTCATCAAACCTTTGCCGCCGAAGTTTTCAAACAAATAATAACCGAGATATGCGTTCTGAAACCCGCCGCGAAAAATCTGTGATAGATTTACTGCTCCGACAATTTCTTTTGTTTCGTTTTTGCGAATAAAAAATCCCTCATAATTATTCAACTCGTTTCGTCCAATATATCTTAAAAAATCTTCTGAATCCGTCGGTGGAGTGACCAAGTTTGCGTGAAATTCGCAGCTTGATTTTGCCTGAGTTGTAAATTCATCGCAATCAGACTGTTGCGGGTATTTCAAATAGACGGTTTTTCCTTTAATTTCCATTTGATGCACTAAATTCCTGCTCATCTTCATACAAAACACATCTGACCTTTGTATCATTTTGCAATTCGTAAAGCGGAATTTCGCCGTGTGTACAGATTTCTTTTTGGTAGATGCAACGCGGGGCAAAGTGACAACCGTCGGGCAAGTCGGTCGGACTCGGGACGGTTCCTTCGATAGTCGAAAGCCGTGCGTCACCGACGAGTTCGGCATCGCTCAGTTTCGGGACGCTGTTGAGCAAACCTTGGGTATATGGATGTTTCGGAGTTTCAAAAATTTCGTCAACGTCCGACTGCTCGACGACTTTTCCAGTGTACATTACGCAAACGCGGTCGGCGGTTTCAGCGACGACACCGAGATCGTGCGTAATCAGCAAAATTGCCAATTTGCGGTTTGTTCGTAAGTCGTTTAACAGTTCCAGAATCTGTGCCTGAATTGTTACGTCAAGAGCGGTCGTCGGTTCGTCGGCGATCAGTAATTCGGGTGAACAGGCAAGAGCCATTGCAATCATTACACGTTGCCGCATTCCGCCCGAAAGCTGATGCGGATAATCGTTGACGCGGGTGTGCGGCGAAGGAATCGCCACTTCTTCCATCGCTTCGATAGTCGCTTGCCACGCTTCTTTTTTGCCGAGTTTTTTATGCAAACGCAACGCTTCGGCAATCTGTTCACCGACGGAATAAACCGGATTCAGCGAGGTCATCGGGTCTTGAAAGATCATCGCAATATCGTTGCCGCGAATTTGCCGCATTTTTTTTTCCGATGCTTCGAGCATTTCCATTCCGTTAAATCTGATCGAACCGCCGACTATTTTTCCCGGCGGTGAGATCAGACGCATAATCGAAAGTGCGGTGATTGATTTGCCGCAGCCGGATTCGCCAACCAATCCGAGCAATTCGCCCTCATCAATGTGAAACGAAACATCATTGACGGCTCTGACGATGCCTTCTTTGGTTGGAAATTGAGTCTGTAAATTTTTTACTTCTAATAGATGCGGCATTGTGAATCGTATCTTCTGAAAATTATCGTCTGAAAACTATATGTCCTTTGTAATGTATTGAAAAACCTAAACTTTTTCAAACTCTCAAGCAACTAATCCAATCGCTTTTACTTCAAATGGATGTTATCATTTTTTCGTACACTTGTATTTTGCAACCCAATTTTCAGGAGATTTTTTGCAGTGAAAAAAAGTTCAAATTCATTTATCGCCCTTATTTTAACCCTTTTTCTTTTTTCAGGCATATTTGCTCAACCGCAAACGGCTTCCAAACTAAATACTCAGGAAGCCAAAAAGTCCGACATTTCCACTAAATCCAAGAAAAAAGTAAAGATTGAAAACATCGAACAGGATGTTGCTCAGGCATTATCAATTATTGAAGAAACGCACGTTGACGGGAAAAATCTTGATTACAACGCGTTATTCAAAAGCTCGATTGATACGATGCTGCACACGCTCGATCCGCATTCCAATTATTTTGATGCGAAAGAGTTTGAGGAATTCCGCACGAGCCAGGGTTCACAGTATTTCGGAATCGGTGCGACCATCGGCGATTTACGTGACAAGGACGGAAATATTACAGCAACATTTATCAAAGCGACCTTCGAAGGTGCTCCTGCTAACCGTGCCGGACTTCGTTACGGCGACAAAATCGTTGAGGTCAACGGCGTAGATGTTATAGGAAAATCATTCTCGACGGTGCGTGATTATCTGCGGGGACCACGCGGAACGGTCGCTAAACTCGTCATTGAAAGATACGACACCAAGAAACGCGAAAGCATCGAAATTATTCGTGATGCCGTTTCGCAGCCTTCGATTTCCGAAGCTTATATGATTAGTCCCGGTGTCGGATATATTGCAATGTCGGGCGGATTCAACCGTACGACGTATGATGAATTTCGCGTTGCGATGACGGAATTAAAAGCACAGGGAATGAAAAACGTAGTGATGGATTTGCGTGGAAACGGCGGCGGTTTAGTGCGTGAAGCATTTTTTATTGCCAATGCTTTTCTCGGCGACGGACAGACAATTTTCACTCAAAAAGGCAGACAGCAAAATTCAGCTCGCGTCTATCAGGCGGAAAACGCAAGTCCCGATAATACACCGATTGTCGTCTTGGTAAACGGCGGTTCGGCTTCAGCTTCGGAAATTCTGGCAGGTGCTTTGCAGGATAACGACCGGGCGTTAATCGTTGGTGAAAACACTTTCGGCAAAGGGCTTGTGCAAAATCCGTTTACGATGGAATACGGCACGATGCTTCTGCTGACCATCGCTAAATATGAAACACCTTCGGGACGCTTAATTCAGAGGGATTATTCCGACGGTAAGCTTTACGATTATTACACTAACGGCGGAACTTTGGATAATAATGAAAAACCCGTCAAACCGAAAGGCACGGAAAAACGAACCGCTTCCGGCAGGATAGTTTACGGCGGCGGCGGAATCACGCCCGATGTTGAAGTTCCGACTCCGACAATTCCGCGTGCTAGAGGCGATGTCCAACGGACGTTGATTGATCCGATTTTCGGCTTTGTTTTAGATTTGACTTATGGCAATAATAAGGCATTTCCGACTTATGGGGTTAATCGTCCGATCAGATTCGACCACGACATCAAACGTGATGATTTCCCGATCACCGACAATATTTATGCAGCATTCAAAAAATATGCGGTTGCAAAATATGGTTTGAATCCGAAGCAGATTGACGGCGAGAAAGAATTTGTCGCTCGTATGCTGCGGCAGGAATTCGTTACCGCCGCGTTCGGTTCGCAGACTTCATTTCAGGTCTTTAATGAATATGATCCGCAATTGAAACGGGCAATCGAATTATTTCCGCAAGCCCAACAGCTAGCTGTTCAAGGAGCCAAAGCGTTTAATCAAAAACGCGATCAGAACAATAAATAAAAGTTATTTTTAAACGAAAAAAAGCCGCCCGATAAATTTTTATCGGGCGGCTTTTTTTCGTTTATCCTGCAAACCATACGATTAAATAGTAAATTCCAAATCCTGCTCCCGCAACCAGTAAAATCCCGGCGAAGATCAGCAAACCGATGATAAGTTTGAATTTCTTGTAACGATTCGGATCCGTCGGCGAAAGCGATGTCTGCGGAAAATATGGTGGTGGTCGTTTATCCATAGGTTTGTATTTTACATTTAATATCAATCTTTGCAAATTAAGTAAGTATCAACTGATTGGAATTTAAGAATTTGTTGAGTAATTCAGAGATTGAAAAATTTCAATAATAGCACGCGGATTTCGCGGATATTCACAGATTTATTTATAACATCAAATTCCGCGTCAATCCGCCCGATTCGCGTCCTGTTTTCTGGTTTTTCAATTTTTGAATTACACCGGGTATTTTCTAAGAATTATCTCGGCAAATCTTGTTCTAAGTTTGCCAAACCATAAGCGAGAACCGCCATCAGCGAAGCATTTTCCGCCAACTCTTTCGGATTAACTTTATCGAGAGTATCCGCCGCATTGTGATGATAATTAAAATATGTCCGCGTGTCATACCACGGAGCAAATGACGGCACGCCTTTTTTCGTAAGTTCTGAAATATCGGAACTGACGCTCGGCTGACGCTGAACAATGTTTGCCCCCTGACTTTCCAAAATTTTGCTCAGTTCGCCGAAGAAATTTAATCCTTCCTCTTTTCCGGCATACAAAAATCCGACCGGATGACTTGCACCGAGATCGCTTTCAATGGCGGCGAAATGTTTATCAATATCGGCTTTTTCGGCGTAAGTTTTTGCTCCGACGAAACCGTTTTCCTCATTCATAAAAGCAACGACACGAATCGTGCGTTTCGGCTTTAACTTCAGTTGCTTCAACAGATACGGAACTTGCATCGCCATCGCCACGCCGACCGCATCATCCAACGCACCCGTTCCTAAATCCCACGAATCGAGGTGTCCCGAAACGACGATAATTTCATCCGGCTTTTCGCTTCCGACCAAATCGGCGATGACATTATAACTCGTCGCATCCGGCAAAGTTTGCGGAGTTAAAATAAGTTTCATCCGAATTTTGCCCATTTTCGCCAAGTATGCGAACAATTCGCCATCCTCAAAAGCTATCGCCGCACCCGGAATTTTCGTAACCCCATCTTCGTAAGACATTCCGCCGGTGTGCGGCAGACGGTTCTGCGAACTTCCGATTGAACGCACCAATGACGCGACCGCACCGAGTTTTGCCGCTTCAATCGCACCTTGCCGCCGGTAGATTCCCGCCGCCCCGTAAGCCTGAATCCCGTAACCGACTTCCGCCATTTTCTGATCGAATTTATTATTGTAAACAACAATTTTTCCCTCGACGTTTTTTCGTCCGAGTTTTTTCAATTCATCAAAATTCTCAACGACGATAACATCCGCCGTTAAACCGTCTTTCGGAGTCGCCACGCTTCCGCCGAGTGCGGTTAATGCAATTTTTTGGATCGAACCTTTTGCCATTCCGTCAAATTCTACCAGCTCACCTTTTTCCTCGCCGCGAACCCAGTGCGGAACTTTTAATTCTTGTAACTGCACCTTCAATCCAAGCTTTTTCATCTCGTCGGCGACATACTGCACCGCCCGTTCCGCTTGCTTCGAACCCGATAAACGCGGTCCGATATTATTGGTCATATACGCAGTTTTATCGTATGCAAAATTACTCTGCAACGCTGTTTGCTGAATTTGTTTCAAGTTTTTAAGCGTCGTTTCCGAAAACAAACGTGGTGTCGGTTCAGTTTGTTGGGCTGAAATTGAAACAGTTAGTATTGTGAACCAAAATAGAATTTTTTTCATATATTTATCCCTTCTCCAAAAATTGCTTATAATCTTTTATGAATTTTCATACATCTTACCGCATAAATGCTTTGTCTAAAAGTCTTTCAACTTTTTACAAAGTCTTTTTCGAGCATTATCTTATTATTTCGTGATTTTTTCACATTCCATCTACTTAACTTATTATGAAATTTTTATTGACAGCGTTGTTTTTCCTGACGTTCGTTTTTGCGTTAAATATTCACGGTGAAAATAAATCGTTCAACCGCATCAGAACCTTCGATGTTCAGCATTATACGATTCGTCTGAACTTCGACCGGGCGAAAAAAGTCGTTCATAGCGATTCGACCATCGAACTCAAACCGCTGAGTGATAATTTCAATTCAATCGAACTCGATGCGGCGGGTTTAAATTTCGAGTCAATCAGGCTTGAAACATCTGCCACAGAATTAAAATTTGTTGCCGCCAATGGAAAAGTACTGATTAATCTGGACAAACCTTATGATAAAAATGATTTGATTTCGCTCAGATTTAAGTATTCGGTTGCCAATCCTAAAAAAGGAATTTACTTCGTTGATGCGTTAAAAAAACGCGGCAAGATTGTTCGTGCCGCTCAAATCTGGACGCAGGGCGAGGCGGAAGAAACCCATTTTTGGCTGCCGTCGTTCGATTTTCCCGATGACAAAGCGACGACTGAGCAAATCATTACGGTTGAAAAAGGCGAAACGGTAATCGGCAACGGCGAACTGATTGAAAAATCAGACAATTCGGACGGAACTAAAACATTTCATTACAAAATGAATATTCCGCACTCGCTTTATCTAACTTCATTCGTTGTCGGAACTTATGAAAAAGTAACCGAAAACTATAAAAATATTCCGCTGTCATATTACGTTTATTCCGATCAAAAATCGCTCGTTTCACCGGCTTACGGCAAGACCAAGGAGATGATGCGAATCTATGAAGAATTGACGGGCGTTGATTTTCCGTATAACAAATATGACCAGACGATGGTGGCGAATTTTAATTTCGGCGGAATGGAAAACATCACGGCGACGACGATGGCGGACAGCGAAATTATGCTCGCCGAATTCCCTTTTGCCCGCGGATTGGTCGAAGATCTTGTTTCGCACGAACTCGCTCATTCGTGGTTCGGCAATTTGGTAACGTGCCGCAATTGGGCGGAACTCTGGCTGAACGAAAGTTTTGCGACCTATATGGAAGCGGCTTATCGTGAAAAAATGTATGGTCGGGCGAATTATCTGAACAAAATTCAGGGAGATGCCGATCAGTATTTCGTTTATGCTTCGTTGAATGAAAATAATCAACACGCTCTGTTTAACCGCACCGCAAATCCGGCGGTGGACGAAACATTATTTACGACCGTAACTTATCAAAAAGGAAGTGCCGTGCTGCATACTCTGCGGGAAGAAATCGGCGATCAGGCATTTTGGAAAGGTGTCAGTAATTATTTAAAAGATCATAAATTCCAAAATGTCGAAACCGCCGATCTGCAGAAAGCCTTTGAAGAATCATCCGGTAAAAATTTGGATTGTTTTTTCAAACAATGGGTTTATGGTAATAAATTTCCGGTGTTGAAGATTAAACAATCCTACCGACCGATCTCAAAAGAATTAGTGTTGGAAGTTGCTCAAACACAGACAGGCGATCAATATACACCAGAAGTTTTTCAGTTACCGCTGGATGTTGAAATAAGTATGTCAAAATCGAAGAAAACGGAAAAGCTTTTGATAAATAATCGCACGCAGATTTATAAGATTCCGGTTGATGAAAAACCTTTCAAGGTCGGATTCGATATAAGCAATAAAATTCCGCTCAAAAGTTTAACACTGTCAAAACTAACGATTATATCTGATTGAGTTTAGTTAAACACAATACTTAGTTTTATTGCTCTAAAACCAAAAAAGTTCCGAAACGCACAAACGGTTTCGGAACTTTTTGTTGAAGACGTTAATCCGTCTTCAATGGTTTGTTGAAAAATCTAAGGCACTAAAAAAAGAACTAAAACATCGTCGTGCTTTTACTTAATTTAAACCGGCAATCATTTTCGTATCTTCTCCGCCACGCCTACGAGGTTAGCTGTCGGGCTAGGAATGAAGAAGTTTCCCTGCTAAAACGCTTTTAGCTTCGCCCCAATTCCGCAAATACATTTACGGAAAATCGGTTCCCCCGTGATGCTTAACAATGAACAGCATCCTCGGCGTAATCTGAATTTTCAACAATTAAAATATACACCCGAAACATATTTTCGTGCAACTCTTAAAAGAAAATTATTCACACTTTCGGAAAAAAATGATAGAGCATCAGATAAACGATTACGCCGGTTGCCGAAACATAGAGCCAGATTGGGTAAGCGTATTTGACGATTGATTTGTGTTTTGCAAACTGTCCGGTGACGGCAAAAAACATCGCCCGCAGGACGAGCGGCAGAACTATTAAGGATAAAAGAATGTGCGTGAAAAGTATGAATAAATAAATATAGCGGACGAATCCGACACCGTTGAAGACATTGGCGGGATTGGTCAAATGATATAGAACGTAGCAGATGAGAAAGATTCCGCCGAGTGAAAACGAAACGATCATTGCCGCACGGTGAAGTTTAATTTTATTGAGTTTGATAAAAATTAGACCAAAAATGAGACTGATGGTCGTCAGAGTATTAACCAAACCGATGATGTGCGGCAAATTTTTCGTCCACGAACCGAGGTCGAGTTTATTCGGAAGTGCCAATAGAATGGCGACGACGACGGGAATAACTATCGAAATTATATTTATCGTTAAGGTTGAGTTTTTCTGACCGTTATTTTCGACGATATTTTCCATCAATTTATTTATAGAATCCGAGCAAAAACAGCAGAACCAGCCATAATCCGTCCATTGTATGCCAATACCAACCGACCGAAACCGCGTCGTTTTTGCGTTTTTCTATTTCTCTTTCGGAATTTGCCTTGTTCCAGGTTCGCAAAATTATATAACCGAGCGACGCGATTCCGCCGAGAACGTGTACGGCGTGAACGGCGGTCATTATATAGAAAAATCCGGCGTAGGGATTTCCGGTCATATACTGCCCGTCATTATACAGAGCGAACCACACGAGAAGTTGCGACGAAATAAAAAATCCGCCGAGAACGGTTGTTATCATAAACCATTTTTTCGCTTTTCCCGTTTTATCTTTTAGTAGAGAATTTTTAGCGATGTAATATGAAAGACTGCTTGCCAGAATTATGGCGGTGCTGACCCAAACTTGAAATGGAAGATTGGCGAACGGCTGCCATTCCGCCGCTTTATTTGTTGAAATAACGACGTACGCCGCGATCAAACCGCCGAATGTCATCAGGACGACGAGCAGCAGAAACCCCATCATTATTCGTGATTTATTAGTTGGTTGCGGGAGTGTCTCTTCAGGCGGATTTTTTTTCGGAAAATTGTTGCCGTTGTTTCCGCCGCCGCCGCCGCCGTCATCTTTGTTGTCGCCGCCGTTATTTCCCAAACCGCTGGTGCGGCTGATTCCGGTGCGAAGTCTTAACTCTTTTTCCGATTCCTGAATTGGTTCGATTGTGCCGACTTTCATAATACTTAGTGATTTAAAACCATCAACGCGAAGATGACGGGTAAGTATAGGACTGAAACCAAAAGCAACTTGCGGGCTTGTTTAACGGACTTTGCCCGTGCTGTTTGAATGCTCGTAACTAAAAACCAGATGCCCAAGATTGTTGCTCCGGTTAAATAATAAATTCCGGAAACACCCAGAAAAAACGGTGCTAGACTAACGGGCAGAAGCATCGCCGCAAATAAAACGATCTGTTGGGCGGTCAATTTGCCGTCCTCTTCGATGACCGGAAGCATCTTGATTCCGGCTTTGGCGTATTGTTCCTTATACATCCAGGCAATTGCCAGAAAATGCGGAAACTGCCACAGAAAAAGTATGGCGAACAAAAACCACGCGGTTAAGGTTATTTCACCGGACGCAGCCGTAAAACCCATCAGCGGCGGCATCGCACCCGGAATTGCACCGATGGCGGTCGAAGCCGTCGTGCGGGTTTTCAAGGGCGTATAAAGCAAAACATAACCGATAAATACAACCAAACCGAGAATTGCGGTTAAGGCGTTGACGGCAAATAATAAATAAAGTTCAGCAATGACACACAGCGAAATGCCGAAGATCAGCGATTCTTTCGGGGTAATCCGTCCCGTCGGTAAAGGTCGACTGACCGTTCGCTCCATTTTCGTATCAATGTCGCGTTCGATATATTGGTTCAGCGTCGCCACACCGAATGCCAGCAAAGTGATCGCCACCATCGAGTTGACGAATAGCCATATCTGGAAATCCTGTCCTGCACCGAGATAAAATCCTGCCGCCGATATCAGCACGAGCATAAAGGCGATGCGTGGCTTCGTCAGTTCAAAGAAAGCCGCCGCTTTTCCGCCGATGCTGATCGCTTTTGTTTCCTGTAATTCTATTGTTGCTGTGTCCATTTAGAAAGTTTCGCAAGTATAGTTCTGTTATACGAAAGAATAACGCTTGATGCCCGAATTGCCAAACTCGAAAAACCTGAATTTTGATGATTTTTGATAATAGATAAACTAATTACTTGCGGGATGACAAATAAATTCTGCTAAGTTAATATTAAGATTCAACTATATATTGATTATATTGTGTAAAAAAACTTATAAGCAAATGTCAACAGTCAACGAATCAGTTACAGAGGTTGCAAAACCAAAACCACAAATCAAGCGACCGTCGCCGCCGATTTTGAACCGCGTACTCAACTTTTTGAGTTCGGTAAAATTCGGTGTAGTTCTGCTATGCGTTCTCGTTTTACTGTCTCTGCTTGGAATGTTGATAATTCAGCAGAATGTTCCCGGATTCGATGCGTTTTATGCCGGTTTAACTCCGGCGGAAAAAACTGTCTATGGAACACTCGGATTCTTTGATATTTATTACAGTTGGTATTTTAAGGTAATTCTTCTAACACTTTCATTAAATATCATTCTTGCCTCAATTGATCGTTTTCCATCAGCGTGGTCATATATCGTTAAACCCAAAATGACCGCGACGAGAAAGTGGTTGCTGGCACACAAACTGAATGCCGAGGTTAGTTCGTATGCGGATGATGAACAAAAACTCGCCGATAGGATTAGCGGAATTTTCAAAAAGCAGGGGTTAAAGACTAAAATCGCCGAAAAAGACGGCAATCTATATGTTTTCGGCGAAAGCGGAAAATGGAACAGACTCGGTGCATACATTGTTCACGTCGCGTTATTGACCTTATTTTTAGGACATTTTGTTGCACTGCAAACGGGTTTCGATGCCGATGTTAATTTTATGCCCGGACAGACGACGAGCGAAATTCAGTTGATCGAATTCAATCTCGACGAAGTTGACCGCTTTGCCGTCAAACTGCCGTTCACGATTACGGCGACTGACATTCAACAGAAGCTGATTGATCCGAAAGGTTCAATCGAGGTATTCAACACATTGGATTGGCTGACGCGAATCAAAATTGATGATCCCGAATACGGCGTTAATTATGCGAACGTCAGTCTTAATAATCCTTTTAATTACCGCGGTTATCGTTTTTTTCAGGCTCAAACGGTTCCGGTCGGAAACGCCCGCACGATGAATTTGGAACTAACGCCTGACACAGCCGGTGCGAAACCGGTTTCCGTAGATTTAGCGAGAGTTCAGGAAGTAAAACTGCCGAACGGGACGACGCAGGTGAGAAGCGGCTCGGCAACTTTGGAAGACGGAACTTTGATCGAATACGATTCTTTTCTGGCGGATTTTGTGTTCAATAAAGATGGAAATCCAGATACGAAAACGGGCGAATACAACAATCCGGCGGTCGTTCTGCAAGTTACGCCGAAGGATGGCGAACGCACGAGAGTTTTTGCATTTACCGGAGATTTTGCCGATAAAATTCCCGTCGGAGCTCCGAAACTCGGTTACAAATGGCGTTTAAAGTCTTACGAGAAATCACCGCTGGCTCACGTTTTGTCAATCAAGTACGATCCGTTCAACGGTGCTTTCATCGCGTGGTATTTCGGCGGTATCGGTTTGATTTTTGCCCTCTCTTTCGTGTTTTTCCTCTCACATAAAAGAATCTGGGCGTTGATCGAAAAAGAAGAATTCTCCGAGAAATTTAATATCGTTTTGGGCGGACACACGAACCGAAATCATTTCGGTTTCGAGGACAAATTTAAGAAAGTCGTCAACGATCTTTCGAAATCATAATGCTTAGAACAACAGAAGCATTGAAGTTGAGTAAAAAGTTATGGCACAAGAAGTATCAGCAATAGAAATGCAGTCGGTGGAAATAAATTCACCTTGGAAAGAATATTGTCCCGCAATTTTAGCGGTTGTCGGTGCGTTCGGAGTTCTTCTATGGCGTTTGCAGACGAATAGTTTTATGTCGGACGAAGCGTTTATGATGGTCGCTCTGGCGTGTTATATTCTGGCGGCATTATTTCAATTAACAAATCTTTACGCACCGTCTTCGATGGCACAAAAGATCAGTCTGGCAACATCGACGCTCGGAGTTTTCTTTAATCTTTCGTCGTGGCTGGTGCGTTGGGTAGCGGCTTATGAACGCGAAATCGGAATGCTCCGCGAAGCCGGAAATCCGGCGACACCGTGGATGTTTCGCTATATTCCGTTCGCAAATTTATATGATTTGAGTCTTGCCTTCGCCTTCGGTGCGGGATTTACTACACTGATTTTCGTCAACCGCAAAAATTTTCGCGTGCTGGCGGCGTTTACTCTACCGCTTGCTGCTTTGATTCTGACGCTCGCACGTTTTATCGGAAGCGAATTTATTGACCTGCCGCCGGTTCTCGATTCATACTGGCGACCGATTCACGTCGGCGTTGCGTCTTTGAGTTACGGTGTGACACTGGTTTGCTTCGCCGTTGCGGTCGTATATTTACTGAAAGACAAAGTTAAACCGGAATCAATGGCGATTTGGGCAAGCGTCTTTTCAATCGGTGTTCTCGCCACGATCAGTAACTGGTCAGTTTTCACCGAATTTACATATCGGGCGGGGCTTTTCGTGCCGAGTCCATCAGGCGGAAAACCGATTTCAACTCCGTTTCGTCTTGCAATTCCCTATGTCGGAGAAATCTTAGCAGTTTCGGGAATTCTACTCTTCGGTGTCATAATCGCGTTTTTACTATACACTTACAGAAATAATTTACAGGCAAAACAAATCGGACATATTCTATTGATAACAGCCTTCGTTGCACAGATTTTTGCCGTCGTTTTCTGGGTGAACGGTGTTAAAACTAAAGAGAATATCTTATCGAATTTGCAGGCTCAAGTTCAGAAGCATCCACAGCAACTCGTTAATGCCGGAAAAGACACCATTGCCCGTCAAAATTTACCGGCGAAGGAATTCTCCGCAATTACGAATGCACAATTCGAGCAAGCCGGAAATCAATATTTGACGAATGCGGGCGGACAGATGTTTATGTCTCTAAAAACCAATCCGGTTGAATTTGCAGGATTACTGACTGCCATCGCCGGTTTGTTTTTCGTGATTTTATTCGGATTCAGAACCGAGATTCTGCTCCAGCGGCTTCCCTCTCTGGAATCACTCGATAATCTGATGTATAAAACGGCTTGTCTGGCGTTTGCGGGACTGGCGATGCTTTTGATTACAGGTGCGATTTGGGCAAATGAATCGTGGGGCAGACCGTGGGGATTCGACTCGAAGGAAACCGGAGCGTTAATCGCGTGGCTGACCTATGCCGCGTTTTTGCATACGAGAATTTCCAGGGGTTGGTCGGGTAGAAGTTCGGCATATTTTGCGATTATCGGCTTTTTGCTGGTTATCTTTACATATTTGGGTGTCAGCTATCTGTTACCGGGATTACATAGTTACGCATAAATTTTTTCGGCAAAAGTTTAATGAATAAAAACAGCATTACATTCGGAATTATCGGTTTGATCGTGGGTTTGACTATCGGCTTTATGGGAGCGAACTCGCTTAACCGTAATGCTTCGGTAAGTCAGGAAATTCCACCGAATCCGGCGACCGCACCGCAATCTGTCCAACCGCCCAGCCAACCACCGAACGGACAGAATCCACAAGGTGGAATGCTGGAAGATGTTCAGA
Organism: Pyrinomonadaceae bacterium; assembly: GCA_041746675.1. GTDB lineage: Bacteria > Acidobacteriota > Blastocatellia > Pyrinomonadales > Pyrinomonadaceae > Aridibacter. The sequence continues at coordinate 2,347 of JBGTGO010000033.1, read as the reverse complement.
AAACTTTAGACAAGGCAAAAAATCAACCGGAAAATTTTGAAGCTCAGATCGAAGCCGGAAGAATGTATGCTCAAATCCAAAGATTCGACGAGGCGTTAGAGTTTTTTCAGAAAGGACAGCAACTCAAACCTGATGATTTTGCCGCTAACGCTCTACTCGGAAATGCATTTTTCGATGCGAAACAGTTCGAGAATGCCGAAACTTATTATGCTAAAGCATTGGAGATAAAACCGAATGAGGTTACGATTCAATCGGATTATGCAACCACATTTTTCAGACGGAAAAACCCTGACTACGAACGGGCAATGAAGGAATTCGAGAAAGCTCTTGAAATTAATCCGAAACACGAAGTTACGATATATAATATGGGACTTGCCTATTTCTTCAAAGGTGATAAAGACAATGCTGCCAAAACGCTTGAGCGTTTGAAGCAAGTCAATCCGTCCAGCGACTTAATAAAAAGACTTGAGCAGGAAATCAGCAAATAGAATTATTTAAATACTTATATAGAAAAAGCATTGCAGATATATCTGCAATGCTTTTTCTATATAAATCGGGGTGAGAGGATTTGAACCTCCGACCTCTCCGTCCCGAACGGAACGCGCTACCAGGCTGCGCTACACCCCGACAAACGAATAAAAAGTTTAATAATTATTGATGGTTTAGTCAAACGTCTTGAGAACTTAGCAAATTTATTCTATACACTTTGTCCTTCCTCTTTGTGTTTATTACTGTATCTGTGTTTGGCAAACTCAATCAAGGGCGGCAAAATAGATAAAAATACAACGACGATAACGACCTTTTCGATGTGTTCCTGAAGCCTGATTCCGAACGCTTGTTCGACAACTCCGCCGAGAAAATATCCGGCGAGGACCATCAAAAATATCCATAGAATTCCGCCGAAAATGCTGTATGTTAGGAATTTCGGATACGGCAAATTTGATGCTCCAATAACGAGCGGGGCAAAAGTTCTGACAATCGGAACAAAGCGGGCGAGAATGATGGTTTTTGCACCGTATCTTTCAAAAAATTGACTAGCCTTTTCTACCCGGCTCGGCTTGAACAAGAAAGAATCCTCACGTTTGAAAAGACTTTTTCCCATCATCCTTCCCGTCCAGTAGCCGGTCGAGTCGCCGATAATCGAACCACTCAGAAAAGCAATGATGACCAGGAAAATGTTGAGTTTTTCAGGATAAGTTTTGGACATCAATCCCGTTACGACGAGGAGTGAATCTCCTGGAAGAAAAAATCCGACGGCTAGTCCGACTTCGGCGAAAATGATAAAAAACAACCCGAAATAAACATAAATACCGAGCAGATCAAGTAACCAATTGATGAGATTGTCGGGTTTGATAAAATCTAAAATTTGATGAATGAATTCCATAACTGATGCCTGAAAGACCTGATTGTAAAAATTAGTATATGAAAAAGTAAAGAATATATTATCAGATTCTGCCGGTAACTAAAGTTACCATTCAAATTTAAAAACATTTAACGGTTATCAGCTTTCGTTCCAACCGTGTTCGCCGATGAGCGGGACGAACGAGCATTTTCCGTGATCTTCGGTCTGAAATCCGTTTTGCGTGCGAATAATCCTCATCAATGTTTGCGATTTTATATCTTCACCGATTGGAATCACTAATTTTCCGCCGATTTTTAATTGCTTCAGAAGCGGTTCCGGTAAAATCGGACTGCCGGCGGCAACCAGAATTCCGTCGAACGGTTCATACAAATCCCATCCGTTCGTGCCGTCGCCGCATCGCAGAGTTACGTTGCGGATGTTTAAATGATCCAAAATTGTTTGTGCCTGAAACGCGAGTTTTTCTACTCTTTCGATGGCATAAATATGACCGGAAAGTTTTGATAGAATGACGGTTTGATAACCCGAACCGGCTCCGATTTCCAAAATTTTATCGGTTAGATTCAGTTCGAGAAGTTCGGTCATTTTAGCAACAATGTATGGTTGCGAAATCGTTTGTTTAGCGGCAATCGGCAGAGCATTGTCGCGATAAGCCTGAAATTTCAATGCTTCGGGGACGAATTTATGACGTGAAGTTTCAAGCATTGCATTTAAAACCCGTTCATCTTTTATTTTGTGATGATCCCGCAAATGGATAATCATTTTTTCACGCGGAATTTGATATTCGTCCATTTTTGTATAAGTAAAGTAAAAGCCGGAGATAAAGATTGATAACTAATTTACCGTTCCCAACTTTTTAAATCTTTGATTACCTCGTGATTAGTCAAGTCACTTCGCATCGGCGTGATCGAAACGAAACCTTTTTCAATCGCTTCAAAATCCGTGCCGCCACCGGCGTGAAAGCCGAAACGATTTTCACCGATCCAA
>JBGTGO010000032.1:0-160968 GCA_041746675.1 Pyrinomonadaceae bacterium | reverse complement strand
GGTGTCAGTATTGACGAAGAATTATTAAAGAACTTTGATCGTCTTATATCGGAGAGAAATTACGCGAATCGCTCTGAGGCTCTGCGGGATTTGATTCGTGACACACTGATTCAGCAAAAACTCGACACGCAAAGCACGATTCAATCGCTCGGAAGTCTGACACTTGTTTACGATCATCACGCCAAAAATCTATCTCACGAAATGGGTGAGATTCAACACAAATTTTACGAAAATATTCTCTCCGTCAACCATCTTCACGTAAGCCACGATGATTGTATGGAAATTATTGCGTTAAAAGGAGTTGTATCAGAAATCGTCGAGCTTTCCAACTCGCTTTTAAGCCTTAAAGGAATTAAACACGGCAAACTGTTTTTAACCTTACCTTCCTCCGAAATTACTTCTTCATAAATTATTTGCATCCGCTCGTTTGATTTTTGCGAATAGCAGTGTTACGATTGTTTAATTCGTGTTACGCAATTTTGGTTTTACAATAATTTTATGAAAAAGTTTATTTTTATCACGTTTTTACTGTGTTTATTTTGCCTGCAAGTCTTTGCTCAGGATACGAAGACATTTTCCGGCGTAGTTGTGACACAGCAGTTTGAACTCGTTCCGAGTACGACAATCGAAGTTGAAACCTCCGAAGGAATTCTGACGACGACGACCGATGCGGAAGGAAAGTTTTCAGTAGAAGTTCCGCGTGAAAATCTTTCAGTCAAGTTTTTCGGCAAAAATATCGAACCGCAGACGCAGAATTTTACGTTTGAGCAGAATTTATCAAATCTGAAGATAAAAGTCAGTTATATAATCCCGCCCGTTGCCGAAAGCGTAACGATTGAGGACGATGCTTTAACGCCGACCATCGAAACCCGTAATTCAGCGGTTTTCGACGAAACGCTTTTCGGACGCGACGATCAATTGATTTTCTCGCTCAACGCCGGAATCAACGCCGGACAACACGAAGGCGGCGGAAAATCTCTGGAAATCCGGCGATTCGGTTTCAATACCGACCACGGCGGAGTCAACGGCGGTTTGAAAATTCTGGTTGATAACGTCCAGCAAAATCAAGGCACGCAGGGACACGGGCAAGGTTATCTCGGCGATCTGAAATCGCTTTCCCCCGAACTCGTGCAGGATGTTTCGATCATCAACGGACCTTTTTCCGCTGCTTACGGAGACTTTTCGGGTTTGGGAGTCGTCAAAATAAACCTCAAGGAATCGCTGCCGCAAGTTTTTACGGCACGAATTCAGGGCGGAAGTTTCAAAACGTTTCGCGGCTTTTTCGCATACAGTCCGAAGATCAAAAATGTCGAAGCCTTCATCGCTTACGAACCGAGTTCGACCGACGGACCTTTTGAAAGTCCTTTAAAATACCGGCGGGATAATGTTTCGGGAAATTTCACATACAAACTTGATGATAAGCAATCAGCCGGACTAAAATTCAATGCCGGACGCAACGATTTCTTTTCGTCGGGACAGATTCCGCTCGACTTGGTGTTTGACGGAAGACTCGACCGCTTCGGCGTGATCGATCCGGAAAACGGCGGTAAAGTGCAGACCGGAACGCTCAAAGGTTATTACCGCAAAGAGTTTGAAAAAGGCTTGACCTTCAAAGCGGATGCTTTTGCGTCGCGTTCACTGTTCGATCTTTACTCAAATTTTACGTTCTTTTTATTTGATCCCGCATACGGTGACGAAATTCAGCAGCACGATTCACGCCTTCAGGAAGGCGGCAGCGTTCAGGTTTTTCAGCCGTATAAACTTTTCGGTAATTTTTCCGTCCTGAATTACGGCGGAAGCGTTTTGCTGAATCAAATCAACGTCGGACTTTATCCGACCGTTGACCGCATTCCGAACCGTAAATTCCTGCCGGGAAACGCAGACAACGCCGCTGTGCTTTTTACGCAAGCCAATGCGGATGTCAATAATTACGCGGGTTATATTCAAAATGACATAAATTTTTTCGACGGACATCTGCGGATTGAAACTGGGTTGCGTTGGGATTATTTTTCGTTTGATGTCAAAGGTTTCGAGTTAGGCGACACGCGATTCGTTCTTGACGGACAAGAATCAGCTTATAAATTTCAGCCGAAATTAGGCGTTGCTTTGTCGCCGTTTGAAAATACGCCGGTTTCTTTCTACGCCAATTACGGACGCGGCATCGCTTCGCAGGACGCACGCGGAGTCGTCCGCAGCCCGGACGCACCGAAGATTGCTACGACTGATTTTTATCAACTTGGCACGAGTTATAATTCGAGCCGCTTTTCCGGCGTTTTTACGACATTTTTAATTGACCGCTCTAACGAACAGGTTTACATTCCCGACGACGGAACAATCGAGTTTTCCGATCCATCGCGTTCCTACGGCATCGAACTTCGCGGTTCGACCAAAATCACCGACCATCTCAGCGTCAACGGCGGTTTAACGCAGGTTTTGGAAGCCTATTTCCGCGACACAAACCCGCGTGTTTTCGTAGATTCCGCTCCGCATATAGTTGCCAACGCCGCCGTCGTCTTGAATGAATTACGCGGCTTCAATGTGTTTCTGAACTACCGCCACATTTCAAATTACAGACTCGACGGTTTAGACGACACGATTCGTGCCGCCGGACACGATGTCGTTGATGTATCGCTTTCCAAACGCTTGAAAAAATGGGTTGATCTCAACTTTTCGGTCAACAATCTATTTAACAAAAAATACTTTGAAACACAAAACTTCTTTGAATCGAGAGTTTCCCCGAATGCCCCTATAATCGAAAGAATCCACGCCACACCCGGATATTCAACATCGGTCAACGTCGGGTTAACCTTCCGCTTCGGTGCAAAAAATTAAGTGAAAATGTGTTAGTATAAGTTTTTGGATGAACCAAAAGTAACAGTAAAAGAAAGCGAATTTATGTTGGTTAGCGGTTATGCGTCCGATTTACTGCGAATGTTTCGTATAAAAACCGACTGGAGCATAAACGTCACCGTTTGTGCTGAGTGTCGCTTCGACGTGGAAACAAAGTCTTTCAGCTTAAAAGATATTCATCACTTTATAGATGTGCAGGATTTGCTAAACACGCATTTTTAAGCAAATTAATTATTATGAATGTGAAAAATCTAATTATAATCGCAGTTATTTTAATACTTTTTTTTGTTTCAAATTCAATAAACGCTCAAATTCAACCTCCTGAAGAAGCGATTTATAGTTTGAAAGAAAGCAAAACTTCTATGTTTGTAGAAGGAAAAACTAAAATCACAAAAATTACATTTGTCGGTCTGGACAGCGATTACGAACAGTATGATTTTGCTTCGGAAAAACGTCTGCCTGAAAGTGGAGTCAAAAAAGCACTTGAAGATAATCGCTTGCTGAACGAAGCAAATTCGGTTTTTGATACCGGCGAGATTGAAAAAGCAATTAGGATTATAAACGAATGGCTTGCCGCCAAGGGTTATTTGAAGGCGGACATAGTTGTTTCGAGAAAACTTTTACCAAAAAATGAAATGGAACTGATTTTTTCTATTGAAAGAAATTCGCCTGTTGAAATTACAGAAGTTCAATTTATCGGCAACAAACACATTTCAAACCAAGAATTCGTTACGGATTATAAAAATTGTATCGGAGAAAGTTGGAGAAAATTTAATAGAAAACTTTATCAATATATAACGGGAAAATGTTCTCAACAATTAATGCTTAATAAAGGGTTTTTGAGAGGCAAGATAAACCGAATAAGACCAAGATTTGTTAATGACAATTATACTCTTGAGATTGAGATTGAAGAAGGTGTCCGTTATCGAGTCGGAGAAATAAACATAAAAGACGCAAAAGAATTTTCGCAAGAAGAAATTTTGAAAATGTCGGGAATAAATCTTAGAGAAATTGCTAACGCCACTAAAATTCGAGAATTCTTTCTTAAAGATTTGGAAAACAAATATGCTGATAAAGGTTTCATAGAATATAGTGTTAATCTTGATATGAATTATGTTGAACCTTTGGCTGAAGGTTTGGATGGAACATTGAATTTGTTAGTAAGTGTAGATGAAGGTGCTTCGTTCAGGATTGGTGAGATTGACTTTATCGGTGTTGAAAAAGAAGACGAACAGAAATTAAAAGATATGTTTACCTTAAAAGAAGGTGAAATTTATAATCGAAGCAAGCTCGAAGAAAGTGTCGAAAAAATAAACAAATTAAAAGCGTTTGATCCAATTGATTTTGATCGAGACATTGAAACGCAACCTTTTACTCGAAGCAATAAAAGTAATAAGTCCGAAAGACCCAATTTGAAAAGAGAAAAATCTGGAAATCTTAATTTATCAGCCAAAAATGAAGTTCTTTTCGGTGATGTTTATTTAGTTATAAAAGTAAAAAAAGCTGAATTAAGATGACTGATAAAACTATTGAAAATTATTTAGAAGACGCGATTGAAACATTTCGCAATTATAAACAAATGGCGGAAAAATCTATCAATCAAGTTTCGGATGAGGAGTTTTTTCGCAGTTTAGACGAAGAAGCAAATTCGATTGCGGTGATTGTGAAGCATATTGCGGGGAACAGTCGTTCGCGTTGGACGGATTTTTTGATTAGCGACGGTGAAAAGGATTTTCGGCAACGCGATACGGAGTTTGAATTGACTGATGAAACGCGGGAATCTTTGATGGAGTTTTGGGAAAACGGTTGGACGACGCTTTTTGATGCGATTGAGCCTTTGAGTCTCGAAGATTTTGAAAAGACGATTACGATTCGCAGCGAACCGCATACGATAGTCGAAGCGATCAATCGGCAGTTGACGCATTATGCTTACCACATTGGGCAGATCGTATTTCTGGCGAAGCATTTTCGGTCAAAAGATTGGCAGACTCTAAGTGTGCCGCAAAACAAATCGGCTGAGTTTAACGAGTTCTTGAAACAGCGAAAACTGGAAGGAAAAGCAAAAACTCATCCATTGTCCGCACCGCAGGAATTTGCGGATAAGGATAAATAATTGTTAAATAGATTTTGGATATTTAATAACATAAAGAGGATGAAAGCAGATTTACGCGGATCAAATCTAAAATACTTTTCTAATAAATTCGCGTATCATCGGACTGCGGGCATCCCTGCCCGCAAGTGTCGGATTTATAATAAAGTTGAATAAATAAAAAATTCTTGCGGACAGGGATGTCCGCAGTCCGCTTATTCAAATAGTTTATTTACAAAATCAATTTGTGGAAATCCGCGTTCTGTTCCCTAATTTGAAACTTAAAATCTGAATTTATATGAATTGTCCCGTTTGTAAATATAACAGTCTGGAAATACAGGAAGTCGAAACGAATTTATTTGCCGATGTTTGCACGAGTTGCAAGGGGAAATGGATTTCGAGCGACAATTACGAAAAGTGGCTTGAGCAGCACGGTAAGGATCTGCCGGAATTGCCGAGCGACGGTGATTCGGGAATGACGATTCCTGAGTTTGAATTGGCGAGACTTTGTCCGATTGATAAACGAATTTTAATAAAATATAAAGTCGGGCGAAATTTGTCTTTTAAGATTGACCGTTGCAGCAATTGTGCCGGAGTTTGGCTTGATGATACCGAATGGCAATCACTCAAAGCACGCAATTTGCACGATGATCTAAACAAAATTTTCACCGATCATTGGCAGGAAGAAGTCAAAAAAGAAGAAACCCGCAAAACCTTGGAAGGAATCTACAGAGACAAATTCGGCGAAGCTGACTATACGAAAATTAAGGATTTCAAAACGTGGATCGAAGATCACGAAAAAGGCGGCGAGATTATGGCGTTTTTGAAAGACAAAAATCCACTTCAATTTTAGGGATTTTCCGCCCGCGAACAAAGGCGAAAATGAAGAGAGAGAAAAGAAAGAGAAGAAATTTTTACCACAGATAAACACAGATAATAACGAATGAAAGAAAAAAGTAAAATTAAATTTTTATCGCACTCTTATCTGAATTCATCTGTGTAAATCTGTGGTTAATTTCTTGTTCTTTTTTCGCATAATTTCGCGTTTATTCGCGGGCAAAATAAAAAGTTTTATAGTTTGCAAGATGAACATATCAGCACCCGAAGAATTAGAATTGGAAAAGAAGCACAAAACGCTCCGGCGTTTGAAGAATCGGCTGGTCGTTCGTGAAGAAGAAATGACCGAAATCCGGGCGGAATTGGAACAGTTCGAAGCACAATATACGATGGAAGTCGGACGACTTTATGCGGAATTGGACGACATTGAAGCAGAAATTGCCGAGGAAGAAGTCAAACTGAATCCCGACGACGAAGAAATCAAAAAACGTGCGGAAGAAGCACGGATTCGGGCGGAAGAATCTGCAAAAAATGCCGATGAAGAAAATTGGCAGGCTTGTACGCAAAAATGGAATCCGAATGCCGAAGCGAAAAAGGTCTATCATAATTTAGCAAAAATGATTCACCCGGATTTGGCGATTGATGAAGAAGAACGCACGAAACGCCACAATCTGATGGCGGAATTAAACAACGCTTACAAAGGCGGCGATCAACGGCAGTTAAATAAATTGGTCGAAGAATACAGAGATTCGCCCGATTTAGTCAAAGGCGACACCATCGGCGACAAATTAATTCGAGCGATTCGCCAGATTTATCAAGTAAAACGCCGCTTAAAAGAGATCCGTGGCGAACAACTAGAAGTTGAATTATCGGAGCTGTTTATCTTGCGGGAAAAAGTTTACAAAGAACAACTCGAAGGCAGAAACCTGCTCTCACAAATGGCGGAACGCACCAGAACTCACATCCGAAAGTCCACCCGCCGCTTAAAGAACATCCAACAAGTAATCGAAGCCGACGATATTGATATGCGTGAAAGATTCGGCTTAAATGTCGAATCATTTCGATAAGTCTTCGTCGTTTCTATTAAAGCATTCAAAAAGTCAACAGACATCACGCAAAAACATCAATTACTTTCTGAATTGCATTTACCAATGTATCAACATCTTCTTTCGTGTTGTAAAAAGCCAGACTCATATGAGTAGTGGCAGGGACTTTGTAGAGATTCATCACGGGTTAGCCGAGCAAATTTAAACAACTGCATATTCCGTATGTTTTCTCAATTCAAGTTTGTGAAAAGCCAGCACAATATCCGATTTCGGCACGCTTTCACGCTCTAAATCCGTGGCGACTCCTTCTTCTGTTCCGTCGTGTTGGATATAAATTTTGGCGTTGATAATGTCTATGTGAATGTTGATGCCGTGAATTCGTCCGCGACTGTTCCAACCGACGCTGTAAAGCATATAAGAATCTTTTTCACGGTCAAACATCGTGCGGCTTTCAATGTCGCCGTAAGCATAAGGAATTGCCGCATATTCATTGATAATTTTCTCAATTATATTCCGATAATTTTCTAATTTATCCATCGCACAAGCACCTCTTTTGCTTCATTGAAAACCAAAACTTTCAAATCTTCACTTTCAATTAATTCTATCACGTCCGCGTGAACAAAAAGTCTGTTGTAAATCTGCTCACCGACTGCCAGATATAGAATGCGTTCGGGATCTTCCTTTCGCATCGCAAACCGATAAATAATAAATTGCCCGATGGCTTTTTCAAGTTCCGATAAATTCGACTTGCCGATAAAACTCTTAACTTCAACCGCAATCTTGCGACCATCTTTTTCCGCTACAAATAATTCGTCAGCAATAATATCAATGTAAGTCCGAGTCCCGCCCCAAGGCAGTTGAAAATTCTCAGCCGTAATCTTCCAACCGTCTTTGATCAAGGCTTTTTTAACCGTGTCGTGGTAAATATCTTTTGCGGACATATTTTTAATCGCAGATTTTCTTTTTCAATCTAAATTTGCTCACCATATATTTACAGTATGCGGTTGTTTTACTTTGTCATCATAACTTACAACACAACTGTATTTACCTTGGCAGACTACGTATGAATGTGAACCAAAACTAGCATGAGGATTAATGGAAATGATTAAGTCCCTAATTTGAGAACTGATTGCCTGAAAGACAGAAACTCTAATTTTTCTCGCAGGGAGTTTTACATAACCATCAGAATTACTTTGTATGTCCTGATCTATATGCTCACCTGACTTCCAGTATTCCAATGAATAATTTTTCCATGCTTGATTAACGCGAATTTTGGGGATAGGTTTGTCTTCTTTATCAAGAATTATTAGTTCCCACGCAGGCACAACTGTTACTGGATAAAAAGGAATAAATATCATTGCTATAAGCAAGAGAAAGACGATTTTAACTTTATTATTATATTTCATAATGTCTGAAGACTTTATTTCATATTAAAACCATAAATCTTATAAATCCACTTTTTCAATCTAAGTTTCATTACTTCATGCAAAAACATCAATCACTTTCTGAATCGCATTGACCAACGTATCAACATCCTCTTTCGTGTTGTAAAAAGCCAAACTCATACGAGCGGTGGCGGGGACTTGGTAGAAATCCATTACGGGTTGGGCACAATGATGTCCGGCACGGATGGCGATTCCTTCTTGGTCGAGAATTGTGCCGATGTCGTGTGGGTGAACATTTTCGATGGTGAACGAAATTACCGAAGCCTTTTCTTTGGCAGTTCCGATAATTTTCACGCCTTCGACCTTTGATAATTTTTCGGTGGCGTATTCGAGCAGTTCGTGTTCGTGTGCGAATGCGGCATCAAGATCAATCGAATTTAAGTAATCGATCGCCGCACCGAGTCCGATTGCCGGAGCGATCGAAGGAGTTCCCGCTTCGAATTTTTCGGGAATCGGGGCGTAAGTCGTTTTTTCAAAAGTAACGGTGCGAATCATCGAACCGCCGCCTTGATACGGATTCATTTTCTCAAGCCATTCGCGTTTGCCGTAAAGCACACCGCTTCCCGTCGGAGCAAACATTTTGTGTCCCGAAAATGTATAAAAATCCGCATCCAGATCCTGCACATCAACGCGTATGTGCGGAACGGCTTGAGCACCGTCAACCATCACGGGAACGCCGAATTTGTGAGCCGTTTCGATCATTTGTTTGACGGGAATGACCGTGCCGAGTGCGTTGGAAATATGCGAAATCGAAACGATCTTTGTGCGTTCATTGAGCATATTTTCATATTCGTCAATGATAAGTTCACCTGGTTCATTCATCGGAATCACACGAATTTTCGCACCGCGTTCTTCGGCGATCATCTGCCACGGAACGATGTTTGAATGATGCTCCAGATGTGAAATTATGATCTCATCGCCTTCGTTGATAAACTTTCGCCCGTAAGCATTCGCCACCAAATTCACGCCGTCCGTGCATCCTTTAACAAAGATACATTCCGCCGCTTCCTTCGCATTGATAAACCTGCGAACTTTCTCGCGTGCCGCTTCATATTCAGTCGTCGCCTTCTGCGACAAATAATGCACACCGCGATGGACATTTGAATGTTCCTTTTTCAAATACTCCGCCCCGCGTTCAATTACCAATGTCGGAACCTGCGAAGAAGCCGCATTATCCATATAACGAAGCGGTTTCCCATTTACTTTTTGCGACAAAACGGGAAAATCTTCACGGATTTTATTAACGTCAAACTCTTTCATTTCTTTTACTGCTTTCATATTTTTACTGCTTCTCTAATCTCTATGCTTTCCAAATACAAAGTTTCAGGACTTATATCTTGCTCGTTTTTTCATTGCACCGTGCCGAAAACGATTTTGATATTTTTGGAATAGTTCAAATCTCTCAATTCCCTGAAAACGGGATAATCAAGTTACGGCTTAACGTCGAATTGCCTGAAACTTCCGTCATTAAACTGAATATCCAATGAAATCATTCGCTTTTGCTGAAATTACTTTTTTCATTAATCATAGCTATACAGTTTCTTCAACTTCTGCATCTTTCTGTTTTTTCACCATTCTCTTTTCTTCGCGGGCGATGAATTGCAGAAGTGCTTTTTCGATGGTTGCGGCACGTTTGTTTTTTTCCTGTGCGATCTCGTCAATTTTGTTTAGAATTTCTTCTTCGATAATTAAATTTACTCGTTGTCTCATATTTTTATTTTACGCTTCTAATCTTGCGTGCAGACGATTTAGAACTGCTTCGTCCAACTGCTCCTTTATTGATTTTATTTTTATTTTAGTGATAATTTCTTCGGCGAAACCATAAGTTAAAAGGTTTCGTGCCAAATCTTCATTCAAACCACGACTCAAAAGATAGAATAATTCTTCTTCCTCAAGTTGTCCGACCGTTGCCCCGTGAGCACATTTTACGTCATCGTTAAAAATTTCAAGTTGCGGTTTCGTGTCAATTCTTGCTTCGTTCGACAGAAGCAAATTTTTATTTGATTGATTCGCATCGGTTCCGCTGGCGTTTTTGTGTACGAAAACTTTTCCGTTAAACACCGCCCGTGATTTGCCGTCGAGAATTCCTTTGTAATTCTGATGCGAAACACAGTTTTTCATCCTGTGATCTATCCGGGAATGCGTATCTGTATGTTGCCCGTCATCCATCAAATAAAGTCCGTCAATCCAACATTCGCCGCCTTCGCCGTTAAAACTCAAATTAACATCGTGTCGCGAAAGTTTTGCTCCGAACGTGATGTTCGTATTGTCGTAAATGCTTGCCCGATTTAAGTTTACATTAGACGAAACGATGTGAAAAGCGTCGTGCGATTCGCGTTGAACCCGCGTGTGTACGAGTTTTGCGTTGTCCGCCAAATTTATCTCGACGACCGCGTTCGTAAAATATTTCGCTTCTTCGCTTCGAGTATATTGCTCGACAATTTCCGCCTCGCTTCCCTGTTCGCCGACATACAAAATTCGCGTAAAATTCGCCGTTTCATTTTCGCCGACAAAGACAACCTGAATCGGATTTTTGATCTTCGTATCCTTCGGAACGTGAATAAATACGCCTTCGCCTGCAAAAGCCGTATTCAAAGCCGTGAATCCGTTAAAATCATATTCAACCGTTTTCGCCAGATTCGTTTTGAAAGTTTCATCGTCAAACGATTCCGCAAAACTCTGAATATTCACGCCTTCCGGCAAATCATTCAAAGTCGTCAATTCGTGATTCAAAACTCCGTTAATAAAAACCAGCCGATTTCCGCTTTCGATCTCCGCCAAAAGTTTTTCAACTCCCGAACTCAAACTATCCGCCGAAATTTCAGCCCGGTTGACCGATAAATGTTCGCTATTGATAGAAGTATATTTCCATTCTTCATCTTTGAGGGTCGGAAAACCGTTTTCCGTAAAATATTCAAACGCCTCTTTGCGTAAATTTTTCAACCATTCCGGCTGATCCGAATTCTCCAAACTCTTTTGAAAATTCGTGTTATAAATTGTTTCTTTTCCTGCTTGCATACTATTTTTTGCTTTTGGTATTCCTAAATCTTTACAGATTTTGTTGCACAATTGGTCACTAACTTCGTTGTGTTTCGGCACAGCCGAACGTATATTTAGTTCTGAGTTGTGCCGCCACGGATGATTACCGGATATGTTTGATTCATATAAATCTCTTTTTTTCGCGTCATTTCGCGGGCAATAAAATCTACTGATTTCCCGCCGCTTTTACCCAATCATAGCCTTTTTCTTCCAGTTCCAACGCCAATTCTTTTCCGCCTTCTTTGACGATTTTTCCGCCAGCCAAAACGTGGACGAAATCCGGCACGATATAATCGAGTAAACGCTGATAATGCGTTACGAGAATGATCCCGTTGTCCGAATTTTTCAATTGATTGACACCATTCGCAACGACCCGTAAAGCATCAATATCCAAACCCGAATCGGTTTCATCAAGCAACGCTAATTTCGGATCGAGAACCGCCATTTGCAGAATCTCGTTGCGTTTTTTCTCGCCGCCCGAAAAGCCGACATTGACCGAACGCTTAAAGAACTTCGAGTCCATATCAACGATTTTTGCCTTTTCTTTCAGTAAATCGTTAAACTCCAACGGATCAAGTTCTTCGCCGCCGTTGTGCTTCATTTTCTCGTTGTAAGCCAGACGCAAAAACTGCGAATTTGAAACGCCGGGAACTTCGACCGGATATTGAAACGCCATAAAAACGCCGTCTCTCGCCCGTTCGTCAGGAGCCATTTCAAGCAAATCCCTGCCGTCGTAAATGATCTCGCCCTTCGTAACTTCATACGACGGATGTCCCGCCAGAACTTTCGCCAACGTAGATTTTCCCGAACCGTTTGGTCCCATAATCGCGTGAACTTCGCCTTTGTTTATCTGTAAGTTCAAACCCTTTAAAATATTATTGCCATCAACGGCAACATATAAATCTTTAACTTCTAATAACATTTTTTATTTTTTCACCTTTATAAATTTCTCTTTCGCTTTTGATAAGTCGTATCCCGTTTGTGCATAGATTTCGATGTATCCACAATCCGTACAACAATAATAATGCGTCTGAGCCGAAAACTCCTGAATCGGTTTTCCAATTCCGTGTCTGTTATTGCTATCAATATAAATTTCTTCCGAACTGCATTTCGGGCAAATTCCGTTCTTCATAACCTTCTATTTCCAAACTTCAAAAATCGTTTCCTTAAATAGTCCACCAAGCAACATCAAACGTAAACTTCACCTTTCATATATAAAACCGCTTTGCCGCCGATTTTTACGCGGTCATCTTTTAGTTCGCAAAAAAGTTCACCGCCGCGTTGCGATATTTGTTTGGCAAAAAGTTTATTTTTGCCGAGTCTTTCCGCCCAGAACGGAATCAAATTGCAATGTGCCGAACCCGTGACGGGGTCTTCAAAAACGCCGACTTCGGGAGCGAAAAATCTTGAAATAAAATCACAAGAATCGCCTTTCGCCGTAACGATAAAAGCGTGTGCGTCAAGTTCGAGAAGTTTGGCAAAATCCGGTTTGATGTCGGCGATTTCCTGTTCAGTTTCGTAAACGAGAAAATAATCACGCGATTTATAAACCTCTTTCGGTTCTTTGCCGACGGCTTCGATCAAACCTTCGGGAATTTCGCACTCCGCAACCGGACGCGACGGAAAATCTAAAATAAAAAGATCGTCTTTTTTATCAACCGATAATTCGCCGCTTTTGTGCGAATGAAATTTAACGGTTTCAGTTTCTAATTTCAAAACATCGAAAATAACAAACGCCGAAGCTAGAGTTGCGTGTCCGCAAAGATCAATTTCCAACGTCGGCGTAAACCAGCGAATCTCATAAACGGCATCTTTTTTGACAAAAAATGCCGTTTCGCTCAAGTTATTTTCAAATGCGATCTTCTGCATTAAATCCGCATCGAGCCATTCATCCAAAGGACAAACCGCCGCCGGATTTCCTTCAAAAACCGCACCTGCAAACGCATCAACCTGATAAATTTCCAACTTCATAAATTTACGCCGCTGAAGATTTTTCCCGTCCTTCGACATCGAGATAGAAATGTTTGATCTCGCCGAACATAAAGGTTTCTTCCATAAATTCGACCTCGCCGGTTTCGACATCATACATCGCACCGATCAAGCCAATCTCTTCGTTTTCAACCATTTGCCGCAGCACGACACTGCGTTCGATGACCGCTTCCAAACTGCGTTTGACCTGAATCCGCGAAACTTTTTCAACAAATTCACTGTTTTTCGCATTGCGTTCTTCCGTAACCGTTTTTTCAAAATAAACCGCCGGTTGAATTTTGTTCAAAAGCGTCGTCAGATTACCGAGTTCGACGTGATCGCAGGCACCTTTGATTGCTCCGCATTTCGAGTGTCCGAGAACAACGACAAGTTTTGATCCGGCAACTTTGCAGGAAAATTCCATACATCCCAAGATGTCTTCGTTGATGACGCTTCCCGCGACGCGTATGCTGAAAATATCGCCAAGTCCTTGATCGAAAACGAGTTCGGCGGACGTGCGGCTGTCAATACAGCTTAGAATCGCCGCGAACGGAAATTGACCTTCGCTTGTTTCGTTGACCTGCTGCAGCAGGTTGCGGTTGGATTTCAAATTATTTAGGAAACGATAGTTTCCTTCTCTTAAAAATTGCAGTGCCTTCTCCGGCGTGACGGTATTTTGTGTTTCTATTGTATGAGCTTTCATTATTAAATTTTTGCCTCCTTGTTTTTGTTTATTAAAACTTCTATTAATTCTTTATTATTTCTTTTGCCGTTTCCATTCATATTCGTGTTCGGATCGGGCGTTGATGAAACGTGATAACTCAAAGTATTTTCTATATCATATTGTTCCTTAAAGCCGACCAATTCGACCTTGATATTTCTTTCGACCGCTTTGATTTCCCTAAATTCTCTTATCAAATCCCGAACATCGTGATCCATATAAACCGTGTCCGTCGCGTCAATAATGATGTAACTGTTCGGCGGCAAATGTTCCAAAGTCAGTTTAATCGCGGCTTTGTTCAAAAATGAAACTTCCTGTGCCAGATTTATATGAATAATCTCGCCTTCCTTGTATTCTTCCTGTTTGAAAAAATACGGACTTTTCAAATTTTCCCGCAAAATGAAGAAAACACTGACGACCAATCCTAACGTCACGCCGATCAACAAATCCGTTAAAACGATGCCGACAATCGTGACGATAAAAGGAACGAATTGGTAAAACCCATATTTCCACCATTTAACGAAAAGTGACGGTTTAGCAAGTTTGTATCCGACCAAAATCAATATCGCCGCTAAAACCGCGAGCGGGATTTTGTTTAGCAAAATCGGAATCGCTAACACACACACCAATAACAATAAACCGTGGAATATCGTCGAAACTTTTGTTTTACCGTTTGAATTAACATTTGCCGATGAACGCACGATCACCGATGTCATCGGTAAACCGCCGAGAAATCCGCTAATAATATTTCCGACACCCTGTGCCTTCAGTTCACGGTTTGTCGGCGAATAACGCCGCAAAGGATCAATCCGGTCAACCGCTTCCAAACATAAAAGCGTTTCAATCGAAGCAACTACCGCGATTGTAAAACCCAAAACCCAAACATCGTAATTTGCAAACCCCGCAAAATTCGGCATTGTAATCAGACCCGGAATATCACTAAAACTGTCTATCAAAGGCAAACCGACCAGATGAGTTCCGGTGATTGCCAATGCCGGATAAAAGGCGATTAAAACTTCGTTGATTATCACGCCCGATGCGACGGCAATTAGAGCTGACGGCAGTATTTTCAAACGCTTGAGAAACGAAAACCGCTCCCATCCGAGCAAGATTATAAAGGCAACTGCCGCGACAATCATCGCTCCCGGCGTAAACGCACTCAACGCCTGAATAAAATCAGTCAAAGTGTTTCCGCCCGACGGATCAATAAACGATTGATTTCCCTCAAATTCCTTATCAAACCCGACCGCGTGCGGAATCTGTTTCAGAATAATTATTATTCCGATTCCCGCCAACATTCCTTCGATCACGTTTGAAGGCAGATAATTTGCGATACTGCCGGCTTTGACAAACCCCAGAACCAGCTGAATTAAGCCGGCGATAATGACGGAACATAAAAATATGTTAAACGCTCCGAGGTCTGTAATTCCGGCAAGCACGATTGCCGCCAATCCTGCCGCCGGACCGCTGACGCTTAGTTGCGAACCACTTAAAAATCCGACGACAATTCCGCCGATAATCCCGGAAACGATCCCGGAAAACAAAGGAGCTCCTGATGCCAGAGCTATTCCCAGACATAACGGCAAGGCGACGAAAAACACCACCAAACCGGCTGCCATATCTCCACCGAAATTTGAAAAAAAGTCGGTTCTTACATTTTCTTTCATTAAAGTTATTTCCTATTATTAAACAAATATAAATATCGTATTAGTAAAAGAAAAAACCACCTGAACGCAAAAAGACCTTTCACAGGATTTGCCGCTTGTATTAGACAAATTCTGCGAAAGGTCTTGAAACTTTTTTAACGAACCGGATCGCATTTCTGCTATCGTAATGACGATTCGCTAAACCTTAGAGGTGATCTACTCCCCTTTCACAGTTTCCAAGATAACAAATCACGGACACTTTGTCTAAACAAACTAACTCGATTTTCAAAGAACTATGCTAAATCTTTCTAAACTTTGCGAAGAATTGACTCCACATCTATTTTGCCAAAACCGCAATGGCTTCAATCTCGATCAAAAAATCGCCGCGAAATTTCCCGACCGGAATTATCGCCCGTGCCGGTTTATGTTCGCCTAAAATCCGTTTATACGTTTCATTGACTGCTCCCCACAAATTCTCATCCGAAACAAATATCGTAAACTTCAAAACGTGGTCTAAATTGCTTCCCGCTTCCTTCAAAACCGCTTCGACATTCCGCAAACATTGTTCTGTCTGTGCTTCAATTGAATCCGTAATTTCCTCACCCGTTTCAGGTTTCACCGCCATTTGTCCCGACACAAAAATCAAACCGTTATGCTCAATGGCTGACGAATAATGTCCTTTCGGTTCGGGTGCGTTCGGTAAATTTATTTTATTCAATCCAACTTCTCCAAAATCTTTTCGATTTCCATTTTCAAGGGCGACAAATCATTTTTTGCAGTTCGCCACACTTCCTCAATATCAACCTTGAAATAACGATGAATCAAATGATTTCTCATTCCCGAAATATCCCGCCACGGAACTTCTTGATTCGCTTCCTTTATTTCGTCGGGCAAAAGTCTTGACGCTTCTCCGATAATTTCGAGTTGTCGAATAACAGCATCTTGCCGCATATTTTCCGATAGAAAAGTTTTTTCATCAATTCCTTCAATGTAACTCTCAATTTTGCCGATTGATTCGAGAATGTTTTTCAAATATAAATCCTCATTCGCCATAAATTACCGTTAAATCCCGCAAGACATTTTCCTTTATATGCGGACTCAATTCGTTTTCCGTGATTAAATCAACTTCCTTTTCCAAAGCATCTTCAAGTTCGTGCGTAACGCCAATATGTCCCAACAAAGATTTCGGTTTTGCAAAACGAATCAACAAATCAATATCACTTTCCTTCGTCCCTTCGCCTCTTGCAAAAGAACCAAACAAAGCACAAAAAGAAATATCATTGCGACGGCAAATTTCGACAATTTTTTCTTTTTCAGTTGGTGCTAAATTCATTTTGCTTTTTACTTTTCTTCTTCCAAGCGATACCCCCAAAAGAAAGCACGATGCTCTGGAGCTAAATTGTTTGAAAAACTTTTTACTTCCCATTCATAATTAAAATAAACATAGATTGAACGACTATTAGAAAGATGTTCTTTAAACACTCCAAATAAAATTGATTTTCCCGATGGCAAAGTAGAAATGTTGGATGTATGACTTCCATAAGGAACTTGTTTTCGGTTCTGTTCTTCTACGTGATATTGAACATTTGCTAAAGCACTATCTTCTAAAATTCCGAAAACTATTTTGTCCTTTCCATCAACTCTTGTTTTTGAAATATATAAACTATCTGTATTTAATTTAATATCCCAACAACTATTATTATGGAGTCGAAGCCAAACATCACCGCCTTTCTGAATTTTAGATTTATCACTCCACTCTCCTAATTTAGACTGCTTCCAATCTGTCGCTTTTCCAAACTGCTCAAAATTTAGATAAACACTTGGCTTTTCTATATCAATCAAGAAATTTGTAGATTCATCACAAACCACTTTTTCTTGTGCAAAACCTGCTAAATTGGTAAAAATTAAAAATCCAATTAATACAAAAACTCTCTTCATACTTTTTCCTTTTTACCTTTTGCCTTAACCGACGCTTCCTTCCAATTTCAATCCAAGCAGTTTTTGTGCTTCGACTGCATATTCCATTGCAAGTTCAAATTTTTTACAAATTATCAGGTTTCAAACCTGTTTTCTTTGCAATTCTCGCCATCATTTTCGAACCGATTTCATCTCCGTCGTGAAATGCAAAAACGTAATTTTCCCAACCTTTACGAAATAAAACTTTGTGCGAACCTTTTTGTCTAATTACTTCCCAACCAATTTTCTCCAACGCTTTGAGAACTTGTTTCGCTTTTGACGATTTCCAATTGCTCATACAGTTTCAAAAATTTGGCTTTCCAATTCCTGCGGCAAAGTTTCGCCGTTTTCCAAACGGTCTGCAATTACCCGAAAAGCTAAAGTTTTTACTTTTTTGATAGCTTCCTCGCGTGTTTCACCATAAACCAAAACACCGTTTAATGCGTCAATTTCGGCAATCCAACGCCCGTCATCTTCCTGTTCAATTTCAATTGCTAAATTCATAACTGCTCCTTAACCGACGCTTCCTTCCAATTTTAATCCAAGAAGTTTCTGTGCTTCGACCGCATATTTCATCGGTAATTCTTTGAAAACTTCTTTGCAGAAGCCGTTTAGTATTATTCTTAAATCAAATCTAAAAACTCAATTGGTGTAACGATTTGGAACTTAAATTTCTTCTTGTCTTCTTCCGAAATATCCAACAAATCTTTGTCGTTGGTTATCAAAAATCCCGCTTTTCCGACTAGTGCTGTTGCTAAAACTAAATTATCGTCAACATCACGGCTTTCCGTCGGAATTTTTCCGAGTGAAACTTTAGTAACTGTCCGACGCTTTTCAAGTCTTTCGTTAAACGCACCAATCTGCTTTTCCGAAACATTCAGACGTGCAAGAATTTCGAGATATTCGGTGATAATTTCATCACTTACAATGAGTTGCAATTTTCTTTGGTTTCGCCATAAATTAAAAATCTTTTTAACAGCCGATTTTGAATTTTTGCTCAAGTAAAAAGCAATCAAAACATTTGTATCGAAAACAACCGTAATTCTTTTTTTACGTGGCGGCACTTTCGTTTTTCTCCCGCCTGTATTGCCGAACTAATTCAACTGCATCATCTTCCGCATATTCGCTTCTCTGTGCTTCAAAACTGATTTCACGGTCTAATGATTCATCTTCCCAAATTTCCATCTGCTCTTTGAGCAAATCAGTTACAATTTTGACAGGGTTTCGCCGACGCTTTTTAGCTTCAGCTTCAAACTGCTTCCAAATTGTCAAATCATTTAATGTTTTCATCGTCATAACAACCTCATATTTCTTAGCCGACGCTTCCTTCCAATTTCAATCCAAGTAATTTCTGTGCTTCGACCGCATATTCCATCGGTAATTCTTTGAAAACTTCTTTGCAGAAACCGTTGATGATGAGCGAAATTGAATCTTCTTCGGAAAGTCCGCGTTGCTGTAAATAGAATAATTGGTCTTCGCTGATCTTTGAAGTCGTCGCTTCGTGTTCGACCCGTGCAGAGTTGTTCATTACCTCGATATACGGGAATGTGTTCGCCTCGCATTTGTCGCCGATGAGCATCGAATCGCACTGCGTATAATTTCTCGCTCCTTCTGCTCCTTTCATAACTTTGACCAAACCACGATACGAATTGTTTGAACCGCCTGCCGAGATTCCTTTGGAAATGATCGTCGAACTCGTGTTTTTGCCAAGATGGATCATCTTCGTTCCCGTGTCGGCGATCTGTTTATTATTCGTCAAAGCAACCGAATAAAATTCACCGATTGAGTTATCGCCCTGCAAAATTACGGACGGATATTTCCAAGTAATCGCCGAACCTGTTTCAACTTGTGTCCAAGAGATTTTTGAATTTTTACCACGACACGCACCGCGTTTTGTGACGAAATTATAAATTCCGCCCTTGCCGTTCTCATCGCCCGCATACCAGTTTTGAACCGTCGAATATTTGATCTCGGCATCGTCCATTGCAACAAGTTCAACGACCGCTGCGTGCAGTTGATTTGTGTCAAATTGCGGAGCGGTGCAGCCTTCGTTGTATGCAACATAACCGCCTTCTTCGGCAACAACCAGCGTTCGCTCGAACTGTCCTGATTCCTGCGTGTTGATACGGAAATATGTCGATAATTCCATCGGGCAACGAACGCCTTTCGGAATATAGACAAATGAACCATCCGAGAAAACCGCCGCGTTCAAAGCCGCGTAAAAATTATCGGATGAAGGCACAACCGAACCGAGATATTTTTTGATAAGTTCGGGATGTTCTTCGACAGCTTCGCTAAACGAACAGAAGATAACGCCCGCTTCGCCGAGTTTTTTCTTGTAAGTCGTCGCTACCGAAACCGAATCGAAAACCGCATCAACCGCGACATTTGCGAGCATTTTTTGTTCGGTGATCGGAATTCCCAATTTCGCAAAAGTCTCAAGCAATTCGGGATCAACTTCGTCCAGAGATTTTTTCTTTTCCTTCTCTTTCGGAGCGGCGTAATAGG
Source organism: Pyrinomonadaceae bacterium (assembly GCA_041746675.1). Classification (GTDB taxonomy): domain Bacteria; phylum Acidobacteriota; class Blastocatellia; order Pyrinomonadales; family Pyrinomonadaceae; genus Aridibacter. The sequence goes on along the minus strand of JBGTGO010000032.1, from coordinate 140,863 downwards.
TCATATCCTGAAAATCTACTTTCGGATAATCAAAATTCGCCCAATCGGTCGGCTCGGTCATTTTTAACCAATGACGATAAGCCTTTAAACGAAATTCTAACAACCATTCCGGCTCATTTTTCTTTGATGAAATAAGTCTTACCGTGTCTTCCGACAAACCTTTCGGAATCGTTTCCGTTTCGATGTCCGTTGTGAAACCGTATTTATATTCTCTGTTCGTTAAAAATTCTGTTGCTGTGCTCATATTTTTATTACTGCTTTTTTCTTAAATATTTACTGTTGTGTGTATTCCCTGAATTCGATGAAATCTTTCATCAACCTTTTTCTCTGTGCCGACGAGTTGAGCGAGCGTAATATTTGACAAAGCGTTTTGAACGATCTCGTGAAGCCCGACAATAACGGGACGAATTCCACAATCGCCGGTATGAACGCACGAATCTCTGATGCCCGTGTAACTATCACAATGTCCACCGATTTCATCTGCATCCAAAACTTTGATGACTTCGCTCAAACATATTTCTTTTGACGGACGCGAAAGCGAATAACCGCCTTTTGTGCCGCGAGTTGCTTTGACGAAGCCTGATTTATTCAAAAGCCACATCAATTTTCCCGCATTCGCCTGCGAAATCCCTTCACGTTCGGCAATCTGCGGCAGCGTCAGAGTTTCATCTTCTGACAATGTCGCAAGCTGCACTAAACAACGCAATCCATATTCTTCCTGTGCCGATATTTTCATCGCTTTTTTTCTCTCGTTTGTTAAAGTTTTGATTAATTACTTTAAAGTAAAGAATCTCAAATCATTACATTAAAGTCAAGATTGGAAATCGGTTGCTATATCTAGAATGATAATGTTTCGAACACTGGATATATTAAAAAATTCGACACCTACGACCAAACCGGAAAAACTGAGAGATAAATATTTGTCTTGAATTGTTTATTTTCCAAAATATGAAGTTTCTGTAAGATTTCAGATGAAAGTATTTCGTGAAAATAGTAGATTGTTCAGAGAACAGTTTGGACACGAAAGTAAAAGTCTGCGGTTGAGATCATTATGAAACATAAAAAAAGATACAGTTCGGTGCGAAAACTCATTGATGAGCGGGAATTGGACGAAGACAATATGGAAACGGCTCACGAAGAATTGATCGAACTCATCGAGGAAGACGAAAATTGCGGTTGGGCTTACGGCTTGCTTGCCGAGATTTATTACTGGATGGGCGAAACTGCTGATGCGGAAGACAAACTTTTTTACTTTGAAAAGGGCGTTGAATATGGCGAACAGGGAATTGAAGCGGAGGCGGATTCGCTCGAAGCAAATTTTTGGTTGGCGGTAAATTACGGTTCTTTCGGACAGGAAAAAGGAATTATGAAAAGTCTTTCATTAATTACGCCGATCAAGGAAAGTGCCGAAAAAGTTTTGGAACTGGACGAAAGTTATTTTTACGGCGGAGCGTGGCGGGTTTTGGGCAGACTTTATCATAAAGCACCGGGTTTTCCCATTTCAATCGGCAACAGCAAAAAAGCTCTCGAATGTTTTGAAAAGGCACTTGAATTCGGTCCGAAATTCTATTTGAATCACCTGTTCATCGCCGAATTTTTTATCTCCGAACGAAATAAAGATAAGGCACGAAAACATCTGGAATGGATTTTGGAAGCGGATTTGAACGAAAATCACGAAACCGAAGACAAAGTTTATAAAAGTGATGCGAAGAAAATTTTGAAAAAACTCTAAGAAATTAAGAAACTTTAGAAAAGAAACGGCTGCAAGTAAACACGAAAGTTCACAAAATTTTTTCGCAAACTTTCGTGTCTTTTTGTGTCTGTTCGTGGCAAAATAAAAGCAAATATAAATAAGAAAATATTCACGAAGCAAGGGGAAACGGATCAAATGAGTTTGAGTTACAAGGAATACGCTAAAAAGATTTACGAGAAATTTACCGCCGAAGATATAACGAGGAGTTCGGCACAGGTCGCATTTTATTTTATCTTTGCTCTGTTTCCGCTTTTGCTGTTTTTACTGAACATTATTGGGATTTTTCTCGGTGCGGCGGAAGATGTAAAGAACGAATTGTTCGTGTATCTTCAACAAGTTATGCCGCCGGCAGCGATAACTTTGGTGAAGGATACGATTCAAGAACTGACCTCGGAAGGCGGCGGCGGAAAACTGACCTTCGGAGCATTAACCGCTCTGTGGGCGGCTTCGGCGGGAATTGATAACATCCGCATCGCCCTCAATGACATCTATGATTTGGAAGAAAAACGTCCGTGGTGGAAATACAAATTGGTTTCGGTTTTATTGACACTCGGCATCGCACTTTTGATATTTTTTGCTCTCGGAATAGTTTTCTACGGCGGACAATTTTTGAATTTGCTCGTTGCTCCGCTCGGAATCGAAATTACTTCATATTTTATTTTGACGGCGTTTTCGCTAATCGTTCTCGGCATCGCTCTGGTTTTGTCATTCGCCCTTTTATACAATTTCGCACCCGATCATAATCCTTATAAATGGCATTGGATCACGCCCGGTGCGATAACGGCAATCGCTTTGTGGATAATTTTATCACTCGGTTTTCGCGTTTACCTGAATTTTTTCGATTCTTATTCAAAAACCTACGGCTCGGTCGGTGCAATAATTATTCTGCTGCTGTGGCTTTATCTGACGGCAATAGTTATTCTAACCGGCGGCGTGGTCAACGCGGTTGTCGAGAACAGTGGAAAAGATCAGCAAGTTTCGGAAGGTGAACCATCCGAAGACGTTGAATAAGAAGATTATTTCCAAAACATCGTCGCATTTACAGTGAATTATTAACTATCAAATATACTGTGAGTTTTCCGTCAGCTATTCAAAACATATTTAGAAATTGAGATTGGATAATTGATGATTGGCAGAAACTTCAACTAATTTGGATGATTTTATGCGTTTTGTGGGTCGGGTTGACGTTTATTTAAATAACTAATCTTTTGCTGCCCGCCCGCCGTGTAACTTTTTCGCTGTCGAGATATTCTAATAAAGGAATTGCATATTTTCTCGAAATATCCGCAATTTTTTTGAATTCGGAAACTTCGATCAGACGGTTTTCAGATTGGGTTTCGGCGTAGTTTTTAAGTTTTCCGACCAAGTCTTCAATCGCCTCTTTCGCAAAATAAAAATCTTCCGTAACTTTTATAATTTCAGTTGAATTTAACAGCATCTGAAAAACTTTGCGGGCGTTCTGCGTCGAAATTTTTGTTCCTGCAACGCATTCGATCAAAGCATTCTCAAGCGTCGGAACTTGCAGTTTTGCCGTTCGATAAATTTTTACCAGATTTTCTCTCACTTTCGCTTCATCCGCCGATAGTTCCTGATTGTGTGAAGTTGCTTTGATAATATCTTTTTCGACAACGATTTTTTTCTCGTTCGATAGATATTCAAGCACGGTTTTATGAACATCGAGTGGAATGTGTGCCGAAGTTTTTTCCCGCAGAGTTTCCCGCAGAATTCCACGCGAAAGCGGTTCCGACTTATGAAATTTTTCGATCTCGCTCAAAACTTTTTGTTTCAAATCATCAAACTGAGTTCTCGCCACATAAAATTTTTCACCTTTGATAATCGCTGTTTTTTCAATATTTTCGTTCAGAGCATTTTGCAAAATCACTTTTTGCCAACCTGTTCTCGCCTGCAAATCCGCAAAGTTCAAACCTCTGTCGAGTGCGGTTTCGAGAAATAGTTTCAGCTGTTTCGGTTTATCGCTTTCCGCTTCGATCAAATCATTCAAGTATTTTCCAACGCTTTCAATATCTTTTCGTTTGTGTTTTTTGGCGTGAGCATCAATAATTTTCCCGCCCGCAATCGTCATCTGCGGTGAGTATTGCCGCAAAATAAACTTTTCCGACGGAACAGCGACAACCGGCATTTCAAGCCTGACCTGGACGAAATCCTTATCGCCCTGTTTGATTTCACGTTCATTGTTCAGAACTTCGATTCTCGCCAATGCTTCAATTGTTCCGATATGAACACGAACTCTCTGCCGCGATTTCAAACTTCGTTTAGCATCTTTCAGAACCTCGACTTCCGCATCGAAAATCTGGATGGAACGCAAAATATTCGATTCGCTCAAAATCATTCCACGTTCGATCTCGTCGTGATTTATTCCGCCTAAATTTACGGCAGTTCTTTGTCCCGCATTTGCTTTTTCGACATCTTTGCCGTGCGTCTGAATTCCGCGAACACGAACTTTTTTTCCACTCGGCAAAAGTTCCATTTCGCTTCCAACTTCGATCTCGCCCGTCGCCAGAGTTCCCGTCACGACTGCACCGAAACCTTTGACGGAAAATGTCCGATCAATCGGAAGCCGCGAAATTATTTCGTTTTTTCGTGCAGGAATCTGTTTCGCAGTTTCTAAAAAAAACTTTTTCAACTCGTCAATTCCTTCACCCGTTTTTGCCGAAACCGCCGCAACCGAAGCGTTTTCAAGAAACGAATTTTCGACGAGTTCGGCAACATCCATTCTGACGAGTTCAAGAAATTCTTCCGTCACCAAATCGCTTTTCGTAAGAACGATCAATCCGTGCTTGATCTCAAGCAGACGGCAAATCTCAAAATGCTCACGAGTCTGCGGCATCACGCCTTCATCAGCGGCAACAACCAACGCGACCAGATCAATTCCGCTCGCTCCCGCCAGCATATTTTTAACAAATTTTTCGTGTCCCGGAACATCCACGAAACCGATTCGCACATCGCCTAAATCCAATTCCGCAAATCCCAGATCAATCGTGATCCCGCGTTTCCTTTCCTCCGGCAAGCGGTCTGCATCAACGCCCGTAAGTGCTTTAACGAGTGCCGTTTTCCCGTGGTCTATATGTCCGGCTGTGCCGATTATTATGTCCATAAAAAAGAATTCCAAGTTTAGCATTTATTCGGCTAAACTTGGAATTTGAAAATTTGCAGAATTTACGAAAATATCTTATTGACCAACCAACTCGAAATCAATGAATTGCGAAGCTATCTGCTTTTTATCTTTCGCTAACTCGTCCGTGATAATGACTTGAAAAATATAATCGCCGGGCGGCAAATCGTTGCCGAGCGTGAATGCTCCGACGATGTTGACTCTTTCCAAATCTGTTTGGTCTTCGGTGGAAATTGGCGTGTCTTCGCTCTCCAAAATAACTTTGCCATTGCTAATCAAGCGTGTTTGCATCGTCAGTTGTGTTTTTTTACCAATGTTTTTTGCATTGTATAAAATGCCGCCGTATCGCAGGACGACGGGCGATGTGAATTTCCGCAAAGTTGTGTCGGTGTATGCACGATTAGTGACTTTTGTTTGGGAAGCATTGCCTTTTGATTCGTCTAATGTAAAACTTTCCAACATCAAATTTGATAACCAAAGTTTCTTTTTCTTAAATTTCGGCACTTCGATGAATTTGGAAGTAGAGCCGACTTTGCCTGTTTCCGAATCACGCAAGGCAATGCGGAATTGATATGCTCCATATTTTTTCAGTTGGACGGGCAAATCATAGACAAATCCTCTTTCCAAAATTGTTTGATAAGTTTTTTCATCTACTCTAATCGTATAATTTTTGACGACTTGGTCAATCGGTTCTCCGCTGTCGCCGAAAGTCATCGCAATTATATCGAAATTCGCTTTTCGATTGCCGGTTTCTTCGGTTGTAAATTTCAAATCTTTGGCGGAAATATTGACAAGTGAGCGAATGAATTCACCGCTTTTCGCATCATTTCCCGAAATCGCATAAAGACTCAAACCAATCTCATTTGAACCGAATGGAGAAAGCAACGCTTGTTTGATTTTTTCGGTCGGAGTTTGAGGAATTTCTTTTTCTTCCTTGTCGCTGATGGCAAAGAATCCCGTTCGATAGCGGACTTCCGTATCGGGACGGGTTACTTTTACTTCAAACTTGTTGTATTTGTTCTTTTTAGGATCAAATGTTTCCGAATTAGGCTCATAACCGATCAAATAATAACTCTGGTCGGCAACTGCCTTTTTCAAGCCTTCGTCTAAGCCGTTTTGATTAACATAAGCAAGACCGCCTGTTTCTTCTGCCAGATAACGCAAACTCTGCTGTGTTTCATAAAATTCTCTTTCGCGGTCATCTGTTCTACCGACAAAACTTCCGGGATCATCAGGCACAACCCGCAATATGTCATCAGCAGCATTTGCCATTCCCGGAGCTTGCAGACCACGCGGATCAATCGTATAAATGATTACAGATGAACGGTTAGCAGTATCAGCCAAAACCCTCATTGCTTCCAAGACCTGAGTCGATGAACGAGTGTTCGAGGTTGTTGATGTTCTGGCATATAAAACAAAACCTTCCGAGAAAAGCATAACTGATTTTCTGCCCGGTAAATCCCGCATTCCGCGTATGATGAAATTTAGAGAACCGAGTGTCCCGACCGAAAAGTTATCCCGGCGAATCTGATTTATTTCATCTTGAAATGTTAAATCTTCTTCTTTTCCGGGTACGTTTCTGATTGAATTTGTAGCGTCATTTTTTTTACTTTTGTCTATGTCTTCTTTTAAGCTGGTAGTGATCGGATCGAAAATATCTACTCCGCCTCTGCCTTGAGGATTCCACTTGAGTTTTGCAATCGCGGCAAGAAGTTGATTTTTATCCGATGTAAATGACTGCACTGCACCAAGTCCGCCGCCGGTTCTGACAATCGCTACGAGATCACCTTGCTGCATTTGTTCATTGATAAATCTTTCGAGTGCTTTTTTAACAAAGTAGTTGCTGCCGAAACTCAATCCGAGATCATCAACAACGAGTGCATAAGTTCGGCGAACTTGTTCGGCATTTAATTGTTTGCTCGGAATCGGTACACCTGACTTTGTGGAATTTTCTGAAATTTTTTCGGCTCGAGTGTTTGGTTTTATGGAAACATAAGAGAAGTTTGTGATCTTTTGCTTCTTGCCGTTTTCATAAATTTCCACTTCTTCGGGTTTCAAATCCGTTAACTGTTTACCTTTTTTATCTGTGATAACGACATCAATTTGAATTAAACTTGTCGTAATTTTAACGACATCATCGGCTTCTTCATTTGGCGGAGTCGGTGAAACTTGCGGTATCTGGGCGTAAACAAAGGTCGGAATCAAGCAAATGGAAATCAATATCAACGAATAAAATAATTTTTTCATTTAAAAACTCCTTTTTAAAAACGCGGCGAAAGAGAAATTTGCTCTATTTACTCGAGATTATACATAAGAAATTACAATTTTGATAGTATTTTAAAAATTTCTACTCGTCAGTTTCATACTGATTTAATTTGCGGTAGAGCGTTTTTCTGCCGATATTGAGTAATCTCGAAGCCTGTGATTTGTCGCCATCAGTGTAATCCAGTGTGGCTTTAATGATTTTCTCTTCAACTTCGCTCATTGCGGACGGGAGTTCGATTTCGAGTCCGATTGATTGACCCCGGCTGGCGGCTTTAGCCCGTTCTTGTCTAGCTTGGGCGTTGATTTCAAAGGCTTTATGGCTGATTGCTTCGGGCAGATCGTCGAGTTCTATTTGCCTTCCCGATGCAATTATGACGGCACGTTCGATGGCATTTTCGAGTTCGCGGACATTGCCCGACCATTCATAATTGACCAACGCCCGCAGAGCTTCTTTGGAGATTCCGGAGACGAATCTACCGGATTTTTCCTTGTAAACTTCGAGAAAATGAAACACGAGCAAATTTATATCTTCGGGACGCTCCCGCAGTGGCGGAACTTCAATCGGAAAAACAGATAAACGATAGAATAAATCCTTGCGGAATTTTTCGTCATCAACCGCTTTCTCCAAGTTGATATTCGAGGCGGCGATGACGCGAACATCGACTTTTATCGTTTTGTTTCCGCCGATTCGCATAAATTCGCCTTCCTGCAAAACACGCAGCAGTTTGACCTGCGACGGCAGACTCATCTCGCCGATTTCATCCAGAAAAAGCGTGCCGCCGTCAGCTTCTTCAAAACGTCCCAAACGCATCGAACGGGCATCCGTGAAGGCACCTTTTTCGTGTCCGAAAAGCTCCGATTCGAGCAGTGTTTCGGGAATCGCACCGCAGTTTATTTTGATGTAAGATTTATTTTCGCGTCCCGAATTATAATGAATCAGGTTGGCAATTAACTCTTTTCCCGTTCCCGATTCGCCCTGAATTAAAACGGTCGTAGTTGTATCGGCGACGTTTAGTGCAAGTTCGATGGAACGCCTGATATTCGGTGCCTGACCGATAATGCGGCTCGTGTTGCGGTCTTGCAACTCCGACTTTAGACGCATTACTTCCGCCGAAAGCTGATCGCGTTCGAGTGCCGTCCCGATCTGATCGGCGATGCCTTCGACAAGTGCGACATCGTTATCATCAAAACCGTTTTCGATCTCCTCGCTCCAGACAAAACCGAGCAAACCGAACGCTTGCCCGCCGACGCGAACGGGCGAAACCAACGCCGCTTTTCCGTTAAACTGCGAGTTGAAAAATATCTTGATGGCGAACGGCAATTCCGTATCAATCAGACGCAGGGTTTTACCCTCCTTCATAATATTTCCCAACGCCGGAAACGGTTCGAGGTCGAGCGATTGATTGTGTTCTTCGATCATCTGCAAAACTTTGTTCGGCTTAATGCCTTCGCCCATTTTGAACGATGCCAGCGAAATTTTCTTTTCCGTCTGATCCAGAACGCCCAACGCTCCGTAATCCGCTCCGACGAGTCCGACCGCACGTTCTAAAACTTTGGACGAAACGATCTTAAAATCCGAGTGTGAATTGAGCGTATTGGCAATTTCGAGCAGGGCATTGATGCGTTTGGCTTCCTGTTCCTGAGTAACGTATAAACTTGTGTATTGATAACCGATAGCAAGTTGGCTGGCGATTGATTCGAGAAACGAAATTTCGTCTTTGAGCCAAACCCGCGGCGATTTCGTGTCGTGAAGTCCGAGCAAACCGATCACTTTTTCGTTTAAAACAATCGGTAGAACAAGCAGTGAATGAGTTTCAAGTGCCTTAGCCAAAAAACGAACTTTAGCATCCTTCGCCTTTGATGTATCATTGACGACAATCGGTTTCGTCAGATCGAAATGTTCACCGAGTTTCTTCGCGTCAATCGGAATCCGTGTCCCTTCACTCGTCGGAATATCTTCCGAAGCACGCCATTCGTGACTTATACTAAGTTCATTATCCTCAGTAAGTTGGATCAGATCGCACCGATCCGCTTCCATCATTCGTCCAATTTCCGACACGACCACCCGCAGAAACCTGTCAAGTTGAATATTAGTCGGCAATTCGATTGCTAAACGATTTATTATCGCCTCACGGGCTTCGTGCATTCTAATTTTGCGTTCAAGCGAAAGGCTCTGTGGCGATACTTGTAAATTATCAATTTCAATCTTCATAAGTTAAACCGATACAATGTTTATAGCGACAGCTCAAAAGTTCTCTCTCTAATTTTTTCGCCTTTTTACAACTAAATGTCAAGTTGACACATTTTGTTATTGAGTGTGCTGTTTAGAAACAAGTAACGGAGTTTTACACCTTGAACTTTTTAGCTGAAAGCAAATCCTTTATTCCTTTTTCTTCAAATTTTAACAAAAAATCTTTAAAGATTTTTGCGGTTGCAAAAGCGTCATTGGTAGCCCGGTGGCGGTTTTTTATGAAGACGGAATAATGTTCGGCGACTGTGTTCATTCGCTTTATTTGCTTCAACTTAAATGTTTGATAGCTTGGCTCGAAATTAAAACTTGTTTTAGTAAGAACAGAAGATTAAACTTTAACTTGTGAGTTTTGAGTGGGACGAAAGTAAACGAGTGGAAAATATTTCCAAGCACGACCTTGATTTTGCTGATGCCTGGCAAATTTTTGATGCTCCAATGTTAGTTAATGTTGACAACCGCGAAGATTATGGAGAAATCCGATACTTAGGCATCGGCTTCCTGAAAAACTTTGTCGTCGCTATCGTCTTTACTGAGCCTAATGAGCAAACAGTTCGTGTTATTTCTTTACGCAGAGCATTAAAATATGAACGAGAATACTTTAAAAAATACGTCGCAAACCAATTGGGAGAAACTTGAAGCAATGACGGACGAAGAAATTGATACTTCCGATATTCCGCCGCTTGACGAGAAATTTTTTGCCAATGCACAATTGCGAATGCCGCGAGACAAAATCGCCGTTACGGTTAGTGTAGAAAAAGATGTCGTTGACTGGTATCAATCACAGGGCGAAGAATCGAAAGCATTAATGAGTGCGGCACTAAAAATCTACGCCGAAGCACATCGGGAAATACGTCGCTGAGAATAAATGTGTTACCGAACAATTCTCTGAACGTGAGCGAAACGGAATCTCTTAAAATCTCGTCTTTAAGCCGAAGTTAATCTTTAGAGATAATATTTAAAGAATGTGTCCAATAAATATTATGAAGCGTGTATCAATTCATTTTTTAATCATAGCATTTACATTTTTAATTAGTGTTACAGTTACAACAATTTGAATGTTCAAGCATTATAAAAATCCGACAAAAGAAACATTAAGAAGTGAAGTAAATCAAACAACCAGAGCTGAAAAATTAGATGCTAAAGAAGTCATCGAATCCTTTAGAGAAGCTGGTTTACAAATTGACAAAGTATTTTTTATTACAAAGGAAACAGATTTTGAAAATTTACTTGGAAAGCTTAACCAATATGTTGAGAAGGCTGAATGGATTGACACAAGAATAAAAGAAAATTCAAAAGATAATCACGTCGGCGGAGTTATTGAAATCTCTGAAACGGAAGATGCACTTGAGATCAGAAGCAACCAGATTAAAGAAATTGAAAAAACGGCAGGGATTAAAAACTATCAATTTACTCATAAGAATATCTTACTTCGTTTAGATAATACTATCAACGAACAACAGGCTTATGATTATGAAATAGTATTTAAAGGTTTATAAGTAATTTTGGTTACTTGATTTCAGATACATTTAGTAACTCAAGCCAATCTGCTGAAGAAAGACAATTATCTGATTATTGGGTGTTCTGAAAAAACAAATTGTTTGTGTTGCACGCGGACAATGACGAAACTGTTCGCTTAAACTTTGACTTGTGGGGTTTGAATGGAACGAAGAGAAACTTCGGTGTTAATTATTTCTTAAACTTTTTCGCTGTCAGTAAATCTTTTATTCCTTTTTCCTCTAACCTGATAAGAAATTCCTCGAAAACTTTAGCAGTTGCAAAAGCGTCATCGGTTGCTCGGTGGCGGTTTTTTATGAAGACGGAATAGTGTTCGGCGACGGTGTGCAGGCGGTGATTTACAAGGTCGGGAAGCAGTTTGCGGGAAAGTTGGACGGTGCATAATGAAGGATTTCCGACGCGGTAATCTTCGTGGATTTTGGCGATTTCGTGATTTAGGAAACGCATATCGAAGTGAGCGTTGTGAGCGACGAGAACCGCATCGCCGATGAATTCGAGAAAATCGGAAACTATTTCGCCGAATTTCGGAGCATTTTTGACCATCGCATCGCTGATTCCCGTTAAACCTGTAATAAATGGCGGAATCGGAGTTTCGGGATTAAGAAGCGTGTCGTAACTGTCGCTGATTTTGCCGTTAACTATTTTATATGCACCGATTTCCGTAATGCGGCACGGTGGAGTTTTTGCTCCGGTCGTTTCGAGATCGAAAACAACATAATTTGTTTCATTTAAAACTCTATTATTGAACTCACTTTCCACAAGTTCAACCGTGTCTTCATTTAGGTTTAAACGCGGATCGGTCTTAATAATGTCCGAAACAAGCATTCGGGCAAGGCTCGGCTCGGTTTTCGGGATGTTCATCACAAAATCTACAACTTTCACGGCAGAAGCAAATCCGCCGCGTGATTTCAAAAGTGCAATCGTTTCATTGACTAACAAGGAGTCTGAAATTAGATTAGGATACGGTGTCATTATTTTTGATTTTAACTCTTAGAAAGCAAACTTCAAAGCGAAGTTTTGAGAGTTGCAGAGAGTTGCAGATTTGCAGAGAGTTATAAGTTAAAAACTATTTTTTATGAAAGCATAGTTGAAAAGAACAGAACTCTGCAACTCCGCAACTCTAAGAACATTATGGATTCCAAACAAATTTTAGAAAAATTCCGCGATACAAATGCACTTCTCGAAGGACATTTTATCCTTTCAAGCGGTTTGCACAGTCCGAAATATCTGCAATGTGCGTTGGCTTTGCAATATCCGACAGATGCCGCAAAATATGGAAAAGCAATTGCCGAACACTTTGAAGATGCGGGAATCGAAACCGTCGCATCACCCGCAATCGGTGGACTCATTATCGGTTACGAAGTTGCAAAGGCTTTAAATGTCAGATTTATATGGACGGAACGCAAAGAACAAATGATGACTCTGCGACGCGGATTTTCGATCAAAAAAGGTGAGAAAATTTTAGCGGTTGAAGATGTCATCACGACGGGCGGTTCGATCAAAGAATGTATTGATGTTCTGCAAGAAAACGGTGGAAATGTAACAAACGCCGCTTCGATAATTGACCGTTCGGGCGGGAAAGCCGATGTCGGTGTGCCGAAAATTTCTTTAGTAGAAATTGATGTTCCGAGTTATGAAAAAGAAACTTGCCCAATGTGTGCCGATGGGACAGAAGCGATTAAACCCGGAAGTCGTGGAAACTAAGTCGGAACAGAAAAGAAATTTAGCCACAGATTTACACAGATAAATACGGATGATAAAAGAGCAAATTTTTTTTGATTTATATCAAGTTTTTTTATCTTGTGTATATCCGTGTAAATCTGTGGTTAAATTTCTTATTCTGCTTTTGAATAATCCTTTATGAATTATAAACTTTTAATACAATACGACGGCACGGATTTTCATGGTTGGCAGGTTCAGCCGGAACAACGCACCGTGCAGGGCGAACTTGAGCGGGTTATGTCTTTGCTCGAAGACGCGGAAGTTCACGTTGCCGGTTCAGGGCGGACGGATGCGGGCGTTCACGCGGAAGGACAGGTTGCGAATGTGAAATTGGAAAAAGCGTTTAAGCCGGAGAAGTTGCGTTCGGCGATAAACGGGAATTCGTGGCGTGATGTGAGGATTTTAGATTGCGAAAAGGTTGACGATGATTTTCACGCGAGGTTTTCGGCGAAAGGGAAAACTTATGTTTATCGTGTGATAAATGCTCCCGTGATTTCACCGTTTTGGGCAAGATACGCTCATCTCGAAATGCGTCCTTTGGATGTGCAGAGAATGAATGACACAGCGAGAGTTTTTCTCGGCGAACACGATTGGACGGCGTTTTCAAATGCCAACTCGGATTCGGAAAACAAAGTCCGCACGATTGATGAATTCACCGTTGAATCAAGTTGGGACAAACGTGCAAATGCCGCAATGATTGAGTTTCGCATCACGGGTAACGGATTTTTGCGTTATATGGTTCGCTCGATCGTCGGCACAATGCTCGAAGTCGGGCGTGGCGAAAAAGATTCTGATACAATTCAAACGGCAATCGTTTCGCAGGACCGAAGTTTGGCGGGAATTACTGCACCTGCAAATGGATTGACGCTTTTGAAGGTTTACTACGATTAAAGAAAATACTTGACAAGAAATTTAGAGGTGTGTATTCTGCTCTATTGCTCAAAATGAGCTTGTTCCATGAAAGTCATAAAAAAAGAAAAAATCAGTTGAGGTTAATTTTTATGGAACTCATTAAAAACTTTGAATACATTTCTGAAACTCTCTCTACAAAATTCCCTGCCATCAAGGATGAGGTTTCGCTTTATATTCTTGCATTGTTTGCTAGAAAATATCGCATAGGTTTTAATTTTTTTGATTTATTTGACACACGAATTCTTGATGCTGTAGAAGATTTCTGTATAAGTAAAATTACTTATACAGAGTTAAAGAAAGAGATTCAAAACCCAAACATCTATTATCAACAAAAGCGAGATTATGACCGTAAAATATGTAAATTTCTACTTACAACATATTTTAATACTAAATCACGAGGTATTAGAGGAAGTCTTTTCCCATCATCGAATCTTTTGAGGTTACTATTAGAACATGCTAGTCCAAAATCTAATCAGGTAATTTATGATATTAACTGTGGAATTGGAAATTTATTTGTTGAGTTACATAAAAAATTCCCAGATTTCAATCTTAAACTTGTAGGATATACAGATAATTTGTCTGGCTTTCTTTGCGAGATAAACTTATTTGTTAATGAAGTAAACTATGATTATGAAATCACTTCTTTTAATGCCTTAAATATCAAATCTGAAATTTACATTGAAAATGAACCAGATATAGTAATTACAATTCCTCCTTTTGGAAAAAGTATTGATAATATTAATTTTGGAAACTCCCCTACTTCGGATAGACCAATTAAAAATCTTGAAATCGTATATATAGAATTAATACTCGCTATTCTTAAAGATGATGGCAAAGCTGCTGTTTTAGTTCCCGATGGATTTTTATCTTTTTCTCATCCTGAATATGTATTTTTCCGAAAAAAATATGTTGAGAATGATTGGATAGAAAAGGTGATTAGCTTACCACAAGGCTTTTCCATTCCAAACACAAGCATAAAAACTTCTATTTTATTATTAAATAAAAATAAGGTAGAAAGAAATTTAGTTATTTTTGATGGCGAAGATGAAAACTTTGAACAAACTATTGTTAGTAATTTTGAAATAATATCTAGCGGAAATTATGATTTGAGAGCAAATCGCTATGCTTTGAAGGAAAGCAAAATACTGAAAAATATTTTTGCACATTCTAATTATCCAATAAAAACAATTAAAGAATTGGCATCGGCAACTCTTGGCATAAACTTTTCACCAAAACAACAAGCCAAAAAAAAATCTGAAATAAATCTGCCATATGTTCGCATCAAAGATTTGTCTGATAATGAGCAAGATTCAATTTTAGATATTTCTAAAGTTGAACGAGAAATATCAGTAGAGAATGCTTACAAAGTTATAAATTTCGACGCAATATTAGTTTCTACAATTGGATATAAACTAAAACCAACTCAATTTAAATATGTTAATAAACCCATTATTATTGGCTCTGGTATTATTGCTTTACGAGTAAATGAAGATGAGATAGATGCAAAGTATTTTTTATCTCAACTGCATTCAAAACTTGTTCAAACTCAAGTTAAAATGTTGAGTTCGGGAACAGTCATAAATAGTATAAGCAAAAGAGATTTTGAAAATATTCAAATAATTTTGCCACCGCTAGAAGAACAAAAACGTCAGATTTTTGAAATGCGTGGAGTTCTCGAAGCTAAAGAGCAAGTTGCCGAAGCTAAAGAGGAAGTTGAGAACATTGAATATGAAGTTATAGCAGCAATTAGCCATAATTTGAATCAAAAACTTGGAAGTATTGTTGAAGATTACGATACATTATTGAGGTTTTTGAGGAGGAAAGAGAAAAGAAATTCAACAATTGATTTTGAAGAATTATTGCGTCCATTGCGAAATGGCGAATCGCCTGAAAATGCAGACACTTTTGAAAAAGTAACAATACGTTTGCAAAATAATTTGTTGGATACAACGAAAACATTAAAGACCACAGAAAGTATTTTGCAAAAAAATAAAATTGATGCTGAAATGACTAACATCATTTCTTTCTTTAAGTGGGAAATAAAGCAAAGTTTTGAAGGCAGTAATTTTGATATTACGATTGAAACAAATTTAAGAAAAATAGAAGTAAATCTTGATAAAAATGCTTTTAAGGATGCAATTCGTAATTTAATTGAAAATGCTAAAAGACACGGATTTGTTGAAGAAAATGATAATTACAAAATTATTTTCGATATAAACAAATGGATAGATTCCAATGGAATTGAATATGCTCAAATCGTCTATAAAAACAACGGAAAGCCATTTCCTAAAGGTTTCACATTTGAAGAATACAAACGCTTGGCAAGTAGAGCAGGGAAAACTAAAAATACTGGCATCGGCGGATTCTTTGTAAATAAAGTCATTGAACTACATAATGGTAAATTCAATATCATTTCTGTAAGTGAAGAATTTTCGGGCGAGTTTAAAGTGCAGTTTGAAATATTACTACCTTTGATAGATTAAAAAATGCAGACATACAAAATTTTACTGATAGATGACGAAAAAGAATATTGCGAGAGTCTAAAAACAAATGCTTATCAGATAGGAGTTGATGAATTTGATATAGATATGAATGTAACGGACTGCCAGAATTGGCAAGATGGAGCAGAACATCTGAATAATAATTACTTTCATGCTCTGATTTTAGATGCTAAGTGTATGGTTGACAGAGAGCAAGAAACTGAAAATTTTGGTTTTTTACCAACTGTAATGGATAAACTCAAAGACATTGAGCAGAAACAAAATCGTCACATTCCTTTTGCTGTGAATACTGGTTATTTGGGTGAAAAAGAAACTCAAATAATGGAACGACTGATAAATGAACGAAAGTCAAAAATTTTCTCGAAATCGTCGCCTAAGAAAGATTTAATTGTTTATCTATTTGAAGAAATTGAAAAAGCACCTACTACGAAAATTGAGCGTGAATATAATGATGTGTTTGAGATTTTTGATGAAGGGTATTTGGAAATTAGATTTAAGGGGAAATTACTCGAAATTCTAAAAAATAGAAACGAAGAACATCAAACCACTTCAATTTTGCAAGACGTTAGAGTAATACAAGATGAAATTTATAATGTATTAAACCGAAAAGACAGTTCTATTGTTCCTAACGGTAGTTTTACCCAAAGAAACAAACATCTTTCAGGAAATACTGATAGATATTTCAATCCTACAACTGCTGTTTATCAAACTAATACCATTTCCTACTTGGCAAATGCAATTTATAGAATTTCAAGTGATTTTGGTAGCCATCCGCCTCAAAGACCGAACGATGTTTCTGTTGTATATTGGGAGATGCCATCTAAATATGCGGTTAAGAGCTTGGTATTTGGTTTGTTAGAACAATTGGTTTGGTTTAAGTGTTTGATGGATGATAACTAATGCAAAACGTAGATTTCCAAGAAATAATTTCATCGCCCGTTTTGGCTTATGAGGAGGGTTTGCGGTTTTTTATGGGAAAAGGAACACTCAACGAAACTTTACGTAATATCACGAAGGATTTGGAAAATCGTGGAATAGATTACAGCGTCATCGGTGCGGTGGCTTTGAATCAACACGGTTATCGGCGTTTTACGGAAGATATTGATTTGCTTTTGACACGCGAAGGTTTAGAAAAATTCCAGAATGAATTAGTTGGTCTGGGCTATCGTCCTGCATTTGAAGGGGCGACGAAGAAATTTAGAACAACGGCGGAAAATGTAACGGTTGAGATAATTACGTCGGGAGAATATCCTGGCGATGGAAAGGAAAAACCTGTGCGGTTTGAAAATCCGTTGGAAGATCAAGTTGAGATTGACGGCGTTAAAACTTTGAGTTTGGAAAAACTTATCGAGTTAAAACTTGCATCGGGAATGACCGCACTGCATCGTTTGAAAGATTTAGCGGATGTGCAGGAAATTATAAAGTTGAAAAATCTGGACGAAGATTTTGCCGAAAAGTTGAATCCTTATGTCAGAGAAAAGTTTTTAGAATTACAAAAATCAGTTGCAGAAGCGGAAACAGAATAATAAAAAAAATGAAAATTTATCACATTGTAACGCCCGAAGTTTGGGAGCAATTTAAAGACGAAGAACTATATGAAGCCGAAAGTTTACAGGCGGAAGGCTTTATTCATTGCAGTTTTGAAGGACAGCTTGAATCTGTTTTGGAGCGATATTACAAAGACGCGGACAAAGTTTTGATTATGGAAATCGAAACGAATGATCTGTTTTCAAAAATGGTCAGCGAACCTTCGACAAATGACGAGCTTTTTCCGCATGTTTACGGGAAGATCAACAAAAATGCGATTGTTTCAATAAAAGAAAAAGAGATAGAACGCGGATAACGCAGTTTTACAGGGATTTTCTATGACTTTTATTGTTCTTTATTTCGCGTAGTTTCGCGTTTATTCGCGGGAAAGTTTTTCTCCGGCTTTTAACGACATCACAAAAAAAAACGTATAAATCCGTGAAATTCGCGTTCTATTATTAAATAAATGCACGAGAAGTTTGCCAAAATCATTGAACCCGATTCCGATGAAGCGAATTTACTTTCGCAGATTGATTTTTCGCGTCTGCCGCATCACGTCGGGATAATTATGGACGGCAACGGGCGTTGGGCGAAAATGCGTGGGAAACCTCGTTTATTCGGACATAAAGAAGGTGCGGAATCGGTGCGTTCAATACTCGATACTTTTGCGAGATTGGAGATCGAAGCCGTAACGCTTTATGCTTTTTCAACCGAAAATTGGAAGCGTCCCGAAGACGAAGTTTCCGGTTTGATGAAAATGCTTAAGTACTACATTCGCAAAGAGATAGATGTAGTCAACAAAAACAAAATCGTCTTTCGGGCAATCGGGAAAATTGACGGTTTGGGCGAAAGTGTGCAGAAGGAAATTCGGGATGCGGAAGCGAAAACTGCGAGTAATACGGGAACGAAATTGAACATTGCGTTAAATTACGGCGGGCGGGCGGAAATTGTCGAAGCGTGCAAAAAAGCGTTTCGTCAGATAAGCAAAAACGGTGGTTCGATTGAGGATTTCAGCGAAGATCACATCGAGCAACATCTCTACACACACGGTTTGCCCGAAGTTGATTTTCTCATTCGCACAAGCGGCGAAATGCGTATTTCCAACTTCCTTTTGTGGCAAATCGCATACAGCGAAATTTATGTAACCGACACACTTTTCCCCGATTTTCGGCGTGCGGAAATTTTCGAAGCTATCTTGGAATTTCAAAAACGCGACCGCCGATTCGGTGGCGTGAAATAAAGCAGGATTTTTTGACTTTAAGACGCAGAGACGCAGAGATACAAAGTTCTATGAATGATTAATTGCGACTTTGCAACTCAGCGACTTTGCGTTAGATTCTTTTACATACAAATGAAAACCAGACTTTTAACAGCCGTGATTGCGTTACCGATATTGCTTTTATCAGTAATTTTACCGATGCTGCTGCCGCAGTTCGAGCCGGCAAAATGGCTTTTCGTCGTGCTTGCCGCACTCGCTATTTCGGCGGGACTTTTCGAGTTTTTTACATTTACCAAAAAACTCGAACTCAAAGCTGATGCTTCCATCGCTTATATTTTTTCGGCGGCATTTTTTGCCGCTTTTTTGCTGGATGCACCGGCGAAAGCATCGGAATTATTATTTTTGGTGATGACATTTTTCATCATCGTCCTGCTTATTTCGCAGACATTTCGATTTCAGAAAGATTTTTCAAAAATGCTCGCTGGAGTCGGTGTAACCTTGCTCGGAGTTTTCTATATCTCATTTTTGGGCGGTTTTTTAGTGGCGATAAGAGTCGGTTTCGTCGAAACGCTCGTGCCGAATCTCTCGTCGAAATTGCTTCTGTATTTTTTTCTCGTAACGATGGGTTCGGATGTCGGAGCATATTTTATCGGTAAAAACTTTGGCAAACGCAAACTCGTTCCGAATATTTCGCCGAACAAAACGTGGGAAGGTTTTATCGGCGGAATTTTGCTGGCAATCGGTTTTGCCGCACTTTCGACGGCATTGTTCTTTCCCGAATTTCCATATAAATTCTCGATTCCGTTGGCGATTCTGATGGCACTCGTCGGAGTTGGCGGAGATTTGGCGGAATCGGCGATGAAACGCGGTTCAAAAGTAAAAGATGCCGCAGCGATTTTGCCCGGACACGGCGGATTGCTCGACCGTCTCGACTCACTTTTATTTAACGCACCGATTCTTTATTTCTTTGCGAGATTTTATTTTTAGTTGGCTTGCTCTCAATCAATTTCTGATTGAGAGCAAAATTATCACTCAAAACTCCAACATCGTTATTTGAACTTATAACGAAAATCGGCGACGATTGAGGACATTTTTATACTTCTATTTTTTCTATTTCCTTCCTTAATTCTTCAGTCTCGTTACTTATCTCATTTATTTCGTTCGAGTATTTATTCGTATCTTCGACAATGCTTTTTCTGTAAAGTTCAAAAACTTTCAATCTCAATTCCGAATACTTACGAACAAGTTCATTTCTTCTTTTTAAATGTTCTGAAAGTTTATCCATCCTGCTAATTTCATTGACTATTTCTATATTAGCTTTGGTTTTAGGAATTGAAATTTTGTCCAAATTTTCCAGTAAAACAGCATTTGATTCCTTATCCAATTGGTCGGAAATCTTTAAGGCTTCCGTTTCATTCGCCGCATATCTTTCCATAGCTTTTTCGTATTCCTGTCCGCCTGCAAAGTAATAATTAAAGAGCAATAATAAAGAAATGAGTGTAAGAATAATTGATACTACCGTAATTATTTTATTTGCATAAGAGTGCGGTTTTTTAATATTTTGACTATCCATAATTTCCTCTCCTGTCTATTTTGCCGACAAATACTTTGAGAAATTTCTCTTTGTAGTTGCCACTTTTTACTTCATAAAGTTGTAAATGATAATTCCCGATACTTCAACGGGTTGTCCGCTCAATGTTGTCGGTTTGAACTTTGCTGATAATGCAGCTTTTTCCGAAGAAATCAGTAACAGCGGATGTCCCGAAACAGCTTTTGCCGACCTGACTTTTCCGTCCTTATCAATCACGACCTCGACATTTACCGTTCCCGTAACATTTGCTGCCCGTGCTGCTTTCGGGTATTCCGGGACGGGAAGATTGATCGCCGTTCCATTCAAAACACCTTTTCTTACCAACCCGGAAGCGTCTTCGTCAACGACCGGATTTTCGCCGCCGGTTTCATCTTCGTCATCGAGTCCCTGCAATCCGAAACTATCCAAAATCGCTCCTTCTACGCCGATGAAGTAGTTTTTTCCGTTATATACGATGACTTCCATCAATCCTTCAAATTCAGCTTCCCCGTCAGGTGTCGAAACTTTTGTAACATTTTTGACAAAAAGCCGCGTCAAACCGTTTTCGGTTGATCTTTCGATTCCGGTAACTTCAACCGTGTCGAGTAGTCCGCTTTTCCCGCTCAAATCTTTCAACTGCGGCTCAATAACCTTTTTGAGATAAAATCTTTTTGTCATTCCGCCCGTAATATTCAGCGGGTGAACATATTTGAAAACTACTTCAGCGTTTCCATTCAAAACCGCATTAAAAAATTCAAGTGCCTGCTCTTTGATCTCATCATCGGCGTTTTTTGTTTCATCGGTAACTTTGGTTTTACCGCTTTTTAACGAATCGGGCAGATTTAATTCGGGAAATTTTATATCCTGCCCGAAAGCTATCGAAGCGGAAAATATAAGTAATAAACTCGTCGTCAAAAAATGTTTTTTCATAGTTTTTTATTTGCTTTTGCTAAGTTTGAGAAGTGCCGACAAAAATGAATTTGAATATCATTGACAGTCGGGCGGTTAGTCCGATTTCAAACGGATTCAAAGTTAGTAAATCGTAAAGCTATACTCTACCAATTTGTTAACGGAGTAAGCCTTTCCGTTTTTCTTTGCCGGAGTGAATTCGAGTTCTCTGGCGGCGGCAATTGCCTTTTCAGTCAAATTACACGGAAGTGTACTGACAGGACTGATGCTTCCGATTTTTCCATCGGCGAGAAAAGTTACCCGCAATCTGACCGAGCCTTGAACGTTTTGTATTCTTGCCAGAAAAGAATAACCGGGTTTTACTTTGCTGAGAATTCTGAGTCCGATTGTTTCACTGTTTTCGGACGGCGGCGGACTCGGTTTGTTTCCTACACCATCTCCCATACCACTTCCCAAACCTGTTTCAGCTGCTGTTTTTTTGCTTGAACTTGTTCCTTCACCTGAACCTGTTCCTTCACCTGATCCTCTTCCCGTTCCTTTGCCCGCACCTGTTCCACCTTTCGGTTTATCGTCGGTTGGTTTTCCTTCAGTTTTTATTGTCGGTTTTCGGTAAGCAAAGTTGCAGTCGGATGGCGTAAAACTCGTTAAAATTCCTTCAGCGTGGAGAAAATAGATCGCTTGTTTTTCTTCTCCGGCAGAAGTCATCGGGAGTAAGAAACCATCGAACTGCGTTACTTCTTTTGAGTTCTGTTCAACGACATTTATGCTTATCGCCATCCGGTTAAACAATTCACCTGCTTCTCGGATTAACTTTTCATTTTCCAATGCAGCAAACTTCACATTGCGAAATCCGCGGACATTTTCCAGATCATTTTTAACAAATTGCAGAGCATTTTCTTTGCCGCCCAATTCTTTTACGAACGACGGATTCATATACGAATAGACTTTTTCAGCATCGCCTTTGGCAACCGCAGCGAGATAATCTTTGGCAAAACCGATCAATTTTTTCTTCTCGATTTTAATCGTTTCATTTGGTCTGCCCGTCAACAAATCAAAATATTCAGATTGATTATCGTCCGGCATTCCGTTTCCAACTCCCTCTTGTCCGAAAGTGAAAACAGCATTAAACGCGAATAATGCAAATATTAATAATAATTTTTTATACATAATTTTCTTCCTTTTATTTTCCGATCAATTTAATTATAAGTTTCGATTCGTCTTTTTTTTCCGACAGCGGCGAAAAGTTATATATGTCCTTTTCATCATCTTCATCTTTTCTGTCTCTGATCGAGATTTTGAACGCTCCGCTTTTGCGGCGGACGAATTTGCCCCAACCGCCGAGGCTTTTGACGTTGTTGATGTCTTTCTGCGAAACATCGAAGGTGTGTTCGATGTTATCGCTTTCGTATCGCAGATCGTTTTTTGAAATGTACAGCGAGCCTTCGCAACTGTAAGAAAAAGTCAGATCGTGTGCGTGCTGGACGCGGAAAACCGCACTTCCGCCGAGGTCAATCGATTTTGACATATATTTTTCGGCTTCGACATAATGCTCAAAACCGTTGAGATACGCAAAGCCGAGCAGTTGATACGCCCGCGAATCATTCGGGCGAAGTGCAACAGCTTCTTTTAGAGTGTTGACCGCACCTCTCGCATCGTTTTTGATGTTGTATTTATTCATCGCTTCATCAATCAAGCTTTCGTAACTGCCGGATTTCGCGTTTGATTTTGTCACTGCCGCCGCCGTTTTTCCGCTTTTCGCATCGGGGCGATAATTTTTTTCGATGGCGGTCAACAGTTCCGGTCTGGCACCGGCGGCGATCAGTTCTTTTTTCGCATCCGCCGTCAGACGAAAATTTACGCCCTGACTTTCAATCACGGTCACGATCTGGCGGGTTTGATATTGTTTTGATTTGAGCGTATCCACCAAACCGAACAATTTTACCGAATCACCCGTGTATTTATTCTGTGCATTGACGTTATAGTTCGCAACGCCGATCAGCAACGTCAGCAAAATTGCGGGAATAACTGTTTTTGAAATTTTATCTGTTAAATTCATTTGATTTTATCCGCATTTTTGCGGGCTTTTTTGGCTTCTTTGTTATTTCCTAAAGCTTCCTGCGTTTGAGCGATGTCTTCCCAAAAATGTTTCTCGGAAGGTTTATCGCCGACCTTTTGAGCGACTGCCAGACATTTTTCGATGTATTCCAGAGCAGTTTTATAATCGCCGTTTCGGAAGTTGGCTTTTCCTCTGATGTGCAAAGTGTTTATCCGCACGAGTTCGCCATACTGCGTGTTGTTCGTTGCATTCGCAATCGCGTCCGCCGCTTGTGCATAATTTGATGCTTCGGCAGTTTGATTCAGATAAAGACTCGACCAACCGGCTTGCACCGTTGCAAATCCTTCGAGATATTTGTTGCCGAATTTTTTGTAAACGCCCTGCGTGATTTTGAAATTAGCGAGTGCTTCGGAAAACTTTCCGACCTGCAATAAACTCTGACTAACGTTATTCAAAATATCCAGACTTTCGGTTAAACTATTGCGTTTTTTCGCCAGTTGATAAGCCTTCGTAAAATGCGAAATCGCTTGCTCCTGATCGCCCGAAAAAGCGTAAAATTTTCCGAGAGCATCGAGTGCGTGAATCGCTTGAGCCGTATCACCTTTCTCCAACCCGGCATTCGTCAGACGATTAACATACTGCTGTGCGTTGTTGATTTGTCCGGTGTTTCCATAAACCGAAACCAATCCCGAAACAGCAACCGCTTCGACTTCAGGATTTTGTTCGGTTTGAAACATTGCGAGAGCTTTTTGAAAATTTTCCAACGCGGGTTGATAATTTCTATCGATCAAATTGGCACGTTTTAAATAAATATCACCGAGAGCGTTGTAGGAATATGCCTGAACCTGCAAATCATTTGCTTCACCGCCGATTCGGATTGCCGTATTTAACGCCTCGACAGCGTTTTCATAATCGCCGCGTTCCGCAAAAACTTCGCCGAGCGAACCGATCAGATAACTTTGCACGGGAGCGTCCTGACCTTTGACTCCGGGCTGAATACTTGCCGTCAGAATTTTTTGAGCCGCGTCCATATCGCCGATTTTATAATATGTGAAGGCGAGATTATTGACGACCGTTTCATAGGCGTTTCTTGAAACTTTGCTTTTATTACGGTCATACAAATTCAAGGCTTGCAGACGATATTTGATCGCTTCCGCCGTATCGCCGTCGTCATTGTAAACTTGGGCAAGTGCTTCCAGAACTTCGGCTTGCAGAACCGGAGCGTTGAAAGTTTGAGCTAAATTTATGGACTTAACCGCGAAACTTTTGGCGGCGGGTTTGTTGCCGAGTTGAAAACTGGCAATCGCACTTCCGTAAGTTGCCCGCACTTCGTCAAAATCTTTTTCTTTGGAAAGCTGCCAGTTTGTCAGCGATTTTTCGAAGAACGAAAGTGCTTTGGCGGGTTCGCGGATATTTAAATATGATTGTCCGACACCGTTATAAACCTGTGCCAGATCAATTTTGTCGCCGTATTTGAGCATATATGGAATAACCGTTCCCTCATAAGTTTTGATCGCTTCGTTGTAATTTCCTGTATCCCGCTGAATCGAGGCGATATTATTGACCGTAAAAATCGTTTCCTTTTCCTTACCGATTTCGCTGTAAAGATTTCCGGCGGCGACATAAAACTCGTAAGCATTTTTCAGATCATCGAGATTACGATAAGTCTGCCCGATTCGGAACAGCGAATCCGCCATTCCCGATTTATCATTCGCTGTTTCGTAAAGTTTGTATGCCCGCTTAAAATTATCTAACGCTTCCTTATAACCGCTTTCATTTTTTTGCTGACGCTGTTTCATTGCCTGCTCGAAAACCTGTTTGGCAACGCTCGTTTTTCCCTGAGCGAACGCCGGAACGATCAAAATCAACAATAAAAACAGTGATGTAAATAACTTAAATCTCATAATACTTCTCCAATTCAGAAAATTTGGTCAATCGCGTTCAGAACTTGAACTTCAGTTTGCTGACCGCAGGCATCTCTTTAATTATCGATCATTCGCGGCGTTTTGGTCGGTTTTGGATTATCGCGGGTCAGACTGTCGACCAGTTTCGTATCCGTTTTCGTGTCTCTCGTAGTTGGCTTGCCGCCACCTTTTTTATCACTTTTTCGGTCATTATTCGGTGGTGCCGGTTTAGTATCTTTTTTGCTCGTGCCGCCGCCGCCCGCTTTTTTATCGTCACGGGTTTTCGGCGAATCCGGTTTTTTATCTTCGGCAACTTCGGCAGGTGCGGAAGTGTTCGATTCAATCGCTTCGCCGCCGGTGATCTCTTCACCCGGCATTGTTGTATTTTCAGGATTGGATATTCCGCCGCCGCCGCCGGTTGAATCTTCCCTAACAGTTTCTTCTTCAGGCGAATTTTTGTTGGTCGTATTTTCAATCGGGTTCGTATTTGCCAGCGGTGCGGGTTCTTCAGTTTTACCACCGACGAGCGACGAAACCGCCGCGATGCCGATAACGGAAAGCAAAACGAACGCAATCACGCCCGCCCCGGCATAGTGCATCCAATTTAATTTTTGAAGCAATGCCGCCGGAAAAGGTTTTTCATCCGCCGCCGCATTTTGCCGGACGGATTCGCTGCCCGCAACCGCACCGAGCCGTGTTGCTTTCATTTCGCCTTGCGATGGCGAAATAACTTCCGCATCGCCGAGTCGAGTCGCTTTGATTTTGCTGTCCGGCGACACGAATTCCGCCGTTTCATTCATTGTTGATTCCGAATTTAGCGGCATCGGTAATGTTGCATCTTCCTTTAAATCCGGCACAAATTCCGTTGTTTCATTCAAGATCGCGGGAGTCGTATTTTCAGTCTTACCTTCCGCTGTTGTTTGATTTATCACCGCATTACTCGCGTTTAATTCTTTCGTGATTTCTTCATCTTCAATCGCAAAATCTTTTGGAAAATCCTTGCTGTGAAATTGTTTTTCCTTTTCTTTCTTGAAAGTTGCCGAGGTTTTCGCCTGATACATACTTTCAAAACCGAAGGCGGGATTTTCACCGGCGGAGAATCCTAATTCGAGCAGGGTTTGCAAAAATTCGTTTGCGTTTTGGAATCTTTCACTCGGATTTTTAGCAATCGCTTTAACGATTACCGCTTCGATCTCGGAGGGGATATTCGGATTCAAACTTCGCGGCGATACGGCGAT
Organism: Pyrinomonadaceae bacterium; assembly: GCA_041746675.1. GTDB lineage: Bacteria > Acidobacteriota > Blastocatellia > Pyrinomonadales > Pyrinomonadaceae > Aridibacter. Next base: position 114,388 of record JBGTGO010000032.1, on the reverse strand, counting down.
TTCTTCGGTGTGTGCCTTCATCAGGACAAATTCGTTGTCCGACACAAACGGAAGTCTGCCCGTTAAAATTTCGTAAAGCATTATGCCGAGTCCGTAGATGTCGGAGCGGGCATCGGTTTCTTCGCCGCGAACCTGTTCGGGCGACATATATTCGAGCGTGCCGATGATGTTTCCGACCTTCGTCATCCGCGAACTTCCGAGAAGTCGGGCGATGCCGAAGTCCAGGATTTTCAAGACGTTATCGTTCGTCAAAATCATATTGCTCGGCTTGATGTCGCGGTGAATTATGTTCAGCTTGTGGGCATAATTCAGTCCGTTCAGAGCCTGACAAAAAAACGGAATCGCTTCATCAACCGGAATCGCACCGCGTCTCTGCAAAATGTCTTCGACCGTTTCGCCCCGCACGAATTCGAGAATCATAAACAGTTCGTCGCCCTGTCGAAACAGGCTGAACAGCGTCGCAATATTCGGATGATTCAATTTTGCCAGCGTTACGGCTTCGGAACGGAAACGCTCGACGACCGCATTATTGCTGACGAGTTCGGGACGCAAAACCTTGATCGCCACTTCGCGGTCGAGCATCGTGTCCACGCCTCTGTAAACCGTTCCGACTCCGCCTTCGCCGAGTTCGGAAACTATTTTATATGTTCCGACAATTTTTCCGATCATTGTGCCAACCCCTGAATTTCTCTTGTTTGTTTGATACTTTCGCGTGATAAAATTTCGCTTTCCGCCGCAATCCGAACGATTCCGACGGTGACATTATCCTCGCCGCCCTTGCGTTTCGATTCCTCGATCAGTTTTTGACTCGCCGTATGAATATCGTTTGCTTCCGACCAAATTTCGCCGATTTCCAAATCTTCGAGCATATCGCAGAGTCCGTCCGAACAGAGCAGAAATTCATTGCCGATGCCGACCGCGAATTTGTCCGAAATCTCGACTTCGACCTTCGGCTGCGTTCCCAACGCCCGCAGAATTATATTTTTATCCTCGTGCGTGTGAGCTTCTTCAAACGAGATAATTCCTTGCTTAACCATTTCCATTACCTGCGAATGGTCAATCGTCAAAAGTTCCAAGTTTCGTCCGTTCAGACGGTAAAGCCGACTATCGCCGACGTGAGCCGAGAATGCTTCATTTTCCAAAATCACGAGAGCAATGACGGTCGTTCCCATTCCGAAAAACTGCTCGTCGCTGATTGATTGCCGATAAATCTTACTGTTCGCCGTTTCGACGGCTTTCCGCAACGCGTCCTGCGGTTTCGATTTTACGTCGGCAAAATATGTTTCGCTGATAATTTCGACCGCCATCTGCGACGCGACTTCACCCGCCGCGTGTCCGCCCATTCCGTCAGCGACGACCGTCAGACTTCCGCGATTTTTCAGCAATTTTTCATCCTTCGGCGTAATGTGTTGCCCGCTGTCCTGATTTTCCTCGCGGACGCAGCCGACATCCGTATGAATGCTCGCTTTGATCGTTCTGCCGATTTCCTCGTTTCTGATTTCTCTTGTTTTGAACATTTCTTTATAAACTTCCCGTTTCTTATTTTTCTTCCGCTTCAAGCACGAATGTATAGACGCTTTCACCGCTCATTGTTTCGACTTGAATAACTTTGTCCTTAAATCCTTTGCGGCGAAGCGTCAACTGAATGTTTTCACCGTTCACCGCTGAAATATCCAACGGCGTATTTCCCAAAACCCGACCTTTCTGCAAAACCTCCGCACTTCCGCCGATGACATCAACGCTGATACTTTTTTTGTCTATCGAAGAAGTTGAGGAAAGCTGCTGATTATCGGTTTTTACCGGCTCGGTTTTATTTTCTTCAATAATTGCCGAATCAAGCGGTTTGCGGTCGTTAATGTCCAACGGATTTTTTTGCTCGATTGCGGTCAAACCGTTTGAATTATTGATGTTCCCATCGCTGACCGTTTCGCCTAAATCGTTTGCCGTCCAAAAAACATAACCGATCAACCCGCCGAAAATAATCACCACCGCCATAATTCCCAACACACTTATAAAAACCGCCGAAGATTTATTTGCCGATTTTTGCCGTCCGGGATTGCCCGAAAAATCGTGTGTTTGTTTAGTAGAATCAGCGATTGAGCCATATAAATTTTGCCTGACATATCGCAAATCCTGAGCAAGTTCGTTCGCTGTTCGATAACGCCGCGAAGGGTTTTTTTCCAGACATTTTTCGACAATTCGTGAAACCTTCGGCGACACTGCCGCATTATGTTGTTTGACGGGAACGAACTGCGAATTTTTTATCTTGTGGCATAACGCCGTAATCGTTTCGGCTTCAAACGGCTTCTTTCCCGTTAATAATTCGTAGAGCAAAATTCCCAATGCCCAGATGTCCGTCGTCGGTGAAGCCTGTTCGCCGTCAAGTTGTTCGGGAGCAATATAATTCGGTGTGCCGATAACGCCGCCTTCTCTGGTCAAATTAGAACTTGCTTCGCCTTTGGCAATTCCGAAATCAAGCAGTTTCGGCACGCCGCCCGCCGTCAGCTTGATATTTTGTGATTTTATATCGCGGTGAATAATGCCGTTTGAATGCGTAAATGAAACCGCTTCGACGATTGACTGAAAAACTTCGAGAGCATCTTCGACCGCAAAAAAGTTTCGCTCAATCAATTCGTCCAGACATTCGCCGTCAACAAATTCCATAAAGATACAAAGTTGTCCGTTAATGTCCTGAAAATCATAAAGTGCGGCGATGTTCGGATGCTGCAAACTCGACTGCAATTTTGCTTCGTTATGAAATCTGCTTGACAAAGAACCGCTCAGAGCCGTCGAATTCAGAACCTTGATCGCCGCCGCCCGTTCGAGTCGGGTGTGAATTCCCTTATACACTTCGCCCATTCCGCCTTCGCCCAAAAATCCGATAACGCGGTAATCACCGAGCATTTCATTTGTCTGCAAACGTCTGATCATTTTATAAAATCTCTAAAGAAAATTGCGGAAGCGGCAAAATCTCGAGAATTTGATCGGGGGATTTTTCAAATTCTCACCGCTTCCGCAAACATTAAATGCACATTTGCATTACTTATTGCTTGGAAAAAGCTTCATCCCGTAACGAATCGGCACGGCGTAGGTTGACTGCTGTCCGTCGCCTGCAAAAAGCACGCCGATCACTTGTCCCTGCATATTAAAAACAGGTCCGCCGCTGTTTCCGGGTCCGGTCAAACTCTGAGCAAAGCGAATCGAATCGCCCGCCTCCGAAAAACGTCTGCCTTCTTCGTCATCGGTGCTTTTCCCGCGAACGATATTCCCGACCGAAGTTGTCGAAACGGTCGGATCGGGAATAACCGAATACTGTGTTTCGGGATTCAAAAAGTTTTGCGACCTGATCTCGCTGTAAACTTTCGGAGCCGAACCCGGATAACCCATCACGACCAGTCCTTCGCCTTTTTTGAGTTCGTCGTAATTGTCGAGCAGTTCAACTTTGGTCAAATTACCCGGAATCGAAAGTTGAATCATCGCTACATCGTGCGGCGTGGATGCCGATACGAATCTGGCTTCAATCGGTGTGTCGTTGTTCGGCAGTTGAACTCTCAACTTTCCAACGCCGTCGAATGTTCCCTGAAATTGTTTGCCGGTTGATTTGGTGCTTTCGGGAATCCAATTGGTCGGTGGTGAAACGCCCGCACGAATTCCGCCGTCTGATGTAAACAAAACTCCCGGAGGCATTCCCGCCGGAAATGAGTGTTGTGCCTTCCACGGAGCGGCGATATGTTTGTTAGTTAAAATAAATCCGTTCGAGGTAACGATAAAACCCGAACCCGAGTAATTACCGCCGATTGGAACTGAAAGTTCGGTTTTCTGGTCGGTTAAAACAGGTTCATAGATATTTTCGCCGACTTGCGTATAAACCGGAATTGCATCGGGTCCACCCTGAATAATCGGTCCTTTACCCAAATCCTGCTTATAAAATTTGCCGAGAACTTCCAAACTATTCGGCATAAATTGATGATAAATCTGCGATTGTGTTTCGGTGTTGACCAGCTGCCACGTGCCGGTGATGAAAACGACGGTTTTGCCGTATTTATCGGATATTTCACTGGCGGCTTTCGGGGCGTTGGCACTGGCTTCATCTATTCCTGCTTTGATTTTCTTCGATTCTTCCTCGGCTTTTTTTTGTGCCTCTTCTTTTGCCTTGGCAATTTCCGCTTGAGTTTGTTTGGCTTGACTCGTGCTGTAAAAATACGCACCGCCGATGACAACACCAAACAATAATAAAACTACAACTGCCGCCGCTCCGCCGATTTTTGCAAAATTACTGCGTTCCTGCTGGCGTGTTTCGGCGACGTTATGACTAATCATTCGTTCGACCGTTGCTTTTCCGACCGTCGGTTTCGATGCCGGAGTTGTCACAATGCTGTCGGATGCTCCGGCGGCATTAGTTTCAACGACTCGTGTTGCCGGAGTCGCGTTTGTATTGACGATTCGCGTCGGTTTCGTCGCACTTGCCGGACGCGGTTCGACCTCGAATTGAAACTTCGGACCGCCCGGACCGAATTGAACGACATCGCCGGGACGAACCGGCGTTGTTCCCGATATTTTCTTATCGTTCAAAAAAGTTCCGTTGGTGCTGTTCAGATCGGTTAATAAAAATCCTTCGTCATTACTCGGATCGCGTTCGATTTTGGCGTGTTCGCGTCCGACGAGATCATCGCGGTCGGGATCGAACTGCACCGTCGCCGAAGTGTCGCGTCCGAAGATCAAATCGTTATGATGTTTTAACGCAAATTCCTCAACTTGATTAGCCTTTGAACCGCTCAAATGCTTGATTATCATTCTTTCCATTTTCTTAAACTCCTTTAGTCTTCAATGTTTCTTTTACCTTTAAAATTAAAAAACCTTTTGTTCCCGATGCTTTTCTGCTAGAATCGTTTCCGAAATCAATCCTCGCTAAATCGTTTTAATTTTCGGCTCTATCCAGTAACGCAACATTTTTTTACTGAACGGCTCAAAAAAGTTAAAAAATTTATTTTTTTTATTGAGAAGGAGATAAAAGGATGAGTTCGACTCCGATCACGAGAGATGTTTTTGGTGGTGAAGAATCAGAATTAGACGATGTTTATCTGCTTGTCTATGAAGAACTTAAACGACTTGCCTCATATTATATGAAGCAGGAACGAAGCAACCACACACTCCAACCGACCGCTTTAGTCCACGAAGCATATCTGCGTTTGGCAAAACAGGAAAAAAAGGAATTTTTGAGCCGCACGGAATTTTTAAGCGTTGCCGCCAATATGATGAGAAGGATTCTCGTCAACCACGCCGTTCGCCGCAACCGCCAGAAAAGAGAAGGTGCGGCAATCCGCGTAACGCTTGACCGGGCAATTGATTCGTTCGATGAAAATGCACTCGATTTGATTATTTTGAATGACGCTCTGAAGGATTTAGCGAATTTGGATAAACGCCAGTCGGATGTTTTTGAACTACGCTTTTTCGGCGGATTATCAATCGAAGAAACCGCCGAAGTCCTCGAAGTTTCCGTTGCTACTATCAAGCGTGATTGGAATGTCGCGAGATTATTTCTTCAACGCGAACTGGTCAACCGGACAAACTGAAGAAAATATTTTTTAAAATGAAACATCAGCAATAAAGTTTGTAATTGATAAGAAACTTTTATTGCCGATGTTTTTTTTTATTTCTTCAAATTTCTTTGATTAGTTCGATGAAGTTGATTGAATGTTAATTTGCGAACCTCTTTCCAACTCAAGGTCTTTGCCTTCAAATAAAACCGTTGCCGTGCCGCCGCCGCCGCCGATTGCCGCACCGATCAATGCACCTTTTTTGCCGCTGATTGCCGCACCGATACCCGCTCCGACGACCGCACCTAAAACACCGCGTTTGACGGATTCATTTGTTTTATTCTTACCTCTGACCTGGCTTTCATCGTTACTTTTGATCGTTCTCTCCTTAGAATCAGCGACAGTTTGGATAATTCCCGAAAAACTGTAAATCTGTCCGTTCGTCAACAGGATTTTCTGGAAATTCAAGGTCATTTTAGCAGTTCCCGAAACTCCGTCGGCACGTTCGATGCCTGACAGATAGCCTTCAATCATCGCTCCTTGAAATTCACCCGGCGTTTGTACGGTCAGGCGAAACGGGTCGTTGTTTTTTGAATCTTTGGTCGAGATATAGTTTTCCAACACGCCCGTTAAAACAGTTCCGTTCGGCACGATGGAATCATTATTGGAGAATCTTTCATCTTTGCCGAAATTTCCGGCAAAGATCGGCGGGGAACTCATCCGATTGTAAAAACTATCGGCAAAGACCGTCTGCTTCAGATAATCGGTCGTAACCGTTCTTGTAACCTGCAAACTTTTTCCGTTGTTAACCGATCTGAATGTGATCGAATAATCCGTACTTCCGTAAAGACTGGAAACTTTCAAAGTATCACCGAGCAGACTTGAACGAATGCTGACCTTTGTTCCGGCGGCGGCGTAAGCGACTTGCATCCGACCATCGGCGTTGAGCGTGACGGGTTCACTGGTCGAACTTGCCAGCGAAACTTCCGTTCCGTCGATCTCGATGGAAAGCGTCGACGGCGGACTCAATTTTACTTCTAGATCAGCTTTGTCCGCTGCTGACAAACCGTTTTTACGGGAAATATTTTCAACGACCGCCGACATATTCTCATTTTTTTTATCGTCTAATTGATACGATCCCGCCAACTGATCCGAAACATTTGCAATCTGTGCATTCGTATTGAAGACAAAAAAACCGACAAAAATCCCGACCAGTAAAAAACGATAAAAATTCAGCATAAAATTTCTGTCCGCCATTTTTCTCCAATAATCTCCAAATCGTTTACATAGAATTCCGTAACGTATATTATCGGTTGGATGTATATTTTGTTTCCCAATAAATTTACTTTTTTCAAAAAAATCGCGGAGAGAAAATAAACTCATAATTTTACAGACGCATATTTATATTTCACAATTGAATGCATCAAAAAAATCTTGAGTTTGAAATCTTAAATCCTGCAGTTCGAATCTTAAATTTAATTATGAGATGGCTTGATTGGGTAATTATTATTGCATATTTGGCGTATGTCATCTGGGACGGCATCCGGCTGACGAAAGGCGGCGAAAACATCGAAGGATTTTTCCTCGCCAATCGCAGTTTGCCGTGGTGGGCGGTCGGTTTAAGCGTGATGGCAACGCAAGCTTCGGCGATAACTTTAGTCGGAACAACGGGGCAAGGTTACGACGACGGAATGCGTTTCGTACAGTTTTATTATGCTCTGCCGCTGGCGATGATAATTTTGTGCGTTACGGTCGTGCCGTTTTTTTATAAGGCAAAAGTTTATACGGCTTATGAATATCTGGAAAACCGTTTTGACGCGAAAACTCGGACGCTGACAAGTTTTTTCTTTTTAGTTTCGCGTGGTTTAGGAGTCGGCGTAATTATCGCTGCACCCGCCGTTATTTTGTCAATTGTTTTGGGTTGGAATGAGATTATAACGATTTTTGCGATTGGTTTGATTACGACTTTTTATACGATGTTCGGCGGGATTCAAGCGGTTACTTGGACGGATGTTAAGCAGATGATTCTCATTTTCATCGGACTTGGCGTAGCGTTTTTCGTTATTTTGAATAACTTTCCCGAAGGCGTTTCGTTTACGGATGGATTGAGTCTGGCGGGAGCAAACGGGAAATTGACGACGATTGATACGAGTTTTGATCTCAAAGAAAAATATACGATCTGGTCGGGTTTGATTGCTGCCCTGTTTTTGTTTCTTTCATATTTCGGCTGCGATCAATCGCAGGTTCAAAGATACTTAACGGCGAAATCATTGGATCAAAGTAAAACTTCGCTGCTGATGTCGGCATTTTTGAAAATTCCGATGCAAGCGTTGATTCTGCTGATCGGCGTGATGGTTTTTGTTTTTTATCAATTCCAAACGCCGCCGATGATCTTTAAAGCAAATGACGCTTTGAAAGCAAAAACCGCAAATTCGCAAGAATATACACGCATTGAAAACGAATATAATCTCGCCCATTCCGACCGAAACAAAGCCGCGATGATTTATGTGAATTCCAGAAAACAGGGAAGCGAAGCCGAAGTTTCAGAATCGAAAAAAGAATACATCTCCGCCAGCAAAGCATTTTTAGACAAACGCAAAGAAGCGAAGGAATTCGTTAAAACAACAAATAAAGACGAAAGTTTCAACGATGTAAATTACGTTTTCCCGACATTTATCATCAAATATATGCCGATGGGATTGGTCGGTTTGCTGATCGCGGCAATCTTCGCGGCGGCGATGTCGAGTATTTCTTCGGAACTGAATTCGCTCGCAACGGCTTCGACAATTGATTTTTACCGCAGGCACTTTAAACCCGACGGAACTGATAAAGATTACGTTTTATTCGGCAGACTGGCAACATTCGTCTGGGGAATTTTCGCTTGTATCGTGGCGATTTTTGCGACGGATTTAGGTTCGCTGATCGAAGTTGTCAATACTTTCGGCTCATATTTTTACGGTTCGATTCTCGGCGTTTTTGTTCTCGCCATCGGCATTAAAAGGGCAAGAGCGAACGGTGCATTTTTCGGTTTATTGATCGGAATGGCGTTTATCGGAATTTTCAGTCGCTACACCGATATTGCTTTCCTTTGGTTCAATGTTGTCGGTTGCGTCGTAACTGTGGTTGCGGGATATTTAATTAGTTTATTCGAGAAACGGTGAGGAGAATTTAAACCATAAATGAGAAAAGTTCAGAGTCCAGAGTTCAAAGTTCAGAATTTATTTAAATTTCAGATATTTAGAAAATCCGTATTTATCTGTGTCAATCTGTGGTTAATTTCTCTGTTTGCATTTGCAATTCAAGCACAGGTTAAACCCGTTTACGATCAGGGAGCAATTGGTTTAGGGCAATTATTGAAACGCTTGAATAATACGAAAAGCGTGATGATGATCGCGGCACATCCTGATGATGAAGATTCGGATTTGCTGGCATATTTGGCGAGAGCGGAAAATGCACGGACGGTTTATTTATCTTTGACTCGCGGCGACGGCGGGCAGAATGTTATTGGTCCTGAATTGTTTGAATCTTTAGGCGTGATTCGTTCGGAGGAGCTTTTGCAGGCGAGGCGTTTGGATGGCGGCGAACAGCTTTTTACGCGGGCGTTTGATTATGGGTTTTCCAAGACTCTGGCGGAAGCGAAGGCGAAATGGAGCGAGGAAGAAATAAAATGCGATGTCGTCCGGGCGATTCGCACATTTCGTCCGTTGGTTGTCATCTCGCGTTTTTCGGGAACGCCAAATGACGGACACGGGCAGCATCAGTTTGCAGGATATATTTCGCCGATTGCGGTTGAAGCAGCGGCTGACGCGAATCAATGTAAGAATTTGAATTTATCGACTTGGCAGGTTTTGAAATATTACGTTGGACAAAGTTTTCGCAGTAATGATGAGCCGACTTTGAATATCAACACGGGAAATTACGATTTTCTGCTTGGTAAAAGTTATTACGAAATCGCCGCCGAAGGTCGCAGTCAGCACAAAACTCAGGAACAAGGCGGTTTAGAACTCAAAGGCGACAGATTTTCGGGCGTTAATTTAGTTTGGTCGAAAGTGCCGAAGGTCGAGAATGAGAAAAGTGTTTTTGATGGAATTGATACTTCAATTATAAATGCTCCGAAAATTTATGTTAAAGAGGATATTTCTATAAGTGATTCCACAAAAGAAGGATTAACAGCAATTCAAAAATCAGCAGATCAAGCATTAACACAATATAGTTCAAATAATTCCCAAAAGATTATTCCTTTTTTGCTTACAGGTAAACAAAAACTTCAATCATTATTTATGAGTTACTTCTTCTTTTCAGGAACTCCCGAAAGACGAAAAATCTCTACTGGAAGAAACAAAAATGAATCAGAAATAGCGAATCTTATACCTAGAAAATTATATGAATTTAATCAGGCAATTAAATTAGCATCAGGCTTACAAATTGACGCTTTAGCAAATCAGGAAACTGTTACAAAAGGCGAAACTTTTTTAACGTCCGTCAAAGTTTTCTATCCCGAAAATTCCAACATAAAAGTTAAAAATATAAAACTGAAAACTCCAAACGGTTGGCAAGTTTCAAATGCGGATGAACCGAAAAATGATTCGCCGTTTGCGAGATTTTTTCGTGAGAATGCGAATAATTCCAAGTTTTTTGAGGTAAAAGTTTCGGATAATGCAAAATTGACTCAGCCTTATTTTCTTGAAGCGGAAAAGGAGAATTATTTGTATAAATGGAATGATGAAAGGGCGAAAAATAAACCGTTTCAAGATGCGTTGATGTCGGCAAATGTGACGGTTGAGATTGATGGAACCGAGATTATTTTTAACCAACCGATTGAATATCGTTATGCCGATGATATACGCGGGGAACTTCGACGCGAATTGAATGTCGTGCCGAAGGTTTCGCTCAAGATGGATCAGGATTTGTTGGTGATTCCGAACAGCAGCAAAGAGCAGACGAGAAAATTGATCGTCAATTTGAAAAGCAATTCGGCGGAGAGTTTGAGCGGGACAATTGAACTGAAATTACCGAAAGGTTTTAAGGTCAAACAGGATTTCGGGATCGTTCAACTAAACAAAAAAGGCGAAAGCAAATCGTTGGCGTTTGATGTAATTATTCCGGCAAATGCGAAGCCGGGAAATTATGAGATAGAAGCAGTAATGAAAAGCGGCGAGGAAGTTTTTTCGCAGACTTTGAATGAGATCGCTTATCCGCACATTCAAACTCATCGTTTTTATACGGATGCAAAAACTAAGGTCGAAATTGTTGATCTGAAAGTCGCCGATGTGAAAGTCGGCTACATTCCGGGAAGCGGCGATTCGATTCCCGAAGCGATTCGGCAGATGGGTTTGAGTGTCGAATTGTTGAATGAAAACGACTTGACCAACGGCGATTTTTCGCGGTTCGATGTGATCGTCGTCGGCATCCGGGCTTCGGAAGTTAATGAAAGTTTTGTCGCGAACAATCAAAGACTTCTTGACTACGCAAAAAACGGCGGAACGCTGATCGTGCAGTATCAAAAAAATGCCTATTTGCAGCAAAATCTTGCACCGTTTCCCGCAAAAATGGCTTCGCGGGTGGCGGAAGAAGATGCGAAAATTACGATTTTAGAACCGAATCATCCGGTATTTAATTTCCCGAATAAGATCACACAGAATGATTTTGAAAACTGGGTACAGGAAAGAAATTTGTATGCGTTTTCGATATTCGACGAAAAATACACGCCATTACTTGAAGCACACGACACGGATGAGCCGGAAAACAAAGGCGGAATGGTTTATGCGGAAATTGGTAAAGGGAAGTTTATGTATGTTTCCTATGCTTTTTTCCGCCAATTGCCCGCCGGAGTTCCCGGAGCGTATCGGCTTTATGCAAACATTTTGAGTTTGCCGAAAGCATCGAAGAAGTAGGCATTGATGATTATGCAGTTATTAAATGTAACTAAAAAAGCCGTTCCAAATATTTGGAACGGCTTTTTTGTGAAATTCAGCAGATTGTCTTATTACTCTTCACTTCGTTTTCGTTTTTTCTTGCCGAGAACTTTGACGTTGACTGTTCTGCGTCCCCAACGTCTGGCTTCAGCACAACTTGGAACCCAAATGTCCAACACGCGACCTTTGATTCTTCCGCCGGTGTCGGCAACGGTGTAATTTCCCGTATATTTGCCTCCGGTCAGATGTATTCTCGTTCCTAACGGTAAGATTCTACTGTCGGCGGCGACGATTCCGCGGCGGGTTGCTCTGCCTGATGCTGTTTTTCCACGTAAACAATAAGCTGTAGCTTTAAATGCTCTTGCATTTGAACTCTCATTTCCGGCTTCTGCTTCTTCTTCTGAATCTTCGTCGCCGTCTTCATCCCCATCTCCTGCGACGTTATCTATCGTTATATTAAAATCGTATTTTTCTATATTATTGCTTTCTAAATTTATTTGTTCTGTATTTTCTAACTGAATGCTTTTTGGCGAATCCTTCGCTTCGACGGTTACGGCTTGTGCTTTTGGTTGAAAGTAAGTGAATCCTACTAATAATAATGCAACCAAAATAGCCAAGACGCTTCCTCTAGCTATGTTTCTCATTAATCATTCTCCTGTCTAAATTGCCTTACAGGATATATAAATATTGTTATATCCCATATAAAAAATGGTGTTTTACCAACACCTTTATAAAATATTCTTATGTTTTTGTATTAAAATAATGTGTGCAAATTGATATGTATTTCTTATAGTAAAATAGTTTTGGACGAACCTCGACCAAAACAATTTTTTAAAACTATCATTTTGAATCTCGTTTGTCTAGTCCGAGCATTCTAAGCAAAATCGAAATTTTGTCAAGTCAGCAGAAGTAGTTCGCTGGCGAATGCTAAAATTTTCGTTCTCTGATAGACTAAACCGGTCTGATTTCATATATTTCAGAAACCTAAAATCTGTGGAGAAAAACTTATAAATATGCAAGAACGCCGCAAAGGAGATCGCCTTGTGATTTCATTTCCGATTCGAGTTGATTGGAAGAATGCAGAGGGTAAAAAGTTGACCGAAGAAGGTTTAACGGAAAATATCGGAACACGTGGAGCCTTGGTTTTCCTGCCTAAAAACTTACCGAATGTCGGCTGTAAAGTTGATTTGACGATAACGGAAAATGCCGATGATGAAGTTACGGTGCAGGCGGAAGTTTTGCGAATCGTCAGAAATCCTTCGCATCCGCAAGCTGCTTTGCAACTGACGAAACAATTTAAAATCTGGAAAGAAAAAGTCTGGGATTACGCGGACGAAATTCTTGATAACGAGAAACCCGAAGAACTCGACGACTGGTAGATTTGTAAATAGTTGAATGTTGAATATCCATTGATTTTCAATAAGCAATCAATTATGAACAATCTACAATAAGCAAATATATGAAAATTTTAGTTCTTGGTGCAGGTCGGATGGGATTCGGTGCGGCTTATGACTTAATCTATAATTCGCCCGAAGTTACACAAGTTACCGTCGCTGATGCCGATTTATCCAAAGCTGAAGAAGTTGCCGCTAAAATAAACTCGCCGAAACTGACCGCATTAAAATTAGACGTTTCAAAAAATGAACCGACCGCTTCCGCGTTTGAAAAACACGATTCGGCGATTTCGTGCGTCAATTATTGGCATAATCTCGAACTTTCCAAAATCGCCATCGAAACTTTAACGAATTTTTGTGACCTCGGCGGCAATAATTATGTGGTTGATGAACAACTCAAATTAGATGCGAAAGCAAAGAAAGCGGGAATAAATATCATTCCCGATTGCGGACTCGCTCCCGGAATGGTTTCGATTCTGGCAATGCACGGTGCGAAAAAGTTTGACGAAGTCGAAGAAATTCACATCAGAGTTGGCGGTTTGCCGCAAGTGCCGAAAACATCGTTGGAATATCAACTCGTCTTTTCGGTCGAAGGTTTAATCAATGAATACATCGAAAAAGCCCGCGTTATACGTGATGGGAAAATTGTCGAAGTTGAATCAATGACCGAATGTGAAAGGCTGTCATTCGATGGTTTTCCCGAACTTGAAGCCTTTCAAACCTCCGGCGGAACTTCGACTTTGCCGGAAACATTTCTTGGTAAAATCAAAGAACTCGATTATAAAACGATTCGATATGCCGGACATTGCGGCAAATTCAAAACGATGATTGGTCTTGGTTTGTGTTCGAGTGAAGAAATTGAAGTTGACGGCGAAAATATCAAACCGCGAAGGGTTTTCGGCGAACTTCTGACGAAATATCTTCCCGCCGACAAACCGGATTATGTTCTGATTCGCCTTGAATTTCTCGGCACAAAAGACGGCGAAACAAAACGTCTGAATTACGACATAGTTGACAAACAAGATGAAAAAACAGGTCTGAGTGCGATGATGCGTACGACGGCTTTTCCCGCTTCGATAATTGCTCAGATGTCGGCACAAGGTAAAATTTCAACACACGGAGCAACACCGCAGGAAAAGGTTATTGATTCCGATAAATTCGTGGCGGAACTGGCAAAACGAAATATTGTGATAAGTGAAAGCTGATAAGTAAATTCTTAAAACATCAGCTATCAGTTTTCGGTTGAAATAATGAAATGTTTTTGGATAATTCTCACCTCTTTGATCGTCGTCAGCTTGATCGGTATTATCTGTGCAAAAATAATCAATAATATCGATTGAATAAAGAAAACGCCGCTCGAAATCTCGAGCGGCGTTTTCTTTATTGCAAAATTTCTAAGAGGGATTTTTCAAAAATCCTGTTAGAGTCCGAACAATCTCGGCGGAGCTTTTCTTTTAAGAAGTTTGCGTAATTTCAATCTCGCCTTGTGTAGTTGAGATTTACTCGTTCCGACCGAACATCCTAAGATTCTCGCAACTTCTTCGTGCTCGAAACCTTCGATGTCGTGTAGTGTAAAGACGCTTTTGTAACCGGCGGGAAGTTGTTTGATCGCGTTTTCGAGTGCGATTTTATCAACGACGGGCATCTTGTTCGGTCTTTCCGAACCGCGAACGATTTGCTCCGGTGCTTCGCCTTCGTCAGTTGTTTTCTCGTATTTAACCGTGCGTTTGCGAAAGTGCATCAAAACTTGGTTGACCGTCAGGCGGTGCAGCCACGTCGTAAATGCCGAGTCTCCGCGAAAACTCCCGATCTTGCGATGAAGCTGAATAAACACATCTTGTGTTAAGTCTTCCGCCTCGTTCGTGTTTTTCAACATCCGCAAACAAATCGCATAAACCCGGCGATGGTGGCGGTTGTAAACTTCCTCAAAAGCAATCATATCGCCTTTTGAAGATGCCTGAGTCAATTCATAATCGCTCAGTTTGGTTGTATCAACTTTCTCGGCTTTTCTGACCTGTTCGCCCTTTGCAACCTCAGTTGCCGAATCTTGAATTATTGGATAATTTAATGTTTCTGTTGTCATTTTATGATTCCCCCTCGATATAATTATCTACAATTTCCGTGCCAAAACTTTTGATTCGTTGTTCTTTTTACATAATTACTATTTATGAGCTATTTTATTCCAAAATTTTCGGACATACATTTATATTCGCCGAACATCATAATTTAGATTTAAACCAAAGCGTATAGGTTTTGACGATTTAATTCATAAAATAGTCTTAATCGTACAGATATATTACATGCTTTGTTGCTGGAAAAGTTTCATTTTAATTGTTTTACTTTAGCTTTAGGCGTGATAAAATCGAACCAAAACAACATATCTGACCCAAAAAACTTAATGACCAGATCGTATATTTCAGTGCTATTTTTGTGTTCACTCTTATTGATTTGCTTTACCGGCGGATTCGCTCAGGAAGCGGGTTTTTCCAATGTTCAGAGTCAGGAAATCTCGGAAGTGGAGGGAATTCCCGTACTTATAAAACATCTGCCCGATTGGGAAAACAAAAAAGATTCAGCCGTTTTGGTTAAAAATTCCGACGATTTGCGGAATGTTCTCGGAAATCGCCGGATTTTTAACGGAATCGAATTTACTCAGGGAATTGAAGCCGTTACTGCTCCGTATAATCAAGGTAAATTGCTTATCATCGAATACAACACGCCACAGTCATCGGCAGCGGCGGATGATTTGATAAGGAAAAATCTGGATGATTCGAGTGAGACGATTTTCTATCGTCGCATCGGTAACTACAATGTTCTGCTATTAGACGCAAAAGACGAAACGACGGCAAATGCTCTGCTCGATCAGGTCAAGTACGAAAAGGTCGTGCAGTGGCTCGGCACGAATCATACACTATTTCGCCGCAAGGAAAGAGCATTTATCGAAGGAACATCAGATCTTTTTCTCTCGACGGTGATGCTCATCGTATCAATTTTTGGAATCGCTATAATCTTCGGCTTGATAATCGGTATGATCTATTTTTTCCGACGCGATAAAAGGTTTGCCGCAATGGATCAATTTTCTGACGCGGGCGGAATGACCCGCCTGAATTTAGACGGTTATACACCCGACATCATTTCGGGCAAACTGCTTGATAAATAAAATCTCATTTACGGCAAACTTACAACCAACTTTTCAATATCTTCACGCACATTATAAAAATGCGGAGCGATGCGAAGTTTATTGTTGCGGGATGAAACGGTAATATTTTTGCTTTCCAGATGTTTGAAAATCTCGTCGGAACTCAAGCCGTTGAGAGGTTCGATGCAGACGATCTGTGATTTCTCGCCGATTTTGCGGGAACTTGTTATTTTATATTTGTCGGTCGGCAGAATTTCGCAGAGAAAATCCGTTAAATCTTCCAAATGTTTATGTATATTTTCGATCCCGGCATCATTTAGTAATTTCAGACTTTGCTCTAAGCCGTAAAAGAGCGAGGACGTTCCCGTGCCGGTTTCCCACGCAAGAGCATTCGGCTGAAATTCCTGTTCCAAATCCTTAAAATCCCACGGTTCGCCAACGCTGATCCAACCAACTAAAGTTGGCTCAACCCGCTTTCTTGCCCGGTCGCTCAGATATAAAATTCCGCAACCTTCCGGCGAACACAGCCATTTGTGCGACGCACCCGACGCAATATCAACTTGCAACGCGGGCAAATCAAGCGGTGTCGTGCCGAACGCCTGAATGATATCAACCGCAAAAAGTGCATCAACTTTTCTCGCTGCTTCGCCGATCTTTTCCAAATCCGCCCGGAAACCCGACGCAAACTGCACCGCACTTATCGCCACAAGCTTAGTGTTTTCATCAATTAGATTGATGAATTCATCTGTGTCAATGCGTCCGTCGCGTTCGGGACACATCTTTAGTTCAACGCCGAATTTATCCCGCACCCGTCGCCACGGATAAAAATTCGCCGGAAATTCGCGTTCAAAGCTGACGATGTTATCGGTTGATTTCCATTCTAAACCGTTGGCAATCGTCGCAAATCCGTCGGAAGTGTTTCGCATAAACGCGATTTGTTCATCTCTTACATTAAGCATTTCGGCAATCATCGTACGGCAACGGTTTTTCGTTTCCACCCACGCCGGATAATGCCGCGAACCGTGTGTCGCTACGTCCCACAGTTGCGAATTGACGGCTTCAATCGCCGTCGTCGGCAACGGCGAAACGGCGGCACTATTTAAATATATATATTTTTCCAACGCCGGAAATAATCTGCGAATTTGTTCGTTCAAAATTTTATTTGCTCCTTGTTCTAATTATCAGTTGTTGTAATCTTACATTTTATCGAAAACCTTTGACAAAAAGAGTTTGCAAAGTTAGTTTTAATCTAGAATTTTGTTTCCGGCTGCAAACCTCAGAATGCTCATCAGAATTAGCTGATTATGTTCAATTTACGCTCAAAAGACCAATTCGATTTCGGTGCGGTTGCGGTCAACGATGACCGCGACATCGAGATTCAAAAAATCAAACGTGCTTCGAAGCAGGGTTTGTGGGTTGAAAGCATCAGACTTCTGCGGGACATTATTTTGATAATCGCGGTGTTCGTGCTGTTCGGCGTGTTCGTCGCTCAACCCGTCGTCGTCGAGGGAACTTCGATGGTGCCGCAGCTCAACAACGGCGAGCGTTTGTTGGTAAACAAACTGGTTTATTACGACATCCAAAAATTTCACTGGGGACACATCGAACGCGGCGATATAGTCGTTTTCTGGTATCCGAACGATCCGAATAAAAGTTACGTTAAAAGAGTTATCGGCTTGCCCGGTGAGGATGTCGAGATTCGAAGCGGTGGTGTATTTATCAACGGTTTGCAGTTGAACGAGCCATATCTGGATTCGCAGTATAATCAGGCTTCACCAAACAGTTCCGCTGTTACGGTCAACGCTCATCATTATTACGTGATGGGCGACAATCGGGATGGTTCTTCCGATTCGAGAATCTGGGGATTAGTACCCGAAAAATATATCTACGGCAAAGTATTTTTCCGCTACTGGCGATTGTCGAATTTCGGTTTTGTAAACAGAGGAAAATCAATCTTAGAAGGCGGCGAAGTCGAAGATGATGATTTTCGAGTAAAAAACGGCTAATAAGTGATAGGTGATAACTGACAGGTGATAAGTAATAATTGCTAAGTCTTTTATTCTAAATAATTATCAGTTACTACCCGTCAGTTATCAGTTATTACTTATCACCTAAAAAAGATGAACTTATCGAAAAAAGCAATTTTGGTTCTTGAAGATGGACGCAGTTTTCGCGGACAAACTTTCGGTGCGGACGGCGAAACTTTCGGCGAGATGGTTTTTAATACTTCGATGACCGGCTATCAGGAAATTCTGACCGATCCGAGTTACGCCGGACAAATCGTTTGTATGACCTATCCGCTGATCGGAAATTACGGTGTCAACAAAGAAGATGTTGAATCGAGTCGCCCGTGGATCGAAGGTTTTGTCGTTAAAGAATCGAGTCCGGTCGTGTCAAATTGGCGGGCGACGGAAAGTCTCGATTCATATTTGAAACGTCACAAAATCGTCGGTATCGAAGGTATTGACACGCGGGCGTTGGTTCGCCACATCCGCGATAAAGGGGCGATGCGTTCGGTTATTTCAAGCGTTGATCTGAACGAAGAAAGTTTGCTCGAAAAAGTCCGCCGCTCACCCGAAATGAATAACCGCGAACTTGCCAGTACGGTTACGACCGATAATTTTTTTGCGATTGAAGCGGAAGGCGAAGAAAACTTTCACGTCGTTTGCTATGATTTCGGCGTAAAAACGAACTCTCTGCGAAAGTTTGCGAAAAAAGGCTGCCGCATTACGGTTGTTCCCGCAAACACTTCCGCCGCTGAAATTATTGAATTAAAACCCGACGGAATTTTCCTCTCGAACGGTCCGGGCGATCCGTCGGCAATGGAGAATGTTGTCGCGGAGATTAAAAAATTAACTGAAAAAAACGTGCCGATGTTCGGGATTTGTCTCGGACATCAGATTTTAGGACAAACCTTCGGCGGAAAAACCTACAAACTGAAATTCGGACACCGCGGCGGAAATCAGCCGATTAAGGATTTGGAAACGGGAACGGTCGCCATCGCTTCACACAATCACGGTTTTGCGATAGACGGCGAATCATTGCCGAAAAATGTCGAAGTTACGCACATCAATCTCAACGATCAAACCATCGCCGGAATCAAACATAAATCTTTGCCGATCTTCAGCGTTCAATATCATCCCGAAGCTGCTCCCGGACCGCACGACGCGGAGTATCATTTTGAAAAATTTGTGGAACTGATGAAGGATAAAAAAACATCAGGAGTGAATTAGATTTCCTTCTCGTGTGAATCCGTATTTTCTTTCGTTGTAACTACTTCAACCTTCGTTTCATCTTTCTCGATGTTTTCGATAATTGACGAAACGAGTCCTTCTCTGCCGCTGTGGGCGAGAATATGTTTATACAAAACGGTCAGAATGGCGACAATCGGGATTGATAAGAACACACCCGGAATTCCGCCGATTTGTTCACCCGCCAACACCGATAAAATTACTGCAAACGGATGCAAATGAATTCCGTCGCCGACGATTCGCGGATAAGTTACATAATCGTGCGTCATCCTCAGAATCAGCATAAATATAAAAACCCAGAGTGCGTGCCAGGGATTTTCGGAGAATAAACCGACGAGAACGGCGATCAAACTTATTGTCAGCGGACCGAGCAGCGGCACGAATTCAAAAATTCCCGCCAAAATTCCCAGTAAAAGTGCATAATCCAGACCGATCAGACTGTATCCGATGCTGCACACCGTTCCGATCAAAACGCAGGAAATAAGTTGGGCTCTGGCGTATGCGGCAAGTGTCAGATTGACATCTTCGAGCAGCGATTCCGCTCTGATCCGCCACGCTCCCGCCGGAAATAATCTCAAAAACAAAGAGTGATACAGATAAACATCTTTGAGGAAAAAGAATGCCAGAATCGGAATTATCAGCAACCACGGAAAATACGTCGCGGTGCTGACTGCCACAACTCCCAAAAATCCGGTCAGTAAAAGCCCCATATATTTCAGAAACGAACTTATACTTTCATATATTTGAACCTGAAACTCTTCAGGAATCATCCGTGAATAGCGGCTGTTTACTTCAGCAATTCTTTCCTGAACCAATCCGGCATAATTCGGAACATTCTTAGCAAACTCGTTTATTTGTTCGACGATTTGCGGGGCAAGATACGAAATAGCAATCGCCAGAACGCTGAATACGATTAGGTATGAAATAACAATTGCCAGCGAACGCGGCATAAATTTTTCAAGGTGTCTGCTCTTGAAAGGTTTCCTAATCAATTTAACCAGCGGATCGAGCAAGTATGCAAAGAAAATTGACAGAACGATCAAAAATAATAGAAAACTGAGTTGGTAAAGCAAAAATATTACCAGCAGCGTCAGTAGTATGATTGCCGTAGAGATAGAAACTACACGAATGATCGAACTTGCGGGCGGAGTTGAAGGATCGAGAAAAATGCGGCGAGCCGTCCGTCGCATCGAACGCAAATCTTTTCTACTTTTGACTTTTTTTTCTTCTGCCAAAATAGCCCTCATCTAATTACCGGAATTTACGTTCGCTTTTTGTCTTTTAGCTTCAAATTCTTCCGCTTCGGCTTTCTGCTTGTCCCATTCGATTTTCTTTGCGGCTCGTTCCCGATCAATCACTTCCTGCGGTTTTGAGTAATCTTCAAAGTCGAAGCGTTCCTTTAATAATTCAACATTTTCATCGGTAAACGGGTAATTCGTGCCGAGAAACAAAGTTTTTTCGTCGTCAATAAAAGTTATACGGTTTGTCGCGTAATGTTTTTTCTCGCGTACGAACGCTTTATCTTCGCTCGTGAAAACGCCGCCGTCTTTTCTTTTAAGAACGAATATATAATAAAAATCGGCGATCCGCATAGACTTTAGTTCGCTTTCAAATTTCGTCAGATTCTCTTTCGGAGTCGGTGTAATATCAGCACTTTCCGAACCGAAACCGCCGTTTTTATTATCCGTTTCGGGCGGCGGACACGCGAGCGAAAATAAGGAAATTATAACCAAAAATCCTGAAATAAAAAATTTACTGAGGTTGTTCATTAACATTTTCTCCATCTTCTTCGTCGCCGACATCTTCACCATTGTCTTCATCGCCGTCGAGGTCTTCATCATTTACGTTAGCATTTGCATCTTTGATATTAACCGTTTTTTCATCTTTTTTCTCCTCTTCACGCAGTTGCCGAAGTTCTTCGTCGGTCGGCGGTTCATCAACTATTTCGGATTCGGGCAGTCCTTTTTTGTCCAGAATTTCAAGAATGTAAGATTCGCCGTCGCGGTAACGGGTTCTCGCCCAACCGCTTTCGAGCATTTTGGCAAGGAAATCTTCATTTTCCTTCGCGTCGGAAAAAACCCATTTCGCCCCGAATTTTTCGCGGATAATCGGTGCCGGATCGTCAATTTTTCCGGCAGTAATATCTTTTATCAAGCGAAACAGTTCGGGATTCTCCGAAAAAAGATAGTTTGGATCGAGTCCCCAGACGTAAGTTTGCTTCGTATTAAAGTAAAACAATTTCGGAAAATCGTCCCAGTTGCAATTGAAAATCCGTTCGCCTTCGGGAATTTCCGCTTTCGCAAATTCCATCGCTTCCTCATATTTATCGTGCTTTTCGTTGCGTTGGACGCTGGAAATCAAATCTTCCTGCTTGAGTCCGAAAAGTTCTGTGCCGCCGAAGTTGAAAAACATCACGAAAAGCAGAATTGCACCGAGAAAATACGGCAGATATTGCCAGCCGAGATTGATGTAATCGTTTTCGTCACTCGTCTTTTCCGAATCGAGCAAAGGTTCGATGTCGCGGATAAAATCAGCCGGCAATTGCGGAATATCGCTGACCATAAACGCTTTCCAGCTGAATGCACCGAACAGAATTGCGAACGGCGGAAAATACTCGGCAAGCCGTTTCGATTTGAACATCCAAATCAGCAGAAGCGTTCCGAAAAGCATAAAAAACGTTGCTTTCTCCGGCAGTTTACCGTTTTTCGGTTTGAACAAGATATAACCGACGAGCATCGCAATTAACGCGACCGTCAAGTGTGTCAGCAATTGCCAGCCGTCATACGGATACCATTCGCCGCCGACCGAAACTTCGTAAGCACTGCGGAATTTCGTCGTAAAATGCTCGATTAAAAGCGTGAAGTTGTTAGGAAAATACGGATTGACGACGTTGCCCAAAATCATTCCGACCAAACTGTAAGCGACGGGCTGCCACTCGAATTTTCGTTCGTTCCAGGCGATAATCGCCGTCCAGATAATCGCCGCCATCAACAGCAGCGGAAATAAACTGTAAGTCCAGACGAAAACGAACATCAGCGGCAGCAGCCATTTATATTTGCGTTCAAATAACAGATAGATTCCGATAACCGAATAAATTATCGTCAATGGCGGAGCTTTCGCCATATTCATCCGATAAAAGAAAGGATTCGAGCAAGTCAGAAGTGCCGCCAGCCACAACAGCAGATAATCAACTTTATAGCGGAACATCAGCCAGTAAACCGAAAAAATCGCCAGACTGCCGAACATTACCGCCGCGACTTTTGCCGCCGTCACGGGTTCAAAAAACCATAGAAAGGGAATCTGCAAAAGATGAAAAAGAAAATGATGATCGGCGTAATCCTTCGGATTCAAAACCGTCAGCGGCAGCCATTTAAATTCCGGCAACCATTTGAAATGCGAGATATTTTCCCACAGCAAAGCACTCCAACGAATGTGATAATAGCCGTCCCAATCGCCGCAGCAAACTGCCTGCGTCGAAAATTGCAGCAAACTCATCAGCAAAACAATCGCAAAAAAACCGAAAACGAGATAAACAACCCGTTCCGCACCTTCCGTTTCGATCCACTGCTTCCAAGTTTTCCGACTCCTTTTAGCCGTAATTACTTCGGAAACTTCCAACGGTTCAATCGTTGCAGGAATCACGGAAGGTTCTGAAACTTCGCCGGTTTCCGCCGGTATTTCTTCGGAAACCTCGTTCAGTTTCTCCGTTTCCGATTCGGTATTTTCATCATCGTCAAAAATACTTTGCATAATTTCCAGTAATTGTTTAACACGGAGAATTTTGTAAAAATGTAATTAAACTAACGGTGAATATCAGATGTTAGTCCGTGTCTGTTTGCGGTTAAAATTTATGTTTAAAAAAGCGTGCAGTTGAAAAGAAATTTTCCTTAACAAAATAACACGAAATAAAAATAAACGCATTTGATTATCGCCAATTCAAAACCTAAAATCAAAAATTCAAATTATGTATCCAAAAGGAAATTTACTGATAGACGCTTCGCACGGAAAACTCGAAGCAATTCTGAAAGAACCGAAGGGCGAAGCGAAAGGCGTGGCACTCGTCTGTCATCCGCATCCGCTCGGCGGCGGGACGATGCACAACAAAGTCGTCTATCGGGCGGCGGCGGGTTTGATTGACGCGGGTTTGATTACGCTTCGTTTTAATTTTCGCGGAGTCGGAAATTCGACCGGCGAACACGACGACGGCAGAGGTGAAACGCAGGATGTTTTCGACGCTCTGAATTATTTGACCGAAAATTATCCGAATCAGCCGATCACTCTCGCCGGGTTTTCATTCGGCTCACGCGTCGGAATGGAAATCGGAATGAACGATGACCGAATCGTGCGTTTGATAAGTCTCGGAACGCCCGTTGATAAATATAAAGATTATGGGTTTTTGGAAGAATTGCGTAAACCGATTCTATTCGTTCACGGCGATCAGGACGAATTCGGTTCGGTTGAAAGTCTAAACGAATTGATCGCCAAAGTTTCCGCCGTAACCGATACAAGCGTGAAAATTATCCAAAACTGCGGACACTTTTTTGACGAACATTTATCACAATTGCGGAATGTGATTCACGATTGGACTCTGGAGAAAATTGCGGAAGAAAAAATTTAGCCACAGAGAAATCAGCGAGAAACCAAAAGAGATAATTTTATTTGAAGAATTGTTGAATTTACGGATAAAATTCTAGTTTATTAAGAAAATAATTCCCAAATTCTTCTCGGTGTTCTCTGTGGCAAAAAAAATCTTATGGAAGAACCTAAAACAGAAAAAGAAAAAGAACGGATGCGGAATGCGGCGATTCGTCTGACGATGATGCCGAAAGATACGAATCATCACGGCACGATTTTCGGCGGCGTGATTTTGAGTTATATAGATGTTGCCGGCGGAGTCGAGGCGATTCGGCACACGGGACACGACAGATTCGTTACTGTGGCAATCAAAGAAGTTATTTTCCACGAACCGGTTTTCGTCGGCGATTTAGTCAGTTTTTATGCGGAAACGACGAAGGTTGGAAATAGTTCGATCACGATTCGCGTCGTCGTCGAAGCGGAAAGATTCGGTTCACGCGGTCAAATCGTTCGCGTCACGGAAGCGGAAATTGTTTTCGTAGCAATCAATCAGAACCGTGAAAAAATTCGCATCGGTGAAAATATTTGAGATTCGTCAATGTATGAATAATTTAGTTTTATCGAATATGTTTCATCGCCCGGTGCGAACTGCGGCAAGTATTTTCGGAATCGGCATCGGAACTTTGCTGATCGTTTTCACTGTCGGGTTGGCAAACGGTTCTTTGCGGGAAAGGGCTTCGCGTGAAGCAAATGTGAATGCGGAAATTTTGTATCGTCCGGCGGGTTCGATTGGCTTAACCGGAGCAGATTCGATAACTTTGCCGGTGTCACTGATTCCCGAAATTGAAAAAATTGAAGGTGTAAAACGAGGAATTTCAATCATTCAAAACACCGTTCCGGCAAAGGACACGAACACGGGAAGTCGTCTGATTGACGGTGTAAATTTTGATGAATATGCGGCAATGACAGGAATCGAAGTCGTCAAAGGTCGCAAATTTAGTGAAGGAAGCGACGAGATTATGGCGGATACGGCGTGGCTTCAGCAGAAGAAATTAAAACTCGGCGATACGATTGACATCTATGACCGAAAATTCACGTTTGTCGGGACTTACGAACCCGGAGTCGGCGGACGAACAAAAATTTCGCTCCTAACGATGCAGAAACAACTTCTTTCGGATAACAAGGCTTCGGCGTTTCTGATTAAAATCAAAGACGATTTTGAAGCCGAAAACGTTGCTGCAAGGATCAATAAAACATTTCCTGACAGCCAAATAATTCTGACAAAGAATTTAGAAGAACTTTATATGCAGTCAATTCCCGCACTGAATATTTTTCTAAATGTTGTCATCGGTGTCGCGGGAGTCGTGAGTGCCTTGATAATTTTGCTGACGATGTACACGACCGTTACCGAAAGAACCAGACAGATCGGCATTTTAAAATCCCTCGGAATGCCGCGGCGTGGGATCGCTTCCGTCATTTTGCAGGAAGCTGTTCTGATAAGCGTCAGCGGAGTTTTGGCGGGAGTTTTACTGACCGTAATTTTAAGATTTGTTTTATTGAAATGGACAACATTAAATGTCCAGATCGAACCGCAAATTGTTCTGATAACAGTTGTTATGGGAATTGTAAGCAGTATCTTAGGAGCTTTGTATCCCGCCCTGCGAGCCGCCCGACTTGATGCCGTTGATGCACTTAATTACGAATAATTTCAATTTCCCGCCAAATTTTTGATTTGCCGGAGAGATTCTTCATCGAGTTTATAAATATCTGCCGAAACGATTCCGTCAACTTTAATTTCTGCAAATGATTTTACCGAATTCTGTAAGTATTTTATATAAGCATCATTACTGAAATAACGCCTTCCTTTAGCGACAACGATAAAATCTCCGACTGATAGTCCAGTAACTTTTGAGTTGTCGGAAAGTGAAACGAAAATCAAATCCCGACGACCTGTTTTCTGTGCGTAATAATCAAAAAGATAAGGTGTTTCATTAGCAATAAACGTATTCTTTTCAGAGTTTGGCGGAATCGCCGAAATTATCTGACGGGTGCTTGTGTCGTAGAATTCATCGTGCGGAAAATAGTTTCCCGCCGCTTTCATTCCGCCGCCGATGACGTTGGTGTGAAGCCTGTAAAAAGGTGCGACGGAGATCGAATTAAAAAGCGATGCGAGAACTAAAATTGTCGGCAAAATCCAGACGAAATATTTTTTGAATTGCGAACTGATTGACAATTTTTCCGTCAGCCATCTACTTATGTAAAAACATCCGATTGCCGCAAAAATCAAAATCAAAGGTTGAGCAACGGCAAAATATCTCGTAAATTTTCCGCCCATCACAGAGAACGGCATAAACCACATAAAGAGCCAGAAAAACAGAAAGATTCGCCCGTCGCCTAATTTCTTATTCAATAGAAACGGCAAACCCGCAAGAAAAAAAAGCAGAGTTAAAATCGGCGTTTTGACGAGAATAAAGACGTAATAGAAAGTCCACGGAACGCCCGCCAGCCAGAGCGTCATTTTGTTGCGATAAAGTTCGCCGATAAATTCATAAGCGTCGTGTCCGATGCGTTTTTCCGTGCCGAATGTAAGCATCTGCTGCCACGTTTCAGGAAGCAGGATCGTCGGGTTAAAAATTACGAAACTTATTCCGGCAAAGATGAAAAATTTGAGCCAGCGAGCAGGTCCGAAACGCCATTTTCTGTCCGGTATAACTACAAAAACCTCATAATATCCAGCACTGATTGCCAATAGATGCGGCAGATATTTTGATGCAATCATCCCGCCGAAACCAATTGCCGCCAGCCAAAAATACTTTGCCCAATTTTTTTCTCCGTTTTCAGCGGCGGTCTGACTCCGTATGAAAAAAACATTTGCCAGCAGAAAAAAGAAAAGCAAAAAACTGTCTTCTTTGGCAATGCGGTCAAAACCGATGGCATTCGGATCGAACGACCACAGAGCCGCCGCGATCAATCCGATGGACGAGCCGAATAATTCCTTTATCAAAAAGAAAAGTAAAAGTGCGGTGAACGTGCCGAAAAGTGCGGTCGGAAAACGCAGAGCGGCTTCGTCGGAAATTCGCCCGGAATCATCCGCAGCGGTAAAATTCGCATTCCACTTTTCAGCGGTAATAATACTCAAAGTTTGTAAACCTTTCATCAAAAAAGGATGTTCGCCGTTGCGTCCGGTCAAGCCGTTCGTGCGGTATTCTTCAACCGTTTGCAGTTTGTTTAGTTCGTCCTCACCGAAACTTTCCGCACCCAAATTCCATATCCGCAGATTAAATCCGATCAGCAAACAAGCCGCTAAAACAGCGATCAAAAGTTTTATGTTAAAAAACTCGTTCTCACTAAAAAGTTCGGGGCGAACCGCCGCCGTTGTGGTTGGTAAAATGTTTTTTGACAAAATTTGAGAATCCTTAATCTGCGTCAACAGGCAAAATATGTCCACTATTTTAAACGTGAATGTTTTTCATTCCAAGTAAAGAATCGAATCTACAGATAAACTTGTGATAATATCGAAAATTATTTTATTAAATCTCAAAGGAGGTAAAAGTTTTTGTTAGAGATTATTACAGGAATTCTGCTCACTTTATGGTTGATTTTAGTCCTGATCGGCAAGGGCGGTTTTGTCCACACACTTTTACTGATCGGCGTTGCGATTGCCGTGATTGTTTTAGTGAGAGAATACAGACGGCGTTTGACGTTATAGATTTTTTTTACGAATCAGGACGGATGTTTTTTGAGTTTGTGAATTCTGCCGGAAAAACTTCTCCAGAGCAAAACTATCAAGCCTAAAAACGTCCAAAAAATTATCGAACCCCGTCTGACAAATGCTAAAGCCACGCCGACGGCGGTTGTAAATCCCAGAGATTTCAAAATCAAACCGTTACCGCCTTCATAAACGCCGATTCCGCCCGGCACGAAACTGAATGCAAAATTTATCACTTTCGTTAAGGCTTCGATAATATAGGAATCCGTAAAAGTTGCGGTAAAACCCAATAAATATAAGGCTGTGTAAACTTCGACAATGCTTAAAATGTGTGCTGACAGGATCAATCCGAAAACGATAAAAAATGTTTTTCGGCGGTGCAGATACATTTGATAGATGTTATTTTCCAACTCATTTATCCAATCCTTACGTTTGAATATAAAATTCGGAACGAGATTTCTTTTCGAGAGTTGTTTAATTGAAACAGTTAAAGGTTTTATACGAAACCAAACCATCAGAAACATCCCCAAAAAAGCAAATAACGCACAAATTGCAACTCCCGCCAAAACATATTTCATCGTTACGCTGTTTGAATAAACAAGCGAAATCGTAATCACGCCGCCCAATATCAGCATAATTACCGAAGCGTAATAAAGAAAATCATCTATAATTATGGCGGCTCCGCCCTGTGATAAAGGGATGTGTTTTTTCAGAAGTGCGGCTTTGGCGGCATCACCGATAAACGGTCCCGAAACCGTCAAAAAACCGACCGCTTCGCCGCCTAATCTGACGGCAACCGCATCTCTGTATCGGAATGTGCGTTGAGCGGGCGGAACAGCGAGATAAATGCACCAGGCACGAAGAAAATGTCTTGCCCCGTTAAGAAAAATTATTAACAAAAATCCCCAACCGATCCGTGAGACAGTATCGTAAAGCGTATAAAATCCGATTTTGTACAAGACGTAAAAGAGAAGTGCCAAACCTGCCGAAAAAATAAAACCCTGAGCAAATATCAGCCTGTTTCTCAATTTAGAAGGTTTTTTTATCGTTAAATCTTTTGGCAAATCAGGCAAAGACCGAGCAGATGCTTTTGTGTCCATATAAATTTTAAGCTATAAACTTTATGCTGATTAATAATGAAATATATTCAAATTTTTTGGTTTCATATTTGCAATTTTGCCGTTTACATTCGCATTATTAATGAATTCAACAGAAGATATTAGCACAAATTCAAATGCTTTAGTGTGAGTAAAGCAAAAAAATAAAGGTAAAAAAAGCGGCTGATTTTTATAAATTTGTAAGTAAAGAATATGCACACTTGGAAACTTGAAATTGAGTACGAAGGAACGCGTTATCGCGGTTGGCAGCAACAGCATAATGCGAAAACGGTGCAGGGCGAATTGAACAAGGCAATGTATGAGCTTTTTTCGGGAACTGTGAAGCTAGGTGGTGCGGGCAGAACCGATGCGGGCGTTCACGCGATTCAGCAATTTGCACATTTGTGGGTTGATACTTTAAAAGAAGATATTCGTCCGCGGGATATTCAGCACGGCTTTAACGATCTGCTTCCGCACGACATAAATATCGTCAAAGTTTACAACACTTACGAAAATTTCCATGCCCGCCACGATGCTGTTGCAAGACAATATTTATATCAAATCTCAACCGAGCGAACGGCGTTTGCGAAAAACCTCGTGTGGTGGATCAAGGACGATCTGAACGCACAAAGAATGCAGGCGGCGGCAGAAATGGTGATCGGCAGACACGATTTTGAATCTTTTTCGCAGGATGACGAAACGAAAGATCGTTCAACAATTGTTGATGTCGAACACGCGGAAATTTTTGTTGAGGGAAATCTGATTTGTTTCCGCATTAAGGCAAGTCATTTTTTATGGAAAATGGTCAGGCGAATCGTCGGAATGTTGGCGGAAGTCGGACGCGGAAATTCATCCGACGCAGCGTTTCAAAGGCTTTTGAAGTATCCTTCAAATGTTCCTGCAAAATATACCGCTCCGCCGTCGGGTTTGTTTTTGGAAAAGGTTTATTACAAAGGCGATAAATAAAGTGATTTACTTCCTGTAAATTATGCCCGCAGTCCGACAATAAAATTATGAGTAGCAAAAAGTGAAAAAATCGAAAAAGCAACAGCAAAAATCGTTTTCATCATAATAAAAACCTCGCTTCAAATTTGGGCAACTTGCTTTTCAAGTCTAACTTATCTAAAGTTTTAAGTATAGAAGTTTTACAAAAATTCGATTAGCAGGAGTTATCAAAAATTATGCCAACAATTACGGCGGAAACCGCCAACGGGGAAGTCGCTTTTGAAGCGGACGAAGGACGAAAATTAGTTTTAGCACTTGAAGATAACGGTGTTGATATTCTGCACCGCTGCGGCGGAAACGCGAAATGCACGACTTGCCGCGTCGAGGTTTTATCGGGCGATCCGGGACCGATCGGTGAACCGGAGAAAATGATTCTCGCATCGAAAACGGATTTAGGCGAACATACGCGGCTTTCGTGTCAGGTTCGCTGCACGGATGATTTGAGTATTAAAGTAACTCGCCAAGCAAGCGTTGAAGGAATGGATGCAGGTCCAAAACCTGTGGAATAAAAGTAGAAGTAAGAGTCGGCATTTGTTAAAAAGCGAATTTGTTTCTTAATAAATGCCGGTAAATCAGAAGTAGAAAAAAGGAAAAAGAAAATGATAAAGAAAATATTAGATAAATTAATAGAATTGGCACCGACAAATGTTGCCCACGCCCACTGCGACGGACCTTGCGGAGTTTACGATCCGTCCTCGACACGAATTCCGGCGGAAGCGGTTTTGTCTATGACCAAGAAAATCTTAGCTTTGGAAGCACCAGGCGGAGATGACGCGGAAGCAAAAGCAAAATATGCGAATACAATGTCGCGTTTTATCTTGATCAAAGAAGAGCAAGCCCAAAAAGCCAAAGACGAAGCGTTGATTTTGTGGACGGATTATTTCAAACCGGAACATCTGGAAAAATATCCCGATTTAACCGATATTTTCTGGAAAACAGCAAAACTTTGCTCATCCTGCAAACAGGAAGTCAGCCTTGAACACGCTGAAGATTTAATGGCACACGTCAAGAAAATTCACGAAATGTTTTGGGAGTCAAAAGGAAAAGATGTTCCCTGGATGACGGCAAGCTAGTTTCAGCTTTTAGATTTTGAACTTTGGATTGCGGGTTTTCTTTTGGGAATCCGCAATCCATTTTAATTTATATTGATGAAAGAAATTCCGACGGCAACAGTTCAGGACAAATTATCGGTTTTATTCGGTAAACTGCACAAATATGTGGTCGAAAATAATTCGATGCTGCCGACTTTACGAGACGGCGATGTGGTTTTTGTAAATAAAAAGTTCGGAAAAATCGAAGTCGGTGATATTGTCATTGCCAAACATCCGCTTGAAATCGTCAACGAAGTGATAAAAAGAGTCGAGCGAATCAACGAACACGGAGCTTATTTTCTCGTCGGCGACAACCCGAATGACAGCGAGGACAGCCGCCATTACGGAGCAGTTGCCAAAGACTATATCAGGGGAAAAGTCGTCGCACGAATGAGCTGAGAAAATTTTTTCTAATACTTCGCGACATTCGAATCAACTTCATCCGACCACGCCCCGATTCCGCCTTTTAGATTTATTAATTTTCCGGTAAAACCGCTTTCTTGCAGTCCTTTAATCGCCTTTGCACTTCGCACACCGCCTTTGCAATTAACAACAGTTGTGCGATTTTCGTCAATTTCGTCTTGCCGTTTAACGACATCGCCGAGCGGAATTAGTTTCGTGTTCGGGATTTTGGCAATTTCATATTCGTGCGGTTCTCGCACATCAATCAATTGCAAATCTTCGCCTGAATCCAGGCGTTTTTTTAATTCCGTTGCGGTAATTTCTTCTAGATCGGATTCAGTTTCTTGAACCGCATCCGCATTCGGCAGACCGCAAAATTCTTGATAATCAACCAATTCCGTTACGGTTGGATTCGTCCCGCAAACCGGACAATCAGGATTTTTGCGAAGTTTGACTTGCCGGAAATTCATCGTCCACGCGTCGAATAAAAGCAGACGATTGAGCAAAATTCCTTCTGCTCCTAAAATTACTTTGATCGTTTCGTTTGCCTGAATCGAACCGACGATTCCGGGCAGAACGCCCAAAACTCCGCCTTCCGCACAACTTGGAACTAAACCCGGCGGCGGCGGTTCGGGATAGAGACATCTATAACACGCTCCCTTCTCCGCCCAAAAAACGCTCGCTTGTCCTTCAAAACGAAAGATCGAACCGTAAACATTCGGCTTGCCTGTCAAAACTGCTGCGTCATTGACCAAATATCGCGTCGGGAAATTGTCAGTTCCGTCAACGATCACGTCGAAATCTTTGAACAACTCAAGTGCATTTTCGCTCGTCAATTGAGTTTCAAACGCCTCGATTTTGGTGTTTGGATTGATGTCTTCCAAACGGTCTTTTGCCGAAGCGATCTTCGGTCGCCCGACATCTTTTGTGCCGTGAATTATCTGGCGTTGCAAGTTCGATTCGTCCACGACATCCATATCAACAATGCCGATTGTCCCGATTCCCGCCGCCGCCAGATACAAACCAAGCGGCGATCCAAGACCGCCCGCACCGATCATCAAAACTCTCGCGTTTTTCAACTTTCGCTGACCTTCCAAACCGACTTCCGGCAAGATGAGATGCCGCGAATAACGGGCGATCTCTTCATTCGATAATTCCGGTAAATCATTTTTTGCCTTCGCTTCCGCCGCGATATTTCCGCCCGCAATCGAAGGTACGATTAAAACTTCGCCGCCATCGGAAACTTCCGTATTAACGCCATCCAAATCGCGGATGTCTTCTTCGCCGACATAGACGTTGACAAAACTTCGCAGTTCATCGTCTTTATATAAATGCTTGCGAAGTTCGCCGTATTCCGCCGTTAATTTTTCCAACGCTTCACCCGCCGTTTTTGCCTCGACTTTGATCTCCGATTTTCCGTCGGCAAACTGCCGCAGAGGTGTCGGAATTATTACTGTTACTCCCATTGTTCATTTACTCCTTATTCTAAAACTCTTTTTATTAACCACAGATTTTCGCAGATTTACTCAGATGTTTTCTGATTTTGTATAAATACTCTTTGTCTTTTCTTATCCATCCTTTTTTATCTGCATTTATCTGTGGTTAAATATTCTTCATTTCTTCCTCAATAAACCTCGACCGATCATTCAACATTTCCCACGAACGCACGTCTTTAGCGACACCTTTCATTACCGAAACGATAATGTAAGACCAAACCGGCAGAGCGTGTTCAAGATCAAACTCCGAAGGACGAGCCGGATGGTCGGGATGCGAATGATAATTGCCGACGACATCCAAACCTTTCTTGCGTGCATACATTTCGCCACGCATCAGATCCTTCGGCGTTATCAACGAACGATTATGTTTCGCCGAATCCTCGCGGGCATTCTCAATCGGAAAAGTTTCAAAAATTTCCTTCACGCCGTCATCATTAAATTTACCGATCAGCAAACCGCAACATTCAAACGGAAAAGTTTTTTCGCCGTGTTTTTTAATTTCGCTAATTTGTTCTTTGTTCAATAAAACCATTACTTTGCTTTTCCTTTGCTCCTTTACATGTTTTCGAGAAACTGAAACTTCCGCAAATTCGCAAAGTTAATCAATCTTTCCAAAAATGTTCGCTCAAGTATTTCCCGCCGCCATCGCATAAAATCGTAACAATAACCGCAGCTTCTTTTAACCTTTTTGCAAGACGAATTGCCGCAAAGACGTTTGCTCCGGCACTTACGCCGACGAATAAGCCTTCTTCTCCCGCAAGTTTTTTTGTCATTTGAAACGCTTCTTCGGTTTCGACTTCGACGTTTTCATCGGCAACTGTTTCGTCATAAATTCCCGGCACGATCGCTGTTTCTAAATGCTTCATTCCTTCGAGTCCGTGCAGAGGCGAATCCGGTTGCATTGAGATCGTTTTTATTTTCGGGTTTAATTCCTTTAACTTTCGGCTTGTTCCGATAAAAGTTCCAGTCGTTCCTAAACCTGCGATAAAATGTGTGATGCGGTTGTTTGTCTGCTGCCAAATCTCGCCTGCGGTCGAATTATAATGGGCTTGCCAGTTCGCTTCGTTGTTGTATTGATCGAGATAGACGTATTTTTCGGGAAACTCTTTAGCCGATTCTTTCGCTTTAATTTGCGAAGCGTCCGTTCCGCTCATCGCGTCGGTTTCAATAATTTCCGCACCGTAAATTTTCAAAATCTTCTTGCGTTCGGGCGAAGCATTCGCGGGTAAAGTCAGAGCGAGTTTATAACCGCGAGCCGCAGCGATCATTGCGTAGGCAATTCCCGTATTTCCGCTCGTCGCGTCCAGAATCGTTTTGTCTTTCGTCAAAATTCCGCGTTGTTCCGCATCAATAATCATCGCCAAAGCCGCACGATCTTTAACCGAACCACCCGGATTCAAATGTTCCGCTTTGGCATAAACTTCAATATTTTTCGGCAAATCCGCCGTTACGCGATTCAAACGGATCAAAGGCGTATTGCCGATCTGTGCTTCCAGACTCGTTTTTGAAAATGCATTTTGCGTCTTCGTTTTCATAAAAAACTTCTTTATTAAAAATGAAAAACGGCTGTGAAATAATTCCTTGAAACTTTTCACAACCGTTGATTTATTTAATTTTATGGACTTTTTCCGTTTCATCCAATCAAATAAACTCCAGCCGTGGTGCGGGTTTCATCTTGCAACAGCAGCAACGGTAGGTATGTTTTTTGATTTGAATCAGGTTCATAATTTGAATCTTTACTAAAAAGTCAACAATATAAAACTTATGCTTCTGAAATTATAAAGTCAAACT
Source organism: Pyrinomonadaceae bacterium (assembly GCA_041746675.1). GTDB lineage: Bacteria > Acidobacteriota > Blastocatellia > Pyrinomonadales > Pyrinomonadaceae > Aridibacter. The sequence goes on along the minus strand of JBGTGO010000032.1, from coordinate 79,986 downwards.
CAAAACCGCCGATATCAAAAATAGACAAACCAATTACCTTTCTACTTTTGCCTTTCCGCTCATGTTGCCTCGTTAGTTTCAGGTGTCTATTTATTGGCTTTTTTCCGCATCGCATCGAATTTTTTCCAATGCTCTTCGATCGCTTCCAAATCTTTTTCCATCAAACCGATATTTGTATTCGGGATTTTTCCGATAAAAGATTTGTTGATATAAACCAATTCCGCATCTTCGAGTTTTGCCAGATGGCTGGAAAGATTGCCTTTAATAAGTCCCGTCAGACCTTGCAGGAACGTAAAATCTGCCGATTCGCAACTGCTCAAAGCTGTCATAATCGCTAACCGAGCCGGTTCGTGGAGCAACTCATCAAGCTCCGTCATTTCCTTAAACAGACTCATAAATTTCCTCCTGATGGGTGTAAGATTTTAACACTTGGGACATAACCAACCATTGTGCAAATCCGCAAACGACCAATCCCGTTTCTACCAATACAGCCATTTGAAATGTCAACAATAAGTTTGCATTGCAAACCAGTTTTTACGCTTTATTTTTAGTTTATGTTTGTCTGAACTTGCAAAGTCGCACTTTTGAGTTGAGTTAGATACAATATAAACAAGGAAAAGTTATTGCGTGTTTGATATGAGTATAAAGAACTTGAGAATAATTTGTTTGTTTGCAATTTTACTCTTATTTGGATGTAGTGAGTCTGGACATTATGTTTCTGATAAAGATTTTATTGAGATTAGCAGGGAGTATTCGCCAAACAAAGAGAAAGTAATTTTAGTTTATAACTATGACACAGGTGCATTTGGGTATTCACGAGCATTTACTGCAATCTTAGATGCGAATAATTTAGAGAATAATTTACTGCCAAATAATTTGCCAGACAAATATTATAATGCAAAGTGGCTTGACAATAATACGGTTGAAACCGAAATCAATATTATTTCCGATTTGAGAGAAGGTCTAAGTATTGATTACAAAAAAGTCCAAATTGAAAATGTAACAGTGATTCCTAAATTAGTAGATACAACCGAAGATGGAAGACTAAAAATTGAAGATAGAATAGAATCTCCAGATGGTAAACTAGAATTAATAGCTTACAGATATGCATTCAATAACGAACGTGCTTTGCTTCAAATTTCGATTATTGGTAAAGGAACTGAACTTCCAAGAATTGGGAATTATTTTATAGGAACAGATAGTTCAGATTATGTATTTAATGCAGAATGGAAAACTGATAATGAGATTCAGTTTGAAACAAATTCACAGTATGGAAACGATGCAAAATACTACTTTGTGAAAAATCGTCCGCCAATAAAATATACGTTGAATATTGATGATAATAAGTATAAATCCAAGTATGTTTGGAAAAAGGAGGCTGGAATATTTCCAGTAAAGCAAAATTGATAGAAGAAAAAGTTTTAATAGATAAATTTATTGCCAACAAGAACGGCATAAGCAGAAAACGTGAAAGACTTAAAAAACCGGATTGGTTAAAGATCAAAATCGGTGATCCGACGAATCAGAATAAGGTTTTGAAGTTGATCGAAGGTCTGAATCTGCACACGGTTTGTCAGGAAGCACGTTGTCCGAACATTTTTGAATGTTGGCAGGATAAGACGGCGACGTTTATGCTCGGCGGCGATACTTGCACGCGGACTTGTGGATTTTGTGCGGTCAATAAAGGGAAACCGATGGAACTCGATCCGAATGAACCGACCAATGTTGCGAAAGCGGTCAAACATCTCGGTTTGGAACACGCGGTAATTACTTCGGTAAATCGTGATGACTTAGAAAACGGCGGTGCGGAACATTGGGCGGAGACGATTCGCAAAGTTCACGAACTGAATCCCGATTGTAAGGTCGAAGTATTAATTCCCGATTTTCAAGGAAACGAAACCGCTCTCAACATCGCACTCGAAGCACGCCCCGAAGTCTTAAATCACAACACGGAAACAATCGCCCGGCTTTATCGCCGCGTTCGTCCCGATGCGATTTATACGCAATCAATGGAATTATTGGAACGTGCCGCACATTTTCGTGATACGCAGTTTCCCGGAATGTTCACCAAAAGCGGAATTATGGCGGGACTCGGCGAAGAATTTGAGGAAGTCGTCGAATTAATGAAGGACTTGCGAAAAGTTTCGTGCGACATTATGACTATTGGGCAATACTTACAGCCTTACGAAAAACGACTGCCGGTCGAAAGATACGTAACGCCCGAAGAGTTTACAGAATGGAAACGAATCGGTGAAGATATGGGTTTCAAACACGTCGAATCATCACCGCTGACGAGAAGTTCTTATCACGCACGGGAACAAGCTGAAAGTGGAAATCAAACTGTTCAAATAACGAGAGCGTAAATAATCCGTGTTAAAATAAATGCGGAGGACAAATTAAAAATGACACCGACAGAAGTTTTAAATGAATTACAAAAAATGCCTCTTACGGAGCGACAACGTATTTTGGACGAATTGAAAGACAAACAAAATAATCTTGAAACACGGGAGAAAAATTTTGTAAACGCTTTGAAACGCAAAGGATTAATTACGGAAACACCGCTCGGATTGCCCGACGACAAAGTTCGACTCAATTTCAAACGCATCGAAGTTAAAGGCGAACCGATTTCCGAAACGATCATCAAGGAGCGTAGTTAGTGGCGGAATACTTCTTTGACAGCAGTGCGATTGTTAAAAGATATGTAAATGAAGTTGGCTCGAATTTTGTTGATAATTTAGCCGATTCAAAAAGCGGCAATATTATTTTGCTGGCACGAATTACACGAGTTGAAGTTGCGGCGGCACTTGCTCGCAGACACAAAGGCAAAAGCATTAGTACAACAGATTTACAAAATGCACTTGCCGCTTTTCAACACGATTTGACGAATAATTATTTTACCGTCGAAATTACGCCGATTCTTGTATCTTCCGCACAAACTTTAGCCGTCAAACACGCTTTACGCGGATATGATGCAGTGCAACTTGCTGCAACTTTAGAAGCAAATAATGAAGCAATTGCCAATGGACTTTCGCCATTGACTTTGATTTCTGCAGATAAAGAATTGAACATCGTCGCACAAAATGAAGGTTTGAATGTGGAGAATCCGAATAATTATCCGTAATTCTTCACGCACGGGAGCAAGCCGAAAGTGGGAATTCCTCAAGCTAAATGTGATAGTTCACATTGTTGAAAAGTTTATTTCATAATTAAATACAGAACAGTTTGAAAATCAATTAGATAACGAATTGTTCTGTATTTTTATGTTCTGAAAAAACTTTTGAAAAAGTAGAAGGTTACGCTTATTTTTATCTCAAAGGTGCAAAATTGGTGAAAATACGTTGGGAACTTAATATTTGCTAAAAAAAGTGCAAAACCGAAATTTACAAAAATCGGCTGCAACCTTATGAAAATGTATCGGATAAAATTGAATTTCTGTCGTTTCCCGAATTGAGGTTTTTCACGCAAAGATAATATAATCGTTTTCGTGAGTAAATCTAACCGCCGGTTTTCAAGATTTCGATATGTTTTATATGATCGTCGCCGGAAAATTTGAAGTGTAACAAGTAGAAAATTATGAATAGAATACTGATCGGTTTTGTCGTTGGTTTTATCATTTGGTCAATTTTGTGGCTTGGAAGCGATGAGTTACTGAAATTCGTTCCGATGATTTATCCGACGACGGATATTGACGGGAGCTTGAATGTTGTTCCGGCGAATTTTTTGCTGTTAAAACTTGCTTTAAGCATAATTTTCTCGCTGCTTGCCGGTTTGATCGCCGCGTCGATTTCGCGGGAAACTTTGAAAGCACCTTTGATTTTAGGATTTATGCTTCTGGTCGTCGGGGTGTTTTTCCAGTTCGGAACGTGGAACTTACTGCCGCTGTGGTATCATCTGCTGTTTTTAATTCTACTTTTACCGATGACACTTCTGGGCGGAAAATTGCGGAAATTTGAAGCGGTTATTGATTAAAAAACTTCCAAAAAAAAATAGTCTTTTATAATTTTATTGAGCCGAACAGAAAGCGGAAGCCAACTCCGGGCGTTGCCGAAAGTATGTGAATTGAGACATTGATGCTTTTTAATCCTTTCAATGCCTTATTTAACACCAGCGGTTTCATATATTTAAGTTTGTTTGCTAAACTACTTGAAATTCTATTTTAGTTTATTTCAAAGGTTCGAAAAAAATACCTTCATCGAACCGAAATAATAGCAATTTATAATATAAACACGCCCCTTAAAAAAGGTTGTGTTTCTTTGTTTAAACTTAACGTTTACAGAGTTTAAACTTAACGTTTACAGAAAGATTATGCTTGAAGTTGGAAACAAAGCACCTGAATTTACAGGAAAAGACGAGAATGGAAACGATATAAAATTATCTGAATACATCGGAAAAAAGGTCGTTTTGTATTTTTACCCGAAAGACGACACGCCCGGATGCACGAAACAGGCGTGTTCCTTGCGGGACGAATTTCCGAAACTGACCGGGAATAATATCGTCGTTCTCGGTGTTTCGCCCGACGGTGGAGACTCGCACCGGGAATTTATCAAAAAATACGATTTGCCGTTTACGCTCATTGCCGATACTGACAAAGAAATCGTTAATCAATACGGTGTTTACGGCGAACGCAATATGTATGGCAATAAATTTATGGGTGTCAAACGCACAACATTTTTGATTGATGAAAACGGCGAAATCGTCAAGATTTTCAAGCGTGTCAAAGTTGCCGAACACGCCGATGAGGTTTTGCAGGCGTTCGATGAATAAAAGCCGGAAACAACTTCCTTAGTGATTTGCTCTCGGAAAAATATTTTCTATTGTTGATTTTGCATTAGTGTTTGTATGGCTCAAAAAAGAGTGCGATGGACGGAACTGATTGACGTTCTGACCGATTCAGAACGCACGCGAAAAATTGTCTTCCCGCGAGCGACCGAAACCGAACGGTTGGCTCTTTTTTTGTTGCGTCGGGAAGGATTTTCGGCTCAGATTTCACCCGATGAACAGAGACATTTCGACATCGAATTATATAAACCCGGCGAGCGAATCGCCGTCAGAGTCCGCAATCAAAGAGCAAAAGTTCATCTCGGACAGGTCGAGAAATTTCTTGATTTTGTCAATCACACCGAAAAATACAGCGACTCACTGTTCATTTCGACGAGTGGTTTTACGCCTTCGGTTTACGCATATTTGCGTGAAGAAAAAATCGAAAATATCCAACCCGTAATTTTGCGGGATAATCAACTATTCTTTGAGTGCGAAAAAATAGATGCCCGTGAAGAACGGGACAAAACCATCTACATCGGCGTTTTTACCTGTAAGGGCGGAGTCGGCAAAACGACCATTGCCGCTCATCTTGCCGGAGCGTTCGCGTTAAATGGTTACGACATCGCTCTGGTTGATTTGGATCCGCAGCAAAATTTGCGGAAGTTGCTCGGCGAGGGCGTTTATATGCCTTCTGGGAAAGGTGAAGTCGGTTCGGTCATAAATGTCTTAAGCCCGGACGAATGGGATGAACACGATTATTCGGAAACGAAAATCGTCGTCTGCGATTGTAATCCTGAATTCGATGCAAACCCGGTCGAGTTTGTCAGAAAGTTCGATTACTGCATTATTCCGACGACGCTCAATCCGCTCGGCATCAACAAAAATGCCGATGTTATTAAGCGAACATTTACATCAATCCGGCGTGAAAATACCGATGCGGATCTGTTTGTCGTCATAAATAGTTTGCAGGCGGAGGAAAAAAAGCGGAACACGCTTTTAAATCAGGTTTTACAGACACAATTCAAAGCGATATCCGAACGCGACAGTCGCTGCCATTATATCAATCCTGAGGATGTTTCAATACGGTTCAGTAAACAACTGCTCTACTGGGGTTTTCACCTGTTCGATCAAACAAAACCGTCGCTCGCATTTAAATCCATCGGACGTTATTCATATCCGCGAATGGATTTTTTGAAACTGATAGATTACCTCGAAATGCACACTGATATAGATCAGGAACCGAAAACTCTGGCGGCGAAATTATAGTTTTCCGCAAAACATTTCGTAAATACCTGAACGCCTGTTAAACTCATAATCTAAATTTACAGAACGAATTCTTAATAATCAATTAAACCCGTAAGGAGAAAAAAGTGTCTAAATTTCTATTATTTGGCTTAGTTACAATATTGCTCATATTTTGCCCTCTGAACATTTTTGCCGATCAGATAATTTTGAAGAACGGCGATAAACTGACGGGGAAAATCGTCAAAAAAGATGGCGATTCGATCATTATCAAAACTGAATTTGCCGGAACGGTAACGATAAAATGGGAAGCCGTTGAAAAAGTTTTGGCGGATGATCCGCTCACTATCAAACTTTCCGACGGGCAGCTTATCAAAGGAACGGTGACGACGGCGGAAGTTGTTGAAGAAGATGACGCAACAAAACTCGCGGTCGAAACGCAGGACGCGGGAACGGTCGAGATCGCCAAAGAAAATATCGTTATCGTTCGCAGCGAAGAAGAACAAGCGAAATTTATCGCCGAGGAAGAACGTCTGCGAAATCCATCGTTGCTGGAATTATGGCGGGGACAAGCCGATGTCGGACTCAGCTTAACTTCGGGAAATTCCGATACGCGGGCGTTCAACGCCGGATTCCGCGGTAATCGGGAAACTCGCAAAGATAAAATCACAGTTTATGCCAACGCGATTCAGGCAAGCAATTCAAATTCGGGCGTTTCGGTCACGACCGCGAAAGCATTTTACGGCGGAATTCGCTACGATTACAATTTGAGCAAAAAAACATTCGTTTTCGCATCGGGTGATTTTGAGTATGACCAACCGCAGTTGCTTGATCTGCGTTCGGTTATCGGCGGCGGCTTCGGTTACAAAGCGATTCGCAGCGAACGCACAAAACTCGATATTTTCGGCGGTGCAACCTACAACCGCGAGAATTTTTCAAACGGCATCACACGCAATTCAGCCGAAGCACTAATCGGCGATGACTTAAGTTTTCAATTGACCGATAGTATTTCTATCGAACAGCGATTCAAGGCTTTTCCGAGTTTGTCGAATTTCGGACAATTCCGGGCGTTGTTCGATGCTTCGGTTGTCACGAATTTAAACGATTGGCTCGGTTTTCAGGTGACTTTAGGCGACCGCTACAACAGCAATCCGACCAACGGAGCAGTCAGCAACGACATCCTTTTCACGACCGGACTTCGTGCCACATTCGGGCGGAAAAAGAAATAAAAGCGAACTACGAAATACACGAAAAAAGAAACACGAAAACTTACAAAAAAATGAATTAAAACCAGCAAAGTTTTTTCTTTTCTTTTTTTCGTATTTTTTCGTATTTCTTTTTAGTATATTTTGTAGTTTAGTTTTAGTTTGTCTTCTGAAAAATAGTTCTATAAATGGATAAGTTTCGATTTTCAACCGATTTTTCACGCTCGGTTTTGATCGGCAACGGATTTTCATTTATTCCGATTCGGTTTAATTCATTGCTTTCTTCGAACAATCCGAACATTTCTTCGCCTAGAAATTCGACATCGGTTTGAATTAGGATTTTGCCGCCGGACGCAAGTTTTTCAACCACATTTTCAACCAGTTTATCTCTGACCATACGCCTTTTCGCGTGGCGTTTCTTGAACCACGGATCGGGAAACTGAATCGTTACGAACTGCAAAATATCTTCGGGAATAAACCGTAAAAGTTCGTCGAGATCAATCGTCGCATTGCAGAACTCGTAGTGCAGATTTTCCAACTTTTGTTCGGTCGCAATCTCGTTAGCTTCAATCACAATCGGCTCACGAATCTCGACACCGAGAAAATTCCACGCTTTGTCGTTCTCCGCCATCTCAAGCAAAAAACGCCCGCGTCCGCAACCAATATCAAGATGCAGCGGCAACGTCGCATCGCCGAAAACCTTTTCCAATTCCAAAGGCTCAATCGGCAGTTCGCGGTAAAATTTCGCTAACGGATTAACGTGTTGGTGGACTCTAACTCGCGGCATTTTTTATGTATGACTTACAAATTTCAGCTTTTTGAAGTTTATTGCAATCCAAAATCTAAAATCCAGAACCCAAAATCTAGAACCCAAAATCGAACTACATCGCAATTCCGCCGTCGGCTTGAATCACTTGTCCGGTAATATATTTTGCCGAATCCGACAATAAAAAGCAGACGATTTCGGCGACTTCCTGCGTTTGTCCGAGCCGTCCGAGCGGGATATTTGCAAGGATTTTCTCACGGTGTTCTTCGTTCATTTCCGCCGCCATATCCGTTTCGACCAGTCCCAAAGCAAGTGCATTGACCGTAATGTTGCGACTCGCAATTTCTTTTGCAAGCGATTTTGTCAAACCGATCATTCCCGCTTTCGATGCTGAATAATTAGATTGTCCGAGCATTCCGACCACACCCGAAATCGAAGAAATATTCAAGATCGAACCGCCGTTCTCATTCCGCATCATCGGACGAACCGCCGCTTTCGAGAAATTCCACGCACCTTTCAAATTCGTATCAATGACAGAATCCCAATCGTCTTCCTTCATTCGCATTATCAAATTATCCCGCGTAATTCCGGCATTATTGACGAGGTAATCTATCGCCCCGAATTCGTCTTTAACCGTCTTCACAAATTCCGCCGCCGCATCCGTCTTCGCCACATCACAAGCATCCGCAAACGCCTTCACGCCAAAACTTTCGCACTCTTTTTTAATTTCCGCCGCCGCATCCGCACTCGACGCATAATTAAACGCGACATTACAGCCACGCTTCGCCAATTCCAACACAACCGCTTTCCCGATGCCGCGTGTCGCACCCGTCACAATTGCCGATTTTCCCTCAAATTGTTTTTCGCTCAATTTAATTTATTTCCTTATAGTTTTTTAGTTGATTGTAGATTTTAGCATTTTAGTTAATCAAAACAACTTCTTTCGGAAATGTTTGTTCAACTTTGTGATAAATATCATTTAAAGAGATTTCGCAGTCAATTGAGTTCAATTTAACCTTGTCCACAGATTTGCGGAATTCAAGATACGTCCAAGCGTTTTTGTCTTGCCGGATAAATTGTTCTACGCGGAAAGGTTCTTGTGTTATCAAAATGTATTCGTTGAAACTTTCGATTGTTTGATAGAACTCGAATTTTGTCCCACGGTCGTAGGCTTCGGTTGATTTTGAGAGGATTTCAATAAGCAAGTTTGGATTAAGAAGAATGTCTTCAATATCGTCTTCAAATTCTTCATCGCCGCAAATTCCGACAATATCAGGATAAGTATATTTTCTTGTTGAGGGAATTCTGATACGCATTTCGCTTGCATAAGCAGTGCAGTTTCTTTCGAGTAATTGATTTCCGAGCAGACGCATTACATTTGCTGAAATCTGATTATGACGTTTTCCCGCTCCCGCCATTTCAAAAATCTCGCCATCAATATATTCGTGGCGAACTTCGGAATTTCGCTCAAGTTCGAGATATTTTTCCGCCGTATATAAATCTTTTGGTTTTGCTAATCCCATAATTTATAAATTTAACATAGAGTTATCAAATACTTTAGCGTTGAAAAATTAAAAAACTCTCAAGCTCAGCAAACTGTCGAGTGCCGGACTTGAGAGTAAAGTTATATATTCTTCAATTTTCTACTTCTTAAATTTCGAATCAGGAATTTCGATATTGTGTTTGATTTCCGTGATCGTAGTTACGACTTCGCCCATTCCCGGATTCTCGGTTGCAGTCGTAAATGGAATCATAACTCCGTCCACATTTTTGTAGTCGCTGAAGTTTTCCGTAATCGGAATTTTCAGCGATGAAGTGCTGGAAACTATTATGGAAATTTTACGCAGCGGTAGAAATGTTTTCGCCGAAACATACATAATTACTCGGCTGGCGTTCTTCGGTTCGAGCGACAAAATATAAACTTCTTCTTCGCCGATCTTGTCTTTTTTGATGATTTCGGCTTTTTTGAGTTCGTTTTTCCAATCAAGCAATCCATTAAAAGAATTACCGAATTTTACGTCTTCGAGTCGTTGTCCGGTGTAAGTTTCACCTTCGCTGAAACTTATTTCTTCGCCGCCGCTCGTGCCGTCAAAATAATCACGAATCGTCGCAATTCTTTTGCCGAAAATATCTATTGTAACCTTCGATTCGGCTTTATTCGGAGTTTTTGCATAAGACACGCCCTTTGCCTTTAAACCTTGATTTACAAAATCCATATCGAACGTCGTCATACTCGAAGTTACTTTTCGCATATTCGCTTCACCGCCAAGTGCCGCGATGGTTTTGTTTATTAACTCGTCCGCCGAAATTTTTATATCAGTATTTTTTTTAATTCCGCCAAGGTATTTGAATTCAAATTCGCCATTCGGCTGCACTAAAATTATTCCCGTAACTTTTTTGTCTGCACCGCGTTTTCCTCTGACAATAAATCCCGCAGGTAAATCAGGCGAAATAAATTCATCATTAGATTTTTTAACCAATGGATAAGGAGGCTGCGTGCTGACGACCAGCGAAACTTTTCCGTCAACTTCTTTGATCTCGATCGTGTTTCCCGGCTGCTGTTCGGCTTCATAAGTTCCGAGCAAATCCATGGCGGAAAGACCTTCGGTTTCAGCCGCTTTCATAACACTTTTATTTGTATCGTCGCCGAGTTTTCTCAAAGTTGCGTTTCCCTGCGGTTGTTCGAGATACGCTTCGCCGTCTTTGAATGTGATAAAAAATCCTGCCGGAGCGTTGGAAAGTTTGTATTTTCTGCCTTCGATACTTTCCAAAATATAAGTCGGCTGATCGGGAACTTTAGCGACGAGTTGACCGTTTTCGACCAACACATCAATGTCAAAACCCGCTTCCTTGAAATTATATTTACCGATTTCAAGTTTTGCTTCGTCGGAGAGTTCTTTTCCCGCCACATCTTCTAAAATTCCGCTCCAGACAATATCCATCAGCTCGTTTCCGAGCGGCGAACCGGAAACATTCGTAAGCATTACGAAACCGATATTTTCTCCGGGAATCATTGCGACCATCGAATTAAAACCGTCAACATTGCCGCCGTGCTGAACGATCTTTCTGCCTTTCCAATCTTCTATGAACCAACCCAAACCATAAGACATTTTCCCGTCCGGCGTGATCTTCATCTGCGGTTTTGTCCATTCATCAAAACCTTCCTTTGAAACAAGTCTTTTGCCGTTGAATTCGCCTTCGTTCAAAACAAATTTCAACCATTTTGCCATATCGTTCGCCGATGAATTGATGGAACCTGCCGGAGCGGTTTCCTTGATGTCCAGCATCGGCAAACGGCGTGTTTGCTTCGTGTCGAAATTATAATTATAACCGAATGAAAAATCTTTCGATTGCTGCATTTGCTGAATCGTCATCGTCGAATTTTCCATCCCCAAAGGTTTGAAAATCTTTTCGGGAACAAACTCTTCCCAAGGTTTTTTCGTGATTTGTGCAACAATTTCGCCCGCCGCCGCGACCATTATATTTTGATATGAAAATTTCTCACGAAGTCCCGCAATCGGTTTTGCTTCACCGACGACTTTTATCAATTCAACCCGATTTAATTTATTCGTTACCACCGCCAGATCGGTGCGAGCCAAACCCGACGAATGCGACAGTAGATCACGAATCTGGATATTTTTATCCGTTTCCGCATTGTTGATTTTGAAGTAAGATAAATATTTTTTCGGCGAATCGTCGAGTGACAATTTGCCTTCATCCTGCAGCATCAAAACCGAAAGTGCCGTAAAAGCCTTTGTCGCCGAACCGATAGCAAACTGTGTTTCAGTCGTTACCGGAAGTTTTTTCTCAAAATCTTTGTAACCGAAACCCTTCGCCATAATCGTCTTGCCGTCTTTCACAATTGCCACCGACAAACCCGGAATTCCCAATTCCTGCCGCCGTTTTTCGAGTTTCGCTTCAATCGCCGAAAGCCTTTTTTCGATTTCCGTAGACTGTGCGGTTTTCGCCGAAGTCTGCGAAAGCCCGACCTGCGGAAGCGAAATCGTGAATATCGAAAAGGTTAGAACAAAAGATAAAAATGTGCTTAAAAATGACTTTTTATTCATACAATCCTCTTATTTGTTTGAAAAAATTGGTATCTAACTTAACTACGTTAAAGTAAATTCGCAAGTTTCAAAATTAAAGTTTTCCACCTGTGGAAAACTTTTGGAAAAGTTGCAAGATAACAAAAAAAAGCTACAATTTACCTGAGGAAAATAAATCTATGGGATTACCAAAATTTAAAACAAAAATCAGCGTTGAAGATTATCTTGATGGTGAAGATGTAAGCAACAAGAGACACGAATTTATAAACGGCGAAGTTTACGCAATGGCTGGTGCAAGTGATGATCATAATGTTATTGCAGGAAACTTGTTTGGAAATTTGTGGGGACATCTGAGAGACGATTTGTGCCAGGTTTTTATGGAAAATATGAAGCTTCGGTTTGATGAAAGTAATTTTTATTATCCAGATATTTTTGTCGCCTGTGATGAATCTCCCGAAAGCCGTTTTTATCGTGACGAACCTGTTTTGATAATTGAAATTCTTTCACCTTCAACACGGGAAATTGACCGACGCGAAAAACTCAACATTTATCAACAAATCCCAAGTGTTCAAGAATATATAATCATCGAACAGGAAAAAATTCATATCGAACTTCATCGCCGTCAACCCGACGGAAATTGGCTCACGCATTTTTATAACAAAAGTGATCGTGATGTCGAGATCGAATTTCAATCGGTTGGAATGAAAATAACGCTCGATGAAATCTATCGGCGGGTGAAGTTTGAATAATAAAATTCAATAAAGCAACAAATTTTGAACTTAGTGCTTCAAACAAATATGAATAATTGCTCATCTATTTTAATTCGTTTCTCAACTTTTTTCATAGCCTCTGTTTTTGCTGTGGGATTTTATAATTTTCTATATTTTGAATTTATAGAAATTTCTGATCTCAATGTAAATGAAGTAGAAATTGAAAAATTTATAGAAACAAGTGTCTGTGAAATAGGGGATTATCCAAATAATTTTGAAAACAGACAAGTCAAAACAAAAGCTACCCTTTACACATACGAGGAAAAAGTTATTTTATTTCCGATTCTTTATGGTGAAAATGGTTGTGAATATAGGACTTTAAATTCATTTGATAGTATAGCAACTGTTGAATTCCAACATTATTTTGGAAAGAATTATAATTTAAAAGAAATTCTTTTAGATAAGAAGCCATTTGCAAAAGAAATAGATGTTGAAATTGAGGGACGTATCAAATTATTACCTGATGAAGATGGTTATAAAATAATAAAATTAATCCCGCAAAATATTAAGACTATATCAGTAATTAAAAAGTTTTCACCTAAAGGTGCAGCATAAATCTGTTAGAGAGAAATCTCCCGCACATCCTCAATGATCTTCGGCAAATGCTCCAGCACAAAATCAATCTCAACTTCGGTGTTATATCTTCCCAACGAAAAACGGATTGCACCCATTGCTTGAGAATATGGAATATTCATTGCTTTGAGGACGGGCGAGGCGGTTTTTGATTCTTCGTTGCAGGCGGAACCGGTCGAAACATAAATATCTAAATTGTTTAATTTGGCGAGAATTGTTTCGCCGTTGAGATTTTCAAAAGAGATGTTGGAAGTGTTCGGCAGACGCATTTCTTTGTCGCCGTTTCTATGAGAATTTGGATAATTTTGCAGAATTTCGGATTCTAATTTGTCCCGCCAGCGTTCGATTTCCGCCATCGGTGATAAATCTTTAAAAAATTTTGCCGCTTCGCCGAGTCCGACGATTTGATGAACTGCTTCCGTTCCCGCACGTTGTCCGAATTCCTGTCCGCCGCCAATTGAATTTGACGCAATTTTTACGCCTTCGCGAATATATAACGCTCCGATTCCTTTCGGGGCGTGAAACTTGTGTCCCGAAATGGAAAAAAGGTCAATTTCGGTCTTTTTTAAATCAATAGGGATTTTCCCGATGGCATTTACGCCGTCAACGTGAAATATTGCATCTGAATGTTCTTTGACAATTTCGGCGATTTCTATGACGGGAAATAAAACGCCTGTTTCGTTATTGGCAAGCATCGTCGAAACGATTGCCGTATTTTCATTCAAAGATTCCCGCAGTTGATCTAAATCGAGCAAGCCATTTTCGTCAACGTCCAGTAAAGTTATCGAAAATCCGTTAGCATCAAGTTTGTCGCAGACTTTGCGAATGGCTTCGTGTTCGACGCTTGAAGTGATGATATGAGTTTTTTCGCGGTTCGCTTCGAGCGTTCCGAAGATTGCCCAATTATCGCTTTCCGTTCCGCCGGATGTGAAAACGATTTCGTGCGAAGAATCAGCACCGAGCAATTCGGCGACATTTTTGCGTGAATCTTCGATTGCCTTCTTCGTATGTTTTGAAAAAGAATAAGCGGACGATGGATTGCCGTAAAATTCCGTTAAAAAAGGAATCATTGCTTCGTAAACCTCACCGGCGATTCGAGTTGTGGCGTTATTATCTAAGTAAATCATAGTGTCAATTGGCTGTCAGATGTTAATTTTTAGCTTTTGGTGACTATGAATTTTTAGTAAATGAGTTGCTTTGACCAAAAACTAATGTTTAAAACTAACATCTACTAATAATCATTTACCATTTCCGATTTTACATTTACAACTGCCTTATTGTGAAGACATATTTGAAAATTACGGAGACAGTCGGAAAGATCAGCGAGATAGATCTGCATTTTGATTCGACTTATTCAATCGGGCGAGCAAAAGATAGCGATGTGGGCTTGAACGACCGCCGCGTTTTAAGAAAGCACGCTCATATTCGTTCCGACGTGGAAAAATTTACGTTGATTGACGGCGTTTTTGAAAACGGTAAATTGAAGCGGAGCGTTAACAAAGTTTTCATAAATGACGAAGCAGTTCTGGAGAAAATTTTGCAATCCGGCGATCAAATTACGATTGGAACAAGCAAACTTGAGTTCGGTTTGGTCAATAAACTGAAGTCAGTTATCAAAGAGAACAAATTATCTCCGAATCTGCCACCGAGTTTTACGGAAATGCCGAAAAATGTGCAGTCTGATGATAAACCGTCCGGCAATACACAAATGTTTATTTCGGCGAACGAGATCATTGGAAAGAAGTTCAAAAATTTCGACCGATAAAAATTATATTACGCCGAATGATTTGAGTCCGGAAGGTTATGCCACGCCGGTGGAAGTCAAAGAATTGCGGCGGAAAGCACAGATTTTAGAAATGCTCGACGAAATGAGCAAAACGCTTGGCACGGTTTTTGACTTGAAAAAATATTTGAGAAGGCGACAAATCTGATTTCCCGCGTAACTTCGGCAGACAGAGTTGTCGCATTGCTGGCGGATGAAACATTGGATGGAAAAATTTTGGATTACAGTTTTTCGACGATTGCCGCAAAAGTGTGGAATGAGAAAAAATATAATCTGAAATAATTTGCGATTCTCGGAGCTTCGAAACATCTGCCGCGGGATGCCGACAACGCCTTTGAAACAGCAATTGCGATGCAGAACAGAGATGTCGAACTGAACACCGGTTTTAAGATCGAAGGTTTTCCTGAAATCGCCGCCAAAATCGGCTTGCACACGGCAATCGGCGACAAGGTGAATTCAGCATCGCGGCGGGCGGACAAATTTTGATCAGCGAAGCAGCGGGCAAAGCCTGCACCGAATCTTTTTTAATCAGGAAACGCGAGCCTTTACGGGTAAAAAACCGGATACAGCCCGTTTCACTATTTGAAGTTAAATGGAATTGAGTTACAATGTCTTAAATAAATTATCTGTTTGAACTGTCTGCTCCCGTTTTGTTGAATTTTCTGATTTTGCTGGAATTCTATCCAAAGAAATTATCCTTTATTAAAGTTAAAAGTCTGTTTTGAACAATTAAAAATTACTCCTTATGATGGGATTTTCATCAATTAAAAAGTTGGTTACCGATTCAATGGCAATTGATATGGGGACGGCGAACACGATCATTGCAGTCAAAGGACGCGATGTGGTTTTCGACGAACCATCGTTGGTCGCGGTTAATGAACTAACTGAAGATATTGTGGCGTTTGGTAAAGAAGCGGCTGAAATGCAGGGACGTGAAGGACGCGATACCATTGTTTTAGCTCCCTTAAGCGGCGGAGTAGTGGCGGATTTTGAACGCACGAAACAGATGCTTTCGTATTTCGTAAAACAGGCAAAATCAGGTGGTTCCCAAGTTGCCCGCCAAGCCGTGATGAGTATGACCTCGGATGTTACACACGTCGAGCAGAGAGCTT
The DNA here is from genome assembly GCA_041746675.1 of Pyrinomonadaceae bacterium. Lineage (GTDB taxonomy): Bacteria > Acidobacteriota > Blastocatellia > Pyrinomonadales > Pyrinomonadaceae > Aridibacter. The sequence continues at coordinate 63,728 of JBGTGO010000032.1, read as the reverse complement.
TGTTGAATGCGGCGGAAGAGGCACACATCGGCAAAGTTTATATGATGGAAGAAGGTCTGGCGGCGGCGTTTGGGGCGGATGTTTCGACCGATGATAAGCGGGCTTCGGCGGTCGTCGATGTCGGGGCGGGAACGACGAATGTTGCCGTTGTCGCTAAGGGAAATATTGCCCATTCACGCTCGGTGCGAATCGGCAGCCACGAGATAAATATTGCTTTGATGACTCATCTGCGGCGGCATCGAGGTTTACAAATTGGTGCGGAAACCGCCGAAGAATTAAAAAGGTCGTTCGTAACCGCTATTGAACCGAAAAATCCCGAAGATGAAAAACTTGTTCGCGGACGTGATATGCAAACAGGTAGTCCGGGAGCTGTTAAGATTACGGCAGGCGAAATTTATCCGATTGTCGAAGATATTGTCCGGCGAATTGCACAGGTCGTGCAGGATACTCTAACCGAACTCCGTCCTGAAGTTGCCGCCGATATATATGATCGCGGAATTATTTTAACTGGCGGCGGAGCATTGTTGACGGGACTTGACGAGTATATCCGTAACTTCGTGGATTTGTCGGTAATCGTTCCCGACGAACCGCGTTACGCAACCGTTCGCGGATTGGTCAAAATGTTTGACGAACCGGAGTTGTTGGAGAAGGTTTCGCGTAACGAACTTTCTTTATTGCAGAACGCCGAAGTTCCGTTTGAGGCGTAAATTTAACGATATAAATTTAATTTGAAAAAGGAAAGAAAACTGTAATTTTCTTTCCTTTTTTTTCAGTATATGTTGAATATGAAGAGTTTCTTCGAATTTTTCGAGAATAAATTAACTATTGTGAGTTTTTACGGAACGCCAGCTCGCATTGATTATCGCTGGATCCTGATTTTTACTGTTTTGGTTATATTTAGCGGAAGCAGTTTTCCGAGCTCCATTACCGAAGATATTATGATAAAGTTCCTTTTCGGAACGATCTCGATCCTGCTTTTTTTCTTATCCATTTTATTTCACGAATTCATCCAAACATACATCGCCAAAAAAGAAGGTATTGAAATTATTGAAGTTCAGATTTACCCGTTCGGCGGCATCCCGCGTTTTCGCCGCGAACCGGAAACACCGGAATCCGAATTCAAGGTTGCTGTTGCCGGACCGTTGGCAAGTTTCTTTATCGCTTTTTTCTTTCTGGGATTGCGGGCAACAACCAACGGATTGACCGGAAATCTGCTCAATCCGTTGTTCTACACACTCTTTTTTCTTAATTTGCTTCTCGCAATTCTTAACCTTTTTCCCGGCTATCCGCTCGATGGCGGCAGAATTTTGCGGGCATTTCTCCGGCAACGCGGAACCGATATTAATGATGCTACGAAACTAGCTGGAAAATGCGGACAAATCATTGCAATTACCTTAATTATCTCAGGTATTGTATTTTTTTTGACCAATCAGGACGGCAGTTTGATAACCCAAGTCTGGATAATTCTGGTCGGAATATTTTTGTTCGATGCGGCTCGTAAAACTATCCAGCAGGTTGATAAATTTAAGAATCTTACTGTTGATAAGGTGATGGAAATGCCGGTTGCCGTCAAACCGGATATGACCGTGATGCAATTTGTTGACAAATTTTTGCCGCTGCAAAGACTGTCGGTTTTCCCCGTTGCTGAAAATAATCGGCTCATCGGTTTTTTATTCCTGAAAAGAATTAAAAAAAATCTGCCGCGTGACAAATGGCACGAAACGAAGGTGCGGGATGTGATGCTTCCGATCAAGCAGAATCAATTTGTTGAAACCGACACTTCTATCGTCGAAGTTAAAGAACTTTTGCGAACCAATGGGATCGGTGTTCTGGGTGTGGTGGACGATAAAGGTGATTTCGTCGGTCTGGTCAAACGGGGCAAGATTCGCCGCCGAAATTAAATTTTTATAAAAAATCCATCCGAATCTGTAAAAAATTGCATCCTAAATTTTTCGGAACAAAAACGCTCTCGAAAAAAGACTAAGTAAAGTTAAAAATTTGTATGATATTCTTGTAAAAGGTGTCTTTGGCAAACAAAGATGCTCTTAAAGATTTAGATTCCAACTTTCCGTATGCCGATCACAGAATATATTCCTGCTTTCACGTCAATGCGTAGCGTATTGGATATTGCGTTTGTTTTTATAATCGTATATGTCATTCTGCGTCTGCTGCGTGGAACTCGTGCCGTGCCGACGGTCGTGGGAATCGTGATTCTAACTCTGCTCTACTGGTTGGCGATTACGCAGGATTTATTTACACTTGAATTCTTATTAAACTCGGTGGTTTTTTATTTTCCGATTTTGATCATAGTTTTATTTCAGTCAGAAATCCGGCAGGCATTGATATATTTCGGAAATCAACTCAGATTTCCGCTGATAAAACGCGAACGCGGGCAACTCGGTGAAACTGTTTATGACGAAATTGTTCTGGCGGCAACAACTATGTCAGCATCGAAAACCGGAGTCTTGATCGTCATTGAACGCGGAGTCGGGCTGCGAAATTACATAGATGCCGGCGTTCAACTGAATTCGATTATCAGTTACGATCTGCTCGTGACGATTTTTAATCCGAACACGCCGCTGCACGACGGAGCGGTCATCATTCGACAGGAAAAAATTGCCGCCGCCTCGTGCTTTCTGCCGTTGACGAAAAATCCGAGCGTGTCGCGGGAACTCGGAACACGCCACCGGGCGGCAATTGGCGTAACTGAGGGAACGGATTCGATTTCAGTCGTTGTTTCTGAAGAAACCGGCGGTATATCTTTTGTCGAAGACGGCGAAATTCGCCGTAATCTCGATACGAAACAACTTCGCCGGTTATTGCTGACATCAATGAACATTCCTCTGACGAGCGGCAAAAGCAAGGAATCAAAAAAACTGAAGGAAGAATTTGAAAAAAGTACGGAAACAGTAAAAGCGGAAAATTTAGATAAGGAAGCAATCGAAGAAGCAAAAAAGGAAATGGCGGTTGGTTAATTGGCTGCGGTTATAAGGATGAACTTAAGTTTTTCAAAAGAAAAAGATGTCGGAGAAAATCAGGTAAAAACCTTTATCAGTTATTGGCTAAAGCGTATTTTCATTGAAGATTGGCTGACGAAACTTTTGGCTTTGGTGATAACTGTCACGCTTTGGCTCGGCGTAACAGGAATGCAGAAACCGACGCAAACGCGTCTGCGTGGGATTTCGCTGAATCCTCTGATTTCAAAAAATCTCGAAATTACGAACTCTCCGGCACAGGAAATTGATCTGGTCGTAACCGGTGACAAACGCAAAGTTGACCAGTTAAATCCGAACAATTTAGTAGTTTCGCTTGATCTGACGGACATTGACGAAGGCGACCGTGAAATTCAGATAACGCCGCAGAATATCACCATTGATTTACCGACAGGCGTTAAAATCGACGAAATTCAGCCCGATAAAATCGCCATTCAACTTGAACGGGTGGAAGAACGCAACATTCCTGTCAGAGTCGAAACGGAAGGAACGCTTGCGGACGGCTTTGAAATATACAATACCGAAGTTTCACCGAAAATCCTGCGTATCCGCGGACCGCGAAGTTTTGTCGAATCACTCAATTTTGTTGCGACTGAAAAAATAAACCTCAATGGACGCAAGGCGGATTTTACCGTTCAGCAAATTCCGATAAACCTGAACAGCTCAAAAATTTCGCCGGTCAATGCCGCTTCAGTTACAGTAAATTTTGGCATCGGACAACGCCGTATCGAAGCAAGATATACGGTTACATTTGAAACTCAAACCAAAAAAGGACGAGCCGATATTACGCTCTACGGAGCCGATGCAGTTCTGGACAAACTTTCGGCGGATGAAATATCGGTAGTCGAAGACGACAAAACTCCGAGGGGATTTCGTGTAATTCTGCCCGAAAATCTACGTGATAAAGTCGAAATCAGAAACGAGCATTACAGAATTCAATAGACCACAGTAAATCAAAAAATGAAACAATTTACCGCCCTTTTTACCGCTCTTTTTCTCAGTCTTTCAATCAGCATTTTCGCTCAAAAAACTCAACCGCAACCGATTTCGATGAATCAACTGATCGACATCAAAAAAGCTGAAGATGAACTTCGCTTTGATAAAATGCTGGTTGATTTTCTGTCCGATAAAAATCCTTCGATCAGAGAACGGGCGGCACTCGCGGCGGGAAGAATCGGCAGCGACGAAGCAATTCCAACGCTTGTAAAATTGCTTGCAAATGATACCGATGAAGTCCGGCAAGCAGCGGCTTTTGCACTTGGGGAGATTGAATCAATTAAAGGTGCAAGTGCGATTTTAGCGGTTTTGACGGACACAAAAAATGCTGACAAAGTGCGGGTGAGTGCGATTGAAGCGGCGGGAAAAATCGCGGCGGCGAACGAGAAAAGCGTCGAAGCCAAAACTCTCGGCGAAGTGATTCTGGACAATTTGGAACTTGAAAATAAAGATCAGACGAAACAGAGTGAAGACGTAATTTTATTGGGAATCACGGCGGTTGTGCGAGCAAAACCCGCAGGTGCGGAAATTGCATTGGCTAAATTTCTCGGCTATTCAAACTGGCGAATTCGTGCTGATGCTCTGAACACTTTGGCAAGATTGCGGGTGAAAAATGTCAACAAAGAAGCACGGGAATTACTAGCAAAAGATGAAAATCCGGTTGTTCGTGCCAATGCCGCAAGAGTTTTAGGGACAGCGGACGACAAATCAGCGATAGATTTATTGTTAAATGCCGCCTCGACCGATCAAGATTCACGTGTCCGCGTCAGTGCGATTCGTGCTTTATCGAGTTTCCAACCGGAAAATACGGAAGATAAGATTTTAGACAGAAGCGACGTTTTGACGAGAAATAAATACATCGCCGAAAAACTGCTGACACGAAGCGAACAATTATTCGCCGAATACAAAAAATCGAAATTTGATAATCCGACGGAAGAAAATGAACTTTTAACGCTTGTTTCGACTTTGGGAGCTATTTTGAAGGGAACTGATAATGAACGTGCGGTTAAGTTTCTGCAAGAATTCCGTGAAAAAGAGAATTATGCTTCGCCAGAGTTAGGGATTGCACTTATCAATATTTCGCAAAAAACTTATATTCGCACCAAATACCCGAAAGATATTGATTGGAAAGGTTTAAGCGGTTATGCACAGGCTTTAGGTGAATTGCCTGATTTAAAGGAAAATCGTCCAAAAAGAATAATGAATACGGCAGAAATGCTTCTTCGTGGTGAGATAACTGATGTCATTTATGGTAATGGGAAACCGAACAAAAGTTTCCCAGATTTTTTAACCGCTTATGCAAAATTTCAAGATAAGGATTTTCAGATAGCTTTGCTTAAATTACTCGACCAAGATGACGTAATTGTCCGTTCAACCGCCGCAAATCTTTTGGGTGATATAAAACCCGAAAGTTCCGAGCAATCTATGGAAATTTACAAAGCATTATCAAACGCTTTGTATGAGGCACGGACGGACAAATTTAATGATGCGTCGTTGGCGATTCTTGATGGGTTGAAAAAGCAATATGAAAATCGTCCGCCGCAAAAGGTTAAATTTCCTTATTTCACGCCATTTATCGCCGCGATTGAATCGCCCGATTATCTGATTCGGCGAAAGGCGGCGGAGATTTACAGAAGTTTTAACATTCTGAAACCTGATCCGATGACGGTCGGCGATCCGAGTTTCAAGCCGTATGAAATTCCGAAGGATTTTGGACGCGTAAAATTTGAAGGCGATGCAAAAGACGGTGCAAAGTCGAGAGTTGTTCGGGCGGATTACAAAAAAGCTCTGTCCCGCAAAAACGGCGAATGGGCGGCAATCCTGAAAACTGATAAAGGCGAATTTACAATTGATTTTTATCCCGAAGACGCACCTTTGACGGTTGATAATTTTATCAATCTGGCACAAAAAGGATATTTTAACGGTTTGGAAATTCACCGCGTCGTGCCGAATTTCGTGATGCAGGACGGCGATCCGCGTGGCGACGGAAACGGCGGTCCGGGTTGGCAGATACGCGATGAGATCAACCAATTACAATTTGAACGCGGCACGGTCGGAATGGCACTTTCGGGCAAAGACACCGGCGGTTCGCAATGGTTTGTCTGCCATTCGCCGCAACCGCATCTCGACGGCGGTTACACAGTTTTCGGCAAAGTGAACGAAACCGGAATGAAAATCGTAGATAATCTTGTAAGGGGTGATAAAATTTTGAATGTGAAGATAGTTAAATCTGTTGCGAACAAATAATGAATGTCGAAAATCTTACTGATTTGCCTGATGAAGAATTTGCCAAACTCAAAAATGAGATGGTCAACCATAAAACTTTGGGACAGGTTTTAAGTTGGGCGAAGACAAAAAAGAAAAGCGATTTTCTACCGCAAATCATTGCCGAAACGATTACGCAGGATGAATATACGATTGATGTAATAATTTCATTTCGAGATTTGTTTCTGGTTTTTGACACTACCTGACTCGGAGCGATTGCGGCAGTTGCCGTGTGGAAACATCAACCGAGTGCGAATGAAATTTTGGCATATCGTTTGAAAAACGGCTGGCAGCCAACGCCTTCGCGTTTGAAGGACGGTGATAAAGTGTTGGGTTATGCAAGTTGTGTCGGGGAGGATTGATATTATGCAGGACATTGAAGAATTACAACGAATTCAGACGCAGTCGAGTAAGGGTTTGGATAAGCAGGAACGCAAGCAGATCGAAATCGAGCAGAGTCTCGAAACGATTTCAACCTATCTTGACGGACTTTTCAGAGTTCCGGGAACGGGTTGGAAATTCGGACTCGATGCGGTTATCGGTTTGATTCCGAATGTCGGCGATATTTCTACTTCGCTGTTGTCATTTTACATTTTAATTGCCGGCGTTCGCTACGGCGTGCCGAAAATTACGCTGACGCGGATGGCTTTTAATATCGGTCTTGATTATGTCGTCGGAATAATTCCGGTTGTCGGCGATGCGTTCGACTTTTTCTGGAAATCGAATAAGAAAAATATGGATTTGATCCGCGAACACGGCACGGGACGCGGCAGCGGAACGACCGGCGATTATTTATTCGTGTTCGGAATAATCGCTGTTTTAGTCGCCATTCTGGTCGGTTCGATTTTGATAAGTTTGTTTATTTTGGCTTATTTATTTAAGGGGTTTTGGGATTTATTAGGTTTGTAAATTTTTTGATTCAATCAAAAAGGCGTTTAATAATTTGCTCATTATTAAACGCCTTTTTTGTGCTTTAAGCTGTTGCTGATTTGGCTTTGGGAAACATTTTTTCAAGTGCTTTGGTGAGAACTCCGACACCATATTCACCGGCGGAACGTGATTTCAATTTTCCTTCCGCGTCGAACAAATAATAGATCGGAATCCATCCTTGTTCGTTCAAAAACACATTTTTCAATTGGTGTTTGTTATCAACCGCACAAATATCATCAATGCAATGTTCTTTGATGGTCGCCTGAACCGTTTCCAGATTCGTGTCCGCTTCGTAACGCGGCAAATGAATCGCCAGTGTTTTCAATGCCGGATAAGTTTCTTTGAGCGTTTTCAATTTCGGCATATTTTCCTTGCAGATGCCGCAACTTGTCGCCCAAAAATAAACCATCGTCGGTTTACCTTTAATATATTCCTCGGCTTCTTCCCGAAGTCCGTTAAACCAATCGGTTGCACCTTCGAAACCCGGAAGTGCATCACCTATTTTCATAGACAATAAACTATGCTGAAACTAGATTTAGAAGAATTTTAACTATAACGAAAGTCAACCGTAAGAATTTGGGTTATAACTAATGAGAAATATAAATTTTTGTAATATAAGCGAATCTGCAAAACACTATATTTACTAATTAATTTTGTGCTGACAAATCCATTTAACTTTAACGAAAAAGGTCGGCAATTTTTGCCGACCTTTTTCATTTACCGGTAAATCAGATTTACGGAATAATCAATGTTTGACCGACCGATACATTGTTCGGACTGCTTAATTGATCGCGGTTAGCGTTGTATATATCCAGATAACGACCGGAAGTTCCGTAAACTTTTCGGCTGATAACGCCCAGCGTATCGCCGCGTTGAACGACGTAAGTTCTGCCGCTAGAAGGTCCGTCATAATTGTTGTTGACCGGATCGTCTCTGATCGGATCGTTGGCATCATATCGCGGCAGATAAAAATCCTGATTCAGATAAACGCCGAATTCCGTTCCCGATTTTACTTGGGCATCTTCGCCTTTAGTCAGTCTTTCGCCGAGCAAACCGCCGACCGCACCCAGGATACCGCCGATTGCTGCACCTTTTCCGCCGCCGATGATTCCGCCTAAGATCGCACCGCCGGCTGCACCGCCGCCGATAAAGATAATCTTGTCATTTTTGCGGTCATCGCCCGATGCCGAACCTTCGTTATCACTCTTAGCCGATTTCGTGTCAAGACTCGTTAGCGAACCGTTGATTCGTTCGGTCTTTCCGTTCGGTAGACGAATTTCCACGAAGCTCACATCAATCGTTCCCGGATCGCCCCCTTTCTTAGCCGCTTGCACCGAATTAACCCGACCGATGACATCGCTTCCGTTCGGGACGACGATGACACCCGTATTTGAATAGACGGGTTCGGTAACTTTGGCGGTAAATCTGTCGCCGACTTGCGAAATTTTGGAGTTCAACTCGTCTTCAAGCCGCACGCGAATTCTTGTTCCGCGGTCAACTTTAAAGTTGCTTCGGTTGACGTTAGCTCGGTTTGCCTGCCGAATTCGCGGTTTTCGCTGACTGAATGTATCAATCGTTCCAACCAGAAAAATCACGGCAAAAATTGCCACGAAAAATTTTATGTATGCTGTTTTTCTCATTATTTTATCCTCTTCTTTTATTATCCTGAATTTGTAAAACAGACGTTTGTCCGGTTTATAAGACGTTGATTGACAACATATCGTTGGCATTTTATTGAAGCTTTACAATTTTTATTAAAATATCATTTTTTCGGTTTGGTAAAAAAATAAATTTTCAAAATTTTTTTGAAATATTAGTTTATTAAAACTATATTTAAGCAACAAAAACATTTCGTTGAACTCGTGCTGACCTAATCCGTGCCGAATCTAAACAAAAGGCGGTTAGATCACTCAAAGAGCGGGATCAGTTTAAAATTTTTTCAAAAGGATCGTACTTAAATATGCCGTTGTCCAGACAAGTATTGCTGCTTTTTACACTCAACTTTCTCGATGCCGTCTTTACACTCTATTGGGTTCGCAACGGCTTTGCGTCGGAGGGAAATCATCTGATGGCGAGTCTTTTGGATATGGGCGATTTGCCGTTTCTCGCAGTTAAAATCTTGGTCGGGGCAATTGCCGCACTCGTTTTATGGAACTGGCGAAATCTGAAAATCGCCAAATTCGGACTCGGATTCGTGCTGATTCTTTACGTCGGTTTAATGGGCGTGCATTTTTTCACCGGACTTTCCGCTTCGGGACTCATCTCCGATGCAATGATAAACGATTTCTCAAGTTGGTCGAACAGGATTTTGGCTTTCATTGCATAAGCATTCTTGATGATATTTTTGGTTTAATCTTATTCTATTTGAACATTTCTTCTACACCATTTCGTTACATCATCTATTCCATCTCGTTTAACCTATGGTTTAAAATTATTTACCTTTTCACTTTATATCCGATAAATGCAGACCTTTCGTAAACATTAACGCTGAGGAATGATTTTTGCGTTGAAATATCAAACATAAAAAGCCGTTCGTGCTGAAGACGACTTTTCTCTTCCGAATCTGTCTAAAATTTAAGGAGAAAATAATATGCTTAGAAATCCAAAATCATTGTGGATTCTATTTCTCGTTCTGTCATTTACTTCAATGAATGTTTTCGGGTTGGAGAATTTTGTTGACGATTACGATGATTACATCCCCGAACAGAACGCACGGGTTGCCAGAATCAAATTTTTACAGGGCAACGCACAAATCAAACGAGCCGATGCGGACGAATGGGAACTTGCGACGCAGAATCTGCCTCTGGTCGAAGGTGATGAAATTTTTACCGACAATAATTCACGCATCGAAATCCAGTTCGATAAAGACAATTACCTGCGGCTTGCCGAAAACTCTTACCTGAAAATCGTCAATTTGCAGGACGAAGCCATCGCCGTCAGTCTTTCACAGGGAAGTTTGAATTTGACGGTTTTAAAGTTCGATAAGGAAAACGGTTACTTTGAAGTTGACGCACCGAACACGACGGTTGCGGTGCAGGAAAAAGGAAAATACCGGATTGATGCCGGTGATGAATCCGATAAACAAGTAAATATTGTCGTGTCGGAATGGGGCGAAGCGAGAGTTTATTCAAGCGATTCGGGTTTTACGTTGAAAAATGGAAACAGTGCGAAACTTTTTTTGTCAGGCGATTATGCCGGCGAGTGGGAAACTTCACGCGATTCGGGCAGCCGGGATAACTTCGATCTATGGACGGCGGAACGCGACAGTTTAGTCGAGAGAAATTTACGAAACGCATATTATAATAAGTATTATGATGATGATATTTATGGTGCGGACGAGTTAAATGATTACGGCGAATGGATTTACGCGAGAAATTACGGTTATGTCTGGCGACCTTTCACGGCGACGACCGGAACTTATACGAACTGGTCACCGTATCGTTACGGGCATTGGCGTTGGGTAAATTATTACGGCTGGACGTGGATTAACGACGAACCGTGGGGTTGGGCAACATATCATCACGGACGCTGGTTTATCGTCAACAACAATTGGGTTTGGTCGCCGTATGCCGACGCTTACCGTTCAAACCGAAGTTACTGGCGACCGGCGGTGGTTTATATAACATACATCGGCGACAGTTATTGCTGGTATCCATTGCCTTACGGTTACGGTTATTATGATTATAACCGCGGTTACAGAGATCGTTGGCGTAGAAACGATGGGAGAAATAACAGAAATAATAGAAACAACGGCAACAATGGAAATAACGGCAATAATGGAAACAACGGTAATCTTCCGATAACTCCGGTTACTCCGGCGGAAAACATTGCGAGAGGCAACCGGAATCTGACACCGCCGTTTCAGCGTGTGCCGACAACCGGAGTCGTTTCTGTTCCCGCAAGCGAATTTGGGCGACAAAAACGGGGTTTCAACCGTCCGTCTGAAACAATCGCAAAAGAAGTTTTGAGACAAAAGCCAGTTATAAACGATTCGCCGCCGTTAATTCCGACATATAAGGAATTGGACGGTAAAGTCAGCCGCGAAATTCGGATTCCGAACGGGCAAAAAGTTATTCCCGCCAGAGAAGTCCGAACCGGTGCGAGTGAGCGAACCGGCGGAACTTCGATGGATGAAACTTTGCGTCGCAAAACAATTTACGGAAACCGTCTGCCGCAAGTTCGTCCGCCTGCTGAAAATAGCAGAAGCGAGGACGAAAAATCATCCGACCGCACGCCGCCACGCCGTACGGGAGTTTTTAACCGTTCGATACCGCGTGCTGAAAATTCGGACGCAACGGAAACATCGCCGGTCGTAAGAACACCGGATTCGAGTTCTCCGCGACGCTCGACGCAGCCGAAAGATACAACGAATACGAACAGACAAACGGAAACACGCCGCACGCCGCCGACTTATTCACCGCCGAATCAGAACACGACGAGAAGCGAGCGAAATCAGACTCCGCCGCTGAATCGTTCCGAACCGAGGCGAAGCGAACCGCGACCTTCACCGCCGCCTGCCGGGAATGAACCGAAGCAATCGCCGCCGCCTGCGAAAAGTGAACCGAGTCCGCCAACCCGCAATGTTCCTTCAAAGCGTGAGGCTGATCCGAAACCGAGTGAGCGAAAAGTGAAATCGGAAGATTCAGACAACTGAAGCCTATGCACAGTTACATTTTCTAAAATAGAGAGTTAACTTTCTCTGATATAACTGATAGATTTGTTCGGCAAACTATCTATCAGTTATATCAAATAAGAAAAAAATTTATGCACAGGCTTCAAACAGCTAAATTATTCTGACAGACAAGAAAAAAAATGTATGATTTGGTCAAATCCAATAAGTTTAAAACTTGTTTATAAAGAATTAATTATGTTATTATTTTAATCAGGTCAGATAATCTAATAATCTCACCTTTTATATATTCCACTTTAGACAATTAAAATATTTTCGTTAGGACATTATCCCTGATCCTCAAAAATCTGTTCAGACAGTATGCAGAGGTTTATCATACCTTAAAAATTTATGATCAGTTTTTGAGAAACAAAGATATGCTTCATTTATTTCCATCAAATGAATCAGAAAGATTAAGAACGCTTAAATTATTAAAGATTCTCAATACCGACGCGGAAGAAGATTTCGACGATCTGACACGGCTTGCCGCACAGATTTGCGGAGTGCCGATTTCCGCCGTCAGCTTGATTGATACCAATCGTCAGTGGTTTAAATCGAAAGTCGGACTTAGTGTGAGTGAAACGCCACGCGATGCGGCTTTTTGTGCACATACGATTCTCAAGAACGAACTTTTTATTGTTCCGAACGCGGCGAACGACGAGCGATTTGCCAAAAATCCATTGGTTACGGGCGATCCGAATATCCGTTTTTACGCCGGGGCACCGCTCGTTACCGAAGAAGGACACGCACTCGGCAGTCTTTGCGTGATCGATACCGTTCCGCGTGAACTTCGGTCCGAACAAAAGGAAGCTCTCGTATCGCTGGCACGGCAGACGATGAATTTGATTAGTTTACGCTGGCGGGCAAGTGAATTATCAGCGGCAAACGACGACCTGAATCGAGAAATATCAAAACGCGAAGAAGCCGAGAAAAATTTGCGTCTGCTCGATCGGGCGATTGCCGCTATCAGCGAAGGTATTTTGATTTCCGATGTTCAGTCCGACAACAAAATTATTTACGCTAACGATAGTTTTGAACGGCTGACCGGATACGGATTAGAGGAAATCAAAGGTCTTAACTGCAATATTTTACAGGGTGAGCAAACCGATCCGGCAACGGTCGAAGTATTGCGGAAAGCGATTGGAAACCAGGAATTTTGTGCGGTCGAAATTTTAAATTATCGCAAAGACGGCACATCTTTCTGGAATGCATTATCAATTTCTCCGATCAGAGATACTTCAGGAAAAGTGATGAATTTTGTCGGTGTACAGCAGGATATTTCTAACCGCAAAATAACCGAAGAAAAATTAATACATAATGCTCTGCACGATGCTCTGACGGAATTGCCGAATCGCACGTTATTTTTAGAACATCTCCGCCAAACTATCAAACTCAACGGAACACGCGGAAAGAAATCCTTCGCCGTGCTGTTTCTTGATTTCGATCAATTCAAAGTCATCAATGATTCGCTCGGACATATGGAAGGCGATAAATTGCTGCGATTGATTGCCCGACGTTTGACCGATTCCCTGCGTCCCGGTGATATTGTCGCTCGAATAGGCGGTGATGAATTTACGATTCTGCTTGATAATCTCAATAATTCAGACGATATTACAGCGATTATAAAACGTATTGAAAACTCTCTGACACATCCGTTTAATCTATGCGGAAATGAAGTTTTCACAAGTGCCAGCATCGGTGTTGCTCTAAGCGACGAAAACTACAAGGAGCCGGAAACTATGCTACGCGATGCCGATATTGCGATGTATCGTGCCAAAGCGAACGGTAAATCCTGTCATCAGATATTTAATCAAACGATGCACAAGCAGGCGAGTTCGCGTCTGAAATTTGAAACCGAATTGCGGCAAGCGGTCGAGCGTGAATAATTCCGCGTTTATTACCAACCGATCATTAATTTGCAGACCGACGAAATTGAAGGCTTCGAATCACTCGTTCGTTGGCAACATCCGCAACGCGGCATCGTTTCACCGTTTGAATTTATCCCGATTGCCGAAGAAATCGGCTTGATCGTGCCGCTCGGTGAATGGATTTTGCGGGAGAGTTGTCTTCAGCTAAGGAAGTGGCAGAACGAATACGAAACGAATCCGCCGCTGACGATCAGCGTCAATTTATCGCCCAAGCAGTTTACGCAGACCGATCTAGTCGAACGCGTTCTTGAAATCATCAGCGATACGAACATCGAACCAGACAGCTTAAGACTCGAAATCACCGAAAGCCAGCTGATGGGAGACAGTCAAGCCACGATTCGGACTATGAATAGTTTGCAGAAAATCGGCATTAAATTTTCGATTGACGATTTCGGAACGGGTTATTCCTCACTAAGTTATCTGCATAGACTGCCGATCAACTTCCTGAAGATTGACCGTTCATTCGTCAGTCAAACGCCGGAACACGTGAAAAATCGGGAAATCGTCCGCACGATAATCTCGCTGGCAAAAAACCTGAATCTCAAAGTCATCGCGGAAGGTATCGAAACCATCGAACAGATGCAATATCTGAAAAGTCTCGACTGTGAGTACGGACAGGGATATTTATACTCCAAGCCGATTGATGTAGAAGCAGCAACAAAAGTGCTGTTTGAAAGTAGTATTTCAAACTTTCAAACAATAACGGATAATTTGATCAATAATGTTGCACATTAGAGAGGCGTTAAAATAGGCACGAACTTTTGTGCAACATTATTGCGGTTTGATAATTGCCTATTTTATATCCGTTCTCTGCAAAAAGATTTTCTCATCAACCGCCGCCGGGTCGCCAATCACGACAAACCGTAAGTTTTTCATATATTTACGCGAAACGTCCTGCACATCTTTCGGTGTAACTTCGACCAGACGATTGAAAAAATCGAATGATGTTTTCCATCCGCCGCCGATCAGTTCGTATTTTGCAAGCTCGGCGGCTTGAGCGATATTCGTTTCCTGATCGAGAAAATGACTCGTTAAAAATAACCCCGCCACGCCGCTGATGTCCTGATCCGAAACGGGTTCGCTCTTTAATTTCTTAATTTCATCAAGCATTACTTCAATGGTTTTGTTTGCATCAACCGCCGTCACATAAATGTTTGCAGTATTTGCGGCAAATGTGTCGAGTCCCGCACTCGGAGCGTAAGACAATTGCCGATTAACACGAACTTCTTGAAAAAGTCTGTCCCGCAAAATCGTAACCGCAACCCGCATCGGGTAGTAATCGGGACTTTTGATCGAAGGTGCATCAAAAACGCCGCGGATATAATTTGTCGGAATCGGTCGGGAAACGACATCGAGCGTTCCTTTTGTGAAATCAAACTTCGGAAATTCCTTGTCCGCATAACTTCCGCGGGGCAATTTACCGAGTGTTTCGCTCACCTTTTTCTGTAAATCATCCGCGTCAATATTGCCGACGACAACTAATAAAAGTTGTGAGGTCTGCATAATTTTCTTGTGATAATTTTTCAAATCCTGCGGCGTTAAAGTCTGTATCGTTCCGATTGTGCCGCCGACGCGATTTGCATAAGGATGATCTTTGTAAATAACATTACTTTGCAGGATTTCCAGATAATTGTCGTTGTCGGTTTCTTCTTCACGCAGAGCCGTCGTAAGTTGTTGACGAATGCGGTCAACATCGTTGTTCGTAAACGTCGGATTCATCACGATATCGGTGAAAAGTTTCCACGTTTCGTCGAAATCCTGCCGCGTCGAAGCAAAATTCAAAACGCTGTAATCGGTCGTGATGCCCGCCGCCATCTGACTTCCGGTTTCAGCAAGTTTGCGGCGAATGATTTCCTTCGGATATTTCTTGCTTCCCTCAACGGCAACATTGAGCGTCAAACTCTCGATGCCCGCATTTTTATCAGTGATATTTCTCGCACCGCCGCGAATAAACAACCCGGCGGCAACCGTCGGAGCATTCGAGCGGCGTTTGACGAGAACCTTTAACCCGTTGACATCAAACTCTTTAACCAGCGAAACCTGTTCGGCAATATTGATCTTGCCCTGAGCCAAACCCGCACCGGCGAGCGACAGCGAAACGAACGCCAACAAAATGAATCTATTGATAATTGTTGATTGATAATTGATAAATTTCATATATTTATTTTCCTATTAAATCCGCTTCGGTCAATTTTGCTTCCGCTTGCGAAGCAGGTGAAATAAGTGCGACAGCGATGTGCGGTTTGTCGGTGATGTAAGTTTTGATATAGCGATTGATGTCCTCACGCGACACGGCACGCAGATTTTTGTGATAGCCTTTGAAATAATCAATTCCGGTCGAAGACCACCAAAAACCGAGCGTGTGCGAATATTCGCTCAACTTTTCGCGTTCAAATAAATCTCTTGCTTCCAGCAGAGTTTTCGCGTTTTCCAATTCCTTATCGCTGTAAAAATTAATATTATTTAAATCATAAACAGCTTTCAAAGCTGCTTTTGCCTTGTCGGGAGTTGTTACCAAAGTCAGTGTGATCGGTCCGACATTTCGTTGTGTGTAGTAAGACAAATCAGCCGCTGCCGCCAAACCGGAATCTACGAGAGTTCGCTGAAACTTTGAATCGGGTTGCTGCAAAATGTATGAAAAAACATCCGCCGCGTAGGTTGCTTCGTCGTCTTTTCCAATCGAAGGACCGTGCCAGCCGATTTGAATGAGAACATTATTAACAGGTTGCTGAACGATCACGCCCTCACTTTTTTCCAACGGCGGATGTTCGACAATCGGAAATTCCTTGAACGGTTCGACGGCTCGTTTTTCCCAATCGCCGAGATTTTCCTCGGCAAGTTTGTAAACTTCTTCGGGTTTAACATCGCCGGTTACGATCAGAGCCGTGTTGTTCGGGACGTAATAACGTGATTGAATCGTCTGCATTTTCGTAACCGTCGCTGAATTAACCGTTTCGCGTGTGCCAAGCGGTTTTTTGCGGGTCGGATATTTGTAAAAAAGCCGTTCCTGCAATTCGCGTTGCAGATAGAAGAATGGATTCGCTTCATTACGGTCAATTTCGCCGATGACGATCTTTTTCTCCTGTTCCAATTCGTCGGCATTAAACGTCGGAAAACGGATCGAATCGCTGATAAAGGCAATTGCCGTCGAAAGATTCGGAGTCGTCGTCGAGTAAAAATAATTGACGTATTCTTCGTGCGTCGTGCCGTTGTAGGTAATTCCCATTTCGCCGATATTAAGCAAATAACTGACAT
Organism: Pyrinomonadaceae bacterium; assembly: GCA_041746675.1. Taxonomy (GTDB): domain Bacteria; phylum Acidobacteriota; class Blastocatellia; order Pyrinomonadales; family Pyrinomonadaceae; genus Aridibacter. The sequence continues at coordinate 46,692 of JBGTGO010000032.1, read as the reverse complement.
CGCCGACGGCTTTTTTGAGTTTCAAAGTTTCACCGCAATTTTCCGCCTGATAATTTACGACACTTTTCAGCCGCAGATAACTTTCGCAACGCAGGACACCGACGGCTTTGTTCGGCTTAAAAAACATATGTTCATACAAATGCGACAAACCGTTAAACTCCAACGGTTCGGTAAAAGAACCGTTGCGAACAGCGATTTCGACCGTTACCAGCGGCAGCGATTCATCCGGCAGAACGATTACTTCCAAACCGTTCGATAGTTTTTTGTTGACGAACGGAACATCCGACGCAGATGGCTCGGTGTCGAAGTTGTCGCCGATTGATGCTTTCGGTTTTATCTTTTTCGGTAGTGTTTTTTTCGGTTGTGTTTTTTTCGGTTGCGGTTTCTGAGCAAAACTGAAAGTTGACAGTAAAGACAGCATCAGGAAGGACGAGATTAAAATTTTTTTCACTAATTAAACTCCAATAAAAAATCTGATTTTACAATTTTACGCAAAACCTGCGAAAATGTTTATATTAAAAACTTAACACAAGGAGCGAAAAATATGGAACGAGATAATATGATGCACGGAGCGAGAACGGCGTTGAATACAAATACGGAAATGCGGGAATGGTGCGAAACTTATCTGAAAAATAAAACGCGGCAGGAAAAAGGCGAGATGAACGACGAAGAGTTCGATCATTTCTGGAAATACCACAAACCGGAAATCGTCCACGCCGGTTCAGCGGAAGCGGTTGCAGCTTATAAAGAACGAAATATCGAACATTAAATTTACGGAAACCTTATAAAGATAAAGGAGATGGAGTTGATAAAAAATTTTATCAACTCCATCTCCTTTATCCTGCAGATTTTAAATTACTTGAAAACCAAACCGATTCCGAGACGAACATTGTGAAGCGTACCGCCGTCTATCCGCATCGGATTATAATCAACCTGAATCGCACGCAAATCTATGCGATTGCTCAGTTTAATGTCCAAACCGCCGCCGAATGCACCCGCCACGCCGGTTCGTGTATCATCGAATGAATTAGTCCCGCAAATCTGACCTGTCCGGCAGCCGTTATCTTCAAATTTGAAGCGGGCAATTCCTGCTCCGACAAGTGCGTGTGCAAAGGGTTTCAATCTTTTCTCCGAAGAATTATCTTTAATTTGAACTCCGCCGAGAATATTGTACAAAGCAGTTCTCGTTTCAAATGTAACTACTTGTGGAGTTGTTCCGTTTCCTGACAGCGAAATGTCGAAAGTCTGTTTGTTATACGCACCTGAAACATCGCCTTTAATGCCGACGTAACGGCTGACATTGTAAACACCGGCGGCTTCAAAACCGTTAAATCCTTCGCTGCCTGACGGTGTGAAACCATCGTCACCACCTGAATTTATATCGGCTTGAGTTCTTGAGAATCCGCCGTAGAATTCGCCTTTTTTGTAATCGTCCTGAGCGAAAGCGAAGACGCTCGAAACGCCGATCAAAGTTAAAATCAATACTATTTTTTTCATAACCTAAAAGTTACTCCTTCAATTTTTCATAAAATATTATTGCCTTGGCAATGTGGGAATACTAGCAGAAAACTTTGTGAGTTTTTGCCGCTATTGTTATAGTTTTGTAACTGTAACAATAGGCTTAGATGCGGGTTAAAAAGTAAAGTTGTGTCAGGCGGAAGACTTATTTTCCAAAACTATTTTATATGCTTCCGATTTGCTCAGTCCGAATTCTTTAGCGGCGAGTTTCAGGGCTTTTTTGTGGTCGTTGCCGTCTTTCTCCAATTCCTTGACTCTAGCGGGCAATTTGTCTGAACTCTGAACTCTGAACTCTGAACTCGATCAATCACCAAAACGATCTCGCCCTTCGTTTTTTGTTCGGCAAATTTCGTGCTTAATTCTTCAAGATTTCCGCCGACGAACTCCTCGTGGAGTTTAGTCAATTCTCTCACAACGCTTGCTTTTCTATTTCCCAAAATTTCAAAGCAATCATTCAGAGATCTAGCGATGCGATGCGGAGTTTCATAAAAAACGAGCGTTGCCGGAATTTCGCCGACTTCTTCCAGACGCTTTCTTCTCTCGCCTTTTTTTGACGGGAGAAATCCGCCGAAAAATATCGAATCGGTCGGCAATCCCGATGCAATTACCGCATTTACAAAAGCGACCGCACCGGGAATCGGCGTGACCTTAGCACCGATTTCGTGTGCTTTCTGCACGATTCTAAAAGACGGATCAGCGATTCCGGGCGTTCCCGCATCACTGACAACGGCGATTGATTTTCCGATTTGCAAAAGTTTTACAAATTCTTCCGCCCGCTTTTCCTCGTTGTGTTCGTGATAGCTGACAAGTTTGCCGTAAATGTCGAAATGCTTGAGTAATTTTCCGGTGTGGCGTGTGTCTTCGCAGGCAATAATGTCAACCGTTTTCAAAACTTCCAAAGCACGGAGCGTAATATCCTGCAAATTTCCAATCGGCGTAGCAACTAAGTAAAGTGTTCCGTGCATAGCTTTGCATTTTATATGTTTAGTTATAAATCGTTAAACACCAAAACGATTTTCTGCAAAAGAAAAAGTCCGAATTTTAGTTCGGACTTAAAGAAAATATGTAGTTCGACAAGTTAAAGTTTATTTGTCACGACCGAACCGCACGTTGAAAAATCAGTATTGGTTTTTAGAAAGGCAAGTTTTTAAGAATATCACCGATACCGTAGCTGCTGCGATTATTACGCCCGTTATAGTTGATGTTAAAAGAGTTTGCCAGCGTGCGTAAATCCTGTTCGATGCTGTTCCATTCGCTGCGGATATTTCTGTCAACACCGTTGCGTGAAATCTCGCGGTCAACTTGTTCGCCAAGACTTAGAACTCTTCGAACTTCATCATAACTATCGTCATAATCGCGGCGGTTGTCGTATTCGTCTTCTAAATCTTTGACGGCATCATTGAATTTGTTCGACAAATCTTCAAGACTTCCGCTGACACGGCTACCATAACGATCATTTCTTTGATTATCGAGCCGATCTTCAAATCTCGCACTCTTATTCTTCAAATTAACAATAGTTGCACGCAAATTTCTGCTGTTTCCATTGCGGTTGTTACGATTATCTCGATTGTTACGGTTATTCCTGTTATTCCTGTCATTCGTAGTGGGGTAATTATTCGGATAGTCGTTTCTGCGATTTCTGTTGTTGCGATTGTTGCGATTGTTGTTGCGATTGTTGCCGCGATTGTTGCCGCGATTGTTGCCGCGATTTCTGCCGAAAGTTCCGGTGTAATTTATTCGATAAGCTCTTGATACGGTGAGCAAATCTCGTTCGATTGCATTCCACGAATTTTGCAGCTCGTAGCTGTCGCGGGTCAAACGTGAACGGTTCAAAGCACGATCGAATTGTGAACCGTAATTTAAAACGGCTCTTGCTTCGTCTGCACTTCGATTCATATTTCTGCCGTTGTCATAACTATCATCAAGGTTTTCCGCTGCCCGTTTGAATTTTTCGGCTAGATCATTAAAATTATCTTCCCGGCGGGTTTCGTCATAGCGACTGCGGTCAAGTTCGCGGTCAAGCACCTCTTCAAATCTGTCAGTATTGTTTCTCAGGTTTTTAATTGCTGAACTGATATTGTAATTATTTTCGTAATTGCCGTTATTGCCGCGATTACGTCTTTGTGCAGATGCAACCATCGTCAAACCTAAAACCATTACCGACAAAGCAACGATTGAAATCATCTTTCTATAGCGACCCATAATACTTTTTCTCCTTTGTAAATCTAATAAATCGTGCAACGCCTCTTTTTTCAAATTCAAAATGTTTTCGGCGAGCGTTGCCTTTAACCGGTTACACTGCAAAGTTCGTGCCAATTAAAGTTTATAACAGCAAGACGTTTATTTTCAATGACTTATAAGTTTAATGGTTGTGTATTTACAACTTCGACTAACGATGTCGTCAGCGAAATGTTCCAAATGGTTAGTTGCCGGGACTGTGGGCATCCTGCCCGCAAGTTTGCGAGCAAAGCGTTACAAACACAAAAGTTTGTTGTTTGTAACGTTAATTCTTTCCTGTTAGTAAGTGTTCAGAATCTCCTAATCTTTTAAGCTGGATAAAATAAAGCCGTTTTCTTGCTATCACTTGCAAACTTGCGGACAGGATTGTCCGCTGTCTAATAGAAAAAGCGTCGAGAAGTAAATCCCGACGCTTTCATTACATTAAGTTGAAAGTGTATTATTCGCTCAGAGCCAATGCCGCATTGATGCGTCCGCCATTTTCGATTTTGCCATCCAAACCTTCGAGTTTATCAACCGATTTCAAAAGTTTCGCACGTAATGCTTCAACCGAAATATCAGGATTATTAGCAATTATCAGAGCCGCCACGCCGACCACTTGCGGAGTTGCCATAGAAGTTCCCGATGCTTCACGGAAGCCGTCGTTGAGCCACGTCGAAACGATGTCTTTGCCGGGAGCGGCGATGTGAACGGTCTTGATACCGAAGTTCGAGAACGAAGCCATCTGATCGTTACGGTCTAATGCCGCGACGCTGATGACGTTCGGCAAATCATAATTCGAAGGATAATGCGGTCGGCGGTCGTTGCTCGAACCATCGTTTCCTGCCGCCGCGATGAAAATAATTCCCGCTTCGCCCGCTGCCTGAATTGCGTCTTTCAACGGTTTTGAATTCTGTGTTGATCCCCAACTCGCATTGATAACGCGAACATTAACACCGTTCTTCTTGCGGTCAATTGCATAATTGATTGCTTCGATAGCATTCTTCGTCGAACCGAATCCGCCGCGACCGAGGAATTTCAGAGGCATAATTTTCGTATTCCAGTTGATTCCGGCAATACCGATTCCATTATTTCCTTCCGCCCCGATAATTCCGGCACAATGCGTTCCGTGTCCGTTTTGATCCATCGGATCGCCCGAATTTGCATCGGCGTTGTAGCCGTGTATGTCATCAATCGTTCCGAGTTCGTTGTCCGTATAAGCCGGCACATTATCGGGACGCGTCCAGATGTTATTAACCAAATCTTTATGATTATAATCTACGCCCGTGTCTAAAACTGCAACGACAATATCTTCGCTGCCCTGCGTTTTCAACCACGCCTTCAAAGCATCAAGATGTGCTTTTTCCTTGCCGCCCGCTTGTCCTTCATTATTTAATGCCCACTGTTCACTAAACATCGGATCATTTGGAATAACGGCTTTATCATCGTCAAGTAAAGCAACAGTATCTACTTCAACCGAACGCATCGGCGTTTGTTCAATGCTTATTTGATAATTCGGTTGAGCATATTCAACGAAATCCGTCATCATTCGATATTGTTCGGCAACCGCTTCCATATCGTCATCGTCGAGATCGTCAATCGAAGTCAAGCCTTTGATGTTCTCGAATTTATCCTCGATGCGGTCATTGTTTTTTGCCACGAATTTATTGAATTCGGCGATATTGACACCTTTTTTCAGTTTGACCAAAACTTCCGGCTCGCTTTCCGTCAAATCTCTGCGTACGGCAATCGGTTTCCTGATCTCAATGCTTTCGACTGTTCCATAACGTGCCGTTCTTTGCGACCGTTCGTTCTGCCAACTGCGAAGTTCGCCGAATGTCGCCGCCATTCCGATTAAAACCATTGCGAGTCCGAGATGTATCCAGATATTATTTTTATTCATTGTTCTTTATTTGCTCCAAAAAAACTTCATCCAAGCAAAACGTCGTTTGCATTTTATCAATACTTATAACGATTCGATCAAATAATTTTCGCCTTCAAAATCAACCAGCCGCAGCTGATATTTATCGCCGCGATACTCATAATCTTTGTCTTCGGCACTCAGATTTATGCTCCAACCGTAGGAAATCATCTGAGCCGCCATTTCATCATCAACCGTCGCACCAAGCGACATATTTGAGAATTCCTTGTCTTCAACCGAGGATACTTTGACGGCATCTTGTTTGATCTCAAGTCTTTCCGCCAAATCTTCGGTTGCTTTCCGTGTCGCTGTTTCTTTTGTTAAAGTCATTTTATATTAAGAATCCTTCGCCGGAATATCGGTTGCATTTCTAATTTTCCTATTCTTTCGGCGAATAGTCAACAAAAGTTTCAGAAAACCGTTTCGTCGTTTACCGGAAATGAAAAGAAATTTAACACTTTATTAATACTTCGTTCACATACAATTCAAATTCACAAATTAAAATCGAAACTTTATATGAAGAAACATTTTTTTATAGACGAAAATATTCTAAACTGACAGTTATTGGAATTCCTGCAAAAATAATCTATGAAGCATTATATTTTAATTATCGAAGACGAATCGGATATTGCGGAAAGTCTGCGGTATAATTTTGAACGGGAAAGATTCAGAACCGAAATTGCCGAGTCGGGCGAAAAAGGTTTGCGAATGGCACTTGACGAAAAACATCCGCCGTCGCTGATTCTGCTTGATCTGATGCTGCCCGGAATGAGCGGCATCGAACTTTGCCGCAGACTCCGCCGCGAACCGACGACGAAAAAAATTCCGATTATAATGCTGACGGCGAAAACTACCGAACAGGACAAAATTTCCGGTCTCGAAACGGGAGCGGACGATTATATTACGAAACCTTTTTCAGTTAAGGAAGTCATTGCCCGGGTGCGGGCGGTACTGCGGCGGGTTGATGATGAAACGATTCAAAAGTACGAGGACGATAAACTCTCGGTTGACTTTGTAGATATGCGGGTTCATTGCAGCAGCGTAGAAGTTAAACTGACGAGAAAGGAATTTGCTCTGCTGACACATTTGACAAAAAATTCGGGCAGAGTCGCCACGCGGCAAAATTTATTAGATAACGTCTGGGGTTACAGCTATTTCGGCGATACGCGAACTCTGGACGTGCATATTCGCCGGCTGCGGCAGAAACTCGGCGATTGCGGCGGCTGTATCGAAACTGTTGTCGGAGTCGGTTATCGGTTCGTCGGATTCAAGCAAATCAACTAAATGACTTTATTCAGCACATTATTCACTAACTCAAAAGACAAAGAAGAAGACGAAGAAAAACCCGCCCGCCTGAATTTGTCGGTTATCTTGCGAACATTTCGGGAAAGTATTCTTGTCGTCGGTGAAAATATGCGGATCATTTCCGTTAATGATGCCGCTGTTTCTTCGTTTGCACGCAACGGTGAAGATTTGATCGAAATGCGTCTGAGCGAAGTCATCAGAGATTTTGCACTCCACGAAACATTTGAGAAAGTTCTCAAAAAAAACATCTCACTGCAAGTCAGAACCGAGCTGATAGACAAGGACAGGCGTATTTACGATGTCCGCGTCACACCGCTTAATCTCGGCAAATCCATTCAAGCGGTCGGGATTTTTTACGACGTAACGCAGGTCGAACATCTGGAGCGGGTGCGGCAGGAATTTCTTTCAAACATTTCACACGAACTGCGAACGCCTCTGACATCAATTCTCGCATTCGTCGAAACCCTCGAAGACGGAGCGATAAATGATGATCAGAATAACCGCCGTTTTCTCAATGTAATTCGCAAAAATGCCGAAAGAATGCACTTCCTGATTAATGACATTTCCGAACTTTCGATGATCGAATCGGGAAATGTCAAAATAAATGTCAAAAAGGTCAACCTGCATAAACTCGTCAAAGATGTCTACGCCATTCTCGAAGCCAAGGCAATCGAGCGGCAGGTTTCGCTAATAAATAGTATTCCCAAAAAAACGATTGTCAGAGCCGACTATACGAGGTTGGAGCAGATGCTTATAAATTTGGTTGACAACGCCGTTAAATTCAATCGTAAAGACGGTTCAATTACAATAAGTATAGAGGAAGTAGATTTAACCGACGTAATTAAAATAGCCGACACGGGTGAAGGCATCAGACGCGAACATCTGCAGCGAATCTTCGAGAGATTTTATCGGGTTGACCGCTCCCGCACGAGGGAAATCGGCGGCACGGGACTCGGACTTGCCATCGTCAAACATCTCGCCCGACTGCACGGCGGCGAAGTAAAAGTCACCTCAATTCTCAGCGAAGGAACAACCTTTTCAATTTCACTGCCCAAATAGCTTCGTCGTTAAACACTGTTTTTGCTCAAAGCTTCGATAATTAAACAAAAGTGTGTTACAATAAAAACACCCTAAAAAGTGGTTTGGAGCGAAACCGGGAATATTCCGCTTCACGTAAATCAATCAGTTTAAAAAAAACAGGAGGAATTTAATGGAACTTAGTGTAGGACAGAAAGTCGCATATCCGAATCAAGGTGTTTGTATGATCGAAGATATTGAGAAAAAGAAAATTGCCGGCAACGAGATGGAATTTTTCTCACTTCGCGTTCTGAGCGATAATTCAACGATCTTCGTGCCTTTGGCAAACGCCGAAACGGTCGGTTTAAGACCGATTATCGGCAACAAGCAATACAAAAATCTACTGACGCACTTATCGGATGATTTCGAAAATGTTTCGGATGATTGGAAAGTTCGATCACGCGAATTTAATGATAAACTCCAATCGGGCGATATTTTCGAAGCGGCGGATGTGCTGAAAAAACTCACATATCTAAGCGGTGAGAAAAAACTTTCGTTCCGCGAACAGAGCCTTCTGGAGAAAGCCAAGTTCCTGATAATGTCCGAACTCAGAAACGCCGAACTCGGCGGTGAGAAAAAGATTGAAAAGAAAATTGATAAAATCGTCGAATCCATTTGCAGTATTCATCAAAACGATAATGATGAAACGGCAGTCGTCGGCGAAACCGCAAAAGCAGCGACGAGCCACTAACTAACGACAGTCGCAGTCAAAATTTACAGTTAAAAAAGGTTCTCGATACATTTTTGTATGGAGAACCTTTTTTATTATTGTTAAACCTGTGATTGCAAGCATTACTACGACTGCCGCCGCTTATAACTCGTCCGCACGACGGTTTTAATATTGCCGCGAACATTAAAATCGCCTTCGATTTTCAACTTCAAAGGATCACAAACTTTAACGAAATCATCCCTGATGATATTAATGACGTGTTCGTGAAAAACCTTTATTTCGCGGAAGGAATTTATGTAAAGTTTTAAACTTTTCAATTCGATACAACGCTCGTTCGGGACGTATTTCAAGTTGATCGTCGCAAAATCGGGAAAATTTGAAAACGGACAAATCGCCGTAAATTCGGAAATCCCGAAATCTATCCAAATCTCGCTTCCGATAAATTCATACTTAAAAGTATCAAGCGGATAAAGATTCATTTCCTCACGCGGAGTCGAGCGAATATCGAGATTTTGCTGATTAGTCGGTGGTAAATTCATTTCGTCTAGCATATTTTTTTATAATCGAATTCCAAATTTATTCAAACTTTAAGTAAACCATAAATCAAACAGACTTTTCAAACTTGGGATTCTCGATGCTCAAAAGCATCAACGCGGCGACGACCGATATTCCGGCACTTATTAAAAACGCGGAAGACGCACCGAAATTTGTCCAAATGTAGCCGAACCAGAGCGATGCGGGAAAAACCGTGATGCCGAACGCCAAGTTATAAAGTCCGTAAGCCGTGCCGCGTTTTTCCGCCGGAACGAGGTCGGCGACGAGTGCTTTTTCCGCACCTTCGGTCAAACCGAAATAGAATCCGTAAATAAGAAACAACGCCAAAACCTGCCACGCTTGCGTTACGAATGCGAATCCGCAGTAAACTAATGCGTATAAAATCCAACCTGCAAAGATCAATTTTCTGCGTCCGATCTTGTCGGATAAATCACCGAAGATCAGCGAACTGATAACCTTTGAAATGTGCAGAGCCATCCACAACAGCGGAATGACGGTCAGCGAAATTCCGGCTTGTTCGGCACGCAAAAGCAGAAAAGCATCGGTCGAATTTGAAAGTGTAAAAAGAGCAATGACGAATAAAAATCGTTTGAAATTTCCGTCGAATTCTTTGAGCGAAAGTTTTATCTTCGGCTTTTCGATTTCGGGAGTTACATCTTCTTTCTTTTTCTCGTGGACAAAAAATATGATTACGAAAAGTCCGAGAACGACCGGAATCGAAGCGTATAAAAAAACCTGTCGATAATCTTGAGCCGTCGGATTCTTGGAGTCACCCGCTAGAAAATAAAGCAGGACGAAAGCAGCAATCGGACCGAGAACCGCACCGAGATGATCGAACGCCCGGTTGAACCCGAACGCCAAACCGCGTTTTTCCGGCGGAACGCTCGCCGCCAGAATCGCATCCCGCGGAGCTCCGCGAATTCCTTTGCCGACGCGATCCGTAACTCTTACAAAAAGAACCTGTTGCCAACTCATTACGAATGCAAGCAGCGGACGGACGACCGTGGCAAGAGCGTAACCGACAAAAACGGGAAGTTTGCGTTTGTCGAATTTATCGCTCAGATAACCCGAAAAAAGTTTCAGAAGGCTTGCTACTGATTCGGCAAATCCTTCGATTAAACCGATGGCAAACGGAGTCGCACCGAGCGTTAAAAATAAAAATGACGGCAGCAGCGGATAGATTATTTCGCTCGAAGTATCGTTGAGCAGGCTGACAATGCTGAGTGCGAGAACATTGCCCGAAAGAGTTTTGTAGCGTTTGAAATATTGTTTTATTTTGAGAAACATTTATTCACGCGGATTAACGGCGGGATTTTTTCGTTTTAGTTGGAGTTTTTCTGATGACATCTTTGCCGTCCATATTCCACAGAGCCACGCCGCCGACCAGAGCGATGGTCATTATCAGCAAGACGACAATTGCCCGCACCGCCATTTTCAGAGTTTTTTTCAAAACCCGAAAGGCAACATAAGCAACTGCGAGCATTATCAATACAAAAATAACTGCTGCTATTTCCATTATTTATTTCCTTTTTCAGCCAGAGCTTGTTCAATCTGATTGATTTCTTCCTCGGTCAAAGCGGTTGATTCCGCCGGTAGAGCGAACTCGCCGTCCGCCCACGCCCCGAAGTCTATCAATTTACAACGCTCTGAACAAAACGGGCGGAATTCGTTGCCTGTATATTCGGTTTTTTTTCCGCAATTCGGACACTTGATTTGTGGCATAACAATCTAATTTAAAGCAGAAACACAAAAAATTACAAGATTTAAAAAATCAATGTTTGAAAACACCTGACTTGCAGACGCTTTCAAACATTGTAGATCAAAAGGTTTTCCGAACAAAAATCAGTTCGCCAGTTTTGAACCGCTAAACGTCGTCGAACCCTGCGGAGCAATAAAGTTTCCACTCATAAAACTGCCGCTGACCTTGCCGGTCATCGTTAGTTCGAGCGGCGTAGTCGTTTTGATCGTCAGAACACCATCTTTGAAAGTTCCTTCGGAAATCGACAAACTGCCCTGCGGAGTGTCAATCATTCCGGTAACTTTTTCACCTGTCTGCTTTAGATTTGCTACGAAAACCAAACTTTGCCCGCCCGCATCAACCGCCAGATTCCACTTGCCATTGAGATCAACGGGTTTGTTTGAATTACTGCCGGAAACCGAACCCGCCGACGGTTCTAAATCCGAACGTAAGCCGGATTTGAAGACCTGAAAGCGTGTCGGAAGTGTGCGACGCGGGAAGAAGTTGTTGGTCAAATCCGCATCAGCAGTTTCCAAATTAGGATCAAGCACGATTGCTTTTGCTTCTTTTTTCGTTGCGATCAATTTTGAAACATTGAAGTTATTGTAACGCCAGATCGTTGCCGGAATGCGAACTTCTTCGCTCGTCCCATCCATATATTCGACCTTCAAAATCACGGGCATCACGAGTCCGCCGATGTTTTTCAGATCAACGACGTAAAAATAATAATTCCCATTGATAAGCGATTTTTCAACATCATCGAGCGAACCGATAAACGCCTGATAATTCGTGCGTTCGAGGTCGGAAACTTTAAATTCGTCGAAGTCGTTGTAAAAATCTCTGAGCGACGGATATTGGTCAATTCGTTTCGGTAATGCTTTATTTCGTTGCTGCGAAAGCGTTTTCGGACGGGCGTTCGCTTCCTTACGGGCGATGCCTTTTTCCGTGTCGGGATTTTGCGTGCCGGCTTGATATAAACGGACGTTTTCAATCGAAATATCAACGTGATCGGTCGTGTAAAACCAACCGCGGAAAAACCAATCCAAATCTTCGCCGCTCGCGTCTTCCATCGTGCGGAAAAAGTCTGCGGGTGTTGGACGTTTGAACATCCAACGTTGCGAATATTTTTTGAAGGCAAAATCGAAATTCTCGCGTCCCAGAACCGTTTCACGCAAAATGTTCAGTGCTGTCGCGGGTTTGCCGTAAGCATTATTGCCGAAACTCAAGACCGAATCCGATTGCGTCATAATCGGCACTTGATTTTCGCTTGCCATATATTCAGCAATGTTTTGCGGTTCACCGCGACGCGAAGGATAATCTTCCTCCCATTCGCTTTCCGCAAGAAACTGCACGAAAGTATTCAAACCTTCATCCATCCACGTCCAATCACGTTCGTCGGAATTGACGATCATCGGGAAATAATTATGTCCGACTTCGTGAATAATCACCGAGATTAAACCGTATTTCGTTCGTGCCGAATAACTCTTATCGGGATTCGGACGCGGACCGTTGAAACAGATCATCGGATATTCCATTCCGCCGACCGGACCGTTGACGGAAATCGCCACCGGATACGGATATTTGAACGAATACCGGGAATAAACATTCAATGTGTGAATAATCGCCTGTGTCGAATACTGATGCCACAGCGGATTTCCTTCGTTCGGGAAATAACTCATCGCCATAACTTTATTGCCTTCAACATTATGACCTTGTGCATCCCAAATAAATTTACGCGAGTTGGCAAAAGCAAAATCGCGGACGTTTTCAGCTTTGAACTTCCAAACCTTTTTGCCTCGCGGTTTTGATTTTTCGTTCGCCGACGCTTCTTCCGGAGTGACGATATACATTGGTTCTTTCGCTGTTTCCGCCTGTTTTAATCGCTGTCTTTGGGCGGCTGTCAGCACGTCGTTCGGATTCTGCAAAACTCCCGTTGCGGAAACAATGTGATCATCGGGAGCGGTGATGTTGACCGTGTAATTTCCGAATTCGAGCGTAAATTCACCGCTTCCTAAAAACTGATGATTCTGCCAGCCGTGAACATCATAATAAGCCGCCATTCGCGGAAACCACTGGGCGATTTCGTAGATATAGTTGCCATCTGCCGAAAAATATTCATAACCGGTACGACCGCCGAAAATGCGTTGGTTATTTATTTTGTAATCCCAATTGATCTTAAAAACGTAAGTTCCGCCCGATTGCAGAGAAGTCGGCAAATCAATTCGCATCATCGTATTGACGACGGTGTGCTTCAACGGTTTATTGGCGGAATCGGTAACGGCGGAAATATTTACTCTGCCGTCATAAGTCCTCGCGGCGATCTGTTCGAGTTGCGACAGCGGAATATTGCCGTCGAAACCCGGCGATGTCGTCGTCTTCTGCGTATCGGAATCTTTAGCAAAAATATTCTGGTCAACCTGAACCCATAAGTAATCGAGAGCATCGGGCGAAACATTTTTGTATGTAATCGTTTCTTTTCCGATAATCCGCTGATTAACATCGTCGAGTTCGACATCAATCACATAATCGGCTCGCTGTTGCCAATATTTGTGTCCGGGTGCTCCTGAAGCCGTCCGGTATTCGTTTGCCGTCGGAAGTTGCTCGTCCAACTGTTTAAATTTATCGCTCGGATTCGATTTCGATTGAGCAAAAATAAAACTCACGCTGAACAGAATAATGGAAATAATAAACAATTTATTGATACGCACGTAGATTTGTAACTCCTGTGTTATTGATTTGTGATGAACTGAAAAATGATTATCTTACAATATATATATATGTGTCAAAATAAGGTGAACTCTTATAAATGAAAATTGCCGGATAATTGGACTGCGGGCATCTCTGCCCGCAAGTGCTGAATTTAATTCAGTTAAAAAAAAATACTTGCGGGCAGGGATAACCCGCAGTCCGACGGAAAACAATATGCGTCGGAGACATTCGGTTTTAACGCTTCATTTCATCAAATCAAAAAAGCAGTTTGTGCTGTTAAAATAACCGTTGATTGAGATAAAGTTGTAAATGCGGCATTTACAGACTTATTATAATCGTCCGCGAAAAAATGGATTCGATATATTCAGCATCTTTAATCAATATTCTCGGCTTTGTCGTCGGCATTGCTCTCTATGCATTGCTGTTCGTAATGGTTGTGCGGCATCGGCGGCGGGATAAAAAAGTTGATGTTCTGCTTATTTTGACGGCGATCTTAGGTTTGCTTTGGAACACGGGCGAACTTTTTTCGTTTGTTTGGCGGGATTTCGTGCAGGTTTCGTTCTCACCTCTGCTGGTCGCGGTTTCATATTCGGCACTCGGATTTTTGCCGTCGGTGGTTGTTCATTCAGCGGAAAATGAAAATAAAAATTCGAGAATTCTGAGCATCACGGCTTACGGTTTAAGTATTTTTGCCTCGCTTCTGCATTTTCAGAGTGTTTTCGCAGATGGAGATGCTCCGTCGCAACTTGCCTTGCGGATTCTGACATTCGGCTCAATCGCACTTCTCGCCGGACTTTTGTTTTTTAATTTTAAGCAAAAACTCGAAAACAAAACGGTCTGGATCGCGGCACTTCTGATCTTTGCGGTTTCGGCACTTCATCTAAGTTCAAAAATGGAAGGTGCGAATCTCTTTGTTGAATTGATCGCTCATCAATCGTCGCTGCCGCTGGTTTTGGCAATTTTGATTCAGGATTATCGTTTTGCCTTTGCCGATCTTTTCCTGAAACGTGCGTTATCTTTGCTGCTCGTTGCCGTAACCGCTTTTTCGCTATATATTTTCGTTGCTCGTCCGCTTGGTTTGCTCCACATTTCGCACACTGAAAATGATGCGATTGCCACCGGAATTCTGCTGACTCTGTGGATTGCCACCGCTCTGATTTATCCGTTCCTGCATAAAATTTCCGTACTTTTAGTTGATAAAATTCTGCTCAAACGAATCAACTATGAAGATTTACAGAAAGAGGTTTCAAACGCGATTGAAAACTGTGAAAAGGCTGAAAATATTCTGGATATTGTTGCCGGAAAACTAGCAAATGCTCTGACGGCGGAGAAATTTGTCTGGAACGAAATTCATCAGGCAGAAACGGAAACGAATTCGCCGACGGTTGAATTCACCCGTGAAAAAACTGAAGTTTTCGTGCCGACGCATGAAGCTCCGTTCTACGAAATTCATCTGAAAAACTTTATCGGCGGCAGGCGTTTGCTGTCCGAAGAAGTCGAAATGCTTGAAGCGGTTTCGCTTTCGGCGGCGAGAAGAATTGATGCCTTGCGGACAATTGACGAACGGTTCGAGCAGGAAAAACGCGAGCAGGAATACACGAAATTAACGACCGAAGCCCAACTAACCGCGTTGCGTTCGCAAATCAACCCGCATTTTTTATTCAACGCTCTGACAACTATTGGTTATCTAATTCAAACCGCACCCGAAACGGCTTTTGAAACTTTGATGAAGTTGACACAATTACTTCGCAGCGTCTTAAAGTCAAGCGGCGAATTCTGCACTCTCGGCGAAGAATTAAAAATTATCGAAAATTATCTCGACATTGAAAAAGCGAGATTTGAAGAGCGTCTGCAAATAGAAATTGATGTTCCGCAGGATTTACAAAATCTGCGTGTGCCGTCTTTGATCTTACAGCCGCTCGTTGAAAACGCCGTCAAACACGGTATCTCTGCAAACAAATCCGGCGGAACGGTAAAAATATCGGCAAAATTAAAAAGCATCGGTGCAGAAGTATTTTTGCATTTAATCGTTTTCGACACGGGAGCGGGAAGCACGTCCGCAGAAAAAACAAACTCGAACGGCATCGGTTTGCAGAATATCAAAGGTCGTTTGAAATCCTATTACGGTAACAAAGCGAGCATAAAGTTTGAAAAAAACGCTTCAGATGGAAGTTTTGCAAGTGTCGAAATTCCGGTAAAAGTTCAGACGGTCTAGAGAAATATTTAAAGACTCTGTGAACTCTGTGACTCTGTGGTGAACAAGAATTATGAACAAAATACACACGATTATTGCTGATGATGAACGACCGGCGAGAAATTTTTTGAAAAATATCCTGCTCGAATTTGACGATATTGAAATCATCGGCGAAGCGGAAAACGGTGCGGAAGCATTTGAAATAATTAAGACGGAAAAGCCGGATTTGGCGTTGCTCGACCTGCAAATGCCGGAGATGTCGGGTTTGGAAGTCGTTAAACTTTTGCGGAAAAATCAGATGCCGCTGGTCGCGTTTATTACGGCTTACGATGAATATGCGATCTCGGCGTTCGATGTCAATGCGGTTGATTATTTGCTCAAACCGATTGAAAAATCGCGTCTGCGGGAAACTCTCAATCGCGTTCACGAAAGGTTGGAGCAACAAGATTTCCGCGAAACAGAATCGCAAAAAGTTAAAAAAGCAATTGCCGTTTATGAGGAAACTAAAAACGAATTGATCGAACGAATCCCGGTTAAAAAACGCGAAGAAATTTTACTGATTCCCGTCGCCGAAGTCGCTTCGATTGTTGCCGACGGCGAACTGCTGCACATCACGACGGACAAAAACGAGAAATACATTATCAACTTTCGCCTAAAAGACATCGAAGCAAAACTGCCGTCAGACAAATTTATCAGACTTTCACGCGGTGCTTTGGCAAACGTCGAAATGTTTGAAAAAATTTCGCCGATGCCCGGCGGAACTTATTTGATAACACTTAAAAACGGGCAGGAAATTTCTGCGAGCCGTCTGCAATCGAAAGTTTTGCGTGATAGATTGCTAAAATTGTAAAACTTTGACCGTTGATTGGCGAATTTTGACAGTCCGTTAAAAATCTCTCACGTATCCCAAAATTATTGGATAAGATTTGTGTTTAAACTTTGATTCCAAAAAAAACTAAATAGAAAATGCACAAATTTATATATTTGATAAAGATTACAATATTTACATTTACGTTCTCAATAATTACCTTTGCCCAGACCGGAGTTTTAAGCGGAACGGTTTCAAGTACTGTCAATAAAGAACTTATTCCGGGAGTTGCCGTCGAAATTCCTAAAATTAAACGAAGCACAACGACGGATGAAAACGGCAGATACGAATTTGCGAATTTGCCGGACGGAAGTTACACGGTTTTTACGCACATCGAAGGTTTTGCCGATAAAACCGAATCCGTTAAGGTTTCCGGTGGTGCGGCGACGCTTGATTTTGTCGTTAGTATCAGAGCTTTGAACGCCGAAGTTACCGTCACGGCGACGGGCGAGGGCGAATCGGTTTATGAATCTTTTTCGTCGGTAAATTCGGTCGGCACGACGAGCATTGCGAAAAATGCAAGCATCGGAATCGGTAATGTTTTGGAAAACGAAGCGGGTGTCAGCAATCGTTCATTCGGAAGTTCGGGAACTTCGCGTCCTTCGATTCGCGGGTTTGAGGGCGACCGGGTTTTAGTTCTGCAAAACGGCATTCGGCTCGGCTCGGTCGCATCGAGTTCGGGCGACCACGGCGAACCGATCTCGCCGTTTAATCTCGAACGACTCGAAGTTATCAAAGGTCCGGCAACTCTGCTCTACGGCAGCAACGCCATCGGCGGAGTCGTCAACGCCGTATCAAATGATGAAAACGAAGCTCACGCGGGTTTTCGTGGATATTTTACGGGTTTCGGCGGAACGGTTGACCGACAGGGTGGAGCAGCGGGCGGAGTCGAATATGGTTTTAAGAAAAACTTACTTAACTTCGACACAAATTTTAGCCGCGAAGGCGATTTCAAAACACCGCTCGGTAGAATTCCAAATTCGGCGGGACGCTCTTTCGGCGGTTCGGGAAGTTACGGCTATTTTACCGACAAAGCATTTTTCCGCACAACCTTAACGCTCGACCGCCGCCGTTATGGAATCCCTTACGCACCGCTTTTTGAATCGGGCGAATTGCTGAGTATTATCAACGGCGGAGTTGATTGCAGCGAAGAAGATGCGGATTGTCAGTTCAATATTGATGAACTGAAAAGAATTTTCGCCGACCAATTGCCGCCGATTCCCGACGAGCAGATTGATATAAAAATGAAGCGGAACAATTACCGCTTTGTCGGCGGATTTCGTGATTTGGGTTCGATGATTACGGACGGCACTTTCTCGGTAGATTTTACCGATTATCAGCATCAGGAAATCGAAGCCGACGGCAGTTTTGAAAATGTTGCGACGACATTTTTTAATGATGTTTTTTCATATCGCGGCGTTTTCAAACAGAGAAATTACAAAAATCTTTCGGGACAATTCGGTTTTGACGGTTACAGGCGTTCATTTTTGACCGTCGGCGAGGAATCGCTGGTCGAGGGCAGAGTTCGGCAAAATAATCTGGCGGTGTTCGGGTTACAGGAATTAAAATTTGAACGAGCCGCTTTGCAATTCGGCGGACGAGTCGAAACGAACCGTTATAAACCCGTCAATCAGGCATTGCCCGAATTGAACTTTACGGGATTTTCCGGTTCGGTCGGGGCAAGATTTGAAGTCTGGAAGGGCGGGGCGTTTATCGGAAGTTTTTCGAGTTCCTATCGTTCTCCGGCGTTGGAGGAATTGTATAATTTCGGACCGCACATCGGGACGGTTACATTTGAAGTCGGCGATACGAATCTGGAAAGAGAACGCTCGAACGGGCTTGAATTCAGCTTTCGGCAAAACTCGAAGCGTGTCCGTTTCAACGGAAGCGTATTTTACAACGACATAAAAAACTTCGTTTTTCAATCACCGTTTGACGAAGACGGCGACGGCAATATAGACATTGACGACGGTTTACCGATAGCTTTGTTCACACAAACCGATGCCCGTTATGTCGGTGCGGACGCTTCGCTCGAAGTGGATGCAAACGATTACGTCGGATTCTTTTTCAAAGGCGACATAGTTGATGCGGAACTTAAAGATTTGGGATATTCACCTCCGCGAATCACGCCCGCCCGTGCCAGAATCGGCATAGATTTTCGTTACAAAGGTTTTAATCTGCGACCTGAAGGACTTTTCGTATCGGCACGGAGTTCGGATATTTTCCCGCTTGAAACCGCGACCGCCGGTTACGGTTTATTTAATATCAACGGTTCGTATGTCTTCGGCTCAAACCGCACGGCACAGATCATCACTTTCGGCGGACAAAATTTAACCGATAAACTTTACCGCAATCACGTCAATTTCTTAAAAGATATAGTTCCCGAAAGAGGACGCGGATTTAAGTTGTCTTACACGGTTAGATTCTTCTAAAAAAGTCAGGCGGACGGCGGGAATTCTTGCTCGCCAGCTTTGAAGTTATAATAGTTAATAGAAATAAATCATCGTAAAATACAAAAACGAAACTGGCGGGCAAGGATGCTCGCCGTCCGAATTTTTCCTATCTGTTTCGCCCGTATTTTTCGTGGCTCGAAACCCAATCGCTCGAAGAAATTGCCGAACCGAGTGAGATTTCGCCTGCCAGGACAACGCCCGCAATGATTTCGGCTAATTTGTTGACACCGCCTTTGCCGTAGCATCCGAGAACTTCCAGACATTCTTTTTGCGTCGCCAGTCCGACACCGCCGCCGTAAGTTGCGACGATCAAAGATGGAATCGTGATCGAGATATACAAATCTTTTTCCGGCGTGATTTCCGAATAAAGAATTCCCGCTGAACTCTCCGAAACATTCGCCACATCCTGTCCGGTCGCAATAAACATCGCCGTAATTCCGTTTGCCGAATGACAACCGTTGTTGTTTGCACCCGACAGAATCGAGCCAACATTGGCAACTCCGGCGTGATATGTCAGCGATTCGGGTTCAACCCGCATATGTTCGATCAAAACTTGTCGCGGAATCGTGCATTCGGCTGTAACTCGTTTTCCGCGAGTTCGCATAATGTTGACTTGCGAGGCTTTTTTGTCCGTCGCAAAGTTCGATTCGAGATAAAAATGCTTTATTTTATCCGTTTCGTAATTATCAATAATCCAACTGCATGCCGCAAAAGTCGCCCGTCCGACCATATTCTGTCCCGCTGCATCGCCCGTCGTGTAATTAAAACGCACATAAACGAATTTATTTGACGTGTATGGATCGAGGTCTTTTAGTTTTGCAATACTCGAAGTTGATTCGGCTTGTTCCTTGATTGCGTCGAAATTATCCGTCATCCACGTAATAAATTTCCGTCCTTCGCGGGCATCCTCAAAAACAAAGACCGGAGCTCGCTGCATCGCGTCGGCAACGACCGTGCATTTTACGCCGCCCGCTAAATTCAAAACCTTGATGCCGCGATTATACGAAGCGATCAGCGTTCCTTCCGTCGTTGCCAGCGGAACTAAAAATTCACCATCGGCAAATTCACCGTTGACTTTAATCGGTCCTGCAAAACCAACCGGAATTTGTGCCACGCCGGTAAAATTCTCGCAGTTTCCTTCTAAAGTGTGCGGATCGAACGAATAATTTTTGATGTGTTCGAGTTTCGCTCCCGAATATTCCTCGACGAATTCCTGCCGTTTCTTGATGACGCTTTCCGAATAATCATCGGCGTTATCCCGCGGAATGCTGACTTCGTAACTTTCCTTTTCGGCAATCGCATCCTCAACTTCAAACTTCAACGAACCATAACCTTTAGCTTTGACGGCGATTTTTATTTTATGCTTGCCGTGTTCCAAATTCGCCGTTTCGGCGTGAACTTCGATAACTTTGCGAAGCGGAAAATCAATCGGATTATTCTCCGAAATATCATTTGCCGCTATTTTTTCACCATCGCCGAAATCAAATATTATTTTATCTTTTGGAATCTCTTTTCCATTAATTTTAACTGCTTGCAATTCGGAAAATTTAACATCGGTCAAGCGATTTTTGATCGAAAATTTTATGCCGTTGTCGGTGTTTTTCAAGCTGTTGTATGTGTAAAGTTGCTTGAGCAGCATACTCGGAATCGGAAAAAATGCCATATTTTTATTTTGTCCTTTTGTGTATTTGGAAAGAAGTTTGCTGAATTTTACTTTTGTTCTTAGATAAATTCAAATGTTATTTATTATTACGCAATTCCTTGATTCTGCTCCACATTTGCGGCAGAAGTCCGAGAGTTCGGATGAGCGAACCGCTCGCAAAAGTTCTTCCCATTTCCTTGAATGTTTTGATCGCATTTTCCGAATAACCGAACCACCAAACGTCGGGCGTGAATAGAAAACGGTTGACGTGAATATGTTGTGAGCCGACAAGTTCCATCAAACCTTCCTGTCCATGTGTGCGTCCATAACCCGAATCCTTGAAACCGCCCCACGGAGTTTGTCCGATGCCGTGTGTGTATAAAACTTCGTTGACCGTTACCGTTCCCGCTAAAATTTTATTTGCAACACGTTTCCCCTTCGTCAGATCGCTTGTCCAAACGCTTGCAGTTAAGCCGAAATCCGTATCGTTTGCCAATTCAATTGCTTCGTCTTCGCTTTTAAAGACCGCAATCGGCAATGTCGGACCGAAGGTTTCTTCACGCATCGGACGCATTTTGTTGGTCGCATTTTTGATAACTGTCGGTTCAAAAAATATGCCGTCAAAATTAGCGTTGCGACTTCCGCCCGTTAAAATTTCTGCACCGCTGTCTCTAAATGCCTGAACGTGGTCTTCGACGATTTTTATCTGTTCTTCGGACGACATCGAACCGACTTCAACATTCGGATCATTGCCGAAACCCTGCGTCAAATTTTTGGCTTTTTCGACAACCATTTTGGTAAATTTATCAGCAACTTTTTCTTCAACATAAAGTCTTTCGACCGACGAACAGGCTTGCCCGGAATTTGTAAACGCTCCCCAAACTGCACCGCTCGAAGCCTTTTCCAGATCGGCATCGGCAAAAACAATCATCGGATCTTTTCCGCCAAGTTCCAACACAACCGAAGTCAAATTTTTCGCCGCTGCTGCCGCAATTTTCTTGCCCGTCGCCACGCTTCCCGTAAACATAATTTTATTCGGAGCGGATTCGACCAACGCTTTGCCCGTTTCGCCATCGCCGCTGACAACTTGTAAGACATTCTTCGGCAAATCCGCAATTTCAAAAATCTCGGCAATTTTTTCACCGATCAAAGGAGTTAATTCCGAAGGTTTTAACACAATCGTATTTCCCGCCATCAAACCCATTACGACTTCGCCGAGCGGAATCGAAAACGGGAAATTCCACGGCGAAATAATTGCGACAACGCCGAGCGGTTTATAAATCATTTTAGAAGTGCGTCCCATCCAGGCGAGCAAGCCGATGTTAATCTTTTTAGGGCGTAACATCTTCTCGGTTTTGTTCGCAAAAAACTGCATTAAATCCAAAACCGGAGTAATTTCCGCCGAATGTGCTTCGGCAATCGGTTTGCCCATTTCATCGGAAATCAGCTTTGCAATTGCATCCGCTTCCTGCAAAATAACTTCTCTCGCCCGCATCACGATTCGCCTGCGTTCCGCAAAAGGTGTTCGCTTCCAAACTTCAAAAACCCCGCGTGATTTTTTAACCGCATTGTTTACTTCTTCTTCTGAAAAGTTTTTCACACGCCCGACTTCTTTGCCGTTCGCCGGATTATACGAAACAATTTCGTTCGATTTTGCGGGATTTTCTACAACTACATTCATAATTTTAGAGTTTACACCGTCTGCAAGATTTTATGAAAAGGACTGAATAATAAAGCGAAGAATTTGCCCGCGAATAAACGCGAAATAAAGAATAAGAAAGAAACTAATCACAAATAGTTGAAATAAAATCGAATAGTATTTGATTTTATTTTAACTATTCTTTTCGTTACCATATTATTATTATTCGCTATTCATTCGTGAAACTCTGTGGCTGAACTTGTTTATTTTTCTCTCTTAATTTTCGCGTAATTTCGCGTTTATTCGCAGGCAAAAAAACCTTAAAATGAATATCGCACAGGACAATAAGGTAAGTGTTTGTTGAGTGTTTCTTCAAATTCAGCAATCTCTCTACGGCGGAAATCATAATCGTAAACAAGCGTGTCGGGAGCGGTTTTCTTCGGAACTTGCATTTCGGGCGACCACAAAAATTCTTCGCCTTTCGGATTCCAATCCATATTTTTTTCGTGTAAATCCTGCGAGTGAGTCAGGAAAAAAGCCTCGCATTTTAATTGTGATTTAACCTTGTCGGTAAGCGTTTCGTTAATTTCCGCATACAATTCAAGCCAGTCTTTTTTCCACTTTTCGCCGCCGTAAACGATAATCGGAGCAAACGAAAAATGAACTTCATAACCGGCTTCAACGAGTTTATTTGTTGACTTAATTCGTTCAGAAACCGGACTCGTGCCGATGTCAACAAAGCGGGCGATGGATTGCGGCATCAAACTGTAACGAATCCGCGTTTTGCCTTTCGGATCGAGCGAAAGCCAATAGTCATCGTGAACCGTTTTTGTCGCAAACGTCGCTTTGGCAAAATCCATTTTTGCAAATTCGCGGATAAGATAGCCCGGATTGTCGCAAATAAACGAATCGGCGGAGAGATCGGCATTGCATCCGATGTCATAAGTCCAAAATTTATCGTCGCATTGATTCGGCTCAATTTTTGCACCAAGTTTTTTCTGATGTTTATAAATTGAACCCGCGATTTCCTCAATGTTTACAAAAATCGTCAGAGGATTCGAACCGCCTTTTCGCCGTGCGACGTAACAGTATTGACACGAACTCAAGCACCCGTTTGAATTTGAAGCCGCAATAAAATCCGCCGAGCGTCCGTTCTTCGTGTGTGTCAAACCCGACTTGATTCCCAAAACCAATTTCTCGCGTTTGTGCTGCATCCAGTCTTTAGAATTGGCTTCAAAAAGTTCAGGAATCTGCCAGTGCGATTCAACTTCGACAATCTCCGCATCGGGAAAACGCCCGATAATATTCTCAGCACTCGCCCGCCAGATAAAATCTTCGTAAATCGCCTTCTGAACGTAAATCTGCTTAAAATCAAAATTCATATAAAGTTATTATAAATCAATAGTTTAACAGTAATTTATTGGATGAATTTTGAAAGTTTTAGTTGTCCTTGTAAAAGTTTCTAAGGTGAAGTTTTATTGTTTTGGCTGAATATCTATCTTTATCGGAAATTCAGGAAAAAGATTTGAAGTTTCGATTCTGGCAGAGGCTGAATAAAATTCTACTTCGCCTTTCTCATTACAAATCCAAACTTCTCTTGCACCACGCTCAAAATATAGTTTTCGCCTGGTTTTCATTTCAAATTTCGTGTTGCTGTTTGAAATAACCTCAACGCAAACTTCGGGAGCAAAATCGGCTTCGACTTTCCCAACCAAAGACGCAAAATTTTCCAACGAAACCCAGGCAACATCGGCACATTTTGTTCCCAACCGCGTCTTGACTGCACATTCCGTCAAAGTTACGCCATCGTTTCGCATATTCTGCATCAAGGTCGAAATTCGGCTTTGATAAAATGAATGGTTTATCTTGACGGGATTCATAACGATTTCTCCAAATTCATTCGTTTCGATCTTAAACGGAATATCCTGCAAACTCGGATGATTTACAACTTCTGCCCAATCCATAATTTTTACCTCAAAATTATTTTTTCACCACAGAGACACAGAGAACACAGAGGATTTTAGAGTAGAGACTTACAAAATCAATAAAAATCTCCGTGTTCTCTGTGCCTCTGTGGTGAAACACCTAACTCAACATTTTCTCAATTATGCCGAAACTCGCGTTCATTGCTTCCGATAATTTTTCGGGTTCCGTGCCGCCGCCTTCCGCCATATCGGGTTTTCCGCCGCCGCGTCCACCGACTATTGGAGCAATTTCTTTGATGATGTTTCCCGCACGCACTTTGTCGGTTAGGTCGTCGGAAACGCGGACGATGAATGAAACTTTGCCGTCGTTTTTGTTGCCGATTATGACCACGCCCGATTTTATTTTCGCCATCAAAGTATCGGACAAATGACGCATCCCGCCTTTGTCTAAATCTTCGACTGATTTGGCGAAAACTTTTACGCCGTTGACTTCTTTTGCTTCGTCGCCGTTTGAAGAACTTGAACTGATCGCACCAGTTGCAATTTTTAGTTTCAGTTCGTCAACTTCCTTGCGTTTTTGTTTTAATTCATCCTGCAATTTTTGAATCGCTGCGGGTAAATTATCGCGTTGCGTGTTCAAAACATTTAACGATTCGTCAATCAAAATCTCATCCTCACGAAAACGCTTGAAGGCATCAAAGCCCGTGATCGCACGGATTCGACGCACGCCGGAAGCGATTGCTTCGTCTGCTGTGATCTTGAACGAACCGATGTCGCCCGTCGCCCGAACGTGAGTTCCGCCGCAGAGTTCTTTGGAAAATTCACCGCCGCCGACGCTCAAAACGCGAACATCCGAACCGTATTTTTCGCCGAACATCGCCACCGCACCCGATTTCATTGCGTCATCAATTGACATCAGATCGGTTGCGACAGGCTCGTTTTGCAAAATATATCGGTTGACTAATTCCTCGATTTCCTGTAATTCCGCATCCGACATCGCTTGATAATGCGTAAAATCAAACCGCAAATAATTCGGCGAAACGACCGAACCGGCTTGTTTAACGTGTGTTCCCAAAACTTCTTTCAAAGCCGCGTGAACAAGGTGCGTCGCCGTATGATTCCGCCGCGTCGCATCGCGTTTTTCCTCATCAACCGTCGCCGTCAACAAATCGCCAACCTTGATCGAACCGCTTTTGACTTTCGATTTATGCAAAACAATCCCCGCAATCGGTGCGAATGTGTCAATGACATTTATCTGCACATTTTGATTAAACAAATCGCCACGATCTCCAACCTGTCCGCCCGATTCCGCATAAAAAGGCGTTTCATCCAAAACGATCAAACCTTCCTCGCCGGACGTTAATTCATCAACTTTGTCATCGCCTTTGACAATCGCAATAACTTTCGCATCTTCAACTTTTGTTAAATCGTAACCATGAAAATTCGAGCGAATTGATTGTCTTTCCAATGCTTTGTAAATCGGATTGATTTTTTCGTTTTGTTTTGTTTTGCCAACACCGCTTTGGTTTTGAATCTCACGAAGTTCATTCTCAAATTTTTCACGAAAATCTTTTTCGGAAATTTCAGAAATTACAAATGATTCATTTGAATTTTTATCATAAACCTTCCATTTTTCCTCTTTTGCAATCCTATGTTTTCCTCTAACATTGCTGTTTAAGATAACATAGATGAGATCTATCGGAGTTCCATAAGTATCATATAACTTAGCTAGTTCAGTTAAAGGAATTTGACCAGCACTTATGTCATTTACACCATCAATATCCCAAGTCATTAAATGCTTACTCATCAATTCTTCTAGTTTCTTCAAACCAACTGTCAAGGTATTCCCAAATCGCTCTTCCTCAAGTTTCACCATTTTGCCGATGAATTCGCGTTGAGTTTCGAGTTCGGGATAAGCGTCTTTCATTTGTCCGACGACGAAATCGCAGACTTTGTAGAAAAACGGTTCGTCAAAACCGAGATGCTCTCTGCCGTGATAGATTGCCCGCCGCATAATTTTGCGGAGGACATAATTTCTGCCTTCATTACCGGGCAAAATCCCATCGGCAATCGCAAACGCCGTTGTTCTCGCGTGGTCGGCAATCACCCGACACGCAAATTGTTTCTGTTCGTCAAAATCTTCGTATAAAACCATAAAATTTTTATCTCAAACATCGCCTTGCAGCGACAACTTAAAAATTGATTAAACTGTTGGAAGTTTGTCCAAATTTTGCCACACTTTATTTTCTTTGTCTGAATTCCAACTTTTATTGAGAGATTTTTCGCTCACTAAAGCCGTATCAGAATCTTCGTCAATAATTTCAGCCTCCATCAAACTGACACTCAATTCCCAGAGTTGTTCCATTATTTTCAAACGATTCGTAATGGCTTCGGGCGACATATCAATCTTCATTTTCCAACCTCTCAATATCTGCTAAATCCTGTAATCTTCCGCTGATAGTTTTCAAAAATATTAAACCTTCTTTTGAAACGGAAAATATTTTCCCCTCGTTCCATTTGAACATTTTTCTGTCTCCCCAAACCTCTGCTATTGCTTCGGTTACGAGCAAAAAATCAATCGTTATCAGCGATTTTGTTCCTTTATTAATTTTAGAAATACGCCTGATCTCAATTTTTCCGTTGTGAAAATGAAGCGGCAAGCCCTCGACATCATAACCGAAACTTTGTGCGATTTTCCAAACTTTATCCAAGTCCTCTGATAAAATCAACAAATCTATATCAATCGTCGCACGCGGAAAGCCGAGAATTGCCATCCCCCAACCGCCGCAAACTGCATAATCTATTGCTTGTTCGTTTAAAGCAGTCGTAATATTTATAAATTCTTGCAGTAAAGTCGCCATCGTTTATCAGCTTTTACTTGCCAATTCCGCTGTAAAATCAACAATCGGTTTTATCAAATCTGTATCGTAATTGTTTGATTTGCCTTGCATTACTGCCGCTAATCTTTCCAAACCTGCTCCCGTATCAACCGATGGTGCAGGGAGATTGTTCAGAGTTCCGTCTGCGTCTTTGTCGAATTGCATAAAGACGAGATTCCAGATTTCGATGGTGTCGTCGCCTGTTTCGGCGTTGACGAATTCAGGGCGGTTTTTTTCGGGGTTGTCGGGTTCGTCGCCCATATAATAATGGATTTCCGAGCAAGGTCCGCAAGGTCCGGTGTCGCCCATTTGCCAGAAATTATCTTTGGCATCAAACGGCGAAACTCGGTCGGGACTTGCTCCCATTTTTATCCATAAATCTCTCGCTTCATTGTCAGCAGGAACATTTTCATCGCCTTCAAAATATGTGAACCACAAATATTTCGGATCAAGCCCAAGTTTTCCTTCGTCAATGCTTCCGGTTAAAAAATCCCACGCAAATTTTATTGCGTCTTCTTTAAAATAATCACCGAACGAGAAATTGCCGAGCATTTCAAAAAATGTGTGATGGCGGGCGGTTTTGCCGACCTCGTCTAAATCGTTGTGTTTTCCGCCTGCCCGAATGCACTTCTGCGAAGTAGTTGCCCGCGTGTAATCGCGTTTTTCGTTGCCGAGGAATACGTCTTTAAACTGATTCATTCCCGCATTTACAAAAAGCAAAGTCGGATCATTTGCCGGAAGAAGCGGTGATGAATGCACGGATTTGTGTCCGTTCTTTTCAAAGTATTCAATAAATTTTTGTCTTATTTCGTTGCCTGTCATCATAATGTTAAAATTGCGTTTAAAATATAAAAGTAAATTTTAACACGAACGCATTTGCAAAACTATTAAAGGCTTGCGTCTAAAAAATGTTATGAAAAGAAAAATTACTTTGTTGTCGCTCGTCGTTTTTTATTTTGGCTTGCAAACAATATTTGGACAGATTGAAAAAGAGGTTTCAAGCATACGCTCAAACACTCTGAGAACGAACAAATTGCTTTCGACATACAGGAAAACTAAAAGATCTGTTGAAGGAATTTCGCTCGAAGGAACGGAAGCGACATTTTACAGTTCAAAACGCGGTGTGAAAAAGATTCACGCTGAAATGTATGGCGAAACTTATAAAGCAAAAGCCGATTATTACTACGCGGACGACGGCAAGTTGATATTTGTTTACTACGAATTTAATCGCTACGACACACATATTGCAATGAATCCGCTGCCGAAAATTGTTACGACCGAAGAGAAACGACTTTATTTCAAAGACGAAAAATTGATAAAGAAGATTATTACTTTATTTGAAACAATGGATAATAAGGAATTGGAAGAACTGGAAGAATCGGATAAAGAAATTCTCACTTTGGAAAAAACATTTCGTGAAGCGTTAAAGGAATAAAAAAAGTGCCGGATGTTTGGCGAACATTCGACACTATCCATTCAAATTAAAGAGAAAATTCAAACTACTACGAAAGTTTGAACGGAGAAACCTGTTTCGATTAACGACACAGGAGAAATTACAAATTCAAATAAGAAAGATAATAAAAAAATGCCTTTTTACAACAGTTTATATTTTGGAGAGCAAGAAACTGTTACATTATTTTCTTTCTGTCTATGTATTCGCAGATGAACTGTATTTAGATTCCAAAAATAATTTTTTATTTAAAATAAACCGAAATACATAAAAATGAGCAGCAAATTTTAAGCTGATTTAATTATTCCTCTTCTTCATTATTAGCTGGCAGTTTTGGAAATTCATCCATTTTTTTCCGAATCAGGTCATAGCCGAAACCCTGTCGCATTAAATATCCGAAGAAATTATTTTTATCGTTCTGCGTTTCGGGAATTCCCTTCATTCGCAAGCGTTTAGCGACCGCATTATCAATCGCGTCTTCTTCGGGGAATTCTTCAAAAGCGTTTTCAAGAGCTTTTTCGATGGTTTCGTTATCGAGTTTCTTGCGTTTCAAATCCTGTTCTAAACGTCGTTTGCCGAAGTATTTGTGCCGGATTTTCGAGGCGGCAAAACTCGTTGCGAATTCTTCATCGTTTAAATAATTATATTCTTTCAGTTTTTCGATAACAGCATCAACGATCTCTTCGTTCGTCCAGACTTTTTCGAGCAGACGTTCGCGTAATTCTTCAACCGAACGCGGTTTATATGTGAGCAAATTGACCGCCCGATCAAAGGTTTTTTGCCGCGATCTTTCGGGATTTTTGATAACGCGGTCTTCGTCCTTAATAGGTTTCTTAAACTTTCGCATTTGATAATTAAAAATTATAATCTAAATATTATAAGGTAATTATGAACGGAATTTTGATTATAGACAAACCCGCCGGTTTAACTTCGCACGATGTCGTCGCCCGTCTGCGGCGAATTTTGAAAACGAAAAAAATCGGACACACGGGAACACTCGATCCTTTTGCAACCGGAGTTTTGGTAATGCTCGTCGGGAAAGCCACACGGTTGGCGAGATTTTTGGATAAAGATAAAAAATCCTACGAAGCGACGGTGCGGTTTGGTTTTGAAACCGATACGGGCGACAGAACCGGCGAAGCACGCCCGACGGATTATAAATTTCAACAGTTTACGACCGATAAAATTGCCGAAGTTCTGCCGGAATTTACAGGCAGGATCGAACAAACTCCGCCGATGTATTCAGCGAAAAAAGTCGCGGGAAAAAAATTATACGAATTGGCTCGACAAGGAATTGAGATTGAGCGAAAAGCGGTCGAAGTAGAGATCAGCGAACTGAATGTTGCGGAAATTCAAGATTCAAGCATTAAGACTCAAGATTCAAAATCCAAAACTCAAGACTTCGGACTTCAGACACAGGACTTCGGACTTACAATTACTTGCACGGCGGGAACTTACATCAGGACTCTGGCGGAAGATATTGGACGAAAAATCGGCGTTCCGTGTCATTTGGCGGAACTGCGGCGGACAAAAGCGGGGAAGTTTGAAATTTCGCAAGCAGTAACTTTGGAAGAACTGGAAAAAATTGTCGAAGATGAAAAATCGAATGAGATTTTGGTTTCGATGAACCAGGCAATTTTACATTTACCCAACGTTACATTAGACGAACCGGAGATTGAAAGGATCAAAAACGGTATGAGTTTAAATGTTGAAAAGGATGCGTTTGCTGATGGTCAAGCGATTCGTTTGACTGATGGGAATGAAAATCTGTTGGCAATCGGACATTACAAAGATTCGGAAAGTATTGTTCAACCGAAAATCGTTATTATATAAAATCATCAGGCGAGGATAGAATTATGCAGAAAAAACATATTGCGTTAGGATTCGGCGGACTTGGCGGAGCAATCGGCGGGGCGATTGCCTGGAAACTTTTGAGCCGTCCGACGGAGGTTCATTTTGAAGATATTGCCGATGACATAGTTCATTCTGAAAATTCAAAGTTTGCGGAAGTCGATGGAATGCAGGTTCACTATCAGGAATTCGGCGACGCAAAAAATCCGACACTTTTACTGATTCACGGCTACACCGCTTCGACTTACGTTTGGCATCAGGTCGCTCCGAAACTCGCCGGTGAAGGTTTTCACGTCATTGCCGTAGATTTAATCGGCTTTGGTTTTTCGGGGAAGCCGAAATTTTTCAGTTACACGATTGCTTCGCAGGCACGAATGATTCAGCGTTTAATGAATCGTTTGGGAATCGGGAAAGCGACGCTTATCGGTAGTTCTTACGGTGGTGCGGTTGCTTCGTGGTTGACGCTTGATAATCCTGAAAGAGTTGAAAAGCTGGTGTTGGTTAATGCCGTCATAAATAACGAAGCAATGTCGAATCCGTTTGTCAAAATTATCGGAACACCGATTTTCGGCGAAGCCATTTCACCCTTTTTGAGTGATTCGAGAAAATTTATGAAATATCGTTTGCAGGGAACGCTTCACCCGTCTAATCATCATCTCATCACCGAAGAAAGAATCTCCGCCAAACTCCGACCACTCAAGGCTGCCGATGCTCATAACTCACTTCTAATGACCATCAAAAACTGGAACGCCGACCGGATCGAGGAAGACGCACATTTGATAAATCAGCCAACTCTCATAATCTGGGGCGACAGCGACAATGTTATCAAAATCGAAAACGGCGAAAAACTTTACGACACCATCCTAAATTCCCGCTTCGTCATCCTCAAAGACTGCGGACATATTCCTCACGAAGAAAACCCCGAAATGTTTACGCAATTAGTAACAGACTTCTGCAAAAACAATAAATAAAAATTCACAACATCTATTAATAAAGAAGCACAACTGCTCTATTGCAATATAACTAAATTGAAAATGCCGGATTTCAAAATAAATATGTAAGCAAAGTATTGATTACCCAATATCCTATTGTGGTTTCAGTTTGGTAAAGTATTGTCTTACAGTGTTAAAAATTTTCAAAATACTACGTAATTTGTGTTATTATAAAAATACTAAAATAATCTAAATCTTTAAAAGTCGAAAGTTCTCGGACTCATTAGGAGGCATCAATGAAGAAAAAATCGTTTCTGCTGTATGTTGTTACATTTTTGTTTGTAAATATCTTTTTTCAAATTTCCATTACTGATTTATATGCACAGGGAGGAAATAGCGTATCCGGAATAATTTATGGAAAAGACGGGCGAGGAGTTGCTGATATATACGTTGAACTACAGGACGAATATTATTCATCTGTAAGACGAGAGAAAACAAATGGTTCAGGTTCATATAATTTCAGAAGCATTCCCGATGGAAGATATTATGTAAAAGTTCTCGCAGTCGGCACTACTTACCAAGATCAAATAAGACCGGTTTCTCTGATTCCTGTGTCTGCTGTAAGAGGCAGCGGTGCAGTCAGCGAACAGGTAGATTTTGCATTGAATGTAAGACAATCGGCTTACGCACCATTTATCGGACCGCCGGGAATTATTTTTGTTCAGGAAGTTCCTAAAAGTGCTGAGGATTATTATGAAAAAGGAATCTCTTTTCTCTCTAATGATAACGATAAGGAGGGATTTGAAAATCTGAAAAAAGCGATTGAAATCTTTCCTGAATATTATAATGCTTTAGACAGACTTGGCACAGAGTATGTTAAAAGAGGTTTTTATGAACCTGCATACATAATTTTGAATATAGCAAAGAAGGTAAACTCTAACAGTTATTCAAGCATATTCGGATTCGGGATTGCTCAATTTAAGTTAAACCAAGTCAAAGAGTCAATTGAATCGTTTGAAAAAGCAATTCAACTATATGATAAATCTATTGATGCAAATTTGTGGATCGGAATAGCTTTGATTCAAACTGACGATCTTACTGAGGCGGAAAAGTATTTGCTGCAATCAAACAAATTGGGTAAGAATAAAGTTGCAGATGCATATTGGCAATTGGCTCGCTTATATGGAAAACAAAAGCAATACGGAAAATCCGCAGATTCCCTAGAACTTTATCTAAAATATAAAGCTGATGTAAAAAATAAAAATGAGATAAAGTCAACTATTGCAAATCTTCGTAAAAAACAGGAAACAGAATAATAGCTGAAGACTAATTCAATTTGAAAAACGGAGACGAGTTTTGAAACTCGTCTCCGTTTTTTTGTTCAATTTATTACTAATTAAATTCATCTCTTAAATAAAGTGAGTTCGAGATGACAAAGTGAAAGTAGAAGAGCAGGAAATTTGATCACGAAACACCAAAGCACTAAAACCAAAGATAAGAGATCAAAATTATAGTCGTATACTTATGTATTTCGTTATTTCTAAATAGTATAGAAATCGCTACTTCATAAGAAATTTTTTTGATCTCGAACAAATGCCGATAAACGCAAATTCGAATCCAATTTAGCATAGGTTCAATCTAAAAAACTAAAACACTAAAACACTGCTTGATTTATTGAATTCAATGTTTCTTATATCGAACTCACTTTATTTAAATCTCTTATGTCCAAATCACGTTAAATGCGTGTGATTGTAATTTATTTAGCTGGAATCAAATGGTGTAAACAAATTTGGTGTGTATTCTTCCAGTCATAAATCTTAAGCTGTTTTCAGGCTTTTGAGAAAGTCCATATATTTTTTTAGACTAATGCTTAATAAAAAAAAGCCTGTTCGAATTGTTCGAACAGGCTTTGAAAAGTTAAAAACTAAAATAGTTTTTAGAACTGCAATCTGAAACCAAAACGCACACTACGCGGAGCTTGGAACAGATTCGGTTGACCGAAACGTAAATCGGTTAAATTACAGGTAACGGTAGGATCGTTGCGAGAGTTGCCAACAATAGGACAAGCATTGAATGGATCCGGCGTTCTCGGACTTCCATTGGCATTTACCGTTCTACGGTCAGGAGTTGCATACTGACCCGTCTCAACAAATCGCTGAACGGCAGCGGCAAACGGTTGTCGCTGGTAAAGTGATTCCTGATCAAGAGTAGATGTGCCAACTGCTATTCCAAGTGCACTCCGGTCTACGCCCGTCGTCGTGAGTGTATCGAAGACACCGAGAGTATTGTCTTCATTGAAAAGGTTAAGGATGTCGAGCGTTGCCGAAACATTAAACCTATTGTCCCGACCAAAACGATAGCGATGACGTAATCCCATATCGGTATTTGTGAATAGTTCTGTGCGACCGAGATCGCCGCGACCGTTCTGGATTTGACCGCCAACACCGAAAAGGGTGAAGCGGGTCGTGATCGGCGTACCGCTCTGAGCAGTCGTGAAGCCGGAAATCTCCGTTGAGTTCGTTGATGACCACGGAATTTCATAAGCACCATACAACTTAAACACGTGCGGACGATCCGTAGGCAAGCGTCCATTATCCGGTTGACCAAGACCGCTAAAACCGATGAACGGTAGATCGAAGTTACGATTTACATTCGGACTCGTCCGACCTGCTTCGTCGGAACTGGCAAGACCGGAGTAGTTTCCGAACAAACGGCTAAACGTGTAGTTAGCATTAAAGTAAAAGTTCTGAGTGAAACGTTTGTCGAGACTGATTTCAAAAGCGTCGTAATCGCGGACAGCGTCTAATGCAATAAAACCACTCGCGTCAGCAACTTGTTTTACCAATCCGCGTCCCGGATTACCGATGATATAAGCTTCACCGCCAGCAGTCGGAATACCGACATCTTCCACTGCAACGTCAACTGTTTTGTGTGTGTAACGTGATCTGATTAAGAAATCAGCTCCGACCGCCCGCTCAACTCCAACCGTAAACTCAGTTTGACGGAAGGCTTCGATGTCGGGATCAACTTGACCAAACTCCGGCTGACCGGGAAGGTTTGACGGAATACGGAAATCAAGCTGACAACGGCTAAAGCCATTGCTACTGGTAATCGGGCAAGTGCCGCCAATCGGATCAGGATTGGAGCCGATGATGGTTTGACGAGTAAAGTCAGCCGCTGTTTGACCCGGAAAAATTTCAAAATAATCATTACGGAAGAAGTTACCTCCGAAAGAACCGCGTGGCAATTCATATTTGAAACGATCAAAGAACTGACCGTAGCTGGCGAAAATTTTGGTTCTGCCATCACCGAAAACATCAACGGCGACACCGAGTCGCGGTGCGATTTTATCGGCAAAGTCAAATGTAATACCATCACCTTGATCGTTGAAACTAGGCGAGTTTTCTCTTTCTGTTCTGACACCAAGATTCAAACTTAATCGTTTGAAAGGCTGCCACGAATCCTGAACATAAAAAGCGAGGTTGTTACTGCCCGCAGCACCTAAAATGCCGAAGCGTTGAAGAAATCCTGCACCGATTGCCCCGGGAGTTGGTGCCGGTGCGTCAGAACGACCCGATAGTCCTTGAATGGTTTGACCGGCTCCGAAGCGGAATACAGCCGTATCTACTCTGGTACTTTCAACATTGTTACTGATGCCGTTAAATTGAGTACCGACTTTGAATTGATGGCGACCAAAGAAGTTGCTCAAAAAATATGTTACATCAGCGTCAAAGGTTCGGCGACGTGAAACGTCAAACAATAATTGAGAAAAGCCGGGGAAATTTTGTGTTCCGGGGTCTTGTCCGAAATTTAACGGAGCGGCAGTTCCGGTAATTTGCGTAATTCTACGAGTTTGACCGACAACTCCGGGAATACCGTAATTACCGAGTTTCTCATTGAGGAAACTGTAACCGCCGCGGGCAGTGATCACAAGTCTCTCGGTCGGAGTCCAGATAACCGTGCCTGAAGTATTGTTTGAACTCTGACGACCGCCTTGGTTATCGGCGAAGTCTGCTCCCCTAACAAGTCCCGTACCCGGAAATGTAATTTGCGGAATCGTGCCGAATGGATCCTGTGCCGGCGGTTGTCCAATTACTTCAATCGGATTCCATAAATATGTTCCGGTTAATCTAATACTTTGAACCGGTTGAATATCTATACGACCAAAGGCATATTCATTTGTTTGTCTTTGTCTGTATGTGGTCGTGCTGGCGATTGTTCTATTCGCCGGATTAAAGGCATTAGGATTAGCAGTAGTAGGAGGAGCAAAAAGTGAAATCGTGCGTTCGATATTTCGGTATTGCGGTGCATAGCTACCGTAAAACCAAGCACGATCCTTAATGATCGGTCCGCCTAAGCTGGCAAATGGAAAGAAGTCCGTTCCCTGATCTTTTCGCACGGGGACGTTCTCAGCAACACTTCCCGCTGTAGCTCCGGCTCCGAAATTGGTTAATCTCAAAAACGGACGCGGACTACCTTGAAACTGTGCCACGTTAAACTCGGTACCGACTTCACCGTGAAATTCGTTACCGCCACCGCGTGTTACAACACTAATCACGCCGCCTGTCGCACCGCCGAATTCAGCCGTAAACCCGGAAGATTTTACCTGAACTTCCTGCACGAACTGGAACGGAATATTGTTATTGCCGTTCAAAGTTCCGGTGCGGAAGTTGGTAACTTCTTGTCCGTCAATAATAAATGTATTTTCCGAACCCGATGCACCGTCAATCTGAAAGCCGCCGGAAAGCGGTTCGTTACGAACTGCCGGAGCAACCGTCAGCAAACTCGTGAAATTAGTTCCTTTCGGTAACAATTCCGCTGTGCGTTGGGTAATATTGGTTTGAATTTTGTTATCATTCGGGTCAATCGCGAGTGCTTCCGAATTAACATTGACAATATTAGTCTCTGTGCCGGTAGTGAGTGCAAAATTGACCGGAGTGGTTTTATCAAGAACAACCTCGATATTATTAGCTGTGGTAGAACCGAAACCCGCAGTAGCTTCAGTAGTTACCGTATAGAAACCGGGCGGAATCTGCTGTATGCGAAAGAAACCGTTGCTGTCCGTTGTAACAGCACGTCGGTAACCGACTGTTGTTTCAAGACCGGTTTGATTATTGGTTCCGGTCGTAACAGTAACTTGAACTCCCGGCACGACCGCACCGTTCGGGTCGGTAATTGTGCCTTCGATTGAACCTGTGATTGACTGTCCGAATGCAATTGCTGAAAAGCAAAGCATAATGGACAAAGCCACGGTTATAAATCTGAAATTTTTTAACATGTATTTTTACTCCTAAGTTAGGGATATTTTTGAATATCTAAATTATTTTAAGTTTCTGATTTTCTCAGTCTTTAATTGGTTTTCAATTGGTCTGAAAAAACGAAACTATGTTTAAAACATAGTATTGTTAAGATATGCAATTTTGAAGCCAGTCGGGTTGGGTGTTTCTTGTGTAAGTGTAAATTCAACAAATACAATAGATAGGCTGAAAACTATCTAATAATATGTGAAAAATTAACGCGTAATTTGCTTCAGATTATACAAGAAAATGTAATTTATCCAAAAATGTGGATAAATTACATTAAGTATTCAAATGGATAAGAATCTAACTAGAAAGTTAAACTTTTTAAAGATATGCAAAACAAACCGTTTTATGATTAGGAAGCTGATTTTTTACTAATGGATCAATCATCGAAATCCAACAAGTGTCCCATTTTTTCTTTTTTGGTTCGCATATAGTGAGCAGCCGGTTCTTGGGCTTCGACTTCTATCGGGACTCGTTCGACGATTCGCAGTCCGGCTTCTTTGAGAGCTTTTAATTTATCGGGATTGTTGGATAAAACACGTACTTTGCATAAACCCAAGTCAAACAGGATTTCGGCACATTGGTGGTATTCTCTGGCATCTACGGCGAATCCGAGTTTTTCGTTGGCTTCGACCGTATCGGCTCCGTCATCCTGCAAAGCATATGCACGGATTTTATTGATGATGCCGATGCCGCGACCTTCTTGCTGCTGATATACAATGGCTCCGCGACCTTCGGCTTCAATCAGTTCGATTGCCTTGTTCAACTGCGGTCCGCAATCACATTTGATTGAACCGAAAACATCGCCGGTCAGACACTGCGAATGAATCCGCACGAGCGTCGGAAAGTCCCGTTCCATTTTTCCTTTATATAAAACGACAAATTCTTCCGAACTTGTTTTTGAACGATAACCCGCGATCATAAAGTCGCCCCTTTTCGTAGGAAGTTTGGCGACGGCAATTTTTTCCACCGAAATATTTTCATTCGACGGACATTCAACTTGTTTTTCTGACAACTGTTTTTGACTCCAAAAAATCGAGATTTTGCCGTATAAAATTTGTTGTAACCCAAATTAACGGTGTAGGTAAATTATATAGATTGGCAACGGAATATACAAAAAAGATCCAATGTAAATTTATTTTACACTAAATCTTTTCATCGCAGTCAAAAAGGTAACTTATTCTTCTTCCGGTTTTTCGTCTTTTTTGGAATCTTCGTTTGTTTCGTGATGAGCAAAAACCGCATCATCGGAGGTTCCGAAAATTTGGGATAAAATATTATTTAATACTTCTGAAACTTTAGTCGGTTGGCTGGTTGCGGTTGGAATCAATTGAGTTTCCTCCGCAAATTCAAGATTGAGTTTGATGATTTCCGCTGTGATTTGGCGACATAGAGAACATTCGATGAGATGGTTCGTGATCGGTTTGTTTTCGCGTTCGCTTAAATTACCTTCGACGAAAGCTGTTATTGTATCTTCATCAAGATGATTGGTTTGAGTTAAGGTTTTACTTGAGGAATTTGTCCGTAAGTAGCTGTCAAGTAATCCTTGTATTCGCAATTCTCTGGGATCAATCGTTTCCTCATTATTGTTCATCGTTAATTCCAGCCTCTATACTAAAGACGCAATACTTCCGCATAATTTGCTTAAGTTATTATAATATAGGGGATAAAAATCAAAACTTCTGATGTCCGTACAATTTATCTAGTTGTAATTTTATTTAATTATTTGTGAGATTTTTATACAGATCAGGATTCGCAAGGTCTTGAGTTGCGAGTTGCATACAAATATCAATTTCCTCATCTTTTAAATGATGAGTGTTATTTAATTCCTCGGAAAATGTGCGAAGAACTTTTTTATAAGTTTTTTCCAGCCAACGCATTACGGTTGATTCGTGGATTTTGCCGTGCGGTTCTTTCCGGCGGACAGCGGATTTTCGCTGAAACCAATTACGGAGCGGCGAGGTCGGAACGGCGACGAGTTGTGCGATTTCCCTGAGTTTCAAATTTTCAACGTGATAATACAGGAGCAGAAGTTTCTCATGGTCTGCCAAACTTGAGAAAGCGGTATCCATCGAAGCAACGGTCGCTTCCCGATAGCGTTTCTTGGCAAGATGATCAAATATTTCGGCTTCTCCGCCAAGTTCAGCATCTTTAAAATTCGAATGAGTGTGTCCTTCGCCGACATTTTCCGTCATTTCATCAAGCGAAACTTTGTCGTGACTCGCCCGGTGCAGATCAACTAATGAGTGCCGGATTACTGTTCGCAACCAACCGCGAATTGAGCCTTTCCCGCTGAAGGTTGCAAATTTTGAAACTCTCTCGCCGTCAACAACCCGTGTGCCGTAAAGTTCGACATAAACAATGTCAACAACTTCCTGAGCATCCAAATCGGTGCTTGCTAAATGTCTTGAAACCCTTTCCAGATATGCCCGATGCTGCTGATCGAATTCCCGCCACGCAAACTCGTTTCCGTCCGCACAACCGAGTGCCAGAAATAATTCATCCTTTTTTATTGAATTTAGAAAATCAATTGCTTCTTCAAGCGTAGGAATATCGTCGGAGGAGTTTATCAAGTATTTCTTGATACCTTTGCTGAGGGAATTTATAAAAAGTTTTTCATCAACGCCGAACTTCGGGGCGTTTTGCGAACATTCGGCGTAGAGTTTTTTCATTACGCCCTGACATTCTTCCAGCAAGCATTCTTCTTTTCGTGTTTTAGGGGACATCGCAAGTTGTTATTATACACCAAAAAAAGGGTTTATTTCTAATTTTTTCGTGATTTATTAAAAATAGATTTCTTTTCTTTTATGTATGTGTCAAAAGCACGAGTTACCTTTCAATTCTTGAAAAGACATTTAGTTATCTGTTGCAAAGGAAGACTTTAACGAAGAGCTTTTTGATCCGAGATTGTTTTCGTCACGAGCGGAAAAATCTTCGTCGCCGTATTGAAGTTGAAATAAACGCCGGTATAAACCTTTTTGCCCGATAAGTTCGTTGTGCGTTCCTTTCTCACGCAATTCACCGTTGTGGAAAACGAGAATTTTGTCGCATCGCTGAATCGTCGAAAGTCTGTGAGCGACGACGAGCGAAGTTCTGCCGTCCATAATTCGATTGACGGCTTGTTGAATCAACTGCTCGGTTTCGGTGTCAATCGAACTCGTTGCTTCGTCCAAAATCAGAATCGAAGGCTCGAACGCCAACGCTCTCGCAAATGATATGAGCTGTTTTTGCCCGACCGACAAACCGCCGCCGCGTTCCTTGACGAGGCTTTCATAACCATTTTCCAGACGATCAATAAATTTGTCCGAATTAACTTCCTTCGCCGCCCATTCGACCTTTTCATCGGAAATCTTTTCGTTGCCGAGTCGAATATTATTAGCAATCGTGCCGCTGAACAGAAAAACGTCTTGCAGAACGACCGCAAAATTTTCCCGCAAGGCTTTCAAATCCCAATCTTTAATGTCCACGCCATCCAGCAAAATTTTCCCTTTCTGCACATCATAGAAACGCATTAAAAGATTCGTGACGGTGGTTTTTCCCGAACCCGTGTGTCCGACCAACGCCACGGATTCGCCCGGATCTATCGTGAACGAAACATTTTTCATCACCCATTCATTTTCATTATAGGCAAACCAGACGTTTCTGAATTCGATCTTACCGGTTATTTTTTCAACGATTTTCGGATTCGGCGGTGATTCGATTTCGATTTTTTCGTCAAGCAGTAAAAAGATTCGGTGCGAAGCAATAATTGCTGCTTGCAAAATGTTGTATTTATCGGAAAGGTTGCGAATCGGCTGAAAAAGTTGCTGTGAGTATTGAATAAATGCAACGACCGTTCCGATCTTTAAAGCCGTTCCGCTTGCCGCCGTTTGAGTCAAAATCTGATAACCGCCAAACCAAATTATGACGGCAATTCCGATCACGCCGATAAATTCCACCATCGGATAAAATATCGAATAATAATAAATCGTTTCGATATTCGCATCGCGGTATTCGTCGTTTATTTTGTGAAAACGGCTTTGTGCTTTTTCTTCGGCGTTAAATAGTTGAACTGTTTGAGCACCGGAAATATGTTCCTGCAAAAAGGCGTTGATCTTCGCCATTCGCGTTCGGACATTATCGAAACCGATTCTCGCACGTTTGCGAAACCAATTCGTTGCTAAGATCAAAAGCGGCACGACGACCAGCGAAACTATCGCTAATTTCCAGTCAAGCACGAACATAAACGCAATGATCGCAACGATTACAACCATATCGCCCAATCCTTCGATCACGCCGGAAGTAAAAAGTTCGTTCAGTGAATCAACATCGGAAGTAAGTCGCGTGATGATTCTGCCGACGGGATTTTTGTCGTAATAAGAAACTTGAATTTGCTGGAGTTTGGCGAAAATTTGCGAACGCAGATCGAACATAACCTTTTGTCCGACAATGTTCAGCAAAATTTCTTGGATGTAAGAGAAGATAAAACGAAATAAAAATGTGGCGAAGTAAGCGAGTGCAAAAAGCCAGATTCCGTCGGTAACTTTCGGGACGATGTAATCATCAATCGCCACCTTCGTAAAATACGGCTGAAGACTCATCAGGACGTTGGTCAAAACGGTTAGAACCAACGCCAACGCCATCATTTTCCAATAAGGTCTGAGATAACTGAAAAGACGTTTCGTGGTCTGTAAATCGTAGGATTTCTCAATCGCCTCTTCTTCGTGAAATTTTTTTGCTTCTTCTGCCATTCGCTATTTTAGATTTTAGATTTTAGATTTTAGATTGGCAATGTGCTGGTGGAGATTTGAGTGAAATAAGATGTGTGGAATTTTTAATGTATCGAATCAAGCATCAAGGCATTAAAACCCGCCTGAACAAAATGCTGATCGGAAGTCAGAGCATCAGTTATGCCGCGTTCCCGCATTACGACAAAAGAAACGCAATCAACCAAACCCCAAGTTTTATCGGAGTAATTACTGTAAAGTTCAAACGCTTTATTGAAAAGAGTTTCATCGAGTCTGACAATTTCAACTTCGGGAGAAATAAAGAGTTCATCGAACATTTTTACGGATTCAGTTTTGTATCGGCGAGACAAAGAATTTCCGATTTCAAGCAAAACGGCATCGGTTACAACTAATAGCTCTTTGTTATAAAACTCGACTAATTCATTGGCTTTTTCGTGGTTTTCATCTTTCTCGTTCAGCAGAGCAACAATATAAAGTGTATCAATCAAGGTTGTCTTCAATTTTTTTCTCCCCGCTCATATACAAATCTATATTTCTTGAAAAATCTTTTGGACCTTGAATTTTAATTTTTTGCAAACGCTTTAATAATCCTTCCTGTTCATCGGTTTTTTCAATAGTTTCAACAAATTCGTAAACCTTCGATAAACTCTCTTCCGGCAAACTTTGAACTTTTCGGACTAATTTTTCTCTGATCGTCATAACTTTTTTACCTCTTGATAGATACATTATCACACATTTTGGATTGCTAATCATAAATTCTAAATCTAAAATCTAAAGTCAATATGAATCGTTTTGTGGAAGAACACAAAAGCAATTGGAAACGTCTCGAAGAACTGCTGGCAAAGACCGAAGGAGTCAAAGGTTTGCGTGGTTTGCCGCGGGCGGAAGTTCGTGAACTCGGCGAATTATACCGGCGGGCGGCAACCGATCTGGCAATTGCCCGTGCCGAAACACGCGACGGGAAACTTATCAATTATTTAAACAATCTGGTGATTCGTTCACACGGGAAAATCTACCGGGCGGAAGGACAGGGATTGAATTTGATCGTGGATTTTTTTACCAAAGATTTCCCGCAGACGTTTCGTAAGAACCGGCGTTTTGTCGCTACGGCGGCGGTAGTAATGATCGGTTTTTCCGTGCTTTCGTTTGTATTGGTTTATAACGATTTAATGTTTGCCGATGTCATCGGTCTCGGCGATGTCCGGTATCAGGTTCTGAATAAAAATTACTGGTGGCTTAGTCTGAATGAGCAAAATCAGGTCGGTTCGGTTGATATTTTAACAAATAATATTCAAGTCAGTTTGACCGCTTTTGCTCTCGGAGTTTTCTTTTGTATCGGAAGTCTCTTAATTTTGGCATTCAACGGACTGCATTTCGGCGGAGTCCTTGCAGTTTGTTATAAACTCGATCCGAGTTTCGGAAATGCCTTGCTGGAATTTGTCGTCGGACACGGATTTATCGAATTCTTCTGTATCTTTATCGCCAGCGGTGCGGGAATGATAATCGGTTACGCGATCATCAATCCGGGCGATTTGAGTCGGGCGGATGCGTTGAAGCAAAAAGGCTTGGAAGCAACGAAACTCGTCATCGGCTGTGCCTGCATATTAGTTTTAGCCGGAATTATCGAAGGTTTTCTGTCACCGTCAAAATTGCCGATCTGGATAAAAGTCTTCACCGGAATTTTGACCGGCAGTACGATGTTGGTTTACTTAATGTTAGTCGGCAGAGAAGATCAACCGGAAATCACAGTAAGATAAATGCGGAGAAAATTTTTTGAATCTGAACGGCTTTTAGTATAGAATACGTAACAAAGCGGAGTTAAAAAAATATGTTTAAATACGGTTTTGGCGTGAAGTCGAAAGTTTTCGTGTTATTTTTGCTGGCGTTCTCAATGTCGCAGTGTGCGACGAATCGGCAGGGAACAACTCAAGAAACAACAGGACTTCCGGCGGATATACGCGGCATCAAAATTAATATGACGAAGGACGATGCCCACAAGCGTCTGGACGAAATTGCAACGTCTATGCATCAAGCGAAAAAGCGACAGGAAGTATGGCTTCTAAAAGATGATCCCAACTTTAGTCATATAATGCTTGGTTATGACCGGGAAAACCGGGTCAGATTTGTAACGACGACGCTTGAAAAAAAATGGCTGAAGCAGAAAAAGCGTCTGACCTTCGCAGAAATCGGCGACTTATCGAAGGCTAAAAAAGAATCAATCGGAGATACACATAAGTATTATTGGAATGTTGCGGAAAACGGTAACTATCCTGAATATCAGGTTTACACGTATGGCGATGATGAGGAACACGTTCTTCACTATTCATTGGCGAAAAAGTCTGATGAGGAAGAGGAAGAAGAGGAAGAAAAATAATTCAAAGATTGCGGATTTTTCTTGCAATTCCTTTTCTACTTGGTTAACATTTTGTTAACGATTAAAATAAATCGCAGATGCGGTTAAAGATCAACATAGTTCTGTTTGATATAAAATATTGGTGAAATTTTTTTCGCAATTTAGAAATCAAACATATTGTGTGTCAAAGCTTATTAGCTAAGAATTTTAGTTGGATGTTCAACGGAAATTCTTGAGTTTGTGACTTTTGTTTGAGAAATAATTTACCTTCTTACTATGAGTCGCACAAATTTGGCAACCTTTAACAAAGTTTTAGCAACAGAGATTTCGTTCAACAATTACAATATTTTCTAATTTTTAGAATCAGAAACGGTTTTTAAATTTTAATCCCCTTGGAAAAGTTACTGGATGTTTGATTTCTGTCTTTCTGTATAAAAGAAAGTCCCCAACCCCTAGAATTGGAAAGCAGAAATTTTTTACTAAAACTTAACACTACCCTCTAAACATTATTTTGTTTCAAAAATAAGTTTACAAAATACAGCTGTGTTCGATCTGGTCAGGACGAACCGGTAAATGTGTCGGCACGCATATATTTTTGAACAAATCAAGATATATTCATTATAGAAGTAGGAGATTTTTATGAAAA
Source organism: Pyrinomonadaceae bacterium (assembly GCA_041746675.1). Lineage (GTDB taxonomy): Bacteria > Acidobacteriota > Blastocatellia > Pyrinomonadales > Pyrinomonadaceae > Aridibacter. The sequence continues at coordinate 2,120 of JBGTGO010000032.1, read as the reverse complement.
AGACTTTTCAATTCAATATACGGAAAATAAATAAACAACGCATTTTAATGGCGGCAATCGCCGTTTTTGCTTTAGTCGGCGGATGGATGATGATTCAGCCACAATCATCTGAAGCTTCAACACCAAACAGCGGAAACATCAGTCCCAATGTGGGTAATATGACTTCGTGGGTAGGAGATCGTGCAACGCCCGTTCCACCGGCTGCAAATGGTGAACCGTCTTGTTCGACGGGAAATGAAACAGCAACAAACTGTGATTCTTACACATTGGTTGTTGCACCGGGCGATTGGTCGGGAAAACGTATTTCCGTAACATTCAACTGGCAGCTTCCGGCTAACGATTACGATATGGTTGTTCGGCAGGAAAGCAATGGAGTAGCGGGTTTGCAAGGTGATGGTTTGACACCGGCGGCAACTTTGGATGCGATAGTCGGCACGAGCGGCAACGGGACGAATACTTTTGAAGAAGTAATTATCAGTCCGCCGAATGAAGGTGCGACATATTATGTGCGGGCGATTTATTTTGCGGGTGGCGGTCCGGCTGACCAATATCAGGGCAGAGCATTGGTTGAAAATACGGCAGTTGAAGCACCGACGGCTCAGTGTCAGGTTCCGACATTCGACAACTATCAACCGCCCGTCGGTTTTGAAGGTCGTGATGACGGCGGCGAACCTTCGGTCGGAGTCAACTGGAACACGGGCAATATTATGTCCATCGCTTTCATTGTTGGTGCGAGAACGACATTTACAGACAGCACTTCACCGGCTGATCCGGTGAACGGAACGATTTGGTCTGCCAACACTTCACCGTTACTGCAAACTAATTTCGATCCGATTTTATTTACGGATAACATAACCGGCAGAACGGTTGCCGGAGGTTTGATAATTGCTGCCGGAACGACACAAGGCTTCGTTTCAGACGATGATTTTTCAACTATGTTTGATAATTTTACGACCGGCGGACCGACGCAGGGCGTTGATCACCAAACCATCGGCGGCGGACCGCCGAATCCGGCGGCGACAACCCAACCGATTGGAGCTTATCCGCATATGTTATATTACGCGTCGCAGTCAATTGCGACGGCGACGGTTTCAGCCAGCGTCAACGGTGGTTTATCATATTTGCCGGCAGTTCCGGCATACACTTTAGCGGAATGTAACGGCTTACACGGACATATTAAAGTAGCACCGGATGGAACGGTTTATCTGCCGAATAAAGGTTGCGGCGGTAAAGCCGGATTTGCCCGTTCAACAGATAACGGTCTAACGTGGCAGGTTAGAACAGCTCCGAACAGTACTTCGGGATCAACTGATCCATCAGTCGGCATCGGTGCCGGCGGTAGAGTTTTCCTCGGTTATTCGGGTGCAGATAATCATCCGCACGTCGCTGTTTCAGACGACCGCGGCGATACTTTCCCGATTGATTTCGATCTGTCAACCAGCGTCGGAGCGGGTAAAGATCCGTTGACGGCAGCGGTCTTTATGCAGTCGGTTGCCGGAGACAATGACCGGGCTCAGATATTTTTCTTAGCAACGGATTCAAAAGCGATTGGCGACCCGGTCGGTGATGATGCGGGTGTTCCATATAAAGGAACGTGGTTTCCGTATGTTGCTTATACCTGCGATGGCGGAAAGTCGTGGTCGGTCGTCAAAGCTGATAACAGTCCGGCAAATCCCGGAAAACCGAATCCGGTTCAACAAGGTGTTGTTTGTACGAACGGCACGACCTGTCCGGGCGGAACACGAAATTTGCTTGACTTTAACGAGGCAACGGTTGATTCACGCGGAAGATTTATCGGAGTTTATGCGGATGGATGTAATTTTGAACATCCGTGTATAAATATTCTCGATAACAGTGGCGATCGCACACGGAATCAAGGTGGACAGCGTTTGACTCTGATCCGGCAACGAGGCGGGATGCGTTTGTTCAGTGCGTTCGATGCGGCAGGTCCGGCAGCACCGAGTTTATCGCCGCCGGTCAATGTGAGCAGTCAGCGAAGCGGATATAATTTATCGTGGGCAACGCCGGATGACAATGGTTCGCCGATCACATCCTACAAGGTTTATCGCGGACTTCCGGGAGGAAGTGAGCAGATGATCGCGGAAGTGAGTGGATCGGAG
>JBGTGO010000031.1:0-106329 GCA_041746675.1 Pyrinomonadaceae bacterium | reverse complement strand
GCGTCGGCGTTTGATGATGCTGACAATGCTTTACGAAACCGCCGATCTGCAAAGATACGCAATGCGTTTAAGACCCGAAGCGGTTGAATATTCACTGGAAAAATTGGAAAAAGAAATTTGGAATTTTGTTAAATAATAATGGCTAAACAAAAAGTAATCATCATCGGAGCAGGTTTATCGGGTTCTTTGCTTTCGCTTTATTTGGCAAAACGCGGAATTGAAACGGAAGTTTATGAATCCCGAAATGATCTGCGTTTGGAAAAAACTTCTGCCGGGCGTTCGATAAATTTGGCGTTGTCGGATCGCGGGATTGCGGCGTTAAAGCAGGTCGGGATGGATGAATATATGTTAAAACAAGCCGTGCCGATGTATGGGCGATTGATTCATTCGATTGATGGAACGACTAATTTGTTACCGTATTCGGGACGCGAAGGCGAATTTATCAACTCGGTTTCACGCGAAGGATTAAATATTGCTCTGATAGACGAAGCTGATAATTACGCGGAATCAACATTTTGTTTTGACCGAAAATGCGTCGGTTTTGATTGCGAAACGGGCGAAGCCTTGATTGAAAACAGCAAAACGGGCGAGAAATCAAAAGTTAAAGGCGATACGTTGATTGCGACCGACGGTGCGGGTTCGGCGGTGCGGCGAGCGATGATGAGCAGCCGTTGCGTTGACCGATTCAATTATTCGCAAAGTTATCTCGAACACGGCTACAAGGAATTATCAATTCCGCCGAGATCGGAATTTATTGGCGAATTACCAAAACTTTCCGATAAAGCAGAAGGCGAGTTTTTGATGGAAAAAAACGCTTTACATATTTGGGCAAGGCATCAGTTTATGATGATCGCCCTGCCGAATTTCGACGGAAGTTTTACCTGCACACTATTTCTTGATTACAAAGGCGAAAATAGTTTTGAAAATTTGAAAGATGAAGCGTCTTTGATGAAATTCTTTGAAGCTAATTTCCCCGATGCAGTTCCGTTGATGCCGGATTTGGTGGACGAATTTTTTACGAATCCGACGGGAAATCTCGGCACAATCAAGTGTTATCCGTGGAATGTCGGCGGCAAATCCCTGCTTCTCGGCGATTCGGCTCACGCGATTGTTCCGTTTTACGGGCAAGGAATGAACGCTTCGTTCGAAGACTGCCGCATCTTTGACGAACTGCTCGAAAAACACGGCACGAATTGGGAAAAAGTCTTTGAAGATTACGGCGAACAGCGAAAGATAAACACCGATGCAATTGCCGAACTCGCTCTGGAAAATTTCCACGAAATGCAGGAATCCGTCGCCGATCCGGTCTTCGTCAAAAAACGCGAATTAGAAACAAAACTCGAACACACTTTTCCAGATTATTTCTCAAAATACTCACTCGTTACATTCCGCGAAGATATTCCATACTCGGAAGCAAAGAAACGCGGGAACGCTCAGAATGATTTGTTGATGAGAATTTGTGAGGATGTTGAGGATGTAAGTAGAATTGATTTAAATAAAGTTATGGAAAAGGTAAAAAATTTATGACTTCAAAAAAGGTTTGTGCGAGATTTCTATAATTTAAAAACTGATTATCATAAGGAGTGTTTCGATAACGCTTCTGAATTGGAAAAGAGCAAATTAGTTATAAATTATTTGATGAAGGAAACGAATTAACAGGAAGTGGCGAAATCGAAGCCGAAGCATAGGAGCAATTTCAGAATAGATAATGTGACAAAGTTAAGAATAAGATTTATCTACAACACATCTCGCTCATTCGCATCTAAAAAATCAGACGTGAAATCCTCACGCCGCAAAACTTTCCCCCGACATATCGGAAATTAAAAAACACATTGAACAATGAAGCGAATTTAGGGAGAATTGTAATGAGAAAGATTTTGTTTTTGTTTGCAGCAACATTTATTATGACAGGTTTGGTAAATACGGAAGTTTTGGCGAAAGGCGATAAGCCTTTTTGGGAGAAGGATTTGACGGCGGAGAAATTTACGCAAATTCAGGAAAAACGGCTGAAAGATGCGGCAAAGGTTTTAAAGAAAATGAATTCGGTGAAGGGCAAGCGGACGGTTGAGAATACGCTTGTGCCTTATGATGAAATTCAGGTTTTGCTGGACGCGGCGGGAAATCAATCGGGATTGATGGAAAATGTTCATCCTGATGAGAAGTTTCGGGCAGCGGCGGAGAAAATTTCGCAGGAGATTTCGACTTTTTTGACCGAGCTTTCGCTGAATCGTAATGTTTATGACGCACTTGTGGCGATTGATGTGAAAAATGCGGATGAATCAACAAAGTATTATGTCGAGAAAACTCTGCGGGATTTTCGGCTGTCGGGTGTTGATAAAAACGAAGCGACACGCAGGAAAGTTAAAGAATTAAACGATGAAATCGTTCTGATCGGACAGGAATTCGGGCGAAATATTCGCAACGGAAAACGCACCGTGACGGTTGATGATGTTTCAGAATTGGACGGTTTACCGCAGGATTACATTGACGCACACAAACCGAATGCGGACGGGAAAATAATTTTAACGACCGAATACCCGGATGCACTTCCGGTTTTTTCCTATGCAAAAAGCGAAAAACTTCGTAGGGAAATGTATCTGGCGTATAACAATCGGGCGTTTCCCGAAAATATTAACGTGCTTGACCGACTCGCCAAAAAGCGACACGAATTGGCGGTTTTGCTTGGATTTAAGAGTTTCGCCGACTATGTAACCGCTGATAAAATGATTAAATCTGCGGCGAATGCGGATGAATTTATCACGAAAATCGTCAATGCTTCGAAAGATCGGGCGATGCGTGAATATCAGGAACTATTGAAACGGAAACAAAAAGATGTTGCCGATGCGAAGGCTGTAAATCGTTGGGAACAAAGTTTCTACACGGAAATTGTCAGTAAGGAAAATTATGATTTCGATTCGCAAAGCGTTCGACCATATTTTCAATACGACAAAGTAAAAGCAGGTGTTCTGGAAGTAACGAGTAAACTTTTCGGCGTGGAATTTAAGCAAATCAAAGACGCTCCCGTTTGGCATCCGTCGGTCGAAGCGTGGGAAATGTTCGAAAACGATAAATTGGTCAGCCGTTTTTATCTCGATATGCACCCGCGGGAAGGCAAATACAGCCACGCCGCACACTTCGGAATCCGCACGGGCGTTGCCGGAAAACAAATTCCCGAAGCATCGCTGGTTTGTAATTTTCCCGAACCGACAAAAGATAATCCGGGTCTGATGGAATATAATGATGTCAATACATTCTTTCACGAATTCGGGCATTTAATTCATTCGATGTTCGCCGGTCAGCAAAAATGGATCGGCATCGGCGGAATTTCGACCGAACGCGATTTTGTCGAAGCACCTTCGCAACTGCTCGAAGAATGGACGCGTGACCCGAAAACCTTACAGACATTTGCAAAACATTATAAAACCGATGAAGCGATTCCGACAAAACTTGTGATGCAAATGAATCGTGCGGATGAATTCGGCAAAGGCTTAAATGTTCGCCGACAGATGGAATATGCAAGACTTTCGTTGAGCATCTATGACCGCGATCCGAAAGATATAAATACCGACAAGTTGATTAAAAAGATAACCGATCAATACTCGCCGTTCCCGTATGTTGACGATACGCATATGCAAGCGGCGTTCGGACATCTCGACGGCTATTCGGCGGTTTATTATACGTATATGTGGTCGCTCGTTTTAGCAAAAGATATGTTCGGCAAATTTGATAAATCGAATTTGATGTCACCGGATGTTGCCGGAAAATATCGCCGGATGATCTTAGCACCGGGCGGTTCAAAACCCGCGAATCAATTAGTCGAAGATTTTCTCGGACGCGAATCAAATTTTAAGGCTTATCAGGATTGGCTCAATGAAGATACGCCCGAAGCTAAGTAGAAATTTAATTTATAAAATTTAATGGCGAGAGCATAGAGATTATTTAGGTAATAATATGCTTGGCTCACCAATAATCCAGCTTCTAAATTGTTTATTATGAAACAAGAAAAGAGAGATAAAAGGGATAAAGAGTTATCTAAAGGTAACGTAAGTTCATCAAATAGAAACATTTTAGATGACATCAAACCATCAAATAATGGTTGACAATAAAACTAATACTAGATAACATTTAAAGTTAAAAAGGATTGGTATTAATACCAATCCTAGTCCAAAAGTTAAAGTAATTACTTTTTGCACAAGTAATTACCGTCCCAACTTTAATTGTTTACGACAACAATTAAAGGTCGAGGAGGAGGCTCCTCAGTTACTTTGACGGTTCCGCCATCGGTAACCGTTACAACGACTGTTTTATTTGACAGATATACTTCTGTTGTAACCTTAGTATTATCTGCAACCACGCTATACCTTTCGGTATGGCGTTTTTTATTTAAAGTTTCCATAATAATCGAAAACTCCGTTTTTTAAGTTACCTCAATGCTTTACTTTTGAGGCTTCGACTCACGCCGAAATCGTTTGGGGGAACTGGAAAACCCAATCTCGTGAGATTCAAATATCAATTTGCTTTCGTATAAATCTGTTTTGACCGTCCGGTTGCCGGAACTTTAACTTCGATCAAATTATCGTCTTTCAATGATCGAATAATACTTCTCAAAGCATTTTCATTTATCCGTTTGTCCGTGCCTCTATTTTCAACAATCAAATTTTTAATATCATCTTTAGTAAAAACCGTTGGCAAGTTGTCAAAGTTTTCTCTAACGGTTTGCTGCATAGTCATTTTTTTGCCATTTGACGATACTTGCCCGTCTAACTGAAAATCAACTTGATCTGTATTCGCCGATATGCTGCCGAAATCTTGATCATTGGTGATTAGGCTTGTCTTATTGTCGCTATCATCAACAGCGTCTGATTCGACATTTGCAAGTTTTTCACCTGCAAAGCCATTATCTTGGCTGTAAATATCAATAACAACGTCTAGCGATGCAAGTTGTTTTTTTAGAGCATCTTGTTTAGCTAACAAAAGCTGTATTTCAGCACTAATAACTTCGCCGTTTTTAGTGAGCGTAGCCCGTGTGCTTTGTAAATCTGTTAAAACGCTTTGCGTATCAACTTCCATAGCTATAATATCGCACACACTCTACGAAAAAAGCAAGCGGGCAAAGCCACCCTAGAAGAATTTTTCTACAACTGTTTCATTTGTGAGATATGGTGTAGAATTTAGGAGAAAGATTTTCTGGTAAATTCTTGGTGAGCAAGTATATTATTACCATTATTTACTATGCTCTTTTTTTACAAATATTTTTTACTCCTAAATAGTTGATAGTTGATAGTTGATAATTTATAATTCGTGGCAAAAAAATGATTATTTCCATAAATAAGAACGATCAAATTTACAAAATTGACAGCGAAAATCCGCTTGATATTTCAATTCCTCTAAAATTTAACGGCGATCAGCCGAACGCCTACGGAGTTGAAACGGCAGCATCTGCCCCTTGCGAAGCGGGGGAACTTGTCGGCGATACGCGACAGGGCGGAAGTTGTAATTTTGAGCAATATACATTTATTCCGCACTGCAACGGAACTCACACGGAATGTGTCGGACATATTACCAATGAAAGAATTTCAGTGAACGATTGTTTGCAGGAGGCTTTTATTTTAGCGAGTTTGATCTCGGTCGAAACCGAAAATGCTTATGAAATCAATGAAACTTACTCGGCTGAGCTAAATAAAAAGGATAAGTTGATAACTAAAAGAACCATTCAGGATTCAATATCCAAAATTCAAAATTCAAAATTTAAGACTCAAAATGCAACGGCTTTGATTATCAGGACATTACCGAATGATGATGGCAAACTTACGGCGAAATATGATAAAGATTCTATTCCGCCGTTTTTCTCGAATGAAGCGATGGATTTTATGTTTAAGAGTGGCGTTGAACATTTAATCGTTGATCTGCCCTCGATTGATCGGATTTTTGACGATGGAAAATTGGCGAATCATCGAAGGTTTTGGAAAGTTGCTTCGGGAAAGTTTGAAGCCAATGAACACACCCGGATAAATTGTACGATTACGGAATTAGCCTACATTTCCACTGATATAAAGGATGCAAATTATTTGCTCAACCTGCAAATCGCGGCTTTTGAAAGTGATGCAAGTCCGAGTCGTCCGCTGTTATTTGAGTTATTTTAATCTGTCTGTTCACTATACAAGAAAAGACGGAACTACAATAAATGCAATTACCGTCTCTCTTTCGGACGTATCCCCCAATCCGTCCGGTCTTGTTCAGATTTTATTGATTCTGATTCGCCGACATCGCGTATCGCAATAATGCTCCGACTCCGCCCGCTTCTTTCAGCAAACTTTCATCTTCAATAAAGCGAATTCGCTCGGCTGAATTCAACGCACGTATGAGCATATCATCAGCAATCTGCCGTGAATCCTTTGCATCCGGCATCTCACCGTCTTCACCCGGTGCATATTGGTTCAGAATTTCTTTAACTTCACGTTCGTTGTATTCCAATTCATCAAAGTTCGCAACCAGATAAAGTTCCTGAACCTGTCCGTTAGCCAACGCCCGCAGAGTGTTCGCAACTCCGGTTACACCTTTTCCTTCATCGTAGTTCTGCTCGTTCAACTCGTCAATTTTTTCCTTATCTTTGAGCGTATCGTGTTGCTTAATCACCTGCGTCGCGGCTTCCATAATCTCTTTTTCCGAAGCTTCGATTTCCATTCTGATTGCCCCGACAAAACGTTCCGTCAGAAAATCATCCATTTCATCTTTTAGCAAAGGAATAACGACATCTTTGTTTCCGGCAAGTACGATTTGCCGTATATCTTCATCACGAACGACGGTTGCAAGTTCTTCGATAACTTCCTTCGCATGCTGTTTCCGCATCTCGTCGATATGCCGCTGATAACGCATCTGCGACAGATCGCCTTCGTCCGAGCGGCTGTATTTTGTGTTTTCAATATCTTCATTATTCAAAACTTTTCCGCGTTGCATCAAAAGAATTTTAGCGGAGTTCGAGTCAGCCAAAACTACTGCAAACTCAGGATTTTGATCAATCATCCGGGCAAGCGGATAAATATGAGGTTTGTCGAGAACCAAAAACTGATCCTTTTCAAATGGAACATCGAACTCCAATTTCAAAAAGTAATTTTCGCCCGCACAAGCAAAAATCGCCACGCCGTTGGTAGATGCCGAAATTTCCGTCGCGTATTCTCTGATCTTTTCCACATCGCGGTCAAAACTTTCGCGTTCGTCCGTGTGAGCTTCGTATTTATCCTGATAAACACTAAGCTGCTTTTCCAAAAAAGCATCAAAGTCATCCCTTCCGTATTCATTCGATTCCGTGTTCAGATATATGGAGATAAATGGTTTATCCGTTGCTTCAACTGCTGTTACCTTTTGCAAAATTCCTGATTTTCTCATTATTTATTTTTCCCTACTTATTTGTTTTTTCGTTTAATCTCTGCATTCTCGGATGTAAAGATTTTGCCCATACATTATATATTTGCAAAACTCGTGCCGAGTAGAATGCCCTGTTTTATTGACTAATAACTTATAGAAAAAACAAAGTGATTCGATTTAATACACAAATGAGTGTTCGCTCGCAACACAAAAAAAGCCAAGTTCGATTTCTCGAACTTGGCTTTTTTGCAAATTTTCAAAGTTATTATTCCGGTTTAGTCGGAATCCTGATCTCGCGACCTTCATTCAATTTTGAATTGACATACAAACCGTTCAATTTTGCAACCTCAACGGGTTTGACGTTGTGGCGTTCGGCTAAAGATTTAACCGTTTCGCCCGATTTTGCTTTGACGACATCGATTCCCGCGACGGTTAAACTCGGTTTGAGCGATGTCGGACGGGCGTAAGTCGTTGCGTCAACCTCATTTCCCTTCGTCGGTACGTAAACCTTGCCTCGTGGAAATTTCATTCCCGGATTTGCAGCTATTAATTCCGCCGCCGGAATTCCGGTGCGACGCGAAAGATTTTCCCACGTTTCGCCGCGACTTGATTGAGCTAAACGGACATCATTATTGGTGATTTCCGATCCGCGACGCAAAATTGCGACAACGTTATTTGCTTTACCTGCCGGAACACGAACGACATAAGGTACCGGCGGAGTTCGCGTCGTGCGGAGTTCGGGGTTTAAGTAACGCAAGTATTCAACGCTCGTATCGGAAGCCGCCGCTAACACACCTAAATTCGTTGACGACGGAACTTTGATACGATCATATTTCAAACGCGGAGCCGGTCGGACGTGTCCGAAGCCGTAAGTCTGCGGATTGTTGGCAATAATTATCGTTGCCAAAATGTTCGGAACATAATTTCGTGTTTCCTGCGGCAGATACGGATAAGCCGCCCAGAAATTTCTCGAACCCGCCCGACGAATTGCTTTATCAACATTTCCCTCACCGCAGTTATAACCAGCCATCGCCAGTTCCCAATCGCCACCGTAACGGTTAGCAAGGAATTTCAGATATTGAGCCGATGCCCGCGTTGCTTTTTCAAAACTGTTGCGTTCATCAACATAAGACGTTCGCTGAAGCCCGTAACGGTCTCCTGTTCCCGGAATAAACTGCCACAATCCAGCCGCTGCCGCCCACGAATGAGCCGTCGGTTTCCAGGCACTTTCGACCTGACCGAGCCACGCGACGTTTTCGGGAACGCCTTCTTCGCGGAAAATCCGGCGAGCCATCGTCATAAAGAAACCCGAACGATAAAGTCCGACTTCCATTGTCCGGCGACCGCGACCGCGATAATAATTGATGTATTGTTGCACAAGCCGGTGCATCTGGAATGAAAAACCGAGCGAACGATTTTGTGCCGCAATACGGATAACTTCATATTCCTGCCGAAGTTCCGGTGATGAATCAACATCTTCCTCCTCCGCGGTCAACTCAAGTCGTGAAAGCTCATCCAGCGGCGATGCTTCAAATTCCTGGCTTGAAAATCCGACTAAACTATCTTCAGTAATTCCATCAACCGCCGATTTAGCTAGTTCATTCTCCGTCGAAAGCGGTTTCGGTATAATGAGTTTGGCGATGTTGTCGGCTGTTTCGCCTTTGATTCCCCACTGACAAATCGTTGACAAACGGCGAATATTAACGGATTCTTTCGCGTTCGGAAACTCCATCCGATAAATTGTTTCGATTAGTTCGTTGTAGCACAAACGCAGATCGTCGTTGCTCTGGACGTTTATATCCGACAGCAAAAATTCTTCAACCGATTCATCAAAACTCTCTCTCGCCAAATCACGGCGGTTATCTTCCAGGGCATTTAAGCCCTCGTTGAATTTTACACCGGATCGCTGCAGAACTTGTTTAATTCGCAACTCCGCTTTCTTTGCTTCTTCTGTTTTAGAATTGTTTCTGCCGTTTGAGGTATTGTTGGTTATTTGTGCCTGAATAAAACTGCCTGAAATAAAAAATATAATTGCTAAAAAACCAAATACTCTCAACGAATGCGAAATTCCTATGTTTCCTTTTTTGTTCATAAAATGCTCTTAAATCAGCAGTCTGAATGATATATGCAAACTGCTGGTTCTAAATAATTGTTTATATATAATGTCTAACGCTTAGTTAATTAAAAAGTTTCTTTTTATAAAGGACGCTTCTGCTGCCAAAAGTAATCTGTTAAGATTATCACGCAAAAACATTTTAGTCAAAGTTTTTCATCCCGATAAAACTTGAGTAATATACATTTTGATTATACAAAATCCGTTTTCGATCAAGCCTTTTTACATACTATTTCGACTTATTATTTTTAACGGATTTTTCGCCGAGCAACGCTTCGGTGAAAACCTTCCGCACGTTATCTACAAATATAAAGCTCAAATCGTCCATAATTTCCTGCGGTAAATCCTCCAAACTTCGCTCATTCGGAGCAGGAAGTATGACGGTTTTGATTTTCGCACGCCTCGCCGCAAGTAGTTTCTCTTTGACTCCGCCGACGGGCAGGACGTTGCCCCGTAAAGTAATCTCGCCGGTCATTGCGATTTCCTTGCGAACCGGGCGATTCGTCATTACCGAAACGAGTGCCGTTGCCATCGTGATTCCGGCGGAAGGTCCGTCTTTTGGAATCGCACCTTCGGGAATGTGGACGTGAATATCGTTGGTGTCGAAGAAGTTTTCGTCAATATCAAGCCACGAGGCGTTTGCTTTTGCGTATGAGAACGCCGCTTGAGCCGATTCCTGCATCACTTCGCCGAGTTGTCCGGTTAACACGAGTTTGCCTTTGCCCTTCGTTTTGATCGCTTCGATAAACAAAATATCGCCGCCGACCGCCGTCCACGCGAGTCCCGTCACGACTCCGACCTGATCTTTTTTCAACGCTTCTTCGAGGAAAATTTTCGGTGTCCGCAAAAATTCCTGAATGTTCGATTTGCCGATTCTGACCGCTTTGAACCTTTTGCCGCCGACGGCTTTTCTGCGGGCGACCTTGCGGCAGACTTTGCCGATCTCGCGTTCCAACTGCCGCAAACCCGCTTCCTGCGTATATTGCGAAATGATTGATTTTAACGCGGTGTCGGCGAATTTTATGTCTTTATTTTCCAAGCCGTTTTCCTCAACCTGCTTCGGAACTAGATGACGTTTGGCGATTTCGAGCTTTTCTTCTTCGGTGTAACCCGACAGACGGATAATTTCCATCCGGTCAAGCAGAGCGGGCTGAATCGTGTCGAGAACATTCGCCGTCGTCATAAACATTACGTTCGATAAATCGTAAGTTATATTCAGATAGTTATCACGAAACGCCGCATTTTGTTCGGGATCGAGAACTTCGAGCAGTGCCGACGACGGATCGCCGCGAAAATCCGCTCCGACCTGATCAATTTCGTCGAGCAGTATCAGCGGATTACTTGTTTCCGCCTGCTGAATCGCCTGAATAATCCGTCCCGGCATTGCTCCGACGTAAGTTCTTCGATGACCGCGAATCTCCGCTTCATCGTGCAGACCGCCGAGTGATAAACGCACGAATTTGCGATTCAAAGCACGGGCAATCGAACGTCCGAGCGAGGTTTTACCAACTCCCGGAGGTCCGACGAGACACAGAATCGAACCCTTTGGTTTTTCCTTTAATTTGCGAACCGCCAAAGCTTCGATCATTCTTTCCTTAACTCTCTCCAAACCGTAGTGATCTTCGTCCAGAATTTTCTGAGCTTTATTCAGATTGAGATTATCCTTCGATGTTTTCGACCAAGGCAAACTGGTCATAATATCGAGCCAGTTGCGAAGCGTCGCTGTTTCCGCCGTGTCGGGATGCATTCGTTCGAGCTTTTTGAGTTGCCGAATCGCTTCTTCCTCAGCGTTTTCGGGCATTTTCGATTCGGCGATTTTTTCCCGATACATATCGAGTTCTTCCGACAATTCGTTGCCTTCGCCGAGTTCCAGCTGAATCGCTTTGAGTTGCTGCCGCAGGAAATACTCCCGCTGCGACCGATCAATCTCGCCGCGTGCCTGCGTGTTTATTTCCTGCTGAACGGTTAGCACATCAATCTCTTTGCCGAGTAATTCATTGACTCTTCGCAAACGTGCGACCGGATCGAAAATATTCAAAACGCTCTGTGCATCTTCAACTTTCAGTTCGATATTCGAAGCCGATAAATCCGCTAATCTGCCCGCGTCTTCCAGATTTGAAATTATCGCCAGAACTTCAGGCGAGATATTTTTGCCCAAATTTGCCGCCTGTTCCATCGAACTGCGGACATTGCGAACGAGTGCTTCGATTTCCAGCGATTCGCCGACGGTTGACGGTTCAGTGATTGGTGTCAGTTTCGCCTTAACATAATCGCCACCGGAATTAACCGATTCGACCATCGCCCGCGACAATCCCTGCGTCAAAATTCTAATGCGTCCGTCCGGCAATTTAAGCATCCGCATAATTACCGCGACCGTTCCGACCGAATACATATCATTCTGTTCGGGGTCTTCAACATCAACATCTTTCTGCGAAGCGAGCAGAATCATCCGGTTTTCGCTCAACGCTTCATCAACCGCCCGGATTGATTTATCCCTTGAAACAAACAACGGGACGATCATAAACGGATAGATCACAATATCTCTGAGCGGCAGCACCGGCAGTTCGGAGGGAATCTGCATCATCGTTTCGCCGACATCGGTATCACCTAGTTGTTCCGAGAAATCTCCTAATTCATTCATAAGCAAAGTATGTTATTTAATTTCGACACAAAGGGCAAAGGCAAACCGAACGATAATGCAAACAATTCAAGAATATTTATCTACTATAGAAAAAGTTACGATCAAAAGACCTGAATCAGTTAAATTCAGGTCTTTTGATCGTTTTATGCAAATTGAATTATTTTACCGTTTGACCATCACCGGGTGGAGTCGGCGTTGGCATCGGCGTTGGTGTCGGCGTTGGTGTCGGCGTTGGTGTCGGTGTCGGCGTTGGTGTCGGTGTTGATGTCGGTTTCGGAGTCGGCGTTGGTGTTGGGGTCGGTGTCGGCGTTGGAATCGGTGTTGGTGTCAGTTTCGGAATCAGTATCGGTTGCGGTGTAACTTGCGGAGTCGGTTGCGGATTCGGCAGTGAAGTATTACCTTCTTTATCCCGCGGCACAGGTGCTTCCATAAATTGGATATTTCGCACACCGAGTTGAGCTATGCCCTCGATTTCGGTCGGAGCATTGCCGCTGACGGCATAAGCCGTCTGGACTCTGATCCGCGATTCGATGATGCGTACGTTTGCGGCATCGGAAAAACCGATCTGGCGAACCGGCTGCTCAAGAATAGTTCCGTCCGAAGATGGTTTCAGAGTGTATCTGAATTCAATATTCGAGAGATGTTCGGCGACCACGCTGTCTATAAAACCTTTTCCCTTGACACCGAACACACGCCGGATAAGTTTGCCTTCGGCATCAGCGTAAAATTGCTTGATGGAAATACGCATCAGAGTCGCCGCATCGCTTCCGCGTCGCGTTCCGGTGGACAGATTTCCCGTAAATCCAAGGCGATTCAGTTTGAGAGCATCGCCATCTTCCCAAAAAATTCTGTTTGATCCACCGTCAATGCGGGTTACAGTTCCGAAAACTCCGGTCGCTCCGTTGGTAATATAATAAATTTCGCCTACTTTGAAATCAGCCAGACGAGCTGCCGGAATATCGATGTGTCCATCATTCATTCCGGTCGCTCCGACGGGTAAATCGACTGAAGGAAAATCGGCATCGAGAGCAAGCAGTGTAATGCGGTCTGATCTTGGAAGAAAAGTTGTCGCCGGATTTGCGTCCTTGACATCAGTTCCGGCTGGAATATCGGAATCGGAAAGAACCGAACCGATGGCAACATAACCGCGATTTAGTGGATCAAGAACAGAAACTGTACGGCTCGTCAGATAATCGTTCACGAATTTCGTCGGAAGCCAGATATTCGAAACACCGAACAAGCCATCCCCGACGGTAATCACGTCGCGGGTTATGAATTCCTGTGAATTACGCAGATTCTGCTGAGCGGAAGTAACCTCGTAATTGACATTTGCCGTTTGGATGGTTCCTCTCAGCAAAGCAAATACGGCGGACATCACGATCAGCATAATCACCATCGCGATAAGCAGTTCCATTACAGAGAAACCCGCTTGATTTTTGTTCGTGTGTAACCTATTCATTATTATATTTCTGAAAAATTATACTTAACGCAATTTTTGTCTGAATCCGGTTGCCTGGACGTATTGAAAAAACGGTGTTCCGGGCGGCAACTTATTCGGTGATAAGAATGTCGGGTCGAAACTCCAGTTTCGACGCGGCGGCATATAGATTATCGATGTGTCGTTTTCCCATTGCGACATCGCCTGCGTCGAACGGAAAAGCGGAACGAACGATCCGCTGTAACTCCACGTCCGCTGAGTTCCGTTCAGATTCCAAATTTCAAGAAAACGCGGATAATTGATAACTCCGCCGTTTCTCCTGTCGCCCGTATTATCTCTGCCCGGAATTGCCCGCAGACTCGAAAGCGTCGTTCCCGCTGCAATCGCTGCCCGCACTGCCGTTCCGCTGGATGTCTGATCTAAATTTGCGTCCGCTGCCCGGTAAGCGGTTCCGGTTAGATTTCTGGCATCAGCACTTCCTTCCGGTCGCATCGCACTTAATCCGTCGAACCACGTTTTTGAAAGCGGGAAAAATGCATCACACACGATGGATGTCGGAATTTGCGGACCCGTGTAACCGCCCGCTTCATTTATAGTCGAACCGCCCGCCGGAATACCCGAAACTCCCTGAGTGTTATAATTTCCCCAGATATAAACCATATTTTCTGCTGAGATTGTGATTCCTTTGGTCGGTGATAATTTTCCGGCGGCGGCGGTAAAACTTAAGGTTTCACCGTCGAACAGACGCACGCCGCGGCGGAAATAATTCATCGGTCGCTGCATCACCACCATTGCTCTGGCTAAACGGTCGGGATAATTTGCTACTTTGAAAATAGTTCCGGTTAGGGGAAGTTCTTTAAGATCGCGTTGAAGTTTTCCTTTTTTGCTGACTCCGGCACCTTCCCAACCAAAGTCGATTACGTCTTCGCCGTCGTCGAGCGTGTTGTTTGGTCCGTAAATGTCTTCATTATCAACGATGCCGTTGGTACTTTGAAAATTCGAGCCGTCTTGCAAATATTCGGTTCTTTTTTGATCACCGCGACGGTCGGAAACATAGACGACGTAACCTTCATCGCCTTTGATATTACTGCTGACGGCGGGAGTTCCGGCAAGCAAATTGGTGTCATAAACTCCATCGAGCCAACGAGCCAGATTCCTCATATTTATATCGATGACACTGGTAATTCCGCGTTCATAGATATCATTTTCATCCATCCCGCTCTGATACCAACCCTCGCGGACGTTATAAACATTTATTGGAGTAATCGAGTTGTAATCCGTCGCTGTCGGTTGCCGGACAATACTTCCGACATCTTCGTCGGCAAGCGTCGGCGACATACTGATCAGTCCTGTGTTCTTGTCGAACGACGGCAGAGTAATTATCTCGCCATCGGCAAAATGTTGGTAATTGCGTGTCATACTGACGAGATCGAAACCGTTCCCGTTGCGGTCACGGCTGCCCTGCACATAAGCCGCCCAAATCGGTCTTTGCAGATACAGAATTCCGTTCGGTTCGCCGACCGTCATTCCCATACTGAGAATTTCCTTCGTAACATCTACCGTTGTGCCGTCAGGTCTGACGACTTCGACTAAAATTTTACCCTCGATACCGGAACCCGGCGGGATGTAATAAGTATCTTTAACGGATTTGTCTTTTATACCGCGAACGGTTTTGGCATCGGAAGTAACCAACGGCGAAACTTTTTCAACCTGCGTAATCGTCGAACCGTCAATGTATGAACCATCATCACCGACACGACGAAGTGCATTGCCGCCGGCGAGCGGAATCGGATCGAATCCGGTTCCGTTATTTCTCAACATAATCCCCTTACCGCTCGGAATTCCCGCGACATTCGCCGCCCCGCTGCCCGCATCGTAATCATCGAACAAAATACGGACTTGTGCCTTTGTGTTATAACGCGATTTTGAGAGAAGTTCGTCATCGGACGGCAACGAACGCTTGATAAGTTCGGCGGGCGAATTTCCCGAAAGTTCGATGGGCATTTTTAACTCACTGGCACTCGTCGTGTTCGTCAGTACCTGCCCGCCGAATTTATTGAGAATTCCTGATAAAACCGAACCGATTGAATTGGTTTCCCAATTCGTATTCGGAACGCCGCTCGGACTGCCCGGATAATAACCGCGGGTGCCGGGTGTGCTGCCCGGAATATTCGGTCCGCCGACGTAACCTCCACCGGACTTGACGCTTCCGTTATTTAGTGTGCTTTGAACATTGATTCCATTGACCTCGACGTAAACATTCTGGTTTCCGCTCGAAGTATTAGGTTCGCCGCCACTGTTCGCATCACGCACGAATTCGCCCGCCATCGTCAGACGGTTGAGGAATTTGACGTTTCGCAGAGCATAGATGTTTTTATTGCTGTGGATTCTTCCGTTAAAAGTCACCTGCGGTCCCGGATGAAATTCGATGTCCTCGTTGCTGAAAATACCGAATTGAAACAGCGGCACGAGATAATTATTAAACTCGCGTTCCAATTTGACTTCGGCTCCGGTGTTTCTCATAAATGCCGTCGAAGACATTTTGTAGGGAATAATACTGGCATAAAGTCCCGAATATGGTCCGCTCGGAATGTTGACACGCGGATAGACGCTCGGTGGCAGATTCTGAATCTTTTGCAGTTTCCGCAAGCGATCGGTATCTTCATCAATCGACTGATTGAAATCGAATCCTTCACCATTTAAGCCGGTCGGATACTCGCCTGCAATTTTGATCAGGTCGGCATTTGTCGGATTTATTTTATCACGGAACAAATCGCTGAAATCACTCGTCATTTTTTCCATTCCCGCGACTGCCGCGTAAAATGTCTGCGATCTCTGCAAATCCTTTCCGGCAATTCGTGCCTCACTCGATGAAAACGCCAGTGCCGTCATCCCGATTACGGCAAGTATCGCCACGATTATGATGACAATCGCCAGAGCCGCTCCACGCTCATTATTTCTCTCACTTCTTAAACTTATTTTCGACATTATTTTATCTATCTCCAAAAAAATATCGCCGGAGTGTGTGCAACCTCAGCTCTGCATTTTATTCTCAAATCTTGAATTATCTCGTTAAGCGGGCTTCATTATTCAAATACGCCACGCCCGTAATTTCGCCTATCTTTCCGCCCCCACCGATGTATCTGACTTTGACCTCAATCTTTTTTATCGTTTCCGATCCGCTTAGTTTAGTGATGGTAATCCGTCGGGTATATCCGCTTCGTTCCAATGCCGGATTGTTGAAATCATCGCCCGAACCGAAAACTCCGTCCTTTCCCGGATCGGTCAGATCATCCTTCGTACCATTGACACCATCCGGTCCCGGAGTCAATGAAACCGGCTTGAATCCCGTTGAAAATCCACTAAATGAATTTGGACTTCCGTTATTATCAACGCCGCCGACATTTGCGATTTGCTTAAAGTCAAGCCGTCTTGAATTACGGAGCGATTCGATTTCTTCGATACTCGAAACGATAACCAGTTTGCCGTTGCTGACATTTTTGCTGATCGCTCCGAACTCCAACGCAAAAGTTACGGCGGCGGCAGTACTCATCAGTCCGATGGTTAAAATAAAGATGGCAATAATGACCTCGACCATCGAAAACCCCTGTTCGCCGACATCTGAAGTTTTATCTCGAAATTTCTTCTGTTTTTTATTCGACATAAGTATTTACTCCCCGATTGTAACGCCAAAGTTTTACACGTCCTCCGGCTCCCAGGACGGAAACGGCAAAAGGTGTGTCGCGTTTATACTGCTGATGATAGAAAAATATCGCTCTGTCTTCGGGATTATTACTGCTATCAACGACCGAACCATCCGCCTGAAATGTTATTTCTACCCGTCCGCTGCCGAGATTAGTCAAACTCGTTCCGTCGGAAAGTGCCGCCGAACCCGTAAATCCCGGACGACCATACGTGATGTCATCACTCAAAAGTCCATTATTATCAAACTTAAAAACTTTATTCTTGGCATCATCGAAATTGCCGTATGTTCCGCCGAAAATTCTGACTTCTTTTTTCCCGTCGATATATACGAAGGTAATCGGTTTTCTCTGCGACATCGCTTCCTGTCGGGCTTCACGAACTAGCGAAACGACTTCCCGCTGCATCCCGGCAAAGCGAAACAGACGACGCGACGCAATTATCTGAGGCAATGCCAAAACCGAAATGATCGCTATTATTAAAACGACTATTATCAACTCAGGAAGGCTGAAACCATTTTGTCCTTTGAATAATTTTTTATTGTAGCTTGTAATTTTCTGCATTTTTCAGATGTCTGTGCGTGGTTTATAAAATTTCACTAACTTCGGAAACAGATTCACTCTCTGTTTAAGCAAAAGATCAAATAACAAAGTTTTTCCATAAAAAAACTTGTTTAACGGATAAACTTTACCATTTACTGCACTTTTTGGGAAATAATCTTTCCATACCAATGCATACAATTGCTTTTTAACTTCATCAAATTTAATTTGCTTGGGGTTCAGTAAGTCAATGCGGATGATTTCAGTTGGGAATTTTGCTTTGTAAACAGATAAGTATTGGAAAGATGATGAATAGTAAATTATGAGTTGTGAATAGACTGAAGCACTTTCGGGAATTTACTGGTTTTTCCGCTCGTGATTACTTTTATTCATCAATTTGTTTTGAATCTTAAATCTCGAATATTTAATAAAACCCCGTCAGATCTTCGTTAAAAAATCTGACGGGAAATTGGGTTAAGAAACAATTG
Organism: Pyrinomonadaceae bacterium; assembly: GCA_041746675.1. Classification (GTDB taxonomy): domain Bacteria; phylum Acidobacteriota; class Blastocatellia; order Pyrinomonadales; family Pyrinomonadaceae; genus Aridibacter. The sequence goes on along the minus strand of JBGTGO010000031.1, from coordinate 88,043 downwards.
CTGGCGTATTCATATTACAAATTCATTTGCTAAGAAAAGTTCTGCCCGACGCATCTCGAATCGTCCGCGTCCGAAATTACCTTCATTTGTCAGAATCATTGCGAGGAAATAATCTTCGCTGATAATTCGCAGGATGATAGTTTCAAGATCGGTGGAAACGATGATTTCGTTAAGTTTACCAAGTCCGAGGTCGCTGTTTTTACGTTTTACGTTTACAACAAACGATGTATATTCGGCAACGGCAACGTCATAATTTCCATCCGTTGCTTCATTCTTCCAGACCTGTTCAACGACGATTCCATCGAATCCCATTATTGCAACACCGCGACAACCTTCGGTGCGATCCAAGATATCTTGTAAAACTTCTCTAAACATTTATTTCAATTCGTAACTCTATCAGTTACCGCTTTTAACGACTCCGTTCTGTGTCGTTACAACCGGATTCTGCGGACTTGCTGCCGGAACATTATTGTTATTGTTTCGCGGCTCTAAACGCGGATCGGCTTCTCTTTCCTGAAAAGAATTCGACGGCGGATTACCAAGCGGCACAGGTTGCAGGATTGTATTCGAATCGGGTCCCGACTGAACTTCACTCGTAATCGGTTTGCCGTTATAATCCGGGCGATAAATACGCGGCGTGATGAAAAATATGATCTCATTCGTATCGCGTGCGATTTGTTTACGTTGGAACAGTTTTCCGAGAATTGGAATTCTGGAAAGTCCCGGTGTGCGGTTGTTGATTTCGCTTTCGGAATCAAATAAAGCACCACCGACAACAGTTGTTCCGCCATCGGGAACCATTACTTCCGTCTGCATTCGCTGAACGCTGATCGGAGGAGCCGAATCACCGCCGCTGGTCGGTGGAACCGAGTTATTTTCAGCAACGACATTTAGAATTACAGTTCCGACATTCGTGATTTGCGGCGTAACCTGAAGCCGCAGCGGAACGGGAACATATTCGGTCGTGGCGACAACTGCATCGCCGGTTCCGCTGAACGGCTGAACCGTTGTAACCGGAATTTGCTGACCGCTTTCGATTTCTGCCCGGCGATTGTTTAGTGTCGTGATTCGCGGTGTGGCAATTGTTTTGACCTGCCCTTTCTGCTCACCGGCGGCAATTAAAGCACTGATTTGTGATGTTCCGAAAGCACTCGTCGTCAACGAAACAATCGTATTTGAAACGACTTGACCGAATCCGGTCGAAGCACCACCGGTCGTTCCTCTCGAACTTCCGATAACGTCGGCAGCAGTTTTATCAAAGCCTAGAGAAAGCTGCACACCTAAATCACGGCTGAACGAACGTGTCGCTACGACGATGCGGGCTTCGATCTCAACTTGCGGTGCGGGTTGATCTAAATAATAGACGAGTTTGCGGAGAGCCGAGATATTTTCGCGGACATCGGTAATAATCAGCATATTGCTGCGTCCGTCAACTTCGACCGTGCCGCGACGCGACAGGCGTTTTTTGACAATACCGAGAATTCCCTGATCGGCACTCGCTCCGCCGCCGCCGCCGGTGCTGGCACTCGTCGTGCCGCCGACAAAACCGCCGCCGCCTTCCGATCCGAGCGTGTTCGACGCACGAGCGTAGTTCAAACGTACAAATTCAGTATAAAGCGGTGATCGGTCGAGTTGAGCCGAATCGATTTCTTTTTGAACCTCTCTTTCCTTTGCCAGACTCTGCTGTTCGGCAATTCGCAGAATTGGTCCGTTGACCTGTATATCCAATTCCTGTGAACGAAGAATTGAATCGAGAGCGATGTTCCACGGAACATTGCTGACATTGATCGTTACCGGAACGGCTTTAACGGATTTGTCGATCACGAAATTGATGCCGTACTGCTGGGTGATATAGTTCAAAATGTCGCGGATGTCGGCATTGACTACGTTTAAGCTAATCGGTTCGCCTCTGAAGTCGGCGTTGCGGTAAAGTTCACCCTGATTCTCAGGATCAACATTTTGTGCTAACGCCACCAGAGCCAGACAGCTGATAATTATTAAAGTCAGCAGACCTTTTATGGTGCTGCTGCTTGATTTCTGAAGAAAAGTCATTGTTTCTTACCTCACAAAATTTTCTCTTATTGATTAATAGAGATTGGTTTTTTAGTTTGAGTTACTGCTTGAACGGAGTGCGTAACTCTTTGTGCAAAAATAGTTTACGCTTTTACCGGAATTGCTTTGAATTTGATTTGAACGGGTTTATAAATTTAATTTTCGGGCGAGTGGTAACAAGGAAATATAAACCCGTTCAGCGAATTGAATTTGAAATTATTTACGGACGTTTTTTCTTGTTGGAGGCACGTTTTTTGCCTTTTTTATCCCGCTCGGATTCCTTCTTAGCAGAATCGGTTTTCTTATCGGATGGCTGATTGTTCATTTCATCGAGCGGCGAGATAACCACGCTGCTCGGTGCTATGATGATCACATTAGGGTCCTGCGGATTGCTGCTTGCCGACTCAGTGCGGTTATTTTCTGCCGGTTGTTCGTAAGGTTCGCCGCCGGGTGAAGTTCCTTGAATTTCCTGCTGAAGCGTATATTCCCGCAACGGTTTGTTTTCAACCGATGAAATAAACTTGTTATTGCTCCACTTCGTAACTTTTCGGAAAACGAGTCGATTTTCTTCGACCGCGACGAGTTGCCCGTCAAAGAATTTTTCGCCCGGATAAATCGTGTAGGAAAGTTTGATCGGAGTCGCTTCGACCATCGCCGCATAGCCGCGTGGTGTTTTGAAAATTCCCGTTACGCTCATTTCCTTAACCAGCAGAACGGACGTAACTTTCGGAATCTGTTGTCCGTTGACCGCTGCTTCTTCTCGAACCCGTTTGTAATAATCGATTCGTGCTTCTATCGGCGGTGCCGGAACGACCATCGGACCTTGTTTGACAGGTTTCGGTTCAGCTGCCTGACCACTGCCCGGATTTCCTGAATTGCCCGGATTATTTGGAACCGGATTTCCGTTCGAAGGCGGTTGCGGTGTCTGTGGTCTGGCATATCCCGGTTTTGCAAACGGATCACGTTGAGCAGATGTTTCAAACGCATCTCCGCTAAACAATATGAACGCGAATGATACTAAAACTAAACTTAAAATTCTTGTACTTTTTGATATATTCATCATTTTATTCACTCTTTTTCGATGTCTGTAAATATTTTTTTTAGATCCATTTACCGTTTACTGACCGGCGGGCGGTGCGGCAGCGGGCGGTTGTCCCGGCACGGGCGGTTGTCCCGGCACGGGTGGAGTTGTTGCTCCGGCAGCCGGTGCGGGCGGCAGCGGAATCGGTTTTCCATCAGCTCCGAGAACTGGTTTTCCGTCCGGTCCCATTTGAAATTGCGGTGATGCCAAACTATTCAGATCATCGGCGGAAGCATAGTATGCCGTCAGCAAAAATTGGGCGTGCAGGGTTTTTCCGCCGGCTTGTTTATCGAGCTGCTTCAAACTGAAATCAGAGATCGAAACGATTCTCTGCAATTTCGCCATCTTATCGAAGAAATCGCTTAGATTATTAAAGTTACTGTCGACTTCGACCTCGACCGGTTTCGCCATAATAAAATCCTGCTGAGAATCTTCACGCGGCGAAAAGCGATTGATAATAAGTTGTGAGCCCCGAGCCGTTTCCTGTAAACCCGACAGTACATTCGTAATTTCGCGTTGTTCCGGCAGTAGAACTTTCAGTTCGTCATATTCTTCTTCCTTGCTGGCGAAAAGCGAACGAAATTCGTTGATTCGCTGTGTAGCGATTTGTGCCGCTTGATTTTTAGCCTGCAACTGGGCGACCTCATCGCTAATGACGGCAGTTTCCGCACGGGTTACGCTGGTGAAGAAATACCAGACCGACAGATACATAAAGGCGGCAATTGTAACCAATATTAAAAGTTGGTAATACCAGTTTAATGATTTAATTTTTTCCATTTTTCCAAAATCCTCGATATTCTGACTCTCTTATGATTGAAAGAAAGTTAAACTTGTAAAAACTTATTTATCTTGATTCAGGGCAATCTTCGGTCCTTTCGATTCCGCTGCATTATTGTCTGCCTTCGGCATTTTATCTTCTCCGTTCGGCGACTGTTCACCGCCGCCGGAACTTGATGCTCCCGGATTCATATTCGTCGCGGTCGTCGCTCCTTCCGCATTTGAAGAGTTTGCTTTGTCGGAGTTATACGCACAACGAATCGTGAAATTAATCACCTCAAATTTCGGTCCGCTGTCATTCGCTGAAGCCGTCTGACTGCCGATTTCCTTACGCTGTGTTTCAATGCTCAGGTTGGCAAACAGTCCCGATGAAAATTCAAGACTACGACCGAATTGCGTAACTGCCGTTTCATTCGGCGAACTGCCCTGAATCGTCAGTTGGTCGCCTTTTTGGTCAACGCTTTCCAGATATATGTCCGGTGTCGTCAGAATTCTTTCACGGATCGCTTCGAGAACCGCACTCGGACCGGCTTGAGAATTACGCAGTTTTTTGATGGCATCGATTCGCAAATCTATATTTTGGATTTTCGTTTCGAGGTCTTTCTGCTCTTTAATCACCGCTTCAAGGTCTTTTTCTTTTTGTTTTTGTTCGACAAGTTGGGCTTCGGCAGCCGTTTTCGCACGGCTCGTGCTGATGAAATCCCAACCGATCAGAGCAACGGTCAGAACGAATACGGCAATCGCCATCATCGCCAGCCGGGTCGTCGGACTGGAAACTCTTTTTTCCACCGAATTAATAGCTCCGCCTTGTCTTTCCGTAACTGAATTTAACAGATTGATCTTAATCATTTTGCTTCAACTCCTCTGATTGCCAACCCAACGGCAACCGCCATTTCCGGCATAATTTCACTTAAATAGTCGGGATCGAATTTGCGTGTATCAACTTTTATCTGACGGAACGGGTCTAGAACCTCGACCGGTAATTCAAGTTTCGCCGAAAGTTCTTCCGATAAACCGGCAAGTTTTGAACCGCCGCCGGAAATTAAAATCTTATCAACGACAATATCGTCATCCTCGGCAGTCGCTCTGTAAAAATCGAATGTTTTCTGAATTTCCATTGCGACCATATCGGTAACATCGTTCATTAGAGGTTCGATTGATTTTTCCTCGATACCTTCCATCGCTTCCACCACGCCGCGTTTGACCGCTTCGGCTTGCTCAAAACTAAGGCTCAGATTTCTTTGCAGAATATCCGTGAACTGACTTCCGCCAACCGTTATATCGCGGGTGAAAAGTGATTGATTTCCCCGCACGATATTGACGTTCATCGTCGAAGCACCGATGTTCAGCAGTGTGACGACCTGCGATTCGTCCGGCTGATAATTGACTTCGTAGCAATTTTGCAGAGCGAATGTATCAACATCTATCACTATCGGATTTTTGCCCGAAAGCTGAATCGCCTGTTTAATGTTGTCGAGTCTTTCGCGTTTGCAGGCAGCGATCATTACGTGAGTTTCTTCCGCGTCTTCGCCCGTAATGTGATAATCGAGGCTGACATCTGCCAGATCATAAGGAATATGTTCTTCGGCGTGCCAGTCAATTGATTCTTCCAGTTCCTCACGGCTCATTATCGGCAGAACGATGTTTTTGATGATAACGGAATGTCCGCTGACGCTCGTGACGACCTGATCGGACTTGATATTGTGCGAGTTGCAGACGCTCGTAATAGCTTCTGCAACCGCATTCAATTCCATAATCTGCCCGTCAACGACCGTTTCATCGGGCAAATTCTCGAATCCTAAACTGACCAGATTCAAACTGTTCAATTTCCCGTCAAGTTCTACAACCTTGACGGAACTCGAACCGACATCTAAACCGGCAACGCTTTTCTTTTTACCGAACAGCATTTTATTATCTTGCTCCTTTTTACTTTTTTGTTTGCCAATCCCTCGGCTTTTATCTCGAAATTTTGTGTTTCGTTTTCCAAACAATGCGGGTCTTCAACAACTTTTTGAAGATTACTTGCCACCTTTTTGAAGCGGATTGACAGTAAAGATAGGATTTTTATGATAGGACAAACTGTAAGCAGCCGTCGAAATCCCCGGATTGTATTTTCAATTAAGCGACCTATTTCTAATACTGCAATACGCCGTTAAAACCTTAATATCCTGAAAAACTTATTTCACACCTTCGGTGGCGATAGGTTTTTACGCACTTTTGAAGTGCTGACATCTAATAAGCTACATCATCGCACAAACAATGTCAACATTATTTTACGATGTTTAACATCAATTTGATTTATTATTTTACAGATTGATTGATTGTTTGGTCAGAATGACCTAAATCGTAGTTCGAGGCTCGGTTTATTGTAACTGTATTGGTTCAGGAAAAAGTGTCTGTGAATCTGTTAGACGAAACGTGAGGCAATGCTCGCCGTTCCGTCTTTGTGGTTTTTTTTGTATTTAGTGCGGTGCAATCGTCTTGACAGCTTCGTTCGCGGCGTGACGTATGCAATTATTTGTCAATTGCGTTTTCTAAGAAATTCCACGCAGTTGTAAATATTGTAATTATTTTTCAGAACCGACAATGTAGCTGTCTCTTGCTCTGATAACTAATTCAGGGCGATATATGCGAACCTTTATTTTTTTCCGTTCGCCGATTTTACCCGTGTCGGCGGGATAGTAAGCGACATTATATTGACGACGCAGTTCTTCGGCGATATTTTCAAATGCCCGTGTTAGTCCGCCTTCGGACGAATCCGGCTCAAATATTTTTCCGCCTGTTGAAGATGTCAAATCTTCCAGATAACGCTTGCCGAGTGCGTATTCTTCGGAACTCGTGCCGCGTCCGACATTTCTTCCGCCGCCAACAGGAAGCGGTGAACCGAAAATTCCGCCGTTTCGTTGATTACTTAGAAAAGTGTTGTAATAGATCGAATAAATTATCGCGTCCGATTCTTCCGCATCGCGTATATTTTGATCGTATTTTTTTCTCGAAACCGTATCCACGCCGTCCGTAAAAAGCACGATCGCTTTTCTGCCTTCGATTGCGTTTAGTCTTTTGTTGACGGCATAATCTACTGCGTCGTAGAGTGCCGTGCCATCGCCGAAATCGGCTTTGTCAATCGCCTTATAAATCTGCTGCCGATTCGTCGTCGCTTCCGATAAAACCTGCGGATCACCGTCGAATTCCATTACGAGAACTTTATCCTGCGATTTCAGTTGAGCGACAAAAGCCTTTGCCGCACTTCTGATTTCCTGAATTTTATATTTGGTCGAAGGTGAAGTGTCGATCAGCAAAGCAACCGTAAAAGGTTCTTCCGAAGTTTTGAAGTAGGCAATTTCCTGCTCTCTCCCGTCCTCAAAGATTTTCACTTCTTCCTGCCGGACATCGGAAATGTAAAGCCCGTTCTTGCTATAAATCGAAACCGGAATCGTGACCAAAGTCGCTTCAATGTTGATTATGTCATCGCTGTCGTCCGCAGTATTGACGGGCGGCGTAACCTGTTTTTCAGATTTCTTTCCCTTTTTGTTTTTGTCCTTCTCTTTTTCGCTGCCTTTATAATTCGGCGGATAAATCCGAATCGGTTTATACGGACGCGATTCCGAAAAAATATCTTCATCCAATAGCACCGGAGTCGGCTTCGGCTGTGCCTTCACTCTGCGTCCCGACTGAGCCGAAACTATCACCGAGAAACAAAGAACTGACAATAGCAATAAAATAAATCTTTTCATCTTAACCCTTCTCTTGAAATAATTGATCAAACTTTAACCTCAAATTTAAGATGCAGAAAACTTTTAGAAAGTCCGAAATAAATTATTGGCAGAGAACAAAAAAAAAAGACGAAGCCGAAGTTTCGTCTAATTTCTCGATATTTAATATAATTATTTTTGCATCGAAGCCAAGAAATCGGCATTCGTTTTTGCCACGGCAAGACGTTCGAGAACGACTTCCATCTGCTCGACCGATGACAGCGGATTCAGCACGCGACGCATCACCCAGACTCTTGCCAGATCGTCTTTGCTGATGAGCAGTTCTTCTTTTCGCGTTCCGCTTCGTTGAATATCAATCGCCGGAAACAAGCGTTTGTCAGACAATTTGCGATCAAGGTGAATCTCCGAGTTACCCGTTCCCTTGAACTCTTCAAAAATCACGTCATCCATCCGCGAACCCGTGTCGATCAACGCCGTGGCGATGATCGTCAGACTTCCGCCTTCCTCGATATTTCGTGCCGCACCGAAAAATCTTTTCGGACGCTGCAAGGCATTTGAATCAATACCACCCGACAAAATTTTGCCCGACGGCGGAACGACCGCATTATGAGCTCTCGCTAATCTCGTGATCGAATCAAGCAAAATAACAACGTCTTTTTTATGTTCGACAAGACGTTTTGCTTTTTCGATAACCATATCCGCAACCTGAACGTGGCGTGTCGGCGGTTCGTCGAAGGTTGATGAAATAACTTCGCCTTTGACCGAACGCTGCATATCGGTAACTTCTTCAGGGCGTTCATCAATCAGCAAAACTATCAGCGTTACGTCAGGATGGTTTTCCGTAATGGAATTCGCCATCGTTTGCAGAAGCATCGTTTTCCCCGTTCGCGGCGGTGCGACGATTAACGCCCGCTGTCCTTTTCCGATGGGCGTTACCAAATCAATGACACGAGCCGAAGTATTCTCCGTATCGTCGGTCTCCATCTTGAGTTGCTCATCGGGATAAAGCGGCGTTAAATTATCGAAAAATATCTTATCGCGGGTAGATTCCGGTGCCTCAAAGTTAATTGCTTCGACTTTGATCAAAGCAAAATACCGCTCGCCTTCCTTCGGCGGACGAATCTGCCCGGAAATCGTGTCGCCCGTTCTCAGATCGAATTTGCGAATTTGCGAAGGCGAAACATATATATCGTCAGGTCCCGGTAGATAATTATATTCGGGAGCCCGCAGAAAACCGAAGCCGTCCGGCAGAGTTTCCAGCACACCCTGCGAGAATATCAGTCCGCTTTTTTCAGTTTGTTTAGCGAGAACTTTGAAAATAAGTTCCTGCTTCCGCATTCCCGAAGCCCCTTCAACCTCCCATTCCTTGGCAAGTTGTGCCAGAGTGGAAATAGACATTTCCTTTAGTTCCGCTAAATCCAAAGTGTCTTCGTTATTGTTACTGAAGTCCTGATTCGCAGTTTTTTTGGGTTTTGAATTGTTCGATTTTTTTTCTTTGTTTTCTTTGTTCGTTACGTCGTTCGCGGTTTCGATACCATTTTCTGATGCTTTAGTATCTTTTTTCGCTTTACCACGGGTTGATTTAGTTGTTGCCATTATTTTATACCGTTTGATTCAAGGATGGTTGACTTAATCGGCTTTTAATTTGATTTTCTGTTGAAATGTTTAGTTTTATATTATTTGTAAAAGAAGATTACAAACTGAGTTCGTTAGGATTTCAGCTTATAAAATATAGAAAGTTGTTCGGAAAGCACTTAACCGGTCTGCTGCAAAAAACAGTTCGACCGATTTTTTTTGACCCTTGAGTTTTTTGGGATGTTTTATAATTACTACATTCAGCCGAATAAATCAACTAAAAGTGTAAATAATTCAATAAATTGCGTTTTCAATCTCGCTCCAAACCGCGTCTTTTCCCTTTCCGGTTACTGATGAGTAAGGCAGAATTCTGCTGTCGGGCATAACCTTCCTCATTTCATTTAAACTTTTATTGAGTTTATTATTTGAAAGTTTATCGGCTTTGGTCGCAACTATCAAGTTATTCTTGCCGTGAAAGGCAAGCCATTCGTAAAGTTGCTTATCAAGAACGGTCGGGTCGTGACGTGAATCCACTAATTGTATTGATAGCACAAGTTGTTCCCGTTTTGCAAGATAATCTTCCGCCATCTTACCCCAATCTGCCCGCAATTTCTTTGGAACTTTGGCGTAACCGTAACCCGGCAAGTCCGCAAAATAGAATTTTTCATTGATTAAAAAGAAGTTGATGGACTGCGTTCTTCCCGGTGTGTTCGATGTTCTCGCAAGTTTATTGCGGTTGAGAAGAGAATTCAAAAGGCTTGATTTTCCGACGTTTGAGCGTCCGAGAAAAGAAATTTCCGGTTTATTGTCGTCAATCCAATGGCTTTGCTCGAAAGCACTTTTTACAAATTCTGCTGAATGGATTTTCATAATTTATTTTAGGCTGATGCCTCTTTACTGCTTTCGATCCATTCTTTCATTGCGGCGTGCCTTTTTTTGAGCATACTTTCAGCATCGGGCATACGCATAATTAATTTTTCCAGATTCAATAAAAATGTCTGTGAATCCCAAATCTCACGTAATTCTTTAACGAAAGGATACAATTTACAGAAAACAAGGATATGTTCACCGTTTGAATCGTTGAACATATCTTCGTCAATCGCTTCGTGATTTACAAAACCCGCCGCCATATCCCAATAGCTTATGACCATTCTGAAATAAGCACTACTTTGCTCATCTTTGAGGACATTCAAAATATCTTCGATAGTATTTGGAAAGAATTTGGAAAACCATATTCTCCCATCACGCAAAACGCTTTCACGGCGTGTTTCGTAAAGTTTTAATATCAAATCAGCTGATTCTGCCTTACTCATAATTTTCTCCTGTCATAATCGTAACGCCATACATCCTGCCGCCGCTTTCGGCTTTATTTATATTCAACTTTGTTTGAATGTGCAAGTTTTCTGTCCGCGGAACGCAAACCGGACAGCCACCGGGACGGATGGCATTACCGTTTTTTTATTCAATCGTTGCCGAAATATCATTTGACTTTGTACCTTCCGTATAAACCGTCGGCGTGTCAACTTCAATTTCCTTAATTGACTCATCTTCTAAGGCAATTTCGAGAACTTCGTCAATCATATCAACACAATGAACCGTTAATTCTTCCAAAACTTCTTCGGGAACGTCGGCTAAATCTTTTTCATTTTCTTTTGAAATAATGATTGTTTTCAAACCGAAACGGTGTGCCGCCAGCAGTTTTTCTTTCAAACCGCCAATCGGCAAAACCTTGCCGCGAAGCGTGATTTCGCCGGTCATTGCAACATCGTGACGGGCGGGTTTACCGGTTAGAACTGAAACCATCGCTGTTGCCAGAGTGATTCCGGCGGAAGGTCCGTCCTTCGGAATCGCACCTTCGGGAACGTGTACGTGCAAATCTTTGCGGCGAAAATCCTTGCTGTCAATTCCCAACGCTTCGGCTCGTGTGCGAACACAAGTTAAAGCGGTGTGTGCCGATTCCTGCATCACTTCGCCGAGTTTCCCCGTTAACTGAACGCTTCCGCGACCTTTAACAAGCGTTGTTTCAATCTGTAAAACATCGCCGCCAACTTCCGTCCACGCCAAACCGTTGACCAGACCGACTTCGCTTTTGCGTGCAATATCCTGCTTGCGGAATTTGATCGTTCCAAGCAATTCACGAACTTTTTCCGCGTCAACTACTTCCTTGAAATTTTCCTCGCGGTCGGAAACAACATATTTACGGGCAATTTTTCGCAGACACGAACCGATTTGTCTCTCCAGACTTCTAACTCCGGCTTCGCGTGTGTAATGGCGGATTATCTCGATAATTCCGTCTTCCGTAAACGAAACTTTATCTTCGGACAAACCGTTACCTTCAATTTGTTTCGGCACGAGATGACGAACCGCGATTTCTTTTTTCTCGCGTTCGGTGTAACCCGACAGATTCAAAATTTCCAGACGATCTTGTAAAGCGGGCGGAATCGTATGTAAAACATTTGCCGTCGCAATAAAGAATACGTTTGATAAATCGTAATCTACATCCAAATAATGATCCCGAAATGTATTGTTCTGTTCGGGATCCAGAACTTCCAGTAAAGCCGCTGACGGATCACCGCGAAAATCCTTGCCGATTTTATCGACTTCATCCAGCAAAATCACCGGATTAATCGTTCCCGCACGCTTCATCAACTGCACGATTTGCCCCGGCAACGCACCGATGTAAGTCCGGCGATGTCCGCGGATTTCCGCTTCATCGTGAACTCCACCGAGTGCCAGACGGACAAATTCGCGTCCGGTTGCTCTCGCAATTGATTTTCCTAAGCTCGTTTTACCAACGCCGGGAGCTCCCGCAAAACACAAAATCGTGCCTTTCGGATTGCTGACCAATTGCCGCACCGCCAAGTATTCGAGAATGCGTTCCTTAATTTTATCGAGCGAATAGTGATCTTCGTCCAAAACTTCCTGAGCCTTTTTCAAATCTTCGATTTCGTTCGATTTCTCCTGCCACGGAACATTTATCAGCCAGTCCAGATAAGTCCTCGAAACGGTTGATTCGGCGGACATCGGCGGCATTGATTCGAGCCGCGAAAATTCCTGCAGAGCCTTTTCCTTAGCCTCGTCGCTCATTCCGACTTCTTCGATCTTTTTCTTTAATTCCTCAAGTTCCGCTTTGTCATCCTTGCGTCCAAGTTCCTTATGAATCGCCTTGATTTGTTCATTCAAATAATATTCCCGCTGATGTTTGTCCATCTGCTTTTTCGTATCCGTATGAACTTTTCGATCAAGATTTTTCTTCTCAATTTCTGTTTCCAGAATTCCGATCAACTTTTGCAGACGCTCCTGCACCGAGTATGTTTCCAACAATTTCTGTTTCTCTTCGACCTGAATTCTCAAGTGCGAACTCATCGAGTCGGAGATTTGTGCAGCCGAGTTCCCACGCAGAGAAGTGTGCAGAGCATCTGTGTAAGCATCGGGAGCGAGCCGCAAAAATTGCTCGACCAAACCGTGAATCTGTTGTAGTAAACCGTCCGTTCGATAACCCGATTCATCAACCGAAGAAACACGTCGAACCATCGCGTAGAATGTTCCTTCATCGTCCTGTTCAATTCGCTCCGAAGCACCGCGTTCACGTCCTTCAACGACGACCTTGATCTGCCCGTTGTCCTGTCGTTGTGCTTGCAGGATTCTTCCAAGCGTTCCGACACTATAAATCTGTTCGGGACTCGGCTCATCAACCGTCGCATCGTGCTGCGTCGCCAAAAATATATTTCTGTCTCCCTTCATAGCTTTTTCCAAAGCTCTTACCGAACTCGGACGACCGATTTTGAAAGCGACTTTTGTAAATGGGAAAATAACTACATCGCGGATGGGAACCATCGGAAAGCGTTCAACATCCTGCGGCATCTGATCTGTAAATTCTTGCATATTTGATTAAATCTTTAATTATCTGAAAATTGTTTCTGTTAATAAATATCTATTAACAAGTTATTTCTAATTTTAGACTTTTGAAATAGCTTTTGCTAGTTTGCTAAAGAAAATTTGTGATTTTTAATGATTACCTAAGCAAAAAGTTGCTCAAAGTAAACGAAGCTTGCGAGTTTGAACGGAAGCTTCGTTTACTTTGAGCAACTTAATTTGAATTATTTCGACTTTTTTCAAAGTTAATTCCGCATCGCCGGAAATCATTTTGACGGTAACGCTGTTGTCTCCCGTCGAAGCCAAACATCGTTCTATCGCTTTCGGCTTATCCTCTAAAACATAATTTTTCGCCCTTTTGATGTATAAATCAACATATTTATGAAACTCCCGCAATTAAATAAACATTATTCCAAAATCTGCACCTTTGATTTCGGCACAACGTCGAGTTTGCTCGACTGTTCTATATAATTTCTTTTTGATTTCGGAGTCTAACGGCAAATTTTCGTTGCAAAAAGGTATTATAAAAGCAATAATGTAAGTTTGCTTTTATGAATAACAAAATTATCGAAAGTTACAGAAAAAAACTCGCGTCGGAAGAAGGCTACATCTTCAATCCGCACGGCGGGACATTGCGTGTCGCGTTGTGTTATCCGAACACGCATTCGATTGGAATGGCGAACCTCGGAATGCACACTATGTATGAATTGTTTAATAAAATTCCCGAAGTTTCCTGCGAGAGAGTTTTTCTGCCCGATAATTTTGAACTGAAAGAATACGAAAAATCCCGCACGCCGCTGCTTTCTTTAGAATCACAGACACCGGTCAGAGATTTTGATGTCGTCGCATTTTCCATTTCGTTTGAAACGGATTATCTGAATATGGCGAAGATGCTGCAAATGTCGCAAATTCCGGTTTGGTCAAAAGATCGAAATCATTTTCATCCGTTGGTCGTGATGGGCGGAGCAGCTTCGTTTTTGAATCCCGAACCGATTGCGGACTTTACCGACATAATTGCCGTCGGTGAAGGTGAAGTTCTAGTTTATCAATTGATGGACACGATTCTAGAAGGAGGCACGAAGGACGAAATTCTATTGAATCTCGCCAAATTCGGACGCGGATTTTATATTCCTTCGCTCTACGACGTAATTTATAATGACGACGAAACGGTTTTCGATTACATTCCGAAAGAAGAAGGCGTTCCGAAACGAGTCGGGCGAACTTTGTCTGCCGTCAATCCGAAGGAAGGAACTTTGCGGCGGGCATTAAAACGCGGTGAAACCGAACTTGCTGATTTTTTGATGAATCAGGATATTTTCTGTCCCTCGACATCAATTTGGTCGCCGGAAGCGGAAATGGGCGATAGATTATTGGTTGAAATTTCGCGTGGATGTTCGCAGGGCTGCCGTTTCTGTTGGGCTGGATACAACTATTATCCGCCGCGAGTCGTTCCGGCAAAAGATATTTTAGCAAAGGCTAGAGAATGGCGTAGCAAAACTGATAAAATTGGTTTGGTTTCCACCGCCGTTTGCGATCATCCCGAAATTTCGACAATTTTAAGTGAACTTCGGGCGATGGATTACCGAATTTCCGTTTCTTCACTTCGATTAGATCAAATTTCTGACGAATTGCTCGATGCACTCATCGAGTCAAAAGATCAGCAGATCGCCGTTGCACCGGAAACAGGTTCGGACAGACTTCGCCGCGTTATCAATAAAAACTTAACAAATGACGAAATTGTAGATATTTGCGGAGCAGTTTTTGACCGCGGAATGTTAACGATAAAGCTTTATATGATGGTCGGTTTGCCAACCGAAACGCAGGAAGATTTAGACGAAATGTTTGTTCTCGTCGAACGTATCAAAGACAGAATGTTAGAAGCGGGCAAAAAATTTGGTTACGCCGGAAAAATTATTCCATCGTTGAACGGATTCGTGCCGAAACCGAATACGCCTTTGCAATGGGACGCGATTTGCAGCGAGAGCGACTTAAAACGGAAAATAAAATATGTTTCCAAAGGTTTATCAAAAATCCCAAATGTTGAAGTTCGTTTTATGTCGGCAAGAATTGCCCACGAACAAGCTTTATTTTCATCCGGCGACAGACGCATTTCAAAAGTAATCGAATCAGCCGCACGCAATAACGGCAATATAAAATCGGCTCTGCGTGAAACCGGCGTTGATGTTGCCTTTCACACCAGCCGGGATCGCAATTATGATGAATTTCTGCCGTGGTCAATCGTTGATTCGGGATTATCGTTCGATTTCTTAAAAACCGAACACGAAAAAGCTCACGAATCCTTATCTTCGAAACCGTGTCCGGCAGTCGAAAAATGCACGACTTGCGGAGTTTGCCCGACAACTTGGTTAGCTGACGCACCGGAGAGTTTAGTGCAGATCCAACCTGCCCGAGTCCGTGAAAATCTGATTGCCGGCATTTGATCCGAAATATCCAACCGATCCTGATTTATTCGATTTTCCATAGGTTGAAAAATCGAATATTGCTTACTGCTCGGTCAAAAAACCACTCGGCGTTACGGTGTTATCGAAAACATACGAATAATTATATATCCCGAACGGCAGGATCGGCACAACTTTCTGATAATAAACACGAGCCGCTAGAACATTATTTGTTTCTCTGACATCGATGAATGTTTCGAGCGGAAGTTGGTTACTGTGAGCCATCTGAATTATGTTCTTTTTGACGACTTCGGTCTGTTTTCCCGCACTCGGCGGCATTGTAATACCTTTAATCAGAGCGGTTTCCATATCCTGTCTAAAACTTTGCCCCTGATACGCGACCGGAATATATTGATAACCGGCGTGGGCGACTAAAAATATAAAAACGACGACGGCTAAAAATTTGACTCCCGCACCTCCGCGTTCGGAATCCCTATTTTCTGGCTTTTGAAATTGATTCATTTTTTATTAACTCCTTTCTATGTACAATCTCGGAGCATCTTATTTATGCAAGATTTTCAGGAGAGATTTTCGGATTATATTCTGCGGAATATGCTCATTCGATAAAATCCGCGGTTTGCCGATTTGCTCTAAAAGTATCCATTGCAAAGACTTACCGACCGACTTTTTATCAAACACAAACAACTCTAACACTCGATCAATGTCTATTTCATTGGTTGATGGGAAACTTCCGACGCTAGAAACAACGTCGTTTAACAAGCTTATACTATTTGCATCGCAAATTTCAAGTTCTTTCGATATTTCCGCCGCAACTAAAATTCCAAGTCCGACCGCTTCGCCGTGTTTGAAGTATTTATAATCAGTAATTTTTTCCAAAGCGTGAGCGGTTGTATGCCCGAAGTTCAGTATTTTGCGTGAGCGTCTGTCGCTTCTCGCCGTTGCTTCGAGTTCGTCCTGTTGCACGATTTCCGCTTTAAATGACACTTGCGAAGCGAGCAAATTTACTAAATCCTGATTGAATTCATCCATTTGCAATAACTCGGAAAAATTTCCGAGTTGATACTTTTTCAAAAACTCTGCCGTCGCGTCGAAAAGTTCGCGGCTTCCGATTGCACCTTGTTTGATCGCTTCACAAAATCCGGCGATAACTTCCCTGTGTTCAAGAGTTGCGAGCGTCGCCGCATCAACCAAGACTCCGGCGGGTTGATAAAAAGCACCGACCAAATTTTTTCCGAATGCCGTATTAACAGCAGTTTTGCCGCCGACGGAAGAATCAATCATCGCCAGAACCGTCGTCGGAATTTGTAAAAAAGCAATTCCACGTAAATAAACCGCCGCCGCAAATCCCGCCAGATCGCCGACCACACCGCCGCCGAGAGCAACGATTGCATCGGTTCGCTTTATTTTATTTTCGCCCAAAAACGCAAGCGATTTCTGCAGAGACCTGAAGTTTTTGAACTCCTCGCCATCTTCCATCAACCAGACGCAAACCTCGAAACCTTCGTCAATAAAACTCTGCCGAACCTCATCGCCGTATAAACCGAAAACTTTTTCGTTAGAGATGACAGCAATTTTTCCCGTATTTTTCGGCAAACAATTTCCCGCCCAAATGCCGCATTTTCTCAATAGATCAATGCCGATTTTAACATTATAACGATGCGGTTTGCCGCTTAAATCTATTTGAACTTCGCTGGAATTCATAAGTTATTTTCAGATATAGAAAAAAGCCGTAAGTTAATAAATTTCGCTTACGACTTCGATAATTTTATTTGATTTAAAGCGGATGAAGCAACGTGGAAGTGAACCGCATCCGCCAATTTGCGGTAACTGTCCTCACCCCAGTTACCACGAGAAACACGGGATATACCCGTTGTTTCAGTTACTTCGTAATATACAACTTAGAACTATATTTAGCAAGTGTTTGTCTGATAAACCATAAATCTATTTGAAAATCATCGCTGGAATTTTTATTCAAGTGGACTCAAAAAAAGCAGAGTTTCTTAACTTTTTGATTTTTATGTTACGCAGATAAAGCGTAAAATCTTGCTTGTTGAAAATGTTCGATAAATAAAACTGAATATTTGTGATAATCTATTGCAAAATTACTTTTCAAAAATAAAATTTATGAAATCAAAAATAATTATCGCTTTAACTCTGTGTCTTGGTGTTTCGATGTTGAATTCCTTTGGACAGGAAAAGATGCAGCCGAATAAAAATATTCAAAAGATGGTCAGTCAAGTTTCTTCTAAAAAGATTGAGGAATATGACCGCAAACTCGTCTCGTTCGGAACGCGAAACACGAATTCCGCACAGGATGATCCGAAACGCGGAATCGGTGCGGCGAGAGATTGGATTTTTGATGAATTTACACAAATCTCTAAAGATTGCGGCGGATGTCTAAATGTTGAAAAGCAAACATATTTGCAGGAAAAAGGACGGCGTGTTCCGGTGGCGATAAATTTGACCAATGTTCTGGCAACGCTCAAAGGAACAAAAAATCCTGATCGAATATATGTCGTTTCGGGACATTATGATTCGATGTGCGGCGATCCGTCCGACGGGACGTGTGATGCCCCGGGAGCAAATGACGACGCTTCGGGAACTTCCGCCGTGATCGAAATGGCTCGCGTGATGTCGAAGCAAAAGTTCGATGCGACGATAATTTTTATGGCGGTGGCGGGTGAGGAACAGGGACTTCTCGGCTCGACATATTTTGCTGAACAAGCGGTAAAAAACAAACTCGACATCGAAGCAATGTTCACGAACGACATTATCGGCGGCGTGAAAACCTTCAAAGATGAACCCGACAGAAATTCCGTCCGCGTTTTTGCCGAAGGCGTTCCGTCGGATGAAACGGAAGCACAGGCAAATTTGCGTCGCAGCGTTGGCGGTGAAAACGATTCACCATCGCGTCAACTCGGACGTTATATTTACGACGCGGCAAACATGTATTCGCCTAACTTCAAAGTTCAGTTAATTTACCGACGCGACCGATATTTACGCGGCGGTGACCATATTCCATTCTTGGAACGCGGATTTTCCGCCGTGCGTTTTACCGAACCGCACGAAGATTACGACCATCAGCATCAAAATGTCCGCACCGAAGACGGCAAATTTTACGGTGACACGCCCGAATATATTGATTTTAATTACATCGCTAATGTTGCAAAAATAAATGTCGCGTCGCTGGCATCGCTCGCACTCGCACCCGCGAAACCAAACAATGTCGGGATTGACACGACGCGTCTGACGAACGACACCGATTTGAAGTGGGACGCGAATAAGGAAGATGACCTCGCCGGCTACGAAATCGTCTGGCGTGAGACGACTTCGCCGTATTGGACAAATTCAAAATCCGTCGGCAATGTAGTAAAGTTTACGATGAAAAATATGTCGAAGGACAATTACTTTTTCGGCGTTCGGGCAGTTGATAAAAGTGGCAATAAAAGTCCCGTTGTTTTCCCGAAACCAACCCGATAAATCAAATCCGGATTTTAGACTTTGGTTTGCAAAAACCGCCACCGCTTCCGGTCGGTGGTTTTTCTTTGTTTGGAACTGTTTCACAAGAAGATATGAGTAAAAGTCTTGGCTTAAACTATTGAATAATAATAATTTACACACATCCCCAATGGTTTAAATAAATTCTACTATTTGATAGAGGAGAAAATTTATGTTGAATGATTTCAAAGATTTTTTGAAGCGTGGAAATGTGCTTGATCTGGCGGTTGCCGTGATTATTGCGGGAGCGTTCGGAAAAGTTATTACAACGATGGTTGAAGGGATACTGATGCCGCCAATCGGTTATATTATCGGCGGCGTTGATTTCAGCAAATTGTATTACGATCTGAGCGGTCAATATAACAATTTGCAGGACCCGGAAACGATGAAAAAAGCCATCGAAAGCGGAGCTCCTTTGATTATGTATGGGCAATTGATTACGGATATTATTCAATTCGTAATCGTCGCTTTTGTGGTTTTCCTAATCGCCCGCTATGCCGTCAAATTGTTCAAAGGTTTGGAAGCCGAAGCCGCCGGTCCGAGCGATGAAGTTATTTTGTTAACCGAAATCCGTGACGCATTGAAAAAATAGTTTTTTAGCCAGAAAGAACACCGGGAAGAAAAGAGAGATTTTTTTACATTGCTTAAAACTCTTTTTTTCACCTGGTGTTCTCTGTCGCTATATGTTTTCAAATTTCCAGATTTTTTGCGGGGTGATGCAGTAATCGAGTTTCACATCGAAATTTTCGACATCTTCGATCTCGTCAACCGGTTTGAACAAACTCAAACCGACTTTCAAACAATCTTCCCGACACAAGCTCAAAAATTTGTCGTAAAAACCCTTCCCGTGTCCGACGCGAAAGCCTTTTTCATCAAAACACAGCATCGGAACTAAAACTATATCCAACTTTTTTTCATCAACAAATTCATTACCGATAGGTTCGGCAATTCCCCATTCACTGACTTTGAGTTTGCTCTCCGAATTAAATTCAAGATGCTCCAACACATCTTTTTCAAAATCCACACGCGGAACAATCGTCTTGACATTAATGAAATCGCTCCATAATTCGTTGATAATAAACGATGTATTGATTTCCCCTTTCTCCCTGATTGATAAGAAAAGATGTAAATTTCGAACATCATCAAGACTGAATTCATCAAAAAACCGCTCGCCAATTTGCAGACTTTTCCCCCGTCTTTCCGTATCGCTCAAAGATTTTTGTTCGGCAAGATAAATTTTGCGGAGTGTAGATTTTTTCAATTTAAGGTTTATCCACGCTTCTTGTTCGGTCGCGGTCTGTGTGCAACATTGTTTTTGACGACCGAATTATCCGGTGTGTCTGATTGATCTTCGGTCAAACTTTTTGTTGTTTTCGAGTTTTCCATCAGTTTTGAATTCTCCAAAATTTTTAATGCCTCTTTTGCCTTTTTGCTCAAACGCTTTTTTACTTTTACCATAGTTTTATTTATTCCTTAATCTTTATTCTGAATTTTTCCGGCAACGCTAAGTCTTAAAATATCTGCAACTTGCGTATATATTATTTATAATCTCACTCCGAATTATAAAGCATTTCCCGATTTCACCAAACTAAGTTTTCTTAATCCAACCGCCGCCGACGACTTCTTCGCCGTTGTAGAAAACGGTTGTTTGTCCGGGCGTGATTGCCGAAGTCGGTTCGTCGAAGACTATTCTTGCACAATTGTCGGGAAGTGCATAAATTGTCGCTTGTTCGGGCGTGTGGCGATAACGGATGCGAACATCGGCTCGGACAGGTTCGTCGGGAGCGTCGAATGCCACCCAATTTACGCCTCTACAGGTGAATTCGGTTGAGTCTAATTCATCCTTTTCGCCGACGATGATGCGGTTTTTCGCTTTTTCAATCTGTAAAACATAGAGCGGTTTTTCGTGAGCGATACCCAAACCGCGACGCTGACCGATGGTGTAACGGTGAATTCCCGTATGTTCGTTCAAAACTTCGCCGTCTTTATTGACGATTTCGCCGCGTTCCGGGATTTCATCGCCGCGTCCCTCGTGTTCCAAATAACGGTCAATAAATTCCGAGTATTTGCCGTCGGGAACGAAGCAGATTTCCTGCGATTCGGGTTTTTCAGAAGTGTATAAATTGGCATCACGGGCAATTTCGCGGACTTCGGATTTTTCCATTTCGCCCAAAGGAAAATATGAACGCGAAAGTTGATCCTGATTGAGTTCCCACAAAAAATAGCTTTGATCTTTCCAATGATTTCTACCACGGAAAAGACGATAACGGTCTGCTTTTTCGTCATATTCAACGCGGGCAAAATGTCCGGTCGCAACTTTGTCGCAACCAAGACTCAGAGCCATTTTATCCAGCGACTCAAATTTCAGACGCGAATTGCAAGCGACACACGGAATTGGTGTTTCACCACTTAAATAACTGTCAATAAACGGATTAACGACATCCCGCTCAAAGTCTTTTTCAAGATTTAAGACATAAAATGGAAATCCCAACGATTCCGCAACACGCCGGGCATCGTAAACATCATCGAGCGAACAACAACGCGACGGCAAAGGGTCGCCGTTTTCGTCCGTGTTGATATTACGATTCTGATTCCACAACTGCATCGTAAAACCGACAAGTTCTTGTCCTTCTTCTTTTAAAATCGCCGCCGCGGTCGAAGAATCCACGCCGCCGCTCATTGCTACTGCTATTTTCATTTTTTATTTTTTTCACCGCGGAAACACGGAAACACAGAGATTTTGATTACTAAAAGAATTTTTTGCCTTTTTTCCTCCGCCTTTCTTTACTCTGTTCCTCTGTGTCTCCGTGGTAAATATTCCGCCTAACTATATTTAAACAAATTTGCTAAAATCCGATTATATCAAATTTTACCGAAAGATTTTGAGTTTAACAAAAGATGAAAAGATGTCCACAATGCAACACGGTTTTTGAGAATGAGATGATTTACTGTAAAGAAGACGGCACGACGCTGATAAATGAACCGTTGCCGCTGCCTTCGGACTTTACACCGGACGAAAATAATAACGACGAAGAAAGAACAGTTATCAGAAACGAATCGTTCACGGTTGATATTCCGCCGCCGCAAATGTCTGACCGACAGTCGCCACCGCCGATGAACCGGACACAATCGCCCGTCAATCCATATCCGCCGCAGATGTCTCCGCCGGAAACGAATCGCGGTTGTTATAAATATTCGATATTCCTGCTGATCGGTTTGATTCTCGGTGGCGGAATTGCATTGGGAATAGTTGGTTTCGGCTATTATTATATGCAGAATTCAACCGCTGAAAACCAAAATTCAAGTATCGAAAAAACTGCCGAAAATAATTCGGTCGGCAATTCGGACGCAACGCCGGATGATAAGCATTCGGAAAAGAATGCAGATGCTGCCGCTGCCGGCAATTTAAACGGTCGAATCATAAAAAACAATGCGATTCTGCGTGCTTCGCCGAGCAGTTCGGCAAGCAGAATTGACACTTTGCCGTTTGACGACCGCATCGAGATCATTGACCGCAAAAGTTTATCGAGCAAATGGTATGAAATCGAATGCGAACACGGCTCACGCGGTTGGATTGACGGATATTCAATTGAATTTGCCGAATAATTTCTACCTAAAGTTTGACCGATTTTTTTTGCCCTTTTGAAAAATCAATGTTATTTTCTTGAAATAATTTCACCAGTTAAAATTTCACATCTTTTGAGCGAAAAGGATTTAAGCGATGAAAAAATGTCCCGAATGTCTGCGAACCTACGACGATAATTTGTCTTATTGCTTGCAGGATGGAAAGGCTTTGATGACGGTTGTCGGCGATGAATTTGCGGCTGAAGCCGAAACTCAGATAAAAGCAAAACCGTTTCCCGCCGCGACACAACCGTCAATAAATCCGAATCCGGCTGACGATCTGACAATTTTATCGCCGCCGCCGCCAACTTATGAAACTCCGAAACCGCGAAAAAGCAAAATCAATTTTTTCCTTTTAGCAGCGTTGTTTATTGCTCTGGGCGTAATCGTCGGCGGTGGTTTGGTTCTGCTTCTCGGTGGATTTTCGAGAGATCAGGTTGCCGTATCGAATAAAAGTTTAAACAATAAAACGAATTTGGAAACTCCCGAACCCAGAGTTGCAGAAGAAAAAACTCCGGAAGACGAAGATAATTCCGAAGACGATGTCAGTGACAATTTCGAAGAAGACACGGATGAACTGACCGCCACGCCGACTCCCGAACCGAAAGTTTGTTTTTTGTCCGACGGCGGCAACGGCGGCGGCGAAGTAAATGTCCGGCGGGACTGCGACACACTCGATTGCACTCTGAATCCCGCCACGATTGCCCGCACATATTCCAACAAAACTTCGATCACCAAACTCGGAAAATCAGTTCGCTCCGGTGATTATAACTGGGAAAAAGTCAACATCAACGGCGGAACTTTCTGGGTTGCCGACTCGAAAATCCGGTGCGAATAATGTTTATCAAGTAGTGCAAATTTGATTAAGAAAACTAAGCCACGAAATATACGAAATTCTTTTTTTTGTGTTATTTCGTGGCTTAGTTTTCTAATGACGAACTGACGTTGTTTGTTAACGCGGAACTTCGACCGTTTTGATGATGTCGGCAATGACCGCGTCGGTCGTCGCACCGTCTAATTCAGCTTCAGCACGCAGACTTAAACGATGCCGCATTACCGGCATCGAAACATCACGAACATCGTCGGGCGTTGGAAAATCCCGTCCGCGAACTGCCGCCAATGCTTTTGAACAAAGCAGTAACGCGACCGAAGCACGCGGACTTGCACCGTATAAAATCGTCGGATGATTCCGCGTTTTGTGGACGAGTTCGACAATATACTTTTGAATTCCGGCTTCGGTTTTCATCTGTTTTACTTCGTCGCGGGCGGTCTTAATTGATTCGGCATTTTCAAGCGGTTCAATTTGAATTTGTTCGAGAAGACGCGAATTAAAACCTTCATCCCACCGGGCGACAACTTCCAACTCCTCTTCTTTGGTCGGATAATCAACTAAAATTTTGAGTAAAAATCGGTCTAATTGAGCTTCGGGCAGAGGATAAGTTCCCTCATATTCAATCGGGTTTTCGGTCGCTAAAACCGTGAATAGAGGCGACAGTTTATAACGCCTTCCGTCAATCGTCGTCTGTCTTTCTTCCATCGCTTCAAGCAACGCCGACTGCGTTTTCGGCGGTGTTCGATTGATCTCATCGGCGAGTAAGATGTCCGTAAAAATCGGTCCCGGACGCAATGAGAATTGCGAAGTTTGCATATTGAAGACATTCGTTCCGGTAATATCCGAAGGCATTAAATCCGGCGTGAATTGAATCCGCGAGAATCTTGCCCCGATAATCCGGGCGATAGTTTTAACGATCAATGTTTTTGCCGTTCCCGGAACGCCTTCGAGCAGAGCGTGTCCTTCCGCCAAAATTGCGACCAGGATTTGTTCGATGACATCATCCTGCCCGACGACGATCTTGCCGAGTTCATTACGGATATGTGCGATTGTTTGCGGTGTTTGTTGTAGCATTTAATAATTATTTCTTGCCCACGAATTTACACGAATAGAAGAATTTAACCACAGATTGACACAGATACACTCAGATATGAATAAGAGATAAAATAATTGATTTTTAATTTTATTTTCTTCCCATCCGTTTTTATCTGTGTCAATCTGTGGTTAATACTTCTTTTCTTATTTTTCTTATTCGTGTTCATTCGTGCTATTCGTAGGTAAACTCTTATCTTAAAATAAAATCAAAAAGCATCTTCAAAGCCAGTAAAAATACGACTGCCAGAAAAATTCGTTTAAGCCAAATATCGTTTAATTTTGTCACCGTTTTTGCTCCGATGAAGGCGGCGACGAACATCGTTACGGCTAGGATAACGCCGAGTTTGTAATCAATCAAACCCTGCCACGCGAAAATTACGGTAGCGATGCCGGACGAGAAAATGTTGATAAGTTTCGTTCCCGCAATCGCTTCGGTAAAGGTCATTCCGAAAAATGCGACGTAAAGCGTCGTTAAAAGCGTCGTGTAACCGCCGCTGTAAAGTCCGCCGTAAATTCCTAAAAGAAATGTCAGAACATAAGTTATAACGGTTGCTTTTGTTGAAACTTCGGCGATTTTTTCAATTCCCGCATTGCGTTTTATCAACGTAAAAAATGCGACGCAGACCATTCCGACGATGACGATAACCTTTATGCTCTGATTCGTTATCAATCCGACAAGCATCGCTCCGATTGCCGATGAAATCAGCGTTAAACCGATCAGCGGCGAGATTTTTTTGTAATCAATCACACCCTTTTTCAAAAACGGCAGAGTCGCCCCGATGTTCATAAAAGTCAGACCGAACATATTCGTCGCCACGGCAATTTTCGGTGCGATCCCGAACTGAAACATTACCGGAACGGTTACGAGCGAATTGCTTCCCGTCACAACGCCGATGGCACTCATCACGAAAAATAGCAACACGAGCAATAATAGTGAGTTAATCGTCATTTTTCCGTCTTACGCAGAACGTTTTAAGTTTCACGTTTTTTGCTGTTCAAATTTTAGAAGTTCTGAACGAATTACGTAAAACGAATTACAAATCACGCTTCTTGCCCCGCCGCAGACCGAGTGCTTCTTCGACCGTTCGCAGACTGCTGACAAGTTCGACGATCTGCTTTTTCGTCGCGGGTTCGCCGTGCAGTATGTCTTCGCATTTATACAAAAGTTCAGAGATTTCCTCAGCTGTGAAGTCGGTGCGTTCGGCGATTTTTTCGGCAATTTCCCCGCGTGCTGCGGTTTTCGTATCAATCCCGACGAGCCTTGTGACGCGGCGGCGGAATTCGCGGTAAATATTTTCGATAGCAAGATCATAAGCCTTCGTCCGGTTTTGCAGTTGAGCCATCGCCGAAACATATTCGAGTTTCGACAGACGATTCGGTTCATTCGCCGGTAAAGCCCTTGCAAAACGGCGGCTTTGCGAATAAAAAACCAATAGTCCGATTAAACAAATTTGCAGAAAGATCGGTACAACCGGCGTTTCCGCAAAGTATTCGATTAAACGATTTTCATTTCCGCCGTAACCCTGATGATATTCGTCAAACGCAATGATTCCGGGCTTTGCCGCAACGATATTGACACCGAGTTTGGCATTGTCAACCAAATTTATGCCGCCGTTTGAAACGATATACGGATCGCTCAAAAAAACGATCTGTCCCGCACCGTACGGAAAATCCGCCAGCAGATTCGTGTCTTCGTTGGCAAGATGAATGACCGGAGCGGATTGAGTCGCTGCTCCGGTTAATTCTTCGGTTTCGTCAATCTGCGGCGAATCACTTGCCGATTTGTCCGAAGCCGGTGCGGTCAGCGGTTCGTCGGCATTTTCAACTTCGGCATTTTCATTTTGATCCGTGTAAACTTCATCTTCCGATGTTGTTTGCCCGGTTTGCTGTTCGGTTTCGAATGCATCATCAGCTTCATTATAAAAACGTGTGATTTTTATTGAAGAAGCAAATTTTGACGGCTGAACGGCGTTTACTTGCGAAGTAAAAATTGTCGGTTGCGAAGTTTTGACGGCGGCGGTTTTGCCGACCATCTGCGACTGCACAGATGGATCGATCATCAGCGTCGTGGTTTTCGAGAGCGTATTCGTAACGCTCCAATTGGTTGTGCTGGAGAGCAAATCGGACGGCGGATCACGATCGATTAACACCAGCGTTCCGCCTGCTGAAACCCAATTCAAAATATGCTCCAACTCGTTTTTTCTAACTTCACGGCGGATTTTTCCGATGATTACGAACGTCGTAAACTCACTGCTGTCGAACTTCCCCGAAACCGGAAAAGGTTCTTGCCAACGAATAACATTCCGCTTCGTTTCCGCCAGCAAATCATAGAACGCACGAGTTCCCGTCGCTCCCGGATTGTAGGTCGAACGATTCGGAAAATCCTCGCTGTCGGGAACTTTTTCCTTCTGCACGTAGGTTGCTGCATTCAAACCTATTAGCAGCAAGAAAATCAGAATCAGCCCCGCAAATATGAAGAATTTTTGCTTCATTAGTTATTCATTCGCAAATCAAACATTTTAATCGCCTATTTTTCGTTAAGAGCCTGCTTGTAATTTGTTTTGAATTCTTCCCAATCCTGCAAGTCGGCATCTTCAAAACCATACCAATGACGTTCATAATTGAGAGTTAAACCATTCATATTTTTGAATAATTCCTGCTGTTTGCGGACGGCACGAAGATAATCTCGGTTGGTTTTGTGTTTCGCCAAACCGATCATTTTCCGTTCGCTCAACTCGAACAAAAATGCGATGTAACCTTTGCGAATCGCATCCCGCAGATTTCCGTTCAAAGCAAGAGTTTCGGCTTCGCTGAACAGATTCGCCGAGGTTTCGTCAGCAGAGATTTTTTCACCCAAAATGATACGTTCACTCTCGTCATTTTCTCTGTTTCGGCGAAATTTCTCCATCAAGAATGGTGCAAATCTGTAAATTAAAAATCCTAAAGCACCGATCAGGACGGCATAAAGCAAATATTGCAAAACTTTGGCAAAACCACTGAAATTGCTGGCGGGTAAACGCTGATTCACTTTTGGAAATTTCTGATTAAGCCATTCGTCGAACCATCTCAACATTTTTTGAAACAGACTTTCTTCCGCCTCAGCAGGTTTTTGAAACTCTTCACGCTTTAGAATCTCCGCTAGTTTACGTTTTTCGGCATCCTTCCCGGTCGCTGAATTCTGAGCTGCTTGCAGTTCGTCGATTTTATATTCAATCGCATCGAGTCTTTCGTAAATCTCATTCAAAATCAGACGCTTTTCCGGCAAAACGGTTTTTGCTTTGTATTTTTGAATCTCGACATTTATCCAACTATTGTTGACCGTAATTGTTGTTTCACCAGCTTCAACCGTTTCAGCGACAGGCAGCATTTGCGGAATTCGTTCAAATATTACATCAACCGATTCCAGATTTTCATCAATTATGGTCGCCGCGAATTGGTTTTTCAGGCGTTGCACATTTTGTTTATACTCATCGAGCGTTTTAGCGAAAACACTTGGTGCAGACAATAACATAAGTGCGGTAAAGAGTATTCGCGAGATTTTCTTCGCTGCCGAAGCAGTTTGAAAATTTGTGTGAGTGAATCCGGCGGAATGCGGGAAACGCCGGAAGTAATTAAATACTTTGTATATAAAAATGATTATCATTTATTAAGTTAATCCAAACCGAGGAATGAATTTGAAGATTTCCGCGGTTGCGGCGACGGTTTATTTTGAGAAATATTTGCCGAACCC
This sequence comes from Pyrinomonadaceae bacterium, assembly GCA_041746675.1. Lineage (GTDB taxonomy): Bacteria > Acidobacteriota > Blastocatellia > Pyrinomonadales > Pyrinomonadaceae > Aridibacter. Next base: position 59,770 of record JBGTGO010000031.1, on the reverse strand, counting down.
GTCAGCGGAGAACTTTTGCTTGAAATCGCCGGTTGCAGAGGGTTCACATAACTCTGCGGCACTGCCGGAATATCGCCCAAACGCCCCGCCGCCATCAGTTCAATGTCATAACCTTCACTCCGCACACGCTCGTCAACATAGAGCAGACACAAACCGACCATCAAAATCGGTGTCAACAAAATCAGACTCACTTCGCTGATGACCTGCTTGCAGATTTCGATCCACGCCGGAAGTGAATCCGCCATCTCAAATCCGAACAGATCAATGCCGTTGACAAGAGCATATAATATCAAAGGAACATATAACAGCGACAACGCCGCGTAGGTTGCGAGAAGTGTGAAAACGAACAATGCCCCGGTTCGCAACACATTTTTGCCCGCCAGCGAAGCACTTCTCCCGATCGCCGAAAATGCTCCCTGACCTTCGACGAGCATTACTTGCGGAACATAAACAAACCGCGAAACTACTAGAAAAAACAACCAAATTCCACCGAACGCCGTTGCTAATATAAGAATGAGCGAAACCAAAAACGCCGCAATCGGCAAAAACTCCAACGCCCAGCCAACCAACGCTACTCCAAGAATCCCGATAAGCGATGCGAAACTAAATATGATCCAACCGAAAGTGCCGAGCGTAATTACGAGCAGTCCCGAAGCAACTAACAATCCGCCGACTCTGCTTTTGACGTTTTTGTAAGTTTCCCTGAATGTAATCGGCTCGCCGAACAAAATATGCCGCACGAAGTTCCGCGACGCTCCGCCCATCACGACAAAAATTGCCATCAACTGCACTAACCATATAAAAACACTACCCAGAAAAACAAATATGGCATAACCGCCCGAATCAACCGGATTCCCCGAACTGACCGAAAAAAGATTCCTCGCCAAAAACATCCACCCGATCAAAAACACCGCCCCAACCACAATCGGCGGCGAAGCAATCAGTATAAAAACCCCGAAATTTCTCCGGTAAAACCGCACCGACCGATCAATCAAATCCCCTGCCCCAAGCGGTTTCAGCGATAAATTTGAACTGGAAGAATTTAGGTTTTTCATTGTTAAGATATGTGAAAATTTAGTTTTAATTATAACTTTTTCAAACTATTATTAAAATCTTTTTAAGGTTAATCAACGTAATTTAGCACGTTTCATCCAATGCTCAAATTATCAAAATCTCACTATTTGAAGTTTCAAATACAAAATACACATAGCACAAAACAATATTAATATCAGAGAGTATGAATATACCAAACTTCCTCAATTTTCAGCATTTGGGAGTTTGAATTCTATACAAAGTCATCAGTCCCGCTGGAAATTTCTTTACCCTTGCAGCATACGAATTTAGCAATAAAATCCATATCTTCCAATTATCCAGTAAAATAGAATATACCCAACTGAGCAGTAAGTAACATTTTTACAGTAACTTAGCAGTAAATATTGATTTTGGAATGAATCTTGCTTGTTTGTTTATTTGTCTAACCTTAGAAATTGAAACTTTATCGCAAATAGTTTTGAAATAAAAAACTTATTGCTGCCAAAGTTGACGATTATCACAGAATAGAACATAACAAGGAGAATTTAATGAAAAGAATAATTTTTGCTTCACTAACGATTTGCTTATTTGCGGCGTTAGCTGTTGCACAAGGAACAACCGGTCGCCTTTTGGGTAACGTCTCCGGTCCTGATGGTTTGTTGCCGGGTGCAACAATAACCGCCACGGATGACACAAGCGGACAGACCCGAACGACTACGGCAAATGATAGCGGTGCCTTCAAATTTGAACGATTACCTTTCGGTAACTACACGGTTAGAATTACATCGTCAGGCTTCAAAACTTTTGTTGCGACATCTGTTAAAATTGATGCTAACCAAGATTACACACTAAATCCAGTATTAGAAATTGGTGATGTTTCCATTGAAGTAACGGTTGAAGCCGGAGCTGACATAGTTAACGCATCAAATGGTGAGTTGAGTAACACGGTCAGTCCTAAACAAGTTCTTGACCTGCCGGTTAATGGTCGTAATCCATTGTCGCTACTCAATCTTCAAGCGGGTGTTAACGCAACGAGCAGTTCGATCAACGGACAACGCTCATCATCTGCTAATTATACGAGAGATGGTATTAATGTTCAGGATAATTTTATCAGAACAGGTGGTTTTGTTCAGGATCGTCCAAGTGTTGATGACACGGGCGAATTTACTGTTATCACCCAAAACGCCGGTGCCGAATTAGGCGGCGGCGGTTCGACCCAAGTTTTGCTGGTTACACCTCGTGGCGGTAATGAGTATCACGGAGCCGGATATATCTACAATCGTAACTCTTACTTTGCTGCCAATGAATTTGGTAACAACGCTGCCGGACGTTTTACAGCAACTGATCGAGCTGTGCTTGACGGAGTTGCACAAGTCGGTGATGAAAGATCGCCCCGTCCGTTCTTGAACAGAAACCAGTATGGCGGCAAAATCGGCGGACCTTTGCCATTTCCGGGGTTTGGTCAGGGAACACCTTACTTTACAAATGACAACTCATTCTTTTTCGTAAATTACGAAAGATTTGACCTTCGACAAACAAGTTCGGCAAGCAGAACAGTATTATTGCCGCAATTCCGTGATGGAACATATACATACATTGCAACCGGTGTAGATATTACTCCTAATGACGGAATAAACAATCCTGTCTCCGTAGATGGAATTCCGATCGGAACACCTGTCACAATTAATGTTCTCAGTGGAGCAGGACTTAACAGAACGACCAACGGAGGTATTTTCAACAATGCCGGTGGTGTTCTTGGAGTTAATCCGCTCATTCAAAGTCGTATCTTGGATCGTTTGCCGGCGGCGGGAAATACAAGTACCTTCAGTAACGGCGGATTATCACAAGGATTTTTGTTCAATCAACAGAACAATGATACAAGAGATGCTCTGACAGCTCGTGTGGATTTTGACGTAAATGACAAAAACAGTCTTTATTTCACTTACGGCTATAACAAAAATACTGATGACCGAACAGACATTGACAGCACTTTTGATTTTGTTCCGAATGCTGTTCAAGGCGGACCGGTACAAGGATTTTTGGGAGCTTACACAACAATTCTCGGTTCTAACTTCACAAATGAAGTTCGTGGAGCTTACAACAAAAGTGATCCGTTCTTCTCAGCGATTAACAATGCTCCGAATGATTTCTTAATCGGCGGAGTTCCTTTCACCACTAATCCTGACCTGGCTTTTCAACCGCAAGGTCGTAAAACTGATCAGTACACAATTCAAGATAATGCTTCTTACACGGCGGGAAATCACACGATGCGTTTTGGTTTAGACTTTAATGCTCAACGGATTGCGTCACAAACAAATTTTGACAGACTCCCGACATATAACATTACCAGCACAGCCAATCCACTTACTCCGGGATTGAGCGTTGGAACCAGAAGCCAAGGTAACGGTGGATTGCTACCGGGCGGAATCAGCGTTAACGAATTGGCACGAGCTAACAGCTTGAGATATTTCTTGGGCGGAATTGTCGGTAATGCAGTTCAAGCAGCTAACTTTGTTAACCCAAGTTTAGGTGCGGTTGTCGGTGCTCCCCGATTACAGAGATTTGAGTATGAAACTTATGGTTTATACTTTGCCGATCAATGGCGTGTAACACCGAATCTTACTCTTAACTTAGGTCTTCGTTATGACTATTTTGCTCCTCTGAGAAATCCCGACTTGGTTTATCTTGAGCCGGATTTGAAAGGAGCTTCAACAATTGAAGAAAAACGTGCCGCATTACTTGATCCGAACGGACGATATGTTCAAATCGGAACTAATGCCGGTGAACCCGGACAATTCTTCAAGCCTGACCGGAACAACTTCGGACCAAACATAAGTTTCGCATATTCACCGAACTTTAAAGGTTTATTAGGTTCTGTTTTAGGGAAAGAAAAGCAAACAGTTATTCGCGGTGGTTTTCGTATCGGATACATCAACGATGAATACGTTCGTTCAGCAGATAATGCAGCATCCGGAAATGCCGGTTTGAACTTTACGCTTAACACAGGTAATACCCGTGGTGTTTTAGGATCAAATCTTCCGGCGATCCCGAATCCTCCAACTGTAACCGTTCCGCTTAGCTTTGCTCAGGGAAATGCTAATGCCGGTAACTTCTTCAATACTGTGTTTGCCGTTGATCCTGATATTCAGCAACAGCGTAATATGGAATACTCTTTCGGTATTCAAAGAGAATTGGGATATGACACAGCAATTGAGATTCGGTATGTTGGTGGTCGCAGTGATAGCTTAGTTAGATCATTCGATTATAACCAAGTAATCATCAGTGACGAGTTTTTGAGTGACTTCCAGAATGCTCAATTCAACCTTCGCAACTTTGGTGCTGCCGGTTGTGCTGCCGGTTCAACTACCGGATGTCGCCAACTTGGAACTTTTCTAACCACTGTGTTTAAACCACAAAGTCCGACTTCAACTTTTGATATATTGACTTCAACTTTTCTCAGGGACTTTCTCAACACCAACAGCATTGGAGATCTCGCACTTTCAGGTATCCTAAATTCCGGGTTTTTCGCTGGAACTCGCAATGCTTTTAGACCCAATCCGAACGCGGGAGTTGTTGATTTATTAACGAATAGCGGACGCTATCGTTATAACGCTCTGCAAGCAGAAGTTCGCAAGCGATTCACGGATGGTCTGCAATTCCAGGCAAACTATACGTTCCAAAAAATTCTGACTGACATTCAAGGCGATGGACAAACACGATTTGATCCGCTACTTGATCTGGCTCAGCCGGAGTTGGAATATGCCCGTGCAGATTATGACAGAACACATACGATCAATATCAATGCAAACTACGAACTGCCATTCGGACGCGGTAAACGCTTCTTTAACGGTGGTGGATTTTCCGACAAACTGTTCGGTGGATTTCAGTTGACATCGATCATTAACATCAGTTCGGGGACTCCGATCTCAATTCTTGATACTAACGGAACACTTAATCGAGGCGGTCGTTCGGGTCGTCAAACGGCGTTTTCAAATCTAACAACGCAGCAAATCAAAGATTTGGTTGGTATTTTTGAAGTCAATGGAACTCGATATTTCATTGATCCTTCTGTTATTTTCAACAATCCAAGCAATCCAAACAGTGGAAATAATGGTCAGGCAACGGGTGGAAGTTTTTCGGCAGATCCAAATAATCCTGCATTTGCCGGTCAAGTGTTCTTCCGAAATCAAGCTGGTCAAACCGGTAACTTACCGCGTAACTTCCTTAACGGACCGTGGTATTACAACTGGGATGCCGGTATTATCAAAAACACAAGATTTGGTGAGAATTTCAATGTTCAGCTGCGTGCTGAAGCATTCAATGTTCTTAATAACACCAATTTCTTTGTTGGACAAAATAGTGGAATCTTTAACATTGGTTCTTCAACATTTGGTCAAATTCCTGACGCTTCCACTTATTCACCACGCATTATGCAATTTGCACTTCGTTTAGAATTTTAACTTCTATCGAACTAACTACTCTTAAATGAGATGGAAAGATGTTGTTTTATATGAAACAACATCTTTTTTTTGCTATTAATTTGTTGGTGAATATTTTGTACAAACTTTAATAAATTCGAAAGCATCCTAATAGCCTTGACCAAAATTTAAGTTAATAATCTAAAAAAAAATTACTGTAGTAGTTGCTCATAACTTAGTAAGGAGAAATATATGAAAAAGACCAACGCCGGAACATTTAAAGTTTTTACAACCGCATTTGTTTTAACATTTGCATTCTTTAGTCACGTTCTCAATGTAGATGCCGCTAAACTAGCAGGCGATAAGATTGAAACAGAAGAGTTGATTCAAAAACACCTTGAATCTATTGGAACTGAAAAAGCCCGTGCGGAAGTTACTTCAATTTTGGCGGTAGGTAAATCCAAAGTCGTCTTTAGAGGCAGAAATGCAGGCGAAACAACCGGAATTGTTGTTGCTGCTTCCGAAGGCAAGAAGAATTTAGTTGGAATGAAATTCAACAACAATGATTATCCTTACGAAAAATGGGGATTTGATGGCAACCAGTTCACAGTTGGATTTATTCAACCCGGAGTTCGTTCTAACTTCGGCGAATTTATGCTTTTCAATGAAAAAGCATTTAACGTAGGTATTATGGGCGGAGCAATAATGACTTCGTGGGAATTACTCAGTTATGATCCGAAGGTTGGAAAATTAAAGTGCGGCGGAACTGAGGAAATTGATGGTGCAAAATTATATGAATGCAAATACGATCCGCGGAAGGGTTCGGATTTGAGAATGAAGTTGCTTTTTGATCAAAAAACTTTTCGGCACGTCAGAACGGAATACACAAGAGTTATATCGGGCGGTCAGGGAACAAACATCAATTCTTCTTCCAGACAGAATGAAAAGAGATACAAGATGGTTGAAACTTTTTCTAACTTCAATGAATTTAATGGTTTAACTTTACCGCAAGACTATAAAATTTATCTGGAAATTTTAGCCGGTAATGGAACATCTGCGATGGAGTGGAATATGGAATTTACCAATTACCAATTCAACCAGCCAATTGACGTTAAAGAATTCAAAGTCGATACATATTAAAAAACTTTCATTTAAAAAGGTAAAAGAGCGGATGATAATAATTATTGATCCGCTCTTTTAATTATGTAAATTTTCGAGATATTAGATGTGAATGTTATAACTCTTAATTTTTGAGTTTAGCGTTGTCGCATTTAGTCCGAGCAGTCTGGCGGCACGGGATTGGTGTCCGCTGGTTTGGGTTAAGGCTCTTTGGATGAGGTCGATTTCAAAATTTTTGACCTCATCATAAAAGGTCAAGCCTTGTGAAATGTCAATACTTGCGGAAGTTCCGGAACTGTTTCTAATCATATCGCGGGCAAGTTCGGGATTGAGGACTTCGGGACGCAGGCAGTCTTTTGTAATTTCGTCGGTCGGGGCGATGACGACTGCCCGTTCGATCACATTTTCCAGTTCGCGGACATTGCCCGGATAGTAATATGCTTCTAGAAGAGTAAGGACTTCGAGTGAAAGATTCGTGGAAATTTCCCGTGCGTTTTCCTCGTTATATTTTTGGATAAAATGTTTGGCGAGGGGCAAAATATCTTCTTTGCGTTCACGCAGAGCGGGCAGTTCAATCGGCACGACCGACAGGCGGTAATATAAATCTTCACGAAAAACCCCGCTTTTAACAGCTTCTTTCAAATCAACGTTGGTCGCCGCGACAATCCGCACATCAACGCTGACGGGCGATGTTTCACCGAGCGGCGTAAATTCGCGTTCCTGGATTACACGCAGCAAACGAACTTGAATTTCGGGACGCAGATCGCCGATCTCGTCGAGAAAAATCGTTCCCGTATCGGCAACTTCAAACAGACCTTTTTTTGCCGCAACCGCACCCGTGAATGCTCCTTTCGTGTGTCCGAAGAGTTCCGATTCCAACAAATCAGAAGGAATATTCGAGCAGTTTACCGGAACGAAGGGATTCTCCGAACGCTGGCTTGATTGATGAATCGCTTTAGCAACGAGTTCTTTTCCCGTGCCGGATTCGCCCGTAATTAAAACGGTCGAACGTGCCGGGGCGATGCGTTCGATAAGGCGGAAAATCTCGTCCATTTTCTCCGAACGCCCGATGATCGAATCACGTTGAACCGAACTCGCCAACACCTGCCGCAAAGTTACACGCTCTTCTTCATTGCGTCGCGTTCTGATGCCTCTCGCAACCAACGCCAAAATCTGCTCATTTTTGAACGGTTTGCGAATGCAGCCTTTTGCTCCTTTTTCCCAAGCGGAAATCGCCGTGTCGAAAGTTGCAAACGCCGTCACCATCAGAATCACCGCGTCTTCATCCATTTGAATAATTTTCTCAAGAGCGGTCAAACCGCCCATTCCGGGCATCGAAACATCCATCAGGACAACATCATAAGGCTTATTTTCATACGCCTCGATACCTTCTTCGCCCGTTTTTGCAAGGTCAACTTTGTATCCCGCCGTAGAAAGCACTGTTCCCAGCACGTCCCGCATTATCTCCTCGTCATCGCAAATTAAAACTGTTCCCTTTTTCGCCATAAGTTATTGAATATATCAGAAATAGTGAATAGTAGATAGTGTATGGAAAATGGGAAAACAGCATAATCGTTATCAACTTCTCTGCATTTGTTTTTCTGATTTTTTTTACATTTGTTTTGCTGCTTATTTGTTAGAATCACCGCCGCTGCCGGATCGTAAGTCTTAAAAATTAAACAAAAAGTCCTCAAAGTCGTGATTTCGATAATTTGTGAAGTTATCAAATTGTTAGCACTCAAATTTTGGCTGATTTTAAATCTTGAATTTTAAATTCTTAATCTTCAGCCACTTCGACGCAAAGTTATTGCGGACAGCAGCTTTTAACTTGTCCATTACCGCCAAATAATGCAAAATCTCTTCGGCTAAAAAAAAACTCTCTGAATATTTAATGAGTAAACTCGAAGAAACCGAACCGATAACCGAATCACACACATCAAGCGAATCGCCCGAAGGATTGGCACTTGCCGTTGAAACCGAAGAATTGGTCGAAGCAGAAGGCGAACAAACCCCGATTACCAAACAAAAAAGTGTCGCCAAATCTGCCGGAATCGTTTCAATTGCCGTAATGTTTTCGCGTGTTCTCGGATTAGTCCGCGAAGTGATCTTCGCAAATTTTTTCGGTGCGGGATTTTTAAGCGATGCTTTCCAAGCGGCGTTCACAATTCCTAATACTCTCCGGGATCTTTTTGCGGAAGGTGCTTTATCCGCCGCTTTTGTAAAGGTTTTCACCGATTATCAAATTTTAAAAAGTGAAGAAGAGGCTTGGAAATTAGCAAGTTTGGTTTTAAACGCTCTGGTAGTTGTCTTGAGCGTCATCACGATTTTGGGAATAATCTTCGCTCCGTACATTGTTTCAGTAGTTGCCAAAGGATTTTCGCCTGAAAAAGCCGCTTTGACCGTGACAATGACGCGAATAATGTTTCCATACATTTTGTTTGTAGCAATGGCGGCTTTGGCTATGGGCGTATTGAACACGAGAGGAAATTTCGGAGTTCCCGCGTCTGCTTCGACAGTTTTCAATGTTGTTTCGATCACACTCGGACTTGGAATCGCATACTGGTTGAGCGGTGGCGGATGGAATCCACCGGGCAAAAATGAAGTTGCAACGGATGCGGCACAATGGGCGGTAATCGGAATGGCTATCGGCACGTTAATTGCCGGTGCATCACAATTTTTAATGCAAGTTCCATCACTAATAAAAGTAGGTTTTCGTTTTGCACCACTTTTGGATTTCGCTGATGAAGGCGTTCGTAAAGTTGCCAGACTAATGGCTCCGGCGATTATCGGAACTTCTGCCGTGCAGATAAATGTCTTGGTAAATTTGGCTTTTGTTTCTGAAATTGATGCGGGACGCTCGTGGCTCGGTTATGCGTTTCGACTGATGCAGTTTCCAATCGGTGTTTTCGGTGTCGCCATCGGAACCGCTTCAATTCCGGTTTTATCACGGCTTGCCAGCAAGCAGAATTTCGGCGAATTCCGCGACACACTTTCGTCTTCGATCAAGCTCGTTTTCCTTCTAACGCTGCCGTCGGCGTGCGGACTCGTCGTTCTCGGTGAACCGATTATTCGTCTTATTTACGCTCGCGGAGCGTTCAGAGAATCCGATGTTCCGATGACCGCTTACGCCCTTGCTGCTTACGCCATCGGCTTGACGGGTTATGCCGCGATCAAAATTTTATCACCCGCGTTCTATGCTCTCGACGATGCCAAAACGCCGATGATTATTGCTCTCTGCTCAATCGCCGTCAATGCCGTCGCCTGTTATTTCTTTATGGATTTGTTCTCGAATTTCGGCGTAACGCCCGAATATCCGAACGGTTACGGACACGTCGGCGTTGCTCTCGCTACGTCCTGCGTCGCTCTCGTCAACTTTTTCGCTCTCGCCCTAATGATGAAAAAACGAATCGGACGCATCAACGGCGGTGAGATTTTCGCTTCATTCATAAAAATCGCCATCGCTTCCGCCGCAATGTCGGTCGTGTGTTGGTTCAGTTATCAATATTTGACCAGCCTTTTCGCCGTGAAACCGTTTTTCATCAAACTGATCGAAGCCTTCGTCCCGATAATTCTAGGCGGAATCACATTTTTGATCGTTGCAAAAATAGTTGGCGTTAATGAATTAAATAAATTGACAAGTATGATTTCCAGAAAGCTGAAGAAGTAAATTGAAAAGATTTCAACTTTCTGAGATTCTATGTGTCCAATTCAAATGCAAGTTTTTGCAAATCTTTGTTTTGCAGGATTTTTTCCGAATAATATTTATTTCCGTTTCGCTTATCGAACATATCTGCAATAATTCTCAAATCCTTTTCAAACGCGGCTTTTAACTCCGCTATTTCATATATTCCTTTGTCCGAATAATACTCAAACAAATTCGGCAGACGCAATTTGATTGACGTTTCGCCGTCGGATTCCAACTTGTCAAAAAGCAGCCAGGCGACATTGTAGAAATTAAAACGCTCGTCGAGTTGTTTTGCTTCCAATGCCCAAATCAAATGTTTTTCAAATAATCGGATTGCATTTTTCGTCTTATTTGCCAGAACCAAAAATCGCAGATGATTTATTACTTCAGCCAAAAAATCTCCATTTTTAGAAACCATTTTGTAACCTTTGTTAAAACTTTCTTCAGCTTCTTCAAATCTTTTGAGTCTGATCAAAGGCATCAAAATATGTCCGTAAGTGGCGTGCGGAACTTCGGCACATTTCATTTTCCCATTCAAAATCGGCTTGGCAATCTCCAACGCCCGTTCATCATTTTTGTAAAACGCCTGATAATCAACCTGCATATTTACTTCGCAAGCGACACAATCCGAATGATCGTCGCTAACGGCGGATTGCCATTTTTTATAGAATTCGACGGCTTTTTCATTGTTTCCCGAAGACATTTCCAGACTGCATAAATTTTTATAGATCGGACGCAGACTCGCGTCGTTGGCTTGATAAAAATCCGCTGCATCGGCAAATATTGCATCAATCTGCTTTCGTGTAATGTTCGGAAAACTGCAAATATAACCGAGAATCCATTTATATTTCCACATAAATTCGTATGTGTTAATCAATTCAGGATTTTCCTTCTGTTTGCTTATCATCCACGAAAAAGCAACTATCGCCTTTTCACTTTCGCCACCGAAAATCGCCGCGTCAATCAGTTCATTGCGGGTTTCGATCTGCACACTTTCATCGCCGTAAATATCCGCCAGACGCACCGCTTCTTCGCACAAAGAAGTTTTTGTTTTCCCGTTTTCAAGGTCGTATGCTTCGTCGAGTAAGTTGTAAATTTTTTCCAATTCTTCGTTCATTGAATCCATTCTCCTCCAATATCTACGCTGAATTCCAGCATTCCGAGCAGACTTTCGTTAAACATTTTCATTTCCGCTGAGTTCAACGGGCGATGACTGAGCAGAAGCGATTGCACGTAAAGCATTTTGACGGCAAGCGTTTGCAGATGTTCGTCGCTTGAACGACTAATTTTATAAATCAAAGGATTTGAAAAATTAAAACACAACTGCGAAGAGTTTTCCGCCGCATCAGATAGACTGATGTTATCCAGAACCGATGACCAAAGTTCGCTCGAAACTTGTTTTGTTTGCTCAACAGAACGCCGAAAACCCGCCTCTTCGTCCGCCAAAAACACCACGGGAAGTTCCGTCGGCGAAAATTTTTTCATATCTGCAACACTTTGAAACGAACGCAAAACTTCATCTGCCAGACGCAAAAACTGTGCGGTTTCTTCCTGCTCATCCAAAGTTAAAAACGCAAACTCACGCGAAAAACTCGACGGCGTAACTTCTTCAACCGCAATTTCGCGGAACAGATCGTAATGTTTATAAAGCAATTCCGCATCGTATGTGTAGGAAGCGTTTAACACACAGATATTCTGCGAAGCGGCAACCTGCGAAATTTGCCGAAATTGGTCGCGGTCTTTGATAAACGCGATGCGTGAATTGAGTTTTTTATATTCGCCGAGCGACATCCAACCGAGCGTCGTTTCAAACGGCATCCAATCAATAAACATCCGAAAAAATTCATCATCGTCAATCGCCAGAGCCTTGATCGAAAGATAGTGAATCGAAATGATTTTGCGGAGTTTGTTCGGCTCATTTTCCGCCAGATCAAGCAAATACGCCCGAAGTTTTGCACCGAGCAAATTTCTCGTCGAGATCAGTTTCGCATCTTCATAAAAAGATTCCCGCGAAGCCGTCGGACGCAAATTGTTGACGTTGACAATACTTTTGACAAAAAACGCCCAATCCGGCAGCAAATCCTCGGCGTTTTCTGAAAGCAGCATATTTTTCAAATAAACCCGATGCGTCCGCTTGCTGGCAAGACTCGGCGAAAACGGCAAAACATAAGCCACGCCGGAAACTTCGCCCGCGTCATCTTCGAGCCGGATATAATCGAGAAATTGCGTCCCGAAAATCTTCTGCCCGTATCTCAAAAACGCTTCGTCTTCTTCCGGCGAAGTGTAAAACTTTTCACGCCACGGCGGAACTTCCGAATTTATCTGCGTTTCATTTTCGCCATCGTTAAATACAATCGGAAATTTCAACAATCCACCATAATTTTTCAGCGAAGTTTCGATAAAATCCGCGTCAAAATATTCTTCCAGTCCGCTTTTACATTCGAGAAAAACCTGCGTTCCGATATTCAAATTTTCATCAATTTCATTTACCGAATACGTCCCGTCGTCGCGTCCTTTCCACTCAATCGGCTTGCTCCCGGCTTTCGCCGAAAGCGTTTTAACGTGAACGGTTTCGCTGACGACAAAACACGACAACAACCCGATGCCGAACTGCCCGATAAAATCCGTGTCGTATATATTTTCCAATCCGCGTTTAGAAGATTTACCGATAGTTGACAGAAATTTATGAATTTCATCTTCGGTCAAACCGATGCCGTTATCTTCAAACAACATCTGCATTCCGCCGTTTTTGTTCGTCGAAATCGAAACATTTACGCCCGGTTGAAAATCAACGCCAACCGACTGACGAGCCTGAATCGCATCCACGCCGTTTTGCAGAAGTTCCCGCAAATAAACCTGCGGGCTGCTGTATAGATGCTCCGAAAGCAATTCGATTATGCCGAGCAGATCAATCTGAAATTTATGTGCCATTTTTGTTAATCATTTCCTCAAATTCATTTTCATCCAAAATTTTCACACCGAGTTTTTCGGCTTTAGTGAGTTTTGAACCGGCTTTTTCGCCTGCGAATAAATAATCTGTATTTTTGCTCACAGTAGATGAAACCCGTCCGCCGCGTTCTTCGATCAGTTTGGCGGCTTCGGTGCGGGTGAATTTTTCCATTTTTCCGGTTAAGACAAATATTTTGCCGACGAATCTTTCGTCTAAATTTGCAGAACTTGAAGCATCAACTTCTGTTTTTACGCCGTAATTCTTTAATCGCAAAAGCAAATCGTGCGTTCGGGGATTTTGGAAATATGTAAAAATACTGACAGCAACTTTTTCACCGATTTCGGGGATCGCGTCAAGTTCTTCGACGGTTGCTTTTTCCAGATTCTCGATTGAGCGAAACTGATTGGCGAGGATTTTGGAATATCTTTCGCCGACGTGCCGTATGTCTAAGCCGAATAATAATCTTTGAAGCCCGCGTTCTTTGCTGGCTGCGATTTCGCTGACGACATTTGTGGCTGATTTTTCCGCCATTCGTTCAAAATTTGCAAGCGTTTCGACATCCAAAGAATATAAATCCGCAACATCTTTGATCAATTTTTTATCAACTAAAGTTTCAATCAGAACGCTTCCTAAACCTTCGATGTCCATTGCTTTTCGTGCGGAGAAATACGCGATTCGAGCTTTTATTTTTGCCGGACAAATCTCGTTTGTGCAGCGTGTAACGGCTTCACCTTCCGGACGCAAAACCTGTGAATCGCAAACCGGACACGATTTTGGAAAATCATAATTCTGCTCGTTTCCGTCGCGTTTTGATTCGATAATTTTGACGACTTGCGGAATTATTTCGCCTGATTTTTCGATTAAAACCCAATCGCCGATTTTAATATTCAAGCGTTTTATTTCGTCCTGATTGTGCAAAGAGGCACGCGATACAACAGTTCCCGCGAGCAAAACGGGAGCAAGCTCGGCAACGGGCGTTAAAGCTCCGGTTCGTCCGACCTGAACGGTGATCGCATTTAATTTTGTCGTCGCCTGCATTGCCGGATATTTGTAGGAAATTGCCCAACGCGGTGATTTTGAAGTATTGCCAAATTCATCCTGCAACTGTGTTTGATTGACTTTGACGACAACGCCGTCAATATCGTAATCGAGCGAATCACGTAAATCTTCGATGCGGTTGCAGAATTCGATAACTTTCTCAATATCCGCACAAACTTTCCGATTCGGATTGACGTTAAAACCATTCTCAGCCAGCCAATTAAAATTTTCCTCGTGCGTTTCAAAAGGCTTCTGATTTCCCGCCCACACGTCATACGGAAACATATCGAGTTTGCGTGCGGCAACAACTGCCGAATCCAATTGCCGCAAAGTTCCCGACGCAAAATTTCGCGGATTTGCATAAGTTTTTTCTTCTTTTTCGGCTAATTCTTTATTGATTTCTTCAAACACCGAACGCGGCATAAAAACTTCGCCGCGAACTTCTAGTTCAGCGGGAAAATCTTTCGATAATTTTAGCGGAATCGTGCGAATCGTCTTCACATTATTTAGAACATCATCGCCGACAATTCCATCACCGCGAGTCGCTCCCGCAACCAAAACACCTTTTTCATAATGCAGAGAAATTGAAAGTCCGTCAATTTTCAATTCCGCCACGTATTCAAATTCGCGTCCGTCCGCCAACTTCCGGCAACGCTCATCAAACTTCCGCAATTCCTCGATATTATAAGAATTATCCAGCGACATCATCGGAACTTTATGCACGAAAGATTGAAAACCTTCCGAACGTCCGCCAACTCTCTGCGTCGGCGAATCGGGTGTTATAAAATGCGGATTTTCCGTTTCCAACTGCTTCAATTTTTCAAGCAATTTATCGAACTCAAAATCGGCAATTTCCGGTTCGTCATTCTGATAATAAAGCTGATTATGCCGATTTATTTCGGCACGCAGATTTTTAATTTCGTTGTTTACAGAAACTTCGACTTGTTCGAACAGATTCATAGAAATTCAGGTTTTAGTCTTGGAATTTATCTGCTAAAAAGCAGATATTTCGGGTTGTTCTTGTCGCGTTCAAAACTTCGACAGATCAGATTTTCAGAAAACGCAGTCTGAAACTCTTGTTTGATCCGTTTTTGTTCGGCGATTGCTTTATTTGCATCTGTTTCGAGAAGTTTATGCCAATCGTTCGGGATTTCTATTTTACGCACAGATTCACCTATGCCTTCAAATTTGTCGCCGTTCGCCAGAGCTTTTACTTTTTTACTTTCAAGTTGCCATTCAGCAAAAAGACGGTCGCTGTCAATTCCGTTTGAATTTGTGTTTGACGGTGAAACTCCGTAATCCGTGCCGTAAAAATTCGGCTCATATTCCCTGATTTCTGCTCCGAGTTTTTCAAGGTTAAAATATGCGTTGCGAGCCACGACCGGCTGAAACGTCCATTTAATAAATTTGACATCTCTTTTAAGTGCGGTTCTTCGCTGTTCCCACTTTAATTTTCTGCCGATTCCCATTGACTGAAAATTTTTGTCAACTACTGTCATATGCGAATAAAAAGCTTTTTCGCCGCGAAGCACCGCGGGAACCGAGAGCGTAAAACCGATAAGTTCACCGCCGTAAAAAGCACCGAGCGTAAAACCGCCGGCGTGAAGCGTAACGATAAAATGGCGAACCGGCGAAATTTCCAGTTCGGGCAGAGCGAAAACTTCCCTCTGCAGACGAACGCAGTCGCTCAAATCTTCAGTATCGACGCACTCTCGAATCGTTATTTTACATTCCTGCTCAGACGACATATTTCTCGAACCATTCATCAGAAACTTTTTCAATTTTTCCGCCGTCGGTTAAATCTTTTATATTTTTTACGAAATTTATCAAAATAAGTTTATTTTCCGGGCGATATTTTTTCGGAATATCTTTGCGAAGTTGCTTAACGAGTGCTTCGGCGTTGAAACCTATCTTGAATAGAGCAAATTCTCCGATGTGTGTATGTTTTAACAACCAAGCCGTTTTGCTGACCGCATTTTGTCCGCATTCGCCCCAGAATGTGAAATCTCTCTTGCCGTTTTGGGCGACAATATCAGGTTTATACTTCAGCCCGACTTTCATTTCTACCTCCAGTTTGGGATATTTTTCAATAAACATTGCATATCCGAGAGCTTTCATCAGAATATGTTCAAAGGATTCGCCTGAATTCTGCCAAAAACGAATACTTTCACCCTTTATTTCAAGATTATGAAGCATATTTTAATACTAAATTTTTCCGGAAGTTTTGTTAAATACCAAGGTAAATTTGTTGGACTAATCCAGCCGGAAGGCAAGTGACTTGCATTTCAATCCTCAAAATTCCCTTAACTTTTCTTCCGTCAATCTGTTACTATATAGAATGCGTTTCTCCTGCAAAACCGCCGACACTCGAAATTTCTTGGAATAATCAAAAAATGTCCGTACCGAATAATCTCGAAAAAACAGGAAATACCAGTCGCCATCCGGTAGCTGAGTTGCTGGTTGAAATCGCTGACCTGCGGTTCAGCGGTTCGCTCAGAATTTCAAAGAATGAACAAAAGTTCATCATTTACATCGAAGCGGGGAAAATCGTTTTTGCGGTTTCCAATTCCCGTCAGGACAGGCTTTTTCAACTTTTTTTGGATCAGGAACAAATTACTAAAGAAGAGCTTTCGAAAATAGAAAACTTTACTAATGATATGTATCTGGCTCAATATCTTGTGAAGGAAGGCAGATTTCAAAAACAGGCGATTGACAGATTTTTCGTGTATCAAATCGAACTGATTATTCAAAACGCCGTCAGTTTAGCGACAGGCGAATGGATGTTCAGTTCTCTGGCAAGAATTAAAGAGGGGATCGGTTTCAATTTGGATTTTTATCCGATTCTGCATCGGTTTGCCAGCGAACTCGACACTTCGCAAATCACTGCAAGGTTTAAAAGTTTTGACGAAGAGTTCAGTAAAAATAAGGAAAAAGATGATGATTCGACCGTCTTCAGTCCGCCGGAAGCATACATTTTATCAAGAATGGACGATGCCGGATTATCGGTCGAAAATCTTCGATCAATGAGCGGATTGCCGCACGAAGATGTTTTGCGAATTCTGTATAAACTTTGGTTGGGCGGTTTCATCATCAGGCGAAAATGGAACTCCGCATTTAGCAAAAATGATGTTTCGGTAATAAACTCGACGAGATTTTCGCTCAAAACTTCCGCTCTTTCGGTCGCGGATGAGCAACAGAAAATTGCTGATGAAAAACTGCTTGAAGAAAAACGAAAAGCCGCCGATGAAGCGAAAATAAAAGCAACCGAAGCAAAACAAAAGGCAGAACCGGCAAAAGAGATCGAGATTTCACTTGACGAATACATTGCACGAATCAAAAATGCCGTAACGCATTATGAAATATTCGGGCTGCAACCCGAAGTTGACACGGCAGCGATCAAAAAAGAATATTTTTCGCTTGCTAAAAAGTTTCATCCAGACCTTTTTCATAAAAAGGGAGAAGCTGATCTGCACGATAAAGTTCAAGATGCTTTTACCGAAATTGCTCACGCATATGAAGTTTTGAAAAACAAGGAATCCCGCGAAGTCTATGACTTTAAACTTCGTAAAATTATTGAGCAAATAAACGCCAACAACAAAAATGATGAACAAACTACTCCGCAGATTTTCAATTTTACAAAAGAAGAAATCGAATCGAGAAATGATTTGACACTGGCGGCTGAAAGTTTCGACAAAGGTTACGAACTATTGGTGAACGAAAATTATTACGAAGCCCAACCGCATTTCGGGCGTGCTGCTCACCTCGACAGCAATAATCCACGCTATCATGCATTTTACGGGAAATCGCTTTCATACGACAAACAGCACAGTCACAAGGCTGAAGCGGAATTACAGACGGCAATCAGATTAGACGCGGAAAATATCACTTACCGCATAATGCTGGCGGAATTATTCGTCGAAATTGGACTCCTCGCCCGTGCCAAAGGCGAGTTAAAACGGCTTCTGCAAATCACTCCCGACAGCCGCGAAGCACAATCATTACTCGACACTTTAGGTTAGAAATAGTAAAACATTTATTCGGGGAATTTCCGCTCTATCAAAAATTTACAAAATAAAAAGCCGAAATCCGCGTCAGATTTGAATCTTAAACATTATATTTAAACTTTGAATTACAATGACAGAACTTGAAACGGACACGGAACTTATCGAAGTTTCCCGTTCGATTGATAAATTCGAGGGTTACGAAAATCCGCACGCGGTGAGAGTTGCGGTTTTAGCCGATGCCGTCGCTAAACACTTCAATCTCGCTCCGCAGGATCTACAGATGCTGCGTCAATCCGCTCTGGTTCACGACATCGGCGAGTTGGTTATGAATCGCAGTTATATTAATAAACAAGGCGTTTTGAGCAACGAAGAAAGAATTGATCTGAATCGCCATCCGGTCATCGGCGAACAGGAAACGGCAAAACGCGGAATGTCGCGGGCGGTGCAGCTGCTTGTTCGCTGGCATCACGAATGGTGGAACGGAACGGGTTATCCCGACGGTTTGGAACGACGGCAGATTCCTTTGGCGGCACGTATTTTGAGAGTTTGCGACACATATTCAGCAATGACCGATGCCCGTCCGTTCAGCGTTCCGATCTCCGCCGAGGAAGCAAAAAGGTATTTGACGGAATGGGCGGGAATCGAATTCGATCCGCAGATAGTCAAGGTATTTCTGGCTTTGGAAAATTTGGACGAACTGAAGTCTTATGCCGATTTCCCTGTCGAAGCAGAAGTTGCGGAGTTTGACGAATCTTCCGAAGAAGATGAACCGCCGATTATTACCGAATAAAAAGTTATGCTGAAAAATTCCGAAAACACACCGAAAAGCTGGTTGGCTTTTGAGTTAAATATTCTGCGGCGTTTGAAATTCTCGACGATTGCGATGCCCTTTACCAATGATCCGAATCTCGGAAGTTATCTGAAGAACTGGAACGTCAAGGTTTTGGCTAATGATTTAATGCAGTCCGCTTACACCGATGCCGTCACGTATATTGAAAATAACAGCGAAAAACTTGCCGCCGACGAAATTGAAATAATTCTCGAAGACGTGTATGTGCCGCAGTATCAGCTTAAAAATCCGGCGAACGGCAGATGGTTCAGCGAAACCGATGCGTGGTGGTTTGATAATATCCGCACCAATATTGAAAAACTTTCATCGCCGGTCAAACGCTCGATTGCTCTGAGTTTAGCGATGAAGGTCGGCGATTATGTGTTGTCGTTCGATGAGGACACGAGAGTTCTCCGGCAGCCGTTGGCGAATGTTTACAAAAAATTCTGGAGTATTCATCCCGCACCGGTGAACAATGACCAGAACAATGTCTGCAAAAACAAAACCGCTAATGAATTTACAGCGGAAAATTATCCTGATCTGTTATTTTTGAGACTTCCGACCGCTCATAATCAAACCTTCCGAACTTCAAGAAATTGGACGGCGTGGCGTGAAGAGTGGATTCGCGGCGGCGATGATTTTTGGAACGATCTGGAGCAGCAGCACATCGGACAACTCGGCACGCACATCGAAACGAAATCACAGTATTTAAGTCTGATCGAAGAAGTGTTGCGAACCGCTTCGCACATCAAAAACTGGGCAATCGCCCACGTCGAAGACAGTTTTATTTCGACTCAGGACATCGTCGAAACCGTCGGCAAAATCCGCCGCGTTGACACGATTTACACCAAAGACTTTTCGGAATTACTCGGCACGAAAGCCGTCATCATTACGGCGTGAAGATTCAAGGTTTAAGGTTTAAGATTTAAGATTCGGGATTCGGGATTCACGCCAATTTTCTCCTGCTTCTGCTGCTGCTTCTGCTTCTGCCGACTACTAATTTTAATCTTTTCCCGCAACGGTTTCGCCGCTTTCGGTTCGAGGTTGGGAAAAAACATATAACCTCCGACGAGCAGAATTCCCGTCAGCAGACCGACGACGAATTTGAACGGAAATTTTGCATCACGCCAGACGAAATAGAGTGCCGCGATTAAGATCAGTACTGCGGGCAGAATCGTCCAGATGCTGTTGATAACTCCAAACGTGTTGGGAAGCGTCAGCGTAAAAAATTGTGCGTCATACAAAAGCGGTTGCCAGAATGAATTGTGCGGAAAACTCAATGCGGACGGTGCAAACGCATAAGTCAGCAGCGGAATCGTGCAGAACAGAAATGAAACGGCGAATAATGAACCACGCAGAAAACTCGGATAATCTTCCACGTCGCCGTCGAAAAATGAGTCAAGCAGAAGCGGAATAATAATTATCAAATGTCTTGCCCCGACGGATTCGCCGACATAGTTCTCGGCAAATCCGATAACCGCGACAAATGTCAGAATTATTGCCGCGTTTTTTACCCGATGGCGTAAATATCCGCTGTGTTCCGAATCGAATATCGTAAAAAGTGAAAGAATCAGCACGGGCGAGAAGAAAAATAATCCGTGAGCGGGACTCAACGTAAATTCATAAAGACTCGAAAGCATCGGTAGAGCGAGTTCGTAATGTTTCAAAAACGCGAACGGAGAATTGAAAATCAATTGATTATAGACCAGCAGAATAATTACGAACGGAGCAAATCCCGCCAGATAAAAAATCACCCGCCGCGTTCGCTCGCGTGATTCCGTCCAGTTCAGACCGAAGCCGAAAATTATCAGCGGAACGATTACGGAAAATTCACAGAGCAACGAAAAACCTAACAAACATCCCGCCCAAAAACATCTTTCGGGAAAAACCCGCTCCGCATCATAGAGCAGACGAAACGCCAGATAAACTAAAACGGCGACTAAAACGTGCGAATAATAAAGCAAACTATACGGAAAAAGCGGCGTGGCAAATAAGAGAATCGCAATTGAATAAGCGTCAATTTCGTAACCGTTGAGCCAAAAAGCAAGCAGCAGAAGCGGCAGCGAACTTATCAAAAGACGCATTACAAACCAACTCGTGCGGACGTTTTCCTTCGTCGGTTTGCCGATGACGACCCGCGTCATTGCATAAAAAGGTGCGGACAGAAGCGAGATCCCGGGAGATTTGTTTGAATAAACTTTGCCGGCGGAAGTTGTCGTCACGTCGTCGAATTCGCCGCCGATCAAATCCTTCGCCCAGGAAATCTCGAACGAAGTATTTTCAACCAGCGAAACAGTCGTCGCCCAACGGGTTAAATCTTCTGCCGAACCGCTGTTGAAAAAGATCGGCAACAGATAAATCGCCAGCAAAAAATATACAAAAATCAAAAATGCTCCGCTATTGCTTCGCTCCACGTTCCTCCTGTAATTCCAGTTCGTTCATATTTTTTATCGGTTCGGCATTCTTGTCCAATAAAGAATATGTCCAGCGGTCACCATCTAATTTGAAGATATTTCCTTCGCGTTTGTAAACCGTTTTCGTCCAATTCGTCGGGCAGCAGAGTCTTTCTTCATCGCCGACGATTTTCGATGTTTCCATCTCACCGAAAATATATCTGTCCCGCCCGAAAAGCTCGACCGTCAGTTCGCCGTTTTCCAAGTAGATATTTTTCAAACCGCCGTCCGCCCGATCTCCGGTGCGAAAATTCCAGAGCAATTCCGGCGAATCATCCTTCCACTCAAATATATATATATTCTGCGGAATCGTGATGCTTCCCGTCAAAACCTTCAGAACCACCAACGCTTCATCTTCCCCGTCGCCCGTTACGTCGAAAAATTTCGTCGTGACATATTCCATCCCGATTCTTTCTTCGGTCAGCGGACGCTTTCCATTTTCGAGCGTGATCTCTTTACTGTCAACTTCCTGCCAGCCACGCGGCAGCGGAAACGTAAAGTTTTCAAAGTCAAATTTACCAATCGGCGATGCGGTCGTCGCGTTTTTTCCATTAAGCAATTCGTGCTGCAGATTTGGAGTTTTTGCCACTTGCGGTGTCGGTTTTGCTATTTGTTCAATCTCGGAACTCGGCTTTTGCGGCGAAATCTGCGAAGTCTCAACCTGATTCGTGCAAGCCGAAATCAGCAGAAGCAAGATGAAGACCAAATAAGATTTTGTGTTTTTAGTAAGCATATCAAGCCGATCAAGAAACAGAACGCGGATTACGTTTTAATCTCTAGTCAAACTGCGATATTTAATCCGATGCGGTTGATCGGCATCTTGTCCTAAACGGCGTTTTTTGTCTTCCTCGTACTGCGAAAAGTTTCCGTCGAAATAGACGACTTTTGAATTGCCTTCAAACGCTAAGATGTGCGTGGCGAGTCGGTCAAGAAACCAGCGGTCGTGCGAGATGATGACGGCACAACCGGCGAAGTTTTCGAGTGCTTCTTCCAACGCCCGCATCGTGTTTACGTCCAAATCATTTGTCGGTTCATCGAGCAGTAAAACATTCGCACCGCTTTTGAGCATTTTTGCCAAATGGACGCGATTTCGTTCACCACCCGAAAGTTGTCCGACACGCTTTTGCTGGTCGCTTCCCGAAAAATTGAAACGCGAAACGTAAGCCCGCGAATTCATTTCTTTGTCGCCGAGTTTGACCAAATCCAATCCGTCGGCGACTTCTTCCCAGATTGTTTTGTCTGCATCCAAGGAATCTCTCGATTGGTCAACGTAGCCGAGTTTGACGGTTTCGCCGACTTTGAAAGTTCCTTTGTCGGGTTCTTCCTGATCGGTAATTAGTTTGAAAAGCGTCGTTTTTCCCGCACCGTTCGGACCGATGACACCGACTATTCCGCCCGGCGGAAGTGAAAATTCCATATTGTCAAAAAGCAATTTGTGTCCGAAAGCCTTGGAAACATCGTCGGCTTCGATGACAATATCGCCAAGACGCGGTCCCGGCGGAATATACAATTCCAGCGTTTCCGAACGCTTTTCGACATCCTGTTTGACGAGTTCTTCGTAATCGTTAATTCTCGCTTTGGATTTTGCGTGGCGACCTTTCGGCGACATCCGAATCCATTCGAGTTCGCGTTGCAGTTGCTTCTGCCGCTTATCTTCCGTTTTCGATTCACCCGCCAGACGCTTTTCTTTTTGCTCAAGCCACGACGAATAATTTCCTTCATACGGAATTCCTTCGCCGCGGTCGAGTTCGAGAATCCAACCCGCGATGTTATCGAGAAAATATCTGTCGTGCGTGACGGCGATAATTGTGCCTTCATATTTCTGCAAATGCTGTTCAAGCCACGCGACGGTTTCCGCATCTAAGTGGTTCGTCGGCTCGTCCAATAATAGAATATCCGGTTTTTGCAACAATAAACGGCATAATGCGACGCGACGTTTTTCACCGCCCGAAAGATTTTCGATCAACGCATCGCCCGGCGGACAACGAAGTGCGTCCATTGCCATTTCAAGCCGCGAATCTACGTCCCACGCATTCAGTTGGTCGAGCCGATCTTGCACCGCACCTTGTCGTGCAAGCATCTGATTCATCTCGTCCATATCCATTTCTTCGGCAAAACGGGCGTTGATCGTTTCATATTCCGCGAGCAGATCAATCGTTTCCTGCACGCCTTCCTCGACGATTTGCTTAACCGTTTTCGATCCGTCCAGTTTCGGTTCCTGCTCTAAATAACCGACCGAATAGCCGTCCGAAAAAACAACTTCGCCATTAATCTCGCGGTCTTCGCCCGCAATTATCCGCAGCAAGGACGATTTCCCCGAACCGTTAAGTCCGAGAACACCGATCTTCGCACCGTAAAAAAATGATAAATAAATGTCTTTGAGAACAGGCTTTTTATCGTATAGCTTGCTCACTTTGACCATTGAAAAAATTACCTTATTTGGTTCGTGATTATTGTTACTCATTGTTTTAATAAATTTCTAAATTGTTAATAAATATTGTAGGGGCAACGGCTTTTCCTTGCCCATCAGCCGAAAGGCTGAAAAAATTTGATTATCTCTAATTGTTAATAAAATCTAAATCTTTCTAAAAGCGTTTGTTAGACAGATTCGTTTATCCATCTCAATCTCTTCCAAAGGCATAATACAAACATCAAACAACCTATTTTCATTAGTATTAATTGTTACTTCCAAATCCAGTTTCTCATTATTACTTTCGATTTTTCTATAAACAAAATATGAGTCAACATACGGATTATAAAGGGTTTTACCTTTCTCCTCTTTAAGAGTTAGCGAATCATCAATCTTCTTAAACTCTCTCACTAACTTAGTTATTCTCTCATTGAATTCATCTTTCGGTGTTAAACTTTTTGCTGTGCTAGACAAATTTTTGTAAATTTCCTCATAATCCTTATTTTTCAGTTGCAAGTTAAACTGTTCAATTATTTTATTACTTCGTTCATCTCTTACTTTTTCATAGTCTTGAAGACATCCGAAGCTAGATATAGTTATTAACAAAATTAATAGAAATGTAATATTTGATATTAACTTATTCATTGTTTAACTTTCTTTCGCTTCGCTCATGGGCAAGGACAAGCCGTTGCCCCTGCAAACATTTTACATTAGTTTTATTTTGTAACAACTACTTTCCTAACCGTTAAATTATCAATCCTAACGCGTTTAACTTCAAAGCCGATTCCCGCATTTTCGGGGGCGATTATTGTTCCTTTTTTGGTGACGGAAACTTCGGGTTCGATGATGTCCTCAAACCAATATCTTTTGCTTGCGGAAACATCGCCGGGAAGTGTAAAACCGGCGAGCGTGGACATGGCGATATTATGCGAACGCCCGATTCCCGATTCCAACATTCCGCCGCACCAGACGGGAATATTTGATTTTCTACAAATTTCTTCGACCAGTTTTGCCTGAAAATGTCCGCCGACTCGTCCGAGTTTGACGTTGATTATTTGACACGCTTTCATTTCGATAGCTTGGCGAGCGTCCGCCGGAGATTTTATTGATTCGTCCAAACAAATTGGCGTATTGATTTCCGCTTGCAATTTGGCGTGGTCGAAAATGTCCGAATGCGACAGCGGTTGTTCAAACATCATCAGGCAAAAGGCGTTTAAGCGTTTAAATAAATCAATGTCATCCAACGTATAAGCCGAATTTGCATCAGCCATTAAAAGTGTTTCGCCGAATGTTTCACGCACTTTTTTAACAATATCAAAATCCCAACCGGGAGCGATCTTTATTTTAATTCGTTTATAACCCGCGTCAATTTCCGTTTGGATTTTTTCCAATAATTTTTCAACCGAATCTTGAATCCCGATGGAAACTCCGCAATCAATCTCGTTGCGAACACCACCCAGATGTTTCCAAAGCGGAACATTTAATTTCTTCGCTTCCAAATCCCAAACTGCCGTTTCAACCGCCGCTTTCGACATCCGGTTGCCGCGAACTTTTCTCATTAAATTCCAAACTTCGGAAGCGTCTTTCAAATATTTGCCAATCACCATCGGAGCAAGGATTTTTTCCAAAACTTCCCAACAGGAATCCGTCCATTCTTCCGAATACGAAGGAGTTTCGCCCGCCGTGCATTCGCCCCAACCTTCATTTCCGTCTTCATCTTCAACCCGACATAAAATTATGCGTCGGTTATAAGTTCTGCCGAAGCTCGTTTCAAAAAAATGCACGAGCGGCAAATTGATCTCGATCAGTTCGATTGATTTTATTTTCACAAGAAATTGCTTGCTAAACAAAGATTATTTTTACAGAATAGCAATATAAAAATAACACTTTTTTGAGATAATTCAATTTTGATGAATAATTTGATTCTCACATTTTTTCTGTTTTTACAAGAATCCTCCGGCGGCGTGATCAGTCCGCCGAGCGAAACATTTTTTGAACCGCTGATAATCAATCTCGTTTCGTGGCTTCGGCTGTTTATCGAAACGACCGGAGCGGCGATTATATCGATTGGAATAATCTGTGCGATATATGAAGTTATCAAAGCCCTTCGTTCCGAGAATTCCGATGATTTTACGCGGGTGCGATTGCTGCTTGCCAGATATTTGGCACTTGCTCTAGAGTTTCAACTCGCCGCCGATATTCTCTCGACCGCCATCGCACCGTCCTGGGATCAAATCGGGAAACTCGCCACCATCGCCGTTATCCGAACCGCTTTGAACTTCTTTTTGTCCCGTGAAATGAAGGAAGAAAAAGAAGTTATCGAGGCGGAAAATACCGTGATGGATAAAGACAAAGGCGAATCCAAAACTTGAAAATTATCGAAATCAATATATTATAAGTTTCTTTTAAGCCTAAATTTTAAGGAGACCGATTCATTTTGTTTGCGATATTTTTATTTTTCTTTCAGAATTCCAACTCTAATTCAAACACTAACAGTAATCCGATAGAAGCCAGTCGAGCAGTTTCAAAAACCATTGTCGAAATGGTCAGAGGATTTCTTGAGCAACTGCCGCTGATCGGTGTCGGTGTAGTTGTTTTCCTGATATTTTTGGCGATTGCCTATTTTGCGAGAAAAATCATCAGAAGTGCTTCGCATAAAGCTCGTCTCGACGATATGTTGGGATCACTGCTGGCGAGAATCGGTTATATTATCATCATAATCGCCGGTTTATTTATTGCTTCGACCGTAATTTTTCCGGGAGTCAACGCCGGAGATTTGATCGCCGGACTCGGAATCGGTTCGGTTGCTTTGGGTTTTGCATTTAAGGATGTAATGCAGAATTTGCTCGCCGGATTTCTGCTGTTGTTATACCGACCGTTTAAGATCGGCGACCAGATAAAAGTTGATGATTTTGAAGGAACGGTTGAAGAAATAAATGTCCGGGCAACGAAGATCAAAACTTACGACGGCGAACGCGTCGTCATTCCGAACTCCGATTTGTATATGAAATCGGTTCTCGTCCGCACCGCTTTTGCTTCGCGTCGAACGAAAATTACGGTCGGCATCGGTTATAACGAAAGTCACGAAAAAGCACGCGAGATTTTGATGAATGTGATGCGAAGAACGGAGGGCGTGCTGGATAATCCCGCACCGGATGTGGATGTCGTCGAACTGGCGGATTCTTCGGTCAATCTGAAAATGCTCTACTGGACTGATCCGTTTCAATCAAGCACCCGCAAAACGTCTGACCGCGTTGTTTCGGCAACAAAAACGGCACTTGACGAAGCCGGAATCGAAATTCCATTTCCGCAGAGAGTTCTCGAAGTTATCAACAAACCGCTGAGAGTAGAAACTTCAGGTGAATAAAACAGACTTCAGCTACAAAGAACACAGAGAAAATACAGATTTTTTAATTGGTAAAAAAAACCTCTCGTATTTTTCTGTGTTCTCTGTGGCTAAAAATAACTACTCGGTCGAGATTTCTTCTTCGTCGTGAAGAGCCGCATTGACGGTGTGCCAACTTAGCGATGCACATTTGACGCGGGCGGGAAATTCCAGAACTCCGGCGAATATTTTCAGTTTACCCAATTCATTGTCGTCCGTTTCGATGTCGAGTTTGCCCGTTACCATTCGGTGAAATTCATCGAAAAGTTTTTCCGCTTCCGGCTTGGTTTTGCCCTTCAAAGTTTGCGTCATAATCGAAGCCGAAGCCTTTGAAATCGCACATCCCGAACCGAGAAAAGCAATATCTTCAACGATTTCGCCGTCCATTTTAACGAACACCTGTAACTTGTCGCCGCACAAAGGATTATTCCCGTCCGCCCGTTTATCGGCATCCGCCATCTCACGAAAATTTCGCGGATTTTTGTTGTGGTCTAAAATAACTTCCTGATATAAATCACTTAATTCTGACATATTTTTTTATTCTCAATCCGTAGTAGCAAAAAACCGAAGTTTGCGTTCCTTTTTTATTTTAACACCTGCCGCCAATTTAGATAAATGAGCAACGTCAAATCAATCACAACTATTTCATTATCTTAATCCGGCAAATTGAAACATAATCTAAAAATCATCCGTATCAAATCGGTAAAAACATATCTCAAATTTTCAAGGAGTTTAAAAATGCGTAATTTCTATTTTAGATTTTCGGTTATTGCCACGCTGATTCTGTCCCTTTCGGCAATTGCTTTTGGACAAACAGCGGCATTTAATCTTAGCCGAATGGACAAATCCGTCGAACCTTGCACGGACTTTTTTCAGTATGCCAACGGAACTTGGTTAAAGGACACGGAAATTCCGGGCGATCAATCAAGTTGGGGCAGTTTTAATATTTTAGCGGAAAATAACCGCGAGATTTTGAAAGGAATCGTGCAGGAAGCGGTTGCTAAAACCGATGCGAAAAAAGGCAGCGATCCGCAACTTATCGGCGATTATTATTTTTCCTGTATGGACGAAGCGGCGATTGAATCAGCGGACATCAAACCGCTTCAGACATATTTCAGCGATATTAAAAACGTCCGCAACAAAAAAGATTTGCAGAATCAAATCGCCCGGATGCACGATCTCGGAATTCCGGCGGTGTTCGGATTCGGCGGCGGAACTGATC
Source organism: Pyrinomonadaceae bacterium (assembly GCA_041746675.1). Classification (GTDB taxonomy): domain Bacteria; phylum Acidobacteriota; class Blastocatellia; order Pyrinomonadales; family Pyrinomonadaceae; genus Aridibacter. Next base: position 31,225 of record JBGTGO010000031.1, on the reverse strand, counting down.
TAAAGGACAGCAAAATGGTTATCGCCAATTCGAGTCAGGGCGGTTTGAGTATGCCGAACAAAGATTATTACGTCGGCGGCGAACCGAAAATGCAGGAAGCACGCGATAAATTCCGCCGATATATGATGAATATGTTTATGCTGACCGGCGACAATGAGCAGGAAGCACGAACGAAAATGTTCACGATAATGCGGATTCAGACGAATCTGGCTTACGCTTCGCTGTCCCGCACCGAACTGCGAAATCCCGACAATCGCTACAAGAAAATTTCCGTTGCGGAAGCGAATGCGATCACGCCGAATTTCGATTGGAACGAATATATGAAAATGCGTGGCGTGACGGGCGTTGAAGAATTCAACATCGGACAGCCGGAATTCTTTAAGACATTCAACGAACTGCTCGACAAATTTTCCGTCGGCGAATGGCAGACTTATATGCAGTGGATGACGCTCGATGCCGCCGCACCGATGCTGGCGAAAAAATATCGGGATGAAAACTTTGATTTTTACGCGAGATATTTATCGGGAACGAAGGAACAGCAGCCGCGTGAGCGAATCTGTGTGCGGGCGGTTGACGGCAATATCGGCGAAGCACTCGGTCAATTATACGTCGGCAAGGCGTTCAAACCGGAAGCCCGCGAACGGATGAATGAACTGATTGATAATCTTTTCGTGGCGATGCGTTCGCGGCTCGACCAATTAGAATGGATGTCGGAAGACACGAAAGTTCAGGCACTCGCCAAACTTGCCACGTTCAAACGCAAGATCGGTTATCCCGATAAACTTCGCGGTTACGAAGGTTTGGACGTTGACCGCAAATCGTATCTGATGAACGAAATGCGTTCCAATAAATTTCAGGTCAGACGCAACTTGGACGACATCGGCAAACCCGTTGACCGCGACCGTTTCGGAATGACACCGCCGACGGTCAATGCTTACTATAATCCATTGTTGAATGAAATCGCCTTCCCCGCCGGAATTCTGCATCCGCCGTTTTTCAATCCGAATGCGGATGATGCCGTAAATTACGGTGCCATCGGCGGAGTTATCGGACACGAAATAACACACGGTTTTGACGACCAGGGAAGCCGTTTCGATGCGGAAGGAAATCTGAAAATGTGGTGGACACCGGAAGACCGCGAGAAATTTACCGAACGGGCAAACTGTGTCGTCAATCAATTCAGCAGTTATGAAGTGCAGCCGGGATTATTTATGAACGGAAATCTGACGCTCGGTGAAAACATTGCCGACCTCGGCGGTTTGACCGTTGCTTACGATGCGTTTATGAAATCTATGGAAGACGGTTCGCGGCAGACAGACATTGACGGATTTACTGCCGAACAGCGATTTTTCCTCGGTTGGGCTCAAGTCTGGGCAACGAAGCAAACGCTTGAAGCCGAACGGCTGCGGGCGACGACCGATCCGCACGCGATTGCCCGTTACCGCGTCAACGGACCGCTTTCGAATATGGCGAAATTTGCTCAGGCATTCGGCTGTAAAACATCGCAACCGATGGTTAAAAAAGACATCTGCGAGATTTGGTAAATTTGAACCTTTAAAATAAAAAATGCTCAAGCGATGTGAAATTCTCTTGAGCATTTTTATCTGATTATTCAAAACCCGTTTTGCGTAAAAACTCCTTTGCATTTCTTCGAGTTTGTATAAAACAGGATCAAAATCGGCGTTCAACTAAACTTCAAATTTGATCTTTTTCCAATCAAATCACCGATCACGACCTCCCCGTAACTTCTAAATTTTTCAACATTTCCACTATCTTCGAATAAACATATAGAATTTGCAGCAACAGCAACCTCCCCGGTTTTGTATTCGTTGCTTATCTCATTCATCAAAAGTTTTTCCAAGTAATATGTGGTTATCTTTGAATTATTGTCTGAGATATTTAGACATTTACGAAAGTTTTGTTTTTCGGCTCGTCAACACTTGCTTTAAAACAAATAAGTAGCACATTCGAAGTTTTTATTTGAGGTGATATGAGCGTCGCCCCAGATCTTTTTTTTTCAAAGTTTCTAGTTTATAAACTCGCAATCTTTATGCCACAACTTCAGAAAGTATTATAAAGCTTTGTAGATACTGAACTTATGCTGTTAATTCTTTTTAGGCAGGTTTACAGCAGTTTTTGAATTGTATTAAAAACAGACATTATTTATGTATTATCCTAAAAAGCAACTTCTGCCCACAAAATGTAAAATTTAAACATAAAAAGCGGATTTCCATACAGAAACCCGCCGCTTTCAGTTGATGCTTTTTCAGATATTAAATTATTTATTTAATTTCGTAAACGACACTTTTAGCTGATTTATTTGGATTCAGCTCAATCTCAAATTTGATTTTTTTCCAGTTTCCGTTTTTCAATTTAACTTCGCCATTTCCCGTATATGCCGGATTCGAGTTCGAGCGTGAAACTCCATTTGAATTATCAATTGCGACAACTACATCCTGAGTGGCAAAATCCTTACTGAGTTGGTTCATCAGAACCGTCATTAATTTATCTTCATCAGCACTCGGTGAATAACCAGAGCTTTCGTCAAAATCAGTAAAAGCATATTCCATCTTCGATGCTTGCTGCGTGTTTGCGTCAATCACGGTTTTGAAGTTGACGGGCATTTTATCGTCGCTTTGCGTCAAAATACAAAATCCGTCGCCTTTCATAACAATTTGGTCTTCAAAGAGTTCATAAGATTCGACATTTCTGATTTGGAAATTAATGTTAGGATTAGCCAAATCACTCCGCAATTCAACGGTTAATTTGTTTGCAACAAGAAATTTAGCCTTAACTGCCGACAAACTGTAAACGCGTTTTTTGCCCTCTGCTCTCACGCTGATCGCGGCAAATGTTGAAACAATGACACCGAATATTATTGCTGTCACTAAAGTTTTGGTTTGGAAGAATTTATTTTGTTTAACCATTTTATCGACGCTCCTGAAATATTTTTACTAAATTTTGTGTTTTATAATTTGCAACTTAGTCGGTAGAATCCAGGTTACACTAAATATATCAGCAAAGAGTGTGCCAAACACAGTTCAACAGTGTTTTGTTGGGTTTTAATAGTTCCAGATACTATTTGATAAATAATTTGCTGAAAAAATGTCCGCCATTCGGACAATATGTCAGACAAGTACATTTCAAAAATTTTCAAATACGCTTATTACCTTTGGAAAATTGCGTAAAAAGTGAGAAAATTCTTGTTTTGATTTGGTCGGCACGAGAAATCCTGCTTTGCACAATATATGGAACTACAGGAAATACGAGAAAAACTTTTTGACGGTAATCCGCGTGCGATTGCCCGTGCGATCACGAAGGTCGAAGACGGCTCGAAAGATGCGGCTGAACTGATGAAATCGGTATTTCCAAAGACCGGCAACGCAACGATCATTGGCATTACGGGTTCGCCGGGAGCGGGAAAATCTTCGCTGGTCGATAAACTCGCTTTATATTATCGGGAACAAGGTGAAAAAATCGGCATAATCGCGGTTGATCCGTCGAGTCCTTTTTCGGGCGGAGCGATTCTCGGCGACAGGATTCGTATGCAAACTTTGGGTTTAGACCCGAATGTTTTTATCCGTTCGATGGCAACCCGCGGAAAACTTGGCGGTTTGGCTCGTGCGACGGTTGATGCGGTGGCGATTTTGGATGCGGCGGGATTTGATAAAGTTATTGTTGAAACGGTCGGAGTCGGACAGGATGAAGTCGAGATCGTCAAAACCGCAGATGTTTCGGTGGTCGTTCTCGTTCCCGGAATGGGCGATGATATTCAGGCGATCAAAGCCGGAATTATGGAAATCGGCGATGTTTTCGTCATCAACAAAGCCGACCGCGAAGGTGTCATTCGCACCGAAAAAGAACTCGAAGCACTTTTATCACTCGCCCATCGCCACGATTTCTGGAATCCGCCAATCGTCAAAACCGTCGCTACAGAATCAAAAGGCATCGAAGATTTAGCCGAAGCCATCAAAAGCTACAAAGATTTTCTGGCAACCGGCGAAAAGAGTCTGGAACGAAAGATAGACATTGCAAAATGGCGTATGCTCGAACTTCTGCAAGAGCGTTTATTAAGAGATGTTTTAAACAAGAACGGAACGAGCGAAAAGTTGAATGATTTTGCAGTGGAAGTTGCCGAAAAGAAACGCGATCCGTATTCGGCGGTTGAGGAATTGTTGAAATGATAGTCCACGCTAAGAGAATTATTTTGCATTCCGAAAGCGGATATTCTAAAAAGCACGATAGTTTATTAAAGCAATTGGTAAACGAAAAAATTTCGCTGTTTTGCACTATTGGGAAAGATTGCGAGTTTTGGCACGATATTATGGACGATTTCTATATTGGTTATGGCGAAGAAAGAGATTTTCTTATGATAACAACCTGGCATACCAATGAAACGCTTAATGATGTTATTGAGTTTGCCAAAGACTTTGATCTTGATGATATTGATAATAAAGAAGTTCAAATAATTGAAGTATGAAAATAGCACATTTAGGAATTGCGACGAAGGATATACAGGAAGCGTTGGGGTTTTGGCAGGACGCTTTGGGATTGGAGTTAGTGCATACGGAACTGGTCGAGGATCAGAAAGTTCGGGTGGCGATGCTGCCGATTGGGGAAACTAATATCGAACTGCTTGAGCCGATTTCGGAGGACTCGCCGATTTCAAAGTTCTTGGAGAAACGCGGCGGCGGAATTCATCATATTGCGGTTGAGGTCGAAGATATTGAAAAATCTCTGGCGAAGTTGAAGGATGAAGGAATGCAGTTGATTGACGAAGAACCACGAGTCGGGGCGGAAGGTTGTCTGGTTGCGTTCGTTCATCCGAAATCAGCCAACGGCGTTCTGCTGGAATTAGTTCAGCAGAAAAAGTAATAATAGATTTAAGATGTAATGTTCAGGAGTTAAGATAAAATATAAAACAAGGTATTCAAAAAAGGTATAAACAATGAAAAATGAAAATGAAAATCCCTCGCTCGGAGATGCGGAGATAAAATCGACTTTCGGAAATGATAGTAAGGCGGACACTGGCAAGCAATCTGTCAAAAAACCGGAATCAAGTAGTAAAACAGGTTTGATCGCGGTTGTTGTGATTGCTCTGATAGTCGGGATTATCGGAATTGGATACGCTTATCGGGATACGATCAAGGATAAAATGGCGGGAAATTCAAATGCGGTTCCCAACAAGATCACCAAGGAAGAGATGGAGCTTCTGATCAAAGATTTTAATCCGATGCAGTTAAAGCAAATTGCGGAAAATCCGACTCAGAAAGACCAGTTAGTATCGAGTTTGAAGGAGCTTTTGGCGATTGCAAACCAAGCACAGAAGGAAGGTTTAGCAAATGATCCGTTAGTTAAACAGGAATTGGAAAGCGTTGAGGAATCGCTTTTAGCGGTAACTTACGATCAGGAACTAAGTAAAGGTAAAGCCGAAAAACTACCGCCGTTTTCCGCGATCACGGAAGAACAGGTCAAAAAATACTGGACTTCGACGGAAAATGGAATGAATCCCGCCGCCAAAGAGAAAAAATTTAAAACATTTATCGACGGCAAAATCGCACTTGCTAAAAAAAGCGGACAAATTCCGGCAGGTCAGGATCCCTCTGCTGAGGAATTGACACAAGCGAAGGAGGCTTATGCCAAGTCGCAGATTTATTACGTTGAAGCCAAACAGAAATTGGATGGTTTGAGTTCACTTCCTGCCGAAGAACGAAAAAAATGGGAAGAAGTCAAGAAAAAAACCGAATTGCAGGTCAGACTTCAAAAAGCACAGATTTTGGCACAGAATTACTTTCAGAATGTGTTGGAAAAGAAATTTGAAGTGACCGATGCGGAAGTCGCCGAATATATCAAGGCACATCCCGAAATGGCGAACGACGGCGAGAAAAAAGCGAAAGCCGAAGAGGTTCTCAAAAAAGTTCAGGACGGCGGAGATTTTGCGGAATTAGCCAAAGAATATTCCGACGATCCGGGCAGGCAGGAAAAAGGCGGACTTTATGAAGACATTGCTCAGGGACAATTTGCACCGGAGTTTGAAGCGGCGGCGTTTGCCTTGAAAGATGGTGAAGTTGCTCCCGAAGTGGTCAAAACCAATTTTGGTTACCACATCATCAAGCTCATCAAAAAGACCGAAAAAACGGATGGCGACGGAAAAGCTACGCCGTCGATGAACGTTCGTCATATTCTGATTTCGACGATGGTTAAAGACCCGGACAATCCGACCGCCAGAGAAATGCCCGCCGAAGATTTTGCCAAAGCGAAACTTCAGAAGGAAAAACAGGAAAAAATTCTGGATGAGATCAAAAAGAACAATCCGGTCGAAGTTGCGACAAATTTTGAGATTCCGAAACCGAGTGAGGCGGAACTGAAAAAAATGCAGGAAGACCAGATGCAGCAGATGCAGATGCAACAGCAGATGCAGCAGATGCCGCAACCGGGCAGTCCCGATGAAACGGCGAAACCGGAAGCACCGCAAGAAAAAGATAAAAAATAATTGCGACGCAAAATGTTTTGAGTTTCTGCTGGTTAGGGCAAAGTTTTCGCCTAACCAGCAGAAACTCAAAACATCAAAAAGAACTAAAAAATTATTCAAACACAACATTTATCGGAGGAAATTCAAGATGGAAGATCGTCAGGAAGAAAACGCGGAACTAGAAGAAAACACGGATTCGAGTAACATATCAGTCGAACCGGGGAAAAATCTGCCTGATATACAAACAGTTGAGGATGCGGTAAATGTCAATGAAATGAACAGTGCGGCACAGACCGAAGATGTCCGTGAAATTGACGCGGCTTCGGATGCACCAAAATATAAAAGCGTCCGGACGGCAAGTAGCGGCAGCAGTTCGACGATACCGAAATTAGTAATGCTGTTCGGTCTTTTGGTCGCAGTCGGAGTGGGACTCGTTTTTTGGAAAAACACGGTTGCGGCTCATCACCAGGAAGCAACGACAAAAATTACAAAGGAAGAGATGGAACTTCTGCTCAAAGACTTCAATCCGATGCAGTTAAAGCAATTGTCCCAGAGTCCCGATCAGAAAAAGGAACTGGTCAACAATATCACCGAACTTCTCGCTATTGCCGAACAAGCCCGCAGAGAAGGTCTGGACAACGAACCGAATATAAGAACCGAATTAGACGGTTTCGACAAATCAATTTACGCAATAAATTACGACAAGGAAATCAACGCCGATAAAGGTCCGATGCCGCCGTTCGGTTACATCAGCGAAGATCAGGTTAAGAAATTCTGGGGTGAGAACAAGAATCAGAGCGGTTTAAGCTGGATTTGGAACGGTGCTGAGAAACGCCGCCGCGAAGCCGAATTCGATCAGTTCATCGAAACGAAGATCGAACTCGCCCGCGAACGCGGACAAATCGCTAAAGATCAGGAACCGACCGCAGATGAACTGAAAGGTGCTAAGGATGCGTTTGCCAAAACACAGATTTACTACGCCGAAGCGATGAACAAACTCGACGGTCTGAAATCGCTTCCGCCGGCGGAACAAAAGAAATGGAGAGAATGGCAGGAAAAAACCGAGTTGCAGATCAAACTCCAGAAGGCACAATTTTTAACGCAGAATTATGTTCAGACAAAGTTGGCGAAAAAATTTGAGGTCAGCGATACGGAAGTCGAGAAATACATCGCCGCTAATCCGAATTTGACAAACGACGGCGACAAAAAGAAAAAAGCCGAAGATATTTTGGCAAAGGTTAAAAACGGCGGAGATTTTGCGGAATTAGCCAAAGAATATTCCGACGATCCGGGCAGTAAAGAAAAAGGCGGACTCTACGAAGACATTGCTCAGGGACAATTTGCACCGGAGTTTGAAGCGGCGGCGTTTGCCTTGAAAGAAGGTGATGTTGCCAATCAGGTTGTTAAAACGGATTTCGGCTATCATATCATCAAATTAGAGAAAAAAGGTGAAGCTAAGGGTGCGAACGGACAAACGACTCCGACCTTTTCCGCCCGTCATATTCTAATTTCAACGATGGTTAAAGATCCCGACGATCCGACCGCCAGAGAAATGCCCGCCACTCAGTTTGCCAAGGCAAAGCTCGAAAAGGAAAAGCAGAAAGCGGTTCTCGACGAGATCAAAAAGAACAATCCGGTCGAAGTCGCGACGAACTTTGAAATACCTAAAGTTTCCGATGAGGAACTTCAAAAAATGCAGCAACAGCAGATGCAGCAGATGCAGCAGCAACAGGGTCCACCGCCGCCGCCGCAAGCACCACAAGCACCGCCGGCGGAACAATAGACAGTAGCAGAATTACAGTTTCATCGTAACAGTCAAGCGAAAAGCCGCGGTTAAATAAAATATAACCGCGGCTTTTGATATAAATTATGCAGTTCGGCGATTACAGAATTGAAATCATTCCCGATACGGAATTCAGACTCGACGGCGGAGCAATGTTCGGCGTTGTGCCGCGTGTGTTGTGGGAGCGAAAATGTGAACCCGATGAATCGAATCGCATTAAGCTGAATATGAATTGTCTGTTTATCGAAACTCCTTCCGAACGTATTTTGATCGAAACCGGAATCGGCGAAAAATGGTCGCCAAAAGAATCGAAAATTTACGGTATTTCCCGCGAAAAACCGTTTGCTCAAACATTACTTGAAAAAACAGGCTACACGGCAGAAAATATTTCAATCGTCGTCAACACTCATCTGCACTTTGACCACGCGGGCGGAAATACCGTGAACAGTCGTCGGTTATCAGTTGTCAGTCATCAGTCGGAAGAAGAATTATCAGCTCTCAATTCTCAGTTCTCACTTGTTTCCCAATTTTCAAATGCAAGATATTATGTTTCCGCATCTGAGTTCGCAGCGGCGGAAAATCCGCACGAACGCGACCGAGCAAGTTATTTGAATAATAATTGGCGACCGTTACAGGAAAGTGGTCAACTTGAATTAAAACCCGATAATTACGAAGTTGTCGAAGGTTTGACGATGCAGACAATTCGCGGACATTCAGAAACGATGCAGACGGTCAAACTCGAACGCGGCGGTAAAATTCTATATGGTTTCGCCGATCTGATTCCGACGACGGCACATCTTCCCCTACCGTGGATTATGGGTTATGATCTTTTTCCGACGGAAACATTAGAGGCAAAAAGAAATTTACTGAAACAGGCAGTTGAAGAAGATTGGATTTGCCTTTTCTATCACGATTTCCACACACCGCTTTGCCGTTTGAAAAATATCGAAGGAAAAACATTACCGCGAAAAATTTAAATATAATAATAGAAAAAGTTCGCTCCGATTTTCATTAGTGTTTTTTTAACGCAGTATCCGCACAGATTGATCTTATAACTCCGTATTTCATTCCACTTTTGGTTTTTGCTGTAACTTTTTGACCGACGATGTTTTCCACCGCCGGACCAATTCCCTTTTGTCCGAGCGAGAACCGAGCCGCTCGAAACCAATAAAACCGCACTCATTACAATCACTATTAAAAATTCTCTAAATATTTCCACGCATTCGTTTTTTTGCTGTCTTTTGTAGAGCAAACTTTGAATACACGAATTTGAAAACTGTTATGGAATCCGATGTGACAGATGAAATGAGTGTCGTAAATTGTAAGTAGCAAGCAGGATTTATATCTCTTTTTTGTCAATCGCATTGCGGGCGATTTGACCGAGTGCGGCAACGAATATGTTGAAATCTGCGAAGCGTTCGTCGCTTGTAAATCCGGCGGCGAAGCGATAATAGATTTGCTGGGCGATGACGGCGATTTTGAAGGTGCCGAAAACGTAGTAATAGAGAATGTTTGATAAATCTCTGCCGGATTTCTCCGCATACATTTCGGCTAATTCCCGACGCGAAATATTTTCCATCAGAACACGCGGATTTAACGGCATCGAAAGCAGTTTGCCGCCGACTTCTCTTGACATCCAATAACCGAGCGTCGTGCCGAAATCCATCAGAGGTTCGCCGATGGTCGTCATTTCCCAATCCAAAACGGCGACGATTTCCGTCAAGTTTTCGGGATCAAGCATAATGTTATCGAACTTATAATCATTGTGGACGAGCGACGCGGATGCGTCTTCGGGAATGTTTTCGTTGAGCCATTTAATCGCCAATTCGAGTTCCTTCCAATCGTCAGTTCTAGCGTTGAAATATCGCTTCGTCCAACCTTCGACCTGTCTTTTTGTATAACCGTTAGGTTTTCCTAAATCGCCGAGTCCGGCTTTTTTATAATCGAGCGAATGCAGTTCGACTAGATTTTCAATAAAGGATTCGCAAATTTCGCGTTGCAGCCCGCTTGAATCTTTCAATTCCGGCGGCGATTTTCCGCGAATTATCAAACCCCGGCGGCGTTCCATCAAGTAGAATTCCGAACCGATTATATTTTCGTTATCGCAATAAATTAACGGTTGCGGGGCGGGTTTGTAAATTTTGCAGAGTTTCGATAAAACATTAAATTCACGCGACATATCGTGAGCGGTTTTGACTTTGTTGCCGAACGGCGGACGACGCAGAACATATTCAGCATCACCGATTTTGACGCAGTAAGTCAGATTTGAAGCACCGGCGGGAAATTGCGTTATTTTAATTTCACCGTTTGCTTCGGGCAGATTTTCAGCGAGATATGCGGCGAGTTTTTGCTCATTCAATTCTTCGCCCTGCCGGACGGGTTTCGTGTCGCTCATAGAAATTATTTGTTTATCCCAAACTTTTTTCGATAACATCGGCGATTCTTCGTGCCTGAGTTTCAATTTCCGTCTGGTTTTTTCCTTCGATCATCACTCTCGCCAGATTTTCCGTTCCCGAATAACGTAACAGCAATCTGCCGTTTTTGCCGAGTTCGTCTTCGACTTGCAGAGATTCATCCATAATTTCGGCGACTTCCGCAAACGGAAGTTTTTCGCGGACGCGGACGTTTATCAGAATTTGCGGAAACTGTGTGAATCCTTCCCGCATCTGCGACAGCGATTTGTCGTTTTGCCGCAAGGCTTCGAGCAGATAAAGTGCGGTTTGCATTCCGTCGCCGACGAGAGAACGATGCGGAAAAATTATATGTCCCGACTGTTCGCCGCCGACCGACGAATTCGTTTCAAGCAATTTATCCAGCACATATTTATCGCCGACATCGGTTCGCAGAAGTTTGATATTTTTTGTGTTTAAAGCAGTTTCCAGACCGAGATTGCTCATTACCGTCGCCACGACTGTTTGATTATTCAGTTTATCCAAATTTTGCAGATGTTGAGCCATAATCCACAGCGTCGCGTCGCCGTCAACCAATTCGCCCGTGTCATCTACAAACAGCGAACGGTCGGCATCGCCGTCAAACGCGACACCGAAATCGGCATTTTCCGCGTTGACTTTTGCCTGCAATTTATCGAGATGCAGCGAACCGCAATTTTTATTGATGTTTTCGCCGTTTGGTTCGTTATAAAGTGCCACGACTTCCGCACCGAAACTTTCAAACAATTTCGGAGCGAGATTTGAAGCCGCACCGTTTGCACAATCCATCACGATTTTCAATCCGGCAAGCGAAAGTCCGTCAAATTCCGCCATCAAATGTTCGAGGTAATCTTTGTGATAATCGTCTATCTTTGAAGCGTCAATCGTCGTTTCATCAACCGAATTTCCGGTTTCGATGCTTTCGGAAATATCCTTTTCGATTTTTTCCTCGATGTTTCGGCTCAGTTTTTTCCCGTCCGGCAAAAACACCTTTAAACCGTTGTCTTCAAACGGATTATGCGAAGCACTAATGACGATTCCGGCATCGAAAGCGTGTTTTCGCGTCAGATACGCCACGCCCGGAGTCGTGATAATTCCCGCCGAATCGCATTTCGCACCGCCGGAAACCGCTCCTTCGTGAAATGCTCTTTCAATCCAACCGCCCGATTTGCGGGTATCTTTTCCGGTTATAAAAACGGGTAAACCGCCATTTTTTGCGGCAAACTGTTTCGCCAGAGATTTGCCGATTGTTCTGATCGTTTCAGCGTCGAGCGGGAAAACTCCCGCTTTTCCGCGTATTCCGTCTGTTCCAAAAAGTTTTTTCATAATCTGTTTTTATTTTCGGTTTTTATAAAAAATTTGCAAGGCTGAAGTCAAATTCTTTGATAACAATATCTTATAGATAAAATTTGCCGGATCTTATTTACTTATATTGCAAAACAGACCTTGACGATAGAGCAAAAATATCCATAATAAAAATTTGTAGCTAGCATAAATTTTCCCAATGCAAGCCGACAACCTTTTGATTATAAATAAACTCTAATAAAAAGCGAACATCAAATTCGTTCCGAGAAATAAAAGCTCTTTCCTGCGGAAAGTTTACCCCGAAAAAAGTTCCGAATTAGTCGTATAGAAGTATTAAATATGAAAAACAAAATTTTATTCAGCCTGATTATTGGTGTCTTTGCATCAGTTACGATTTTCGGTCAAGAAACTGAACTGACGGAGAAATCGGATAATTCCCGCGTGGTTGTTACGGACGCGACCAAGAATTTACCGACTCCGGTTCCGACCCCGAAGAAACTTCCAGTTTATAATAATTCACCACTAATCGAAGCTGCTCCGCGACCGACACGATCTCCGCAAACACTTCCGACCGACCGAAAAGAAATTATTTCTCCAGTAAACATCGACGTTATTCCGGCAGGAACTTCATTGAAATACGGCGAATTAAAAAGCAAGATCGAAGAAGCTAAAAGAAATATGCGGACGACACCGCTGCGGATTGCGATGACCGACACCGAGCAAACACACGAGATCGTGCGGATCGCATTTTATGACTCGATCAAAGACCAGATTGATTATGCCGTCATCCGCAAGATTGATTTTCTTGACAAAAATTCGGAAATTCTGGCACGCAGCGAGAACGGACAGACGATTCGCATCAGAACGATTCGCGGCAACGGAGTCAATACGCCGATCATAATTTTCAACAATTTCAATCAGTCAATGCTGCCGCTGGTCGTGCAGTATCCGATTGAAAAATTCGGTAAATTCCGCGAAATGTCGTATTACATCTCGACGCATCCGGGATTGGTTACGCCCGGAACGGTTAGTGCCGGACGGCTTTATGTGCGGAACGTCCTCGACACCGCCCGTGCTAAACTTCGTGAGAAAGGAATTTTCATCCAGCCGAAAGTGATGGACATCGCCGAACATCTGGCGTTGGTCGAACACGTTGACCACCAACGGTTTTTCACCGAATATCACCCGAAAATCTATAATGATGTTTATACGCTCTACGCTTTGAATCAGGGACAAACTTATCGCTATTCGGTCAGTAGTGCCGGTGCGGGCGGAATGGTGCAGATGATTCCGCCGACGTATCGGATGATTCGCTCGCGTTATTATTCGGTCGGTTTAATGCCCGATTTCGTCGAAGGAATGAGAAACCACGTCAATGCCTCTCAAGCAATGCTGCTGTATATGCAGATGACCTGGAATGATCTGATCGCCGAAGATGCGGTTTTTAACGCGATGCAAAGCGGAATTGCGACACAGGAACAACTGATGGCGGCGGGTTATAACTCAAATCCGGTAAAACTAAAACTCTACTTGCGACGCGGCGGTGAAAACTGGACGGATTTGATTCCGAAGGAAACAAAAGTTTACTTACGAATCTACGAATCAATCGAAAAACACGTCCAGATGAAACCGCGAACACAGTAATTCTTAAATGGACGGCGGGCATCCTTGTCCGCCGTCCGCCTGCAAATTTTATTTGTTTATTTCCACCTGAATATTTTCAAAAGTTTTATCAACTAAATTTCCACCGACGAAAAATGTATTATCGGTAATTTCTAAAACGGAGAACTCGGGAACTTTAAAGTTTTTCATCTCTTCTTCCGTTTCAAAATAAACTTGAGCAATATTCAATCCCCACAATTCTCCAAGATAAATATCGAACTCTAATCGCCTTTTATTTATTTCGCAAAAATATCTGTTCTTGCGGATTTCCCTGCCTTTGAAAACTTCAAATTTTTTATATTCAACTTCGGTCAGAAACATCGGCGAGATTTTCAGCTTTGCAAAAATATCTTTCTCAACCGGAAATATTTGCTCTAAAACCCGCGTCCAACTCTTTGTTTCCGGCACACGAATCTTGCGAAGCCGAATTCGCGTATTCTCGATATAGTTGTCAAAAATCTGCAAATGACTGTTTGCGGGCGTGATTGATTCGGGCAAACCTTCGACCAGAAATCTTCGACGCAGTAAGATTTTGTAAGTATTTTCTATGCTCATAACATTGTCTTTTCGACCAAAAGTTTTATACTCTTTTACTTTTAGCCGGAATCTGCAATTTTAAAGGAGAATTTATGCGTTTTCAAAATTTAGTTTTTATTTTTTTTGTTTCGATATTTTTTACGGGCTGTAATTCGTGCGGAAATGAAACCGCGATTGTGATAGATAATGAAGATTTGAATACCAATTCAACGATCAATAATAACATCAATGCGACCGAAAATATGAATGCGAATAATTCCAGTATGCCGGAAAATCCGCAGAATTCCGATCCGTTGAGTGCTGAAACTATTGAAAAACCGACGGAAAGAGTTCAGGCGGAAACGCTCAAACCCGTAGTAGATGCTTATTGTGCGGCGATGCGGAAGAAGGATGATGCGGGACTGAGGAATGTTTTTACACCGGCGACGGTCAAGGCACTCGAAGCCGATGTCAAAGCCGACGGACTCGGTTCAATCGCCGAACTACTTGAACTCGAACCCGTCGGAGATGGTTGTCAGGTTGTCAATGAAACGATTCAGGGAAACACCGCTCAAGCGACCGTAATTACACAGACTTACCCGACCGGAACTTCATTCACATTTGAAAAAGTCGGCAAAGATTGGAAAATGACACGAAAAAGTGCCGATTTTGACAGAGTAGATCAAAAGTAAGCAATGGCAACAACAGACGGCAAATTTAAAAGCAGTTCGCAAAACTTAAATGCCGCGAACTGCTTTTTATTCTGCTTCTACCGCTGTTTCCTGCCGCTACTCACCGCCGCTGCCGACCGTCTTATAAACCGGAAGTGAAACTCTCGCACTCGGTTCTTTTTTCAAACCCAACGCCCAATCCGCCTGCATCAGCGTATGAATATCGCGTGTTCCTTCGTAGATAATCGCGGCTTTACAGTTTCGCAAATATCTTTCGACCGGATAATCATTGATATAGCCGTTCGCACCGTGAACTTCGATTGCCATCGAAGCGGCTTTTTCCGAACGAATCGTCGCCTGCCATTTTGCTAAACTCGCGGCTTTCGTCGAATTTTTACCTTCATTTTTCAGCCAGCCCGCTTTCATCCATAGAAGATGACACATTTCATAATCAGCCTGCATATCGGCGATTTTTTGCTTGACGAGTTGAAAATTCGCAATCGTCTGTCCCTGAACTTCCCGCGTATTTGCATAACTGACCGAGGCATCACGCGAAGCCTTGATAACGCCCGTTGCTCCTGACGCAACCGTATAACGCCCGTTTTCAAGCGAGAACATTGCGATCTTAAAACCTTCGCCTTCCTTGCCGAGCATATTTTCCTGCGGAACTCTTACGTCTTGAAGCGTAAAATATCCGGTATCGCCCGCCCGAATTCCCATTTTGCCGTGCAGACTTCCCGATGAAAAACCTTCCATTTCGCGTTCGACGATAAAACAACTCATTCCTGTATAATCGCGGTTCTTGCGTTTTTCTTCATCCGTCCAACAGAAGAACAAAAAATTATCCGCCGTATTTCCAAGCGAAATCCACATTTTCTCGCCGTTCAGAATCCAATCGTCGCCATCGCGTTTCGCCGAAGATTTCATCCCGACGACATCGCTTCCGGCATTCGGTTCGGTCAAACCAAACGTCGCCAACTTCTCGCCTTTCGCCTGCGGAACAAGATATTTTTGCTTCTGTTCCTCGGTTCCCCACGAAAGCAAAGACAGCGAATTCAAACCGCAATGCACCGACATTACGACCCGCATAAACGTATCGCACGCTTCTAATTCCTCACAAACAAGTCCGAGAGCGATATAATCAAAACCTGCTCCGCCGTATTCTTCGGGGATGCAAACGCCGAGCAGTCCGAGTTCGCCCATTTTTTTGAAAACGGAAACTTCAAAGTGCTGTTTCTCGTCCCATTCCTTAATGTACGGTGCAACTTCGCCCGCAACAAATTCTCTGACAGTTTTTTTCAGAGCCTTATGATCGTCGGTCAATTCAAAATTAATCACTTCGTTTATTCATTCCTCACTTATAAAAATTTATGGTCAATCGTTTCAAATACGTCAAAATAATTCTATCATTTTGCAAATGTTTCTGCGAAAAGCTAACTTATGAATTGCTTTACGCAAATTTCTCTAAAATACTACTTTTATGATTTCAATCTCCGAAGCAAAAAAAATTGTCATCAGTGAAACTTTTACGCTTGAAAATAAAAGCGTTCACATTTCAAATGTCGTCGGCAGAATTCTTGCTGAAGATATTTTTGCCGATATGGATTTGCCGCCGTTTGACCGTTCGCAGATGGACGGTTTTGCGGTGCGTTCGGAAGATGTCAAAAATTCGCCGGCAAAATTAAAAATCGTCGGCGAATCGGCGGCGGGAAAAGGTTGGCATAATGAATTAAAAACGGGCGAAGCGTGTCGAATTATGACGGGTGCCTCAGTTCCGATTGGTGCGGATTCGGTGCGGCAAGTTGAATTAACATCGGAAGACGACGGATTTATCACGATTTTAGAACCGACCAAAGTTCAGCAGAATATTGTCAAAAAAGCACAGGAAACCAACGCAGGCGAAAAGGTTTTCGAGAAGGGCGAAGTTGTGACGGAAAATATGATCGCAACGCTGGCTTCGTTCGGTTATGAAAATATTTTAGTTGCAAAACGTCCGAAAGTTGCGATTCTGGCGACGGGAAGCGAGATTGTTGATATTTCCGAAGAACCGCAGCGGGATCAGATTCGAAATTCAAATTCATGGATGCTCAAAGCATTTGCGGCAAAATATGCGGAAGTCGAGATTTTGCCGACGGCGGTTGATGATCTGGAAAGTTTGAAAAAAACGATCAAAGATGCGATAGAAAATTGCGATTGTCTGATAATTTCAGGCGGAGTTTCGGTTGGCGATTATGACTTTACAAAACCCGCTTTACGCGAAATCGGAGCGGAGATTTATTTTGAAAAGATTTCATTAAAACCCGGAAAACCGATGGTTTTTGCGAAGCTGAATAATACGTTAATTTTCGGTTTGCCCGGAAATCCGGTTTCGATTGCGGTTACGTTTTTTATTTTCGTGCGAATGGCTCTGCTGCAAATGCAGAACGCAAAACAGACTGAACTAAAAGGTGGAAATGCGAAACTTACGCACGACATCAAGGGTGTCAAAGGACGCGATGCGATGTTGCCCGTTTCGCTTACGACGAGCAAAACAGGTAAATTAACGATTGAAACTCTGCGGTTTTCGGGTTCGTCAAATTTTGTTAGATTTGCAAGAGCAAACGGACTCGTTTTCGTACCGCAGGACAAAGATTTGAAAAAAGGAAACACGGCGGAAATTTATTTTTTGCCGTAGATTGCAGATGATAAATCTAAGAAAACACGACGCGGATCGGACGGATTCACGCGGAATTTAGCTTTCAGGTTTTGATTGAAAAAAATCTGCGAAAATCGGTGTTATTCGCGTTCTATTCTTTGCCTAATTTACCAACATTTATGAACAAACTTTCACATTTCGACGACGAAGGAAAAATTAAGATGGTTGATGTTTCCGGAAAGGAGACAACATCGCGGACGGCGATTGCTTCGGGCAAGGTTTTGCTGAATATGGAAACACTGATCGCAATCAAAATGCAGGAAAGTCCGAAGGGAAATCCGCTTGAAATTGCGAGAATTGCCGGAATTATGGGAGCAAAAAAAACTTCTGAACTAATTCCGTTGTGTCATCAGTTAAATTTGTCGAAGGTCAATGTTCACGCCGAGATTCAAGATTTCGGAATCTACTTGCAGGCGGTTGCCAAAACTACTTCGCAAACAGGTGTTGAAATGGAGGCACTAACCGCCGTAAGCATTGCGGCTCTAACGATTTACGATATGTGCAAAGCGATGCAAAAGGATATTCAGATAACCGATATTCAACTCGAATCGAAAATGGGCGGAAAGAGCAATTTTAAACGCAAGTAAAGTGTTTATTTCCAACTAAAACACAAAATTCAACAACTAAATATTTAACTTGCGGCAAACTTTAGTGTAAAATAGAACGTAATGAATTGGTGAGTATTTTTAGAAGGAGCAGAAATGATAAATAAAAAATATAAATTAGCGGAAGATGCCAAACCACAGGTTAAACTTTTGATCGTGGCGACGGTTATCAGCATTTTGATCTGGGCGGCATCGTGGTTTTTCCCGTTTGCCCACTACATCGTTTATCCGTTGCAGCTTTTTGCAACATTCGTTCACGAAGGTAGCCACGTTTTAGCGACTTTAATGACCGGCGGTTCGGTGCAGTCGTTGACGGTTTCGCCTGATGCGAGCGGTGTTGTCTGGTCGGTTACGAACAGCTGGCTGTCGCAGTTGATCGTTTCGAGTGCGGGTTATCTCGGCACTACTCTGTTCGGAATTTTATTGCTCGTTTGGTTCAGATTTAATTATTCATCACGCAACGCACTCTATTTTTCGTCGGGATTTGTCGGCGTAATGACCGTTGTTTTTGGTATTCTCGCTCCGCTTTGGAATCTTTTGAGTTTGAAAGTCGGTGTTGTCGATGTTGCTTTTACGATTGGTTCGGGTGCGATTTTATCGGCGATTGTATTTGCGATTGCCAGATTTGCAACGCTTAAATGGGTTAATTTTTCGCTCGCATTTCTCGCCGTTCAATGTCTGCTCAACGCGATTTTCAGTCTGCGTGATCTTTTCGTCATTTCGGCAACGACCGATGCTCAATCGGACGCGGCGAATATGGCGGCGGCAACCGGACTTCCGGCAATTGCGTGGGTAATGATCTGGATCGCGGCTTCGGTGATTATGATTTCGGTTGGTTTGCGAATGTATGCGGTTTCGCAAAAATCGAAAAATAACGACTTACCATTTGAAGATTAATTCGATTTTAAGTTTTTAGATTTTAGATTTGCGATTGAATACTTCGTTGTTCAATCGCAAATTTTATTTTATGAGCGAAACACTTCGAAAACTTAGCGAACTGCCGATTGGCACGCGTCTTCTCTATCGGGCAAAAAGCGACTGGCGATGTGCGGTGGTGTCGAAATTCGGCAAGGAAAAAGCGACGCTGATCGTTTGTTCGCCGAACGGAAGAACGTATCGTTTGCGTCGCTTGCTTGATGCAGAAATTATTTTCGACGGGAAAATTCCGATCTTAAAAATCGAAATGGAAGACGACTGGCGTGATAATTTTACGACTTATGATTTTCGCTGGTAGCTTTCAGCGGAATTCTGCCGACACCGTAAATGTTGCGGTTGGCGTTGTCCTGTATGAAAAGTATGAGTTTGATATTTTCCTTTTTCCAGTCTTCCTGAATTTGAAAATTCGTGTCCATCCCAACAGATTTTTGATTAGCCTCGATTCTTCCCAAACCACTCAAACGCCGCACAATTGAAACATTACCGGGATATTTTTCCGATTTATCATCACTCGTTCGCGTCGTGATTCCGTCTTCGGCGATTGCCAGATAAATGGTCGAACCGAGTTGTGCGGGAATGTTTGAAATATCGAAATACAAACGCCCGTCCTTAACCGAAAGTTTTATGTCGGCTCTGTCTTTTTCAAGCGTTTTCGCAATCGCCTTTTCCGCCCGGTCGAACTTCGTGCCGATAAATTGAATATCGCCGTCAACGATCATCTGCGGCGTGAAAAGTTTGCCGGTGCGGAATTTTCGTTCATAAACAACCTGTCTTTGCGTAAACAGCGGCGACGCATATTTGTCGCGGCGGCTGAACGTATCCATATGATCAACGTGGTATTCCAGCGTAATCAGTTCGGCTTGCTGAAACGGTTGTTCGCTCTCAAGCTGATTAAGCAGACGCTCGGCGGGCGGACAATTGAAACAACTTTTTGATGTGAAAAGTTCCAACAACACAAGCGGTTTCGCATCGGATGTTTTTGCATTTGCTTCAGAGTATTGTCCGAAAGCGTTTGAAATAAATATCGCTGAAATAAAAGCCAAAAATAAAATTTTTCTCATATAAAGGTTTTCTCCACTTCTAGTATCGAATATCTTCGATGCGAATACAAATTTTATTGTCAACGGAGCTACATAGAACACCGAGATTTTTGAGCTTTGTTTTAAAAACTCTATATTTTCCCGTGTCCTCTGTGGCTAAATTTTATCTTTTTTTATAATTTTGTTTTGCCGACAGCCGCGATATTTTTTGAAGTTTTGTTTTGCACAAAAACTACAAAATTCAATTTTTCTTTTTTCCAATCCGAATTTATTTTGACGCTTTTTTCAGTTTCAAATGTTTTCTCTCCGGTTTTGATAGTTCCGAGCGATACTAAATTTCGCACGACCGAAATATGATTTAACTGCTTACCGCCGTTTTCGCCGCGTTTGACATTCGTCGTCAGATTATCTTCGGCGATTGCCAGCATAACATCGGAATCTTCCGTGATATTCAAACCGGAGATTTTCACGCTCAAACTCGGATTAAGCAATTCTTCCTTGACCGATAATGAGACTTCGCCTTTTTTGTTCGCAACTGATTTTCCAATGTCCGCGAGAGCCGTGTCATAACGACTTCCGGTAAATTCAAACTTGCCGTCAACGACCATCTGCGGCGTATAACTGCCGTCTAAACCGAACGCCCGGACATAATTTCGCTGTCTTTGCGAAAAAGTTTCCGATGAAAAAGGGTCTTTCCAACCGAGATAATTCCAGTAATCTACGTGAAACGCGAGAGTTATGATCTCGGCATCTCTGACAGGTTGCTCGGTTTGCAATTTTGCCAACGCACGGTCAGCAGGCGGGCAACTCGATCAGCCTTCCGAAGTAAAAAGTTCGACCAAAACAATTTCTTTAGTGTTGTTCGGTGTTTTCGTATTCTCCAACATTTCGGATTTTGCGGTTTGATACGTTTGTGCATCGGTAACTTCGTTGTTACCGAAATTACACGCCATCACAGCAATTAATGTAAATAAACTTAAAAATATTGTTTTTTTCACAAATCATCTCCTTCAAGTTATCAAAAGTCTTTGTTAAATCTACTTTTACGATACTGTTTCAACAACTATTTATTCCCGCTTTTTGTAAGTCTGCAATTCAATTTGGTAAAATAAACCTTTGCTCAAACGAAAGGATATTTCATCTATGCAAGCTACTAAGACAAAGGAAGAAGCAATCGAGATTCGCGGTGCGAGAACTCATAATTTAAAGAATGTTTCGTGCCGACTTCCCTTACATAAACTGACCGTCATAACGGGCGTTTCCGGTTCGGGAAAATCAAGTTTGGCGTTCGATACGATTTACGCCGAAGGTCAGCGAAGGTATGTCGAATCGCTGTCGGCTTATGCCCGTCAGTTCCTCGAACGAATGGACAAACCAGATGTTGACGAAATTATCGGAATCGCTCCGGCAATTGCGATCAAGCAGAAAAATTCGACGCGAAATCCGCGTTCGACCGTTGCCACGCAAACGGAAATTTACGATTATTTGCGGTTACTTTTCGGACGCGTCGGACAAACTTTCTGCTATAAATGCGGCGAAGAAGTCAAAAAAGATTCGCCCGAATCCGCCGCCGAAGATACGCTTGCAAAACTGGAAAACGGGACGAGATTTTATGTACTTTTTCCGATTGAGATTTTCTTTAATCCGACGGTTGAAAAACAAAACGATACGGCAGTTCTAATGACAATTTTAGGACACGGTTTCGCCAGACTTTTCCGTAACGGTGAAACAATTGATCTTAATCGCCCGGAAGATTATAAGTTTGAGGATTTTGAGAACACTTTCGTTTTAGTTGACCGTCTAGTAGCTGACAAGAAAATTCGCCAAAGATTGGTTGATTCACTCGAAATCTGTTTCCGCGAGAGCCATTCGGCGATTATCGAAGCAACCGACGGCGAAAGAACGCTTTTTTCCGAACAGTTTATCTGCAAAAATGACGGCACACTTTACGAAGAACCCGAACCGCGGCTTTTCAGTTTCAACTCGCCGTTCGGTGCGTGTCCGACTTGCCAAGGTTTTGGGAACACGACGGGAATTGATTACAATTTAGTTGTTCAAAATCCTGAATTATCATTGAAAGAAAATGCAGTTCATCCGTTTTCGACTCCAAAACATCGTTGGGCATTCAAAGAATTAAAGGAATTTGCCAACCGCGAAAATATTCCGTTTGAAATTCCCTACGCTGACTTATCAGACGAACACAAGCGTTGGATTCTCAAAGGAAAAAACGATTGGCGTGGCGTTGACGGATTTTTCAAATTCAAGGAACGCAAAAAGTATAAACTTCACGTCCGCGTTTTTCTGGCAAAATATCGCGGTTACACGACTTGTCCCGATTGCGAAGGAAGCCGTCTGCGAATCGAATCACGTTCGGTCAAAGTCGGCGGAAAAAATCTGCCCGAAACCGTTTTACTATCAATCAAGGACGCTCAGGTATTTTTCGAGAATCTGAAATTATCAAACGAACAGGCAAAGATCGGTGAAAAATTGCTCGAAGAAATTCAGCAGCGAATAAAATTTATCGTCGAAGTCGGCTTGGATTATCTAACGCTTGATCGTCTGGCATCGACACTTTCGGGCGGCGAAGCACAACGGATTCAACTTGCCACAAATCTCGGTTCGCTGCTTGTCGGAACGCTCTATGTTTTGGATGAACCGTCAATCGGCTTGCACCCACGCGATAATGCCCGTTTGATAAAAATTCTCGAAAACTTACGCGACATTGGTAACACGGTTCTTGTCGTCGAACACGACGAAGACACAATGCGAGCCGCCGATCATATTATTGACATCGGTTTATATGCGGGCGAACTCGGCGGAAATCTGATTTTTGAAGGTGATTTTAAGAATCTGATGAAAAGTAGAGATTCGCTGACGGCAAAATATTTGCGTGGCGAATCGGAAATAAAATCACCGTCTGAACGCCGCAAAGTCAATAAAGACAGACAAATAGAAATAACCGGAGCGAGAGAACATAATCTCAAAAACATCAGTGTCAAAATTCCGCTCGATATGTTTGTCTGCGTTACCGGCGTTTCGGGTTCGGGAAAATCTACGCTCGTTCACGATGTTTTATATGGCGGAATGAAACGCGGAGAAAAAGAATGGAGCGGTGACATCGGGCAATTTAAAGAGATTCACGGCACGAATTTGGTTAAAGATGTGATTCTCGTTGACCAATCGCCCATCGGCAGAACGCCGCGTTCAAATCCGGTAACATATATTAAGGTTTACGACGTTATCCGACAGGTTTTTGCAAAAACAAATCTTTCAGAGAAAAAAGGTTATACCCCGTCGCATTTTTCGTTCAATGTTCCCGGCGGACGTTGTGAAACCTGTCAGGGAAGCGGCACCGTGACGGTCGAAATGCAATTCCTCGCCGATGTCGAACTGACCTGCGAAGATTGCCGCGGGAGTCGTTTCAAAACCGAAATTTTAGATGTCAAATATAAAGGCAAAGGCATTGACGATGTCTTAAATATGACCGTCCGCGAGTCAATTTCGTTTTTCAAAGACAGTAAAAAATTAACCAATAAACTAAAAACCCTGGAAGCCGTCGGACTCGGCTATTTGCGACTCGGACAATCGGCGACAACTTTAAGCGGCGGCGAAGCTCAACGCGTCAAACTTGCGGCTCATCTCGCTACGAAATCCAAACAAAAAACGCTTTTCATCTTCGACGAACCAACGACGGGTTTGCATTTCGACGACATCAACAAACTACTTTCAGCCTTTCGTGCATTAATCGCCGAAGGAAATTCGCTCGTCGTCATCGAACACAATTTGGACGTTATAAAAACCGCCGATTACGTCATTGATCTCGGACCCGACGGCGGAATCTACGGCGGTGAAATCATTGCCGTCGGAACACCTGAAGAAATTGCAAAAAACAAAAAATCGCACACGGGAAAATTTTTGAAGGATTACTTGAATTAAGTTTTGCGGTGAATTTATTTATTTAATTTACGCATCTGTTTGAGCAGAGTTTTGGCGTGTTCGCGGGGGGAATTTATGTTTTTGAGAACGATTTTCGAGTCGGTTTCGTTGGCGTTTTCGATGACGACGTTGCCGAAGCCGAGCATTCTTTGCGTAAAATCGGCGGAAACGGTTACGTCTTGAATTATTCGCAAAGGGACGTTGCGGGTTGTTTTGTTGAGCAAGCCTTCGTCAATCTCGATCTTCGAATCGGTCAGTGTATATCGCACCATTTTTTGTTTGAGATGAAAATATGCAGGGATTAGAAATAATGCAAATGCCAGCAGAACCACCGCTAAACCGGAAATCGGACTGCTGAAAAACGAACTGACCGTGGCAATAAATGCAACCAGCAAAAACGCACCGAGAACGGTCAAACCGTAGCCGATTTTGACAAATAAAAGCGTCGGACGAATCGAAAATATATTTTCTTCGTCATCAACATTCTCAGCATTTATCAAAATTTTATTTTTATCATCTGAGTTTTTATGATAAATATTTCTCGAAGCAGACGCAATTTGCGTTTGTTCCTCATCATCAAGATGCTCGAATTTATTTCCGCACTTCTGACAATAAACCGCTTCATCCGAATTTTTCGCACCGCATTTTATACAGAACATAATCTTTCTTTAGTCGAGAGTCGAGAGTTTAGAAAATTACCAGAATTAAATATTAAACAAACTTTGAAATATGAATTGCTTTTCACTCTTAACTCTCCACTCTTGACTCTTGACTCTCCACTCTAAGAATATACAGGATTTGCGGAATTTAAACAAAAAAAGCGGCTGGAAACCGTTCCAACCGCAGGTCTTTTCGACAAAGAGGAGTAAGAGAAACTACTTCAAAGGTCTAGAACTTTTGTTTACTGCGACACCAGACGCATTCTGCCGTCGGGCAGTGTGACCGTTAAAACATCGGGTTCATAAGTTGTTAAAGGTCTTATTTCTTCCTTTTTGATCTTGGCGATCTGAACGCTGTCGGCTTTTTTAACCGTTTGAATATTGCTTCCGTTGCCGATGGTTTGATAGCGGCTCGTAATGCGGCGAACGTATTCCTGAGTTTCCCTATACGGTGGAATATTGTTGCCGTATTTCATCACCGCACCTTCACCGGCGTTGTAACCAGCTAGTGCTAATCGCACATCACCGCCGAATTTATCAAGCAGCCAACGCATATATTTAACACCGGCATCAATGTTTTGACGCGGATTGTAAATTTCCGTCACGCCGAATCTTCTGGCGGTGGCGGGCATCAGCTGCATCAAACCGCTCGCTCCTTTATACGAAGTCGCCCGTTTTTTGAACGCTGATTCCTGATGCATCTGCGAATAAATCAGAAGCGGATCTATATTATGGCGGCGGCAGGAATCGGTGATATAGACATCCACGACCGGATCGCCCGTTGTAAATCCACGCATTCCTTCGGTCGAACCCATCACGAGCCTTACATCAGCAGCGTTATTTAATCCCATTCCTTCATTTGCATTCATCGCCTGTTTACTGCTTCCAGCCGACTTCGTACTTTTTGACGAAACAATCGACTTAACCGTCGGTGTGGCAACACTTACGCCGTTCGTCGTGTCGAAGTTGTCGAAAACTCTCGAACGATTTTGGGCAGTCAGTTGAAAGCTGACGGACAGACTGAATACAATAAGGAGCAGAATCTTTTTCATATTTCTAGGGTTTTACCTTTTTTCTATTTTTTATGTTTGAGAGTGGAGGACTTAAAAAATATTATTTTTAGTCAATTTGTAACGAGTTATCTTTCGCTACTTTATAAATAAAATTCTAATAAATAACATATTCCACAAAAAGTTTTGTATTTGTTAAATTTTGTTTTGCAGAATGATTTGTATCGTTTTTGACTTTATGCAACTCGAAAAATTGTATATCTTGGTTGTTATGATCTATCTTTCGCAGGTTTTGGGTCGCCCGATTTACAGCGTCAGCGGCGTGGCGATTGCGACGATAAAGGACGTAATGGTGCTTTACGGTAAGGAAGAATATGCCCTTGTCATCGGACTCGTCGCCCGTTATCAACGCCGTCTGTTCTTTATGTCGAGCGAACGTATTAAAAAATTCGACACGAGCGGGGCGGAGTTGACTTCGGACGTTTTAGACTTAACGCCATTTTCCCGCCGCGAGGGTGAAATCCTGTTGGCGAAAGATGTTTTGGACAAGCAATTGATTGACATTGACGGCAAAAGAGTCGTTCGCGTCAATGATGTTCAACTGATAAAAACAGGAAATAAATGGCGTGTAACGGGTGCGGATGTCAGTTTGCAGGGATTTTTCCGACGCTTAATGCCGAAGGGTTTTTACGGAAGTCAAAAACCGGTCGAAGTAATTGACTGGGCGGATGTCGGTTATCTGGCGACCGATTCTAAGACCGTGACGGTACAGTTAAAATCGTCGAAAGATAAACTTTCCAAACTTCATCCGGTCGAAATTGCCCGACTTGCTCAGGCACTTTCGCCGATTCACCGGACCGATATTGTCGGTTCGTTAGACGATGCGATTGCCGCCGACACGCTCGAAGAAATGTCCACGGAAAATCAGGCGAGAGTTTTGGAGGAACTGGACGAAGAACGTGCCGCCGATTTGTTGGAAGAAATGTCGCCGGATGATGCGGTTGATGTTTTGGAAGAGATGGACGACGAAAAGGCAAAGGAACTTTTTGCGTTGATGGAAGACCACGAAAAGATTGACGTTGCCGAGTTGATGTCTTACGAAGCGGACACGGCGGGCGGTTTGATGACAACGGAATTCGTCGCCATTCCGCAAAATCTGACGGTCAAACAAGCAATCGAATATCTCCGGCAGATGGCTCGCACGCCGCATATGGTTTATTACATATATGTTTCCGCCGCCGAAAATTCCCGCCAACTCGTCGGCATCACGACGCTACGGGTTTTGATTCTAGCCGAAGCAGACAAAACCATCGGAGAACTGATGCGAACCGATTTTCAATCCGTCAGTCCAAACGAACCGTCGGAAGATGTCGCTATGAAAATCGCCGAATACAATCTGCTCGCACTGCCCGTCGTCAGCAAAGACGGCGAAATTTTAGGAATCGCCACCGTTGACGATGCAATGGAAATCCTTTTGCCGAAAAGATTCGATTAAATTCTAACGGAACAAATATCAACAATAAAAGTATTATGAGAAAAGCACGCAAATCCTTCTGTAATTTTTGCATCGAACTGTTGAATTCACGTCTGAAACAGCAAAATTGAAATATATAAAATGTTAATAAAAAAAATCTTAAAAACTTTGGCGTTTTCGTCAACCTTTGTGATTGTATTTTTCCTATCAACCGCAAATATTTTCGCACAAAAGCAAAAACCTAAACCGACCGCAAAAACTAAAAAGTCGGCAATTGCTTCAAGCGTTCCGAGAGTTACGCAACTTGATGATGCAAAAGTAAAAGAATTGCTCAAACCTAGAAACGGCAAACCGCTGCTCGTCAATTTTTGGGCGACGTGGTGCGTTCCGTGCCGCGAGGAATTCCCCGAACTCGTCGAACTTGATAAGGAATACAAAGGCAAAATTGATTTCATCACAATTTCACTTGATGATCTTGCCGAGATCAAACGCGATGTGCCGAAGTTTTTGACCGATATGAAAGCGACAATGCCCGCGTATCTTCTCAAAACGAATGACGAAGACGCGATCATCGGTGCGATTTCGAAAGATTGGGCGGGCGGACTTCCCTTTACGGTTTTATACGATGCAAACGGCGAAGTTGTCCACACGACGCAGGGGAAAATTAAGCCCGATGTCGTTAAAGAAAAACTTACCGAACTGATTGAAAACAAGAAAGAAGTAATCGTTAAAGAATTTTAATATGTCCCGGAACGCAGACAGGTCATCTGCGTTCCAACATTAACGATATAAATTTGTAAAAATTCCGGTCAGGTAATAAACTCATATTTTTATTCCGAAAAGCACTACAAAAATTATGAGCCAGTCTGCACAAATGACCGAACCGCCGAAACTACAAAAAACCGCCGATGGTGAAATTGACAGTAAATCGCTTGCCGATCTGCTTGAGTTCTTTTTAAATTACGACCAGAAGGTGGCGATTGTCCGTCATCTACAGGTTGAGGAACTTTTTCAATGGAAACAGCAGGATGACAAAGTGAATGGCATCGAAAATTATCCGTTCGAGAACGCCGAAGCACGTTTTGCCATTGGAAGTTTTCAGGCAATTGCGGAAAATAATTCGGAAGAAAAACTGCGAAGTTGGATCACAGATATTCTGAACGCACTTGGTCAAGCGAAACAGACGAATGAAGATATTTCGAAAAGTAACAACCTGGAATCGGGCGAATCTCACATTTTGCAGGCGACGAAACTTTCCTCAAAACTCGAGCAAAAAATCTATTTGACGAGTTGTTGGGTAGAATCACTCTGCACCGCAGAAGTTCGTTTTTTGGGTTGGGTCTATCAGGAAATTTACGGAAAACCGTTTGAACCGCTGACTGAACCTAATTCGTAACTCGTTTGACGCAATCAGAACGAATTGCGAATTGCGTCAAACGTCAAACGATTATTCAAAAGTCTTGCACTGCGAAACATCGCCGGATTGAAAGCCTTTGGTGAACCACGAAACTCTCTGTTGAGCCGAACCGTGTGTGAATGAATCGGGAACGATGTAACCCTGCGTCCGTTTTTGGATCATATCGTCGCCGACCGCCGCCGCCGCACGAATCGCTTCTTCGGCATCACCTTCTTCGAGTAAACCTTTATTTTTAACGCCCGCCGCCCAAATTCCGGCGAAACAATCCGCTTGCAGTTCGAGTGCGACGGAAAGTTTATTTTTTTTGCGTTCGCCACTTCGTGCCTGTGCCTGCGTAACTTTGTCCATCGTGCCAAGCAGATTTTGAACGTGATGCCCGACTTCGTGAGCGATGACGAACGCTTGTGCGGAATCGCCGGGAGCGTTGAATTCACGTTTTAGTTCATCGAAAAATGCAAAATCGAGATAAAGTTTATTATCACCCGGACAATAAAATGGTCCCATCGCCGATTCCGCCAAACCGCACGCGGATGAAACCTGATTCGTGAACAAAACGAGTTTCGGTTCACTGTAAGTTAACCCGCTTTTTCTGAAAACGTCTGACCAGACATCTTCTGTGCTTTTTAAGACAAACGCTGCGAATTTTTTATTATCATCATCCGGAGCATTCGGATTTGTCTGCGTCTGCGGTTGTTGCTGCGTCGTTGTTGATGGCAGATTATCAAGCAGCGTCTGAGGATCGCCGCCGCACAGCATGACGACGACGACCAAAACCAAAACTCCGATTCCGCCGCCGCCGAGTGCGATTCCCTTGCCGCTCACACCGCGTCTGTCTTCTATATTCGAACTTCCCTCTTGTCCTCTCCAACGCATAACTTTTTGCTCCTCTTTGTGTTTTAATCTGTATCAGTGAAAAGATTCTAACATTTTGTTGAAATATACGAAAACCATTCTTTAGTGCAAAATGGAAAATGAAAGGTGGAATTTTATTTGATCCGAAAACATCCGGAATTATGAATATTCAAAAATGGCAAAATAGCGGAAAATATTTTGATTACGAAGGAAACAAAATTTTCTACCGCACAGAGAACAAGGCAAAACCGACGTTGCTGTGTCTGCACGGTTTTCCGACATCTTCTCACGATTATCATAAAATTTGGAATGAGTTATCAGAACATTTTTCGCTTGTCGCCTTCGATCTGATCGGTTACGGATTTTCCGATAAACCAAAAAGTTTTAATTACACGACGTTTGCCCAAGTTGATATTCTGCAAGGTTTAGTCGAACATTTGAAAATAAAAAAGCTGCACATTCTTGCTCACGATTACGGCAATACGATTACGCAGGAATTGCTTGCCCGCGACCGCGAAAACCGTCTGAACTTCGGGATCGAAACGATTGTTTTTATGAACGGAGCGTTGTTTCCCGAAACGCACAAACCGATTCTCGCTCAGAAAATTCTGATTTCGCCAATCGGTGCAATTTTCGGCAGACTGATTCCCGCATCGAAATTCCGGCAATCTTTAGCGTCAATCTTCGGCAGAAACACACAGCCGACGGATGACGAATTAAATGATTTTATGGAAGTTTTTGAATACAACGGCGGACGCAAAATCTCGCATAAACTGATTCAATATATGACCGAACGCGAAAAGTGTCGAGAGCGTTGGGTCGGTGCGTTGGAAAATTTAACGCAGCCTTTTCGCTTTATCAACGGCTTGGAAGACAAGGTTTCGGGCAGACATTTAGTTAAACGATTCCGCGAAGTTTTCCCCGGGCAAACCGACATTATCGAACTCGAAGGCATCGGACACTTCCCGCATTTTGAAGTTCCCGAAGTTTTAGTCAGACACTTCTTAGAATTTCATAAAATATCTTAATTCCTTAATTTAACTTGGAATCTGCAATTTCTCAGCTATCAGCTATAATCTATTCAGAATGAGAAATCTTCCACATTTCGAACTAACTGATAGATTTTTGAATTTTACTTTTGCGTCCTTTGCGACTTTACGGGAAACTACTTTCCAATGAACAAAAATATTTTCAGAGAATACGACATTCGCGGAATTGTCGGCGACGATTTAAATGCGGAAACGGTTACGACAATTTCCAGAGCCGTCGGCACATTCTTCAATCAAAACGGTGCAAAACGCATCGCTATCGGTTACGACGCACGCGAATCTTCACCACAATTTGCAGAAATTTTGACCACAGGTTTTAATGAAGCCGGTTGCGATGTCGTTCTCATCGGACAAGTTCCAACGCCCGTTTTATATCACGCGGTTTTCACTTTAGAAGTTGACGGCGGCGTAATGATTACGGGTTCACACAATCCTTCTAACTACAATGGTTTCAAAATTTGCCTCGGCAAACAGACGCTTTTCGGCTCACAAATTCAAGAGATCAAAGACATTGCCTTCTCAAATGAATTTGCGAATGGAAGCGGAACAAGCGAAACGATAAACACGCTTGCAGAATATGAAAAAGACATTCTCGAACGAATAGATTTCGGCACGCGAAAATTAAAAGCGGTCGTTGACAGCGGAAACGGAATGGGCGGTGTGACGGGAATTCCCGTTTATGAAAAACTCGGCGTTGAACTCGTCGAACTGTTT